>CAYZGP010000034.1:36972-48192 GCA_964478065.1 uncultured Pirellulaceae bacterium
AGTCAAAACAGCTGGTTCCTTGCATTTAATTAGCGTGTATCGCATCGGCTCAGAAATACCGCAGAAAGAGTGATGCTTAATAAGGAAGCAACATCCACTTCGCAAATCACCACTCCAACACCCGATTCTCCCCTACTTCGGCTGCGCTTTGGCGATAGCTGCGTTTTTACACCGATCCAAGTTGAAACTTCAATTCATCTTTACAACAAGCCAATCCGAACGCCCCCCCAACCACAAATGGGGAACGAAAAGCACCACCAAATGCAATTTCAAAAAAAGCTAAAAGCGAACCTAGGCGAAACCGTAAACCTTTACAAATAAAACGCTTAGAGAAAAAACTATCTGCTAAAAAACCAGCAGTTAGACGTCCTTTTATTTGCATTAAAAGTGTCCTGCGGTTAGGATTAATGTGTCGGATAGGGACTGTGGTATCGGTTTTTTGGGGTAATAGCTTCCCTCAAAAAAGTCACGTTTCTAACCACACGAGCTCGCCGCTTCGTCAAAAAAAACGGGCTCGATGGCAATCTTCGCTTGTTCTGAGCGAATGCCAAACAAGACCATGAGACGGCGACTAGATTGGAGATCTAGTCTTATACACACTTCCAACCAACTGGAACGGATGCTAAGTAGTGGACGTTGCGTAGGGTTTTTCCTTACGCTTAACTTTTCGACGTACAGGATTCCCTGATGCGTTGAGGGAGTAAGAATCTTGATTACAGCTGCCTCACTCAATTCCCAAAAGTCCAAGGACCTAGCCCAACTTGCGAAGAAAAAAGGCATCGAAGGTTGGCATTCAATGCGAAAAGACCAATTGGTCAAAGCGCTTTTGAAAATCGCCAAGCAAAAAGAAAAAGCCAAACAATCTTCCAAAAGGCCAACGACTAAACGCCCAGCCCCAACCCAACCTCGATCTAAAAGTCGAGTTGCCGTTAAAAAGCCACAATCCGATTCGGCGATCGCCAAGAAAATTCGCATCGAACGCGAACGCCAGGAAAACCTCAAGAACCTTTCGTTCGCAACTTCTTTGAGTAGGCGAAGAACGCCACCTACTGATGACCGCATCGTCCTAATTGTTCGTGACTCATTTTGGATGCAAGCCTACTGGGAAATCACCCGGGCGACTGTTCAACGAGCGAAAGTCGCGCTCACCGGTCACTGGCATAGCGCAAAACCAGTTTTGCGACTCCTTGAAATCACAAGCGACGGAAACACTAACTCCGTTGAGAATGTCGTTCAGGAAATCGAAATCCATAGCGGCGTCAACAACTGGTACATCAACACCGACGATACGAAGAAAAGTTATCGTATCGCAATTGGCTATACCGTTCCCGACGGCAAGTTTCATTTGATCGCCAAAAGCAATCAAGTTACTCCGCCATCGTCAGCCACTTCGACTGAATTCGAAGACCATTGGACCGACATCACCAACGATGTTGAAAAGTATTACGCACTCAGCGGCGGCTACGACAAGAACACCGTTACAGCTGACCTTCAAGCGGTTTTCGAAGAGAAGTCTCGTCAACCCATGCACGCTCCAGCATTTGAGAGACTTGGCTCAGGCATCAACACAAACGGCGCCGGTTTTAACTTTCAAGTCAACGCGCATATGATCGTTTACGGGTCAACTGATCCGCAAGCAAACGTTACCGTCGGTGGCGAACCGGTTCGACTTCAAAACGATGGAACGTTTGCATTGCGAATGGATCTTCCGGATCGACGCCAAGTCCTGCCGGTTGTTGCATCAAGCCGTGATGGCACGCAACAACGAACAACCGTATTGGCCGTTGAGCGAAACACAAAAGTGATGGAGCCAGTCACCAACCTGACTGAGCACTAGATAGACCATCAAAGCGTGGGACGATTGTCAGAGTCGTCGCAAAAAATAAACACTCGCGGTATAAGCAACAAAAACCACTGGTAACTTGCCAGTGGTTTTCTTTTTTTGATAACTGGATTAAACGCGTTTACCAGCCACGGCAACTTCCGCCACCATATCCGCCGTAACCGCCGTATCCACCACGGTAACCGCTATAGACGGGTCGCGAGTATCCACGGTACCCACCGCCATATCCACCGTACCCACCATAGACTGGTCGGCCAAATCCGCCTCCGAAACTATTGAATCCGCCGTAGCTTGGGCGAAAACTGCTATAGCCGAATCCACCACCGCCGAATCCACGACCGTAACTGTTGCCGAATCCGATGCTAATACCGCTGAAGCCACGATTGAACCCGCCGCCACGACCACCATAGAACTGAGCTTGTGACTCGCTGGTCATCAAACAAACCGCAAAAACTGCGGCAAACAAAATTGCAAATCGCTTCATTGCAAACAACTCCTTATTGAACCAACTGTACCTACCGAAAAAAATGAAAAGCTTCTCCCCAAGACTCCTCAACGGGCCGATGCTTTTACCATGCACTCATTGTATAAATTATCTTCGTTGCTGTCCCGCAATTCACCCCGTCGACATAACAATAACTGATCGAAAAGTCGAATCGGCCGACTTAACAACGGAGAACGCCACACAATCGTGCAAACTGGTTATCCCAAAAAAGAAAACTTGACAGTTGGTTGATCTTCCATTTTGATTCGAATATTCAAAATCAAAAACGCGATTCTTCAAGGACAAGACATTCACCGTCAAGAAAAAGTGTTTGCGATCCAACGTACGAACCAGCATTCAAACAAGCCCCCATTTAGCCCAGACCAACCAGTCGCTCAATGAACAACAATTCAAATCCAGAACGAATTCCCCCTGGGCAACAGCTCGTAGCTCCTGGTAAATGGCCCGTCATCGGTGAGCGAGCGCCAGGAGACTCTCGAGACCTTTCAAGCTGGACATTGCGAATCTTCGGCGAGTGCGAAACAGAAATTGAATTATCGCTTGAAGATCTTCGCGCCTTTCCACAGACAACACAAACGATCGACATCCACTGCGTTACACGATGGTCAAAACTTGACGTCGAATTTCAGGGAGTTTTACTCAGCGAGATTCTTAAGTCTGTTGCGCCGACCGCCGATGCCAAATACCTTTCCTTCATCGCCAACTCAAAACGAGATCACTCCACGTCGCTCGACATTGAAACGGCGATCGACCTGCAAACCTTGATCGCGTTGAATGTAGACGGGCAGCCAATTGAGCGTGGGCATGGCGGGCCTATTCGAAACATCGCAGCGGGAAAGTACTTTTACAAAAGTGTCAAATGGCTGGATCGAATTGAACTGCTCGCGCAAGACCGGCTTGGATTTTGGGAAGCCGAATCGGGATACCACAACAGCGCAGACCCTTGGAAAGAGCAACGTTACATGGCCCCCACTATTGATCGGCGCGAATCAATTCGGTTGATCGAGACAAGAAACTTTTCCAATCGCGATTTGAGAAGCATCGACGCGACTGAACGCGACCTTGCAAACTTGAAAGCCGATGGTGCTTCGCTGCGAGACGCGAACTTTACGCGTGCCAATTTAGCCAACGCAGATTTCTCGAAAGCCAATTTGTCTAACGCACATTTTCGCGACGCATGCCTTTCCAATGCAAATTTTATCGGTGCTGACCTTGAGGGAGCCGATCTTTCAGGAGCCGATTTGCGCGGCGCGGACCTGACTGGCAGCTCGCTAATCGGTGCTTCATTTTTTACTCATGAAACAGGCAAGAACGTCGAAGCGACTTTTGATAGCCAAACCATTCTTCCTGATACGGCAATCGCTCCTCTTTTTCCGGAACAACTCGCGTTCGTAAAAAAATCTCTTGCGGCCTTGGGAGCTCAATAGCGGCAGCCGCATTTCATATTCTGGCTGCAACCACCACCTTCGTGATTGATCCAACGTAACTTTTGCCACGAGCGGCAAACACTTTTCTGGATAACGAACCAAAAAACAAAACAGGGCAGGGTGCATCTTGCCACTATTTTGATTTACCGATCCAATACCAAACAACGAGACGAAACAAGGACACCTTCTTAAGGCCGACCAATGAAGCAGCTTTCACCTAAACGAAATACAACCAATGCAACCACCGCCATCGAATTGGCAACCGAGCAACTGGATCACTTCTGCATTGACAAAGACACTGAATACGGAAAGACATTGCTTCGTGTTGTTGAGCGGATGTACGAATCACAAAACGACATCCAACACCTTTGGAAACTTACACTCGACGCAATCAAAGACCAGGGGCCGAACGAACTTGAAGGCGGCATCCGCTCGTCACAGCATATCCAACGCTTCAACGCGAAAAAATTTCTTTCGTTTCAATTAGCAAAAATTCTCGACACGCTCCAGCATCCGTTTCGAAAAAGCTACCAATCACTTGGCTACAAATCGGAAACGATGTCCGCGAAGGGACCTTACCCGGTTTTTGACAATGTGACGGCACTGTTCTCGGCGACTCCCGTCATCACACGAACAGCCACTTATATTTATGCGTGTGCCGAGTGGATCGAAGACGCGTTTCGCGGCAAAGAGTTGATGCTTGAAATTTACTCGCGTTTGCTAAACCCGACCAGCGTTTGCCTTGCCAACCATATCGTTGACCTGGAAGCCGGCCCCTATGCGTCGGACTATATGGCTTGGAATTTCAACAGCGGAATGGCCGCGATTGATTCTGCACTCGCCCACTTGCTCGGTCGCGACGACGTATTGATCACCAGCCGAAACATTTACGGAGGTGCCTATCAACTGATTCACGACTGGTATGCCAAAGACGGCAACCTCGAAATTGCCGTCGAGACGTTTGATGGATTTACCGGCGAGGAATTTGAGCCGTTCCTAAAAGAAGTTGAAGAGAAATACGCAGACCGTTTGAAGAGCGGCCGCAAGATCTACGTCTATCTCGAATCACCTTGTAACCCACAAGGCTACATTTTGGATGTGGCAGGCATTTCAAAAATTTCGCATCAACACGGATTGAAGGTCATTCTCGATGCCACGGTCGCGACACCATTTTTGTATCGCCCGTTATTGCGCGATGACGTCGAAGAGCGACCGGACTTTGTAATTCACAGCTACACCAAAGACCTCAGTGGTTGCGGCGCGGTGATCGCTGGCTGTGTAATTGGTCGCAACAATGACATGTTTATCCCCAAAGGCCATTCGGTTGGCGAACAATCATGGGATCAAACGATGTTTTGGAATGTGTATTACGTTAAAGGTGCGTTCCTGAATGCAGACGCTGCGTTCGAAGTCATGCAAGGCATGAAAACACTAACTGTGCGGATGCTCAGGAAATGTATCAACACAAAAATTCTTGCCAACTTTCTCGATTCACATCCGGAAATTCAAGTCAACTGTAACGCGGTTCCAAGCAGTCCAAACTTCGACGTTCGTGCAGACACGATGTACCTGGGACTGCCCGCGCCGTTGTTTACTTTTGACATGGGTAAGATCGAGCGCACTGCGTTTCAAAAATTCTTTGATTCGCTTTCACCAACTTTTGGTCACATGATTAGCCTTGGCCAATCCAACACAATCGTGAGTTGTCCCGCTTTAACAACTCACTCCGAACTGGATGAAAAAGCGTTGGCTGATTCTGGTCTTACTCCAACCACTGTTCGGTGTGCCGTTGGCGACGAAGATCCAATCGATTTGATTCAACACCTCGTCAACGCAGCCCGAGGCACAATCGACCACGCGCAACCAGGCTATTCAGGTCAATTCATGCAAGAAGACAAAATCCGCGAGATGATTCGGAAGCATTACGTAGACACTCACACCGCACACGTCGAATTTCAGCTTGGCAGGTTTTGATAGGACGATAAATAAACAGTGGCAGCGAATTCCACTGGAATATCGTTTGATAAAGTTGCCGAAGCGTAGTCAGCGATCCATCCATCAATCAGGTCGTCGAAGGCAGCAAATGTTGCCTTCCTGATTTTTGCATGCACGAGATGAATTGCAGCCAAAACTAAGGTCGCGGAAAAAAGACGAAAACTTTGCAAATTGTTGTAATTTCAAGGCTGTTAAGGGGTCTTTAATTGTGGCGACCGAAGTTATCAGGATTAAGCGGTAAACAGAGAATACGAGAAGCACGATAGTCGACTTTTACGTCTAATTCCGGGTTTTAAGTATCAAAACACCCTAAATCTTGACGACATATTAAGGCAGGGAACCAAAACAGATCGAAAAAGTTCCTAATAAATATCATTTTTTTTACAGAAATCCCAATGTGCTGGGTTCCAAGTTACTCGTAATGGCGATATACTTTGTGTCTAAATCAATTTAGCAACCAGTAAATTGCAGTTATTGGGTTCGAATAACACTTAAGTGCAGTTTAAGAGAGAAATTACGTTCAAAAACGATTTTCTTACTTTTTCTCTTGTACATTTGGGGATAGAATTAGTTGTTAATGGTTGTTTTCATCCTTTATTTTCGTGGTTGATCAAAGCAGACATCATTTATTTTTTGTAACTGCTTGATTGATCGAACCTTTTTTAGAGAGAGTGTTTTATGAGACATCACACACGTCGCGGATTCACACTAGTTGAATTGCTAGTCGTAATCGCAATCATCGGCATCCTAATTGGAATGCTTCTTCCTGCTGTTCAGCAAGTTCGCGAAGCTGCTCGTCGCGCACAATGTATGAACAACATTCGCCAAATTGCTTTGGCGTCGCACAACTACGACAGTGCTCACCGTGAAATGCCACCTGCCGTTCTTGCTGCTCCTCTTGCAGGCGTTACACGCGGTTTTGATCCTGTAATTTCTGGTCAGGACATGGAAAACTGGATCGGTACAAAAGTTTTCTTGCTTCCATTCATCGAGCAAAACAACTTGGATGCAATCTTTGACACAAACCGTTCGATCCGTACTGGTGACCAAAACTTCTGGTGGGGTAACCCATTCACAGTTTGGGAAAACGCTGGAACTTTCACAATTCCTGGCTTCCTTTGCCCATCTGACTCTGGTCACGTTTCTGCTGTTGGTGTTTTTGTTGGTCTTTACGCTCGCAATACAACAATCGGCGGCTGGTGGGATCCATCAGGCGGTGGTGTTGGCCTAGGACGTACTAACTACCTCAGCTCAGCTGGTGGTGTTGGTGCATTCGAAGGTGGAACTCCAAACGCATTCTGGAACGCTCGTGCTGGTATCTTTACTAACCGCAGCGAAAACGGTTTTGGCTCTATGACAGATGGTTCTTCAAACATCATCGCATTCGCTGAAACTTCATCAAACACAGAAGTTGCTGGTATCCGAAGTGACTACTCTTGGATCTGTGATGGAATGGCTTCTGGTTGGGGTCTCCGTCGTGACAATGAGCCTAAGGGCTGGTTCCAGTTCGGTTCACTTCACCCAGGTAACTTGATCATTGTCGCTCTTGGCGATGGCTCAGGTCACCAAATCACATCTCAAATCGACAATGGCCTTTGGAATAACCTTCACGGTAAAGCCGATGGCGAAATCGCTTCGATCGACGATATCTAAACCATACCATATGGCTAAATGTTGTTAATTTGGTTACGACTGCACTTTGTGGTCGTAACCTTTTTTTAAACTATAAAGGAAACAAAAAAATGAGTCGTTTACTACTTGCGGGATTGTTTATCTTCTCGCTTGCCGTTTACACAGGATGCGAAGCATCTGGTGGCGAAGCCGTCAAAGGGAAAAGTGAGGCTAAGCCAACTGGCATTTCCGGCGACATGGGTACAGAAACAGAAGACGGTAAAAGTGGCGCATTGCCAGCTCCACCAAAATTAGAAATCCCAGCGGGCTACAAATAGTAACGATTTACTTGTAGGTTCGGGAAATATAAGTGCGACCATTTCTTCATGGTCGCACTTTTTTTATGCGCTCATGAACAAATCAGATGGGCCGAACGCGAAGGGTAACGCCAACGCAGTTTTGAACTGGGGCCAGCAGAAAAAGACCCAATGTGGCGATTCTCAAAATGGGGCGTTTCCAATTCGCCATTTGTTTCCCGTTCATGATTGTTCCCTGTAGGCGCGCTTTGTTTGCCCCGGCGCCGAGACTTTAATTTGGTAGATCGGGCCCCGATTGTCTATCGACAGCCAAGCGGTTTACCGTCATTTGGCACAAGTTCGCCGCGGGATCCGCAAAATTTGGAATTCGTGATAGCGACCTGTAAGGTGAATTGTCCGGCAGGTGTCTTTTGGGTGAATGTCACATTTAAGCGGTAACCATGAGCGAGCTGATTGTGAATCTGAAAGCCCGGGCGGTACAAGCGCAGGCCGAAACGTCCGAGGAGGGAGTGACCTCGGCGGATCAGATTCTCATGCAGCGCGTGGCTGCTGGCGACCAATCTGCGCTGAGCGAGTTGATTGTTCAGCATGGTGATACGCTGGCGCGCCTGGTCGGGCGCTTGATGGCCTGGCATTCCGATTGTGACGACGTGTACCAGGAAATCCTGTTGTCGGTTTGGCAGCGGGGGCACTCGTTTCGTGGAGACGGTTCACTCGAGGGTTGGTTAAGACGTCTGGCGGTGAACCGGTGTCGCAATCACTTTCGCGCTCGCGCGGCCATGCGACGAAAACTTGAGGGCCTGGCTGCCGTGTTGACGATGACGAAAACCTCGGAGACTGGCCCTGCTGTTTTCGAAGACCCAGCGGTGCCGCAGGATCCGGAGTTAAGAAAAGCCCTGGAGCAGCTCAAACCGGACGACCGCGCGGCGATCGTGTTGTTTTACATGGAGGAGATGCCGGGTGACGAAGTCGCTCGCGCGCTGGGAATTCGATTGGAGACACTGCATGTGAAATTGCATCGGGCGCGGAAGAAAATAAAACGCTTTATGGAGCAGACGGGTGACGAGTAACCGACAGAAGGCAACTAAAAACCAACAAGGCGAATTGGCTGACCCGAAATTTGGCAGCCGGCTGCGAGCGACGGACCAACCGGTCAACATTGGGTCGGACGGCGCGGACCGAATGGATCGAGCGAACCAAATGGCCCGCGCGGTTACGGCGCGTCATCGGCTGGGTCACCAACGACGCCACCGCGCGAGTGGTCTGCTCGTCGCATCGGGCGCGCTGGCGCTAATGTGCGTGTTCGTATTTTGGCCTGAGGGTCGCGACCAGAACCAACCGACGAATGTTGTTCATCAATCAGTGGAAAATGACCGTGATGAAGAAAATGATCGAGTTGGGTTACCAGCTGGCAGGAGTGAAGAAGCCGGGAGCTTCGACAACATGGATCGCGTGGCGGATCGTAAGTCGGATTTTCTGGCAAACGACTTTGAAGAAGACTTGGCTGAGTTGGAGTTACATCAAACGAAAAAAGAGCTGGTGGCGGCGCAAGCCAGGCTGGAGCGGCTTCGATCCATCGAGCGGCATCTGGAGCATCAGCTGAAACGGGAAAGTCTCAGTCGCGATGGCTTTTCGAGCTTTTACAACAATACATCGACCAACGAATTTTGAGGTAATCATGACCATTCAAACAACTTTGTCCGCCGGGATCCTGTGTTTGCTCTTCTGCGCGAGTCTGGCAGCCCAGGATCCGCTCAGAGAACTCAAGGTGTATCCACCAGGCTATCTGAACGACAAGCGCTCGACACCAACGGAGTCGACAGTAGAAAGCAATGTTGTTGTTCTCGACTGGATGCTTGAGCAGAAGCGAAGAATAGAAGCGAAATACACTGGCGAACTCGAACACGCTCAGGCGGTATCAGAATCACTGGATAAACAGATCGAAGAAATCGCGGTTCAGCTTACCCAGCCAATGGACAAGGCGACCTTGTCGCGGTTGTCGGGAAGACTGATGGAAGAGTTGCTGGATTCACGATTGGAATTGGCTGCACTTGAGGGCACAGTCGATGCGATTGAAGCGGCGGCTATGTCTTCGACCGAGGCACAGATCCACAAGTTGAGCATTAGTTTAAAAGAAGCTGCAGTCCAATCGGCACAACAAAAAGTGAACCTGGCCGGTGAAGAAGCCAAACAAGCCAAGAAGCTGTATGCAAAAGGCAGCATGTCGGATCAGGAAGTCAATCGCGCCGAATACTCTTTAAAGATTTCCATGATTGAGCTGGAGGCCGCACAGTCGGAGCTGCAAATCGAGAAACTGCAATCCAAGACAGTTTCGTCAAGAGAATTGTCCGACACACGACTTAAGATCGCCCCGATCAAAGCTCGCATCAAGTTGGCCGAGGAGATGTTCGCGGGGTATCAGAGAATGGGCGAGCTAATGCAGAAGATAGACAAGCTCAACGATCAAAAGAAGCGATTCACGGCCGATCACGACGCCATTTCCCAGCAACGCAGAAAGGTCAGTAATGAGATTATCGAACTGGAGTCGCTCAAGGAATTGGTTGAGAAACGGATGTTGAATCGACGCAAAGACGGCGAGGGTGACAAAGGCGAGAAGGATTAGTTGCACAGAGGCGTCTAGCGCTTTGCCGCTCACAACCTACTCGTCGTCTCCGCCGTCCATTTCGAGTTGCCGCATTTTGCGGTAGAGATTGCTGCGATGAAGTCCGAGACGCGAGGCGGCTTCGGTCATGTTGCCGCCGGCCCGTTTGACTTGCTGTTCGATGTACTGAATCTGAAAGTTCTTGGTGGCGTCGTTGAGCGGGCCTTCGAAATCGAGCGCACCTGAGCCTTCGGCGCGGGGCGACATGATAAACGCCAGATCGTCGGCGGCCACCGAATCGTTCTGTGAAAGATAAGCCAAACGTTCCATCATGTTTCGTAATTCGCGAACGTTACCCGGCCAGTCGTGAGCGAGCAATCGTTTCCTGGCCGCCGCCGAAAACTGCATCGGCTTGCGGCGGGCCTTGCTGCAAAACTCATTCAGGAAATGCTCGGCCAGCAGCAAGACGTCTTGTCCGCGATCGCGCAGCGATTCACAGACCAGCAAGACAAATCCATAAGACTCTTTTAATTCTGTCAGCAGAGCGGCGGCTTGTTAGACCCAAGATCACAGGATGAATCCACGTCGATCCGGATTCCCCATCCCTGCGGAAACGCATCCAGCGCAAGCCTTTCGCGCGGCACGATTACGGCGCAGTGCCCCAGTTCACTCGTGATCTCATTTTTCATATTTGTCATTTGATGATACTCACGTGAAGTAATTTCCTGCCGCTATCGTGGCTCTATGATTTACTCCAAACAATGTCCATGGCTTGCGCCATTGGGCTACATCCTGTCGCCACTTTCGTGGCTAATTGCTGTTTCAGATGAAGACGCGTGGACATTTCTGCCCAACGTTCATGAACCTGAAAAGACGGACAAGAAAGAATGTCCATCCTACAAAATTGAACACTGAGCCTT
>CAYZGP010000034.1:48292-50245 GCA_964478065.1 uncultured Pirellulaceae bacterium
CTGAAAAGACGGACAAGAAAGAATGTCCATCCTACAAAATTGAACACTGAGCCTTGAGTAATTAACTCACGTACCAAACCACGAGACGCTCAAGCTCACCATTAAAACCCAACATCGAAAGTTTCAACCGCTGCTGGCGGCCACCAAGAGGCTGATAGCCTTGACTTCGATCAAGTGCAACCACAATGTTTAACATGTCCTCCACAGTCGGCTCATGGCTGGAGGCCTGCCAACGAAGCAGCCACATGCCCATTGGAAACAGCAGCGCCAATCCTCGAATACTGTCAGTCACCGTCCAGCCGTTGCGGTTAGCCAGTGCATATAAAAACGATTCCGACATCGTTTCAAGCAATCGAGTAAGCGGGAGATAAACTTCGGGTGGCTTAATCCCGATCGGCTGCTCTAGCGTATCGAATGTCGATTTTGGAAACGCGTCTCCCATGTCTGGCGTAGGGCCTTTTCCTCGAAAACACTTCAAAGACGTTTTTGCTAAATCAAAACGTGTGGCCCAATTCGATTCGTGCCGGCAATATGGATGAAGGCGCACGCAAGACATTACCATCAACCGAAACAAAGATTTCGAGATTCCTTTGGGCGATTTGCGTTCGTCAAAAAAGGGCTTTGACTCTTCGGGAGCGAGCTCGGCAACTGTTCTTGCAAGATCCGCTACCTCCTTGTCGCTTAAACGCTTGGACTTTGCAGCGTCGATGTTTCTTGCAAATCGCAACGCATGAACAACTCTTCGGACGGGAGGATACCGTTCATCGCGAAGCAAACTTCCTACGGAATCCAAAACAACTCGAATCGTTTTCCAATCTCGTTTTTCTCCAGACTTTAAAAGCGGGGGCACAATCGGCTCTGCTTTCAAGCGTTTGTCTTTCACCAACGCCTTGATTCCAGGAACACGATCTTTGATGTGCATACCCAAGTCGGCCGCTGCCGATGGACATGCACGGCGATAGGTCAAAACCGCGTGCTTATCCTGCGGGATCAACTGCATCGGAAAAGTTCGACAGATCGTTGGCTTGGCCTCTAAGCCCAACATCGAATGAATAAGACACAGGCCATCTTCCTTCAAAAACACGCAGGATCCATCAGCGCGATGGGCCAATCGCATCTTACTTTCTGCCCCACGATGCGGGACCATGATCGGCGTATTCTCGTAACCTGGCTGCTTCTCCCATTTTTGACTTTGCAGCCGTTCAGCATCTCGTTTGCTCAACGGCACCAAGCTCCCACGACAACAAATGCCGCACTGATGGCAGTCCCACTTTTCGTCACTGTTCAGCGTTACGATTGGAAGTGACATTTAATTAGGTATTAAAACTTTGGAAGAAGGCAACTGCGAGCGATTCAAACCGACTGCAACTCAAAATTCGGCTTCGACTGGGTTCGATCAAAACGGAATCCATCGAGCCAGACTGTTTAGGCCTATTGCGGATCATTAGCTCGATTCTAAACAATTACGATTATTAGCTAAAGGACCTTTTACTCGCTAAAGGCTCCGACCTTCTTCTATTTGAACTCCGTATAGAGTATGAGGACGCAGTGCAGGTGCGTATCTCGTCATTATTTATGGTCTTATTGGAGGAGCTTCAAATGAATCGACTATTGTTTGTGGGACTGTTCTCTCTTTCGCTCGCGATGTTTACAGGGTGTCCCGACCGTGACGATGTAGCGAAGAAGAATACCAAACGTCCCAACGGAATTACGGGAATGAATGACCAGGAAACTGCCGATGGAATAAGTGGTAAACTGGACCCGCCACCAGAACTCACGATTCCGGCAAGTGCCA
The DNA here is from genome assembly GCA_964478065.1 of uncultured Pirellulaceae bacterium. Classification (GTDB taxonomy): domain Bacteria; phylum Planctomycetota; class Planctomycetia; order Pirellulales; family Pirellulaceae; genus Mariniblastus. The sequence continues at coordinate 50,088 of CAYZGP010000034.1, forward strand.
GGAAGTAAACTGTGATTCACCAAGCTGAAGTCACGAGCTATCTGTACGTTTAACTTTAGTGACGATTTAGAGGCGCCGTAGGCACGACCTGACACTTGCAGGATTGCCGTCAATCGCTCGACGCAGAAAATGGAATTTCAAACAGCTTTGTTGACTAA
>CAYZGP010000035.1:0-23095 GCA_964478065.1 uncultured Pirellulaceae bacterium
GTCCTAAACATCCAAGTCACAATCAAATAAATGTCCCGTCTCAATTGAATTTTCGTCATGCTCACGCTTGCGTGAGCATGTTTTCGTTTATGGCTTTACCAACGGTATGGCCCCATCGTTCAAGCGAGACTTTGGGTATGGCGGTAAGTCGATTGATTGCCCGTTGAATTTCGTATCTCAAATAGGCAACAGCTTTATCGCTTTTAGTTGGGGCCAGCAGCCTGATCGTTTGTCTAAGCAGTCTGGGTTTTAAGCACCACACTATTTCCAACGGTTCTTCAGTTAGCGAAGTACGCATTCGAGACTCCCCAGCGTCATGCGTTTTGCTCGATTACCCATCGTGTGCCAAAGACGAGCAACAAAAAAGCGAATTCTCTTTTCTCTGACTTGACATGGCTACATCGTGTCGCCATATTGATGGCTACGGTTCGTAGCCATGTAGGGGGTAGTTGGATGAAAAGACGTAAGAAGAAAGTCGTTGAAAAGCCGGAGCTGTCTCCGGCTCAGCAGGAGATTATGGAAATTGTCTGGAAAAGAGGCGAGGTCTCCGCCAGCCAAGTTCGAGAGGAATTGTCAGCGAATAAGCAGGTTGCCAAGAACACAGTACGTACTTTGTTGGAACGAATGGAAGAAAAGGGTTGGGTGGTGCATCGCGAAGAAGGTCGCACATTCCTTTACTCAGCGACTCAACCTCAGGAAGCCTCGATTGCTGCGAAAGTTCTTGGTGTAGTCGACAAAGCCTGCGGTGGTTCGCCGGAGATGTTGGTTAGTACTTTGCTGGACAACCGCGAATTGTCTGATGGCGAACTTGGGAGAATCCGAAAGCTTTTAAACAAAGCAGCGAGAAAGAAAAATAAATAGGACGAGCGAACCCATAAATTCAACAATATCAAAATTGAAGTAGGTGCAATCCGATGGTGTTATTTGAAAATTCCGTTTTGCTTTTTGGCTTAACACTGGTCGCAGTCACACTTGTGTGTGCAATTGGAATTGTGGGTGTCACGGCTTTACGTGGTCGTGCCTCGTTTCAACATCTTGTTCTAGTCACTGCGTTGGCAGCTGTTTTGTTTTCGCCTGTGATCGCAATCGGGTTTTCTTTGGCTGAAATCAGTTTGATTCGAGTGCCCGTGGTGGCAGGTTTGCAGGCCTCGCACTCCGAGACGGTAGCTTTGTTGCCCGAGTCGGGATTCGAAATCAATGAAACAGCGTCCACCGTCGAATTGGGCTCCGAGCCGGCACCTTCGAAAGTCAAAGAGATCATTGATATTCCGGACGAGCAAGTCGGTGAATCGCGCCAAACTCAAGAGTTGACGCTACCGACAATTAAAAAGGGCTCGCAAAGTTCTTATTCAAACTTTTGGGTCAAAGTTAAGTTCACATTTGCCAATGCAAGCTGGCCCAGTGTCTTAATTGCTATCTGGATGGTCATCTCAAGCATGCTGTTGATACGCCTGTTTCGCAGGATTGCAGTCACGTGGCGTACGTTGGGTTCAGCCTCTCCGGTTTCGGACAAACGATTAGTACGGCTCTTTTACGACGCCACCCAAAAACTTCAAATCAAAAGTGAACCACGATTCCTGCTCTCTTCAGATGTTGAGACTCCAATCGCAGCTGGCATTTTCTCCCCGGCAGTTGTCATGCCGAATTCGCTTTCACAAAAGCTCAAAGAAGATGAGATGATTGACGTTGTGACACATGAATTGGCTCACGTAATCAGGCGTGACTCTCTCGTTTTGTTTCTTCAGTCGGTGGTCACCTGCTTATTTTGGCCAGTGCCGCTTTTGCACGTCTGTAACCACTACCTTAACAACGTGCGAGAAGACGTTTGTGACAATTTTGTATTGGCTTCTAGAGGTGCAGTTGCTTACGGAGAGACGCTTTTTAAGATCGCAAGTTTATCCAAGGTCAATCCAACCAAGCATGTTGCAGTCGGCATGGCATCAAGAAAGGGTTCATTGGAAAGCCGGATTGGCCGGATCGTCAGCGAGAGCCGAGATTGCTCAACCAACGCGCCACCGTGGCTTGGAGTTTTGTCGCTGATCGTCTTGCTCATGACGAGTTCGCTTGCATGTGGCATTTCATTCGCAACCGCGAGCCAAGGTGATAAGCAAGAGCTAAGGACAGTAAAGGGCGAGGTTCTGGGAGTTGATGGAAAGCCAGTTTCGAAATGCAAATTGACTTATACCCATTATGCGAAAAAGCACATCATGACCACGTCCAGCAATTCTAAAGGTCAATTTGAGTTCGAGATTCCAGACGCCTACTACGGTGGACGATTGATTGCTGTAAATCCTGATTCGTCTCTTGTTGGATCTGCGCAAGTTAGGCCCAACGCACCACCGCTGACGCCAAGCGAATTGAAGATTCAATTAGAAGAATGCCTCACGACGACTGTAAAAGTTCAACACAAAGGCAAACCGGTTTCGGGCGCTGTTGTACTTGGTGACTGGGATTGGAAGACTAGAACTGATGCAAACGGAATGGCGACATTGCGAGTTCCCTTTTCAGACCCAATCGATTCAATATGGGTGTTTCACCTTCAAGGGGCCGCGTTTTGGTATCCGACCGTCGAGACCAGTTCCCTGGAGAGCGCGCGTGAAAAGCAACCTAAGCAATTGACGCTCGATTTACTTCCATCTCGAACTTGCACAGTAGAGGTCAGTACAGAAGACGGAGAGCCCGTTACCGATTTTGAAATCTTTCCTTACTTTCGGATCGAAGGAGATAGCAACCGCAAATTCTTCCCGCCGATTCCCGAATCGCATGCAAAGACCAACGAAGACGGCGTGGCGACGTTCAACTGGATTCCGAGCGAACCCAAGAATTGGTTTATTCCAACGAAGATAGACAAGAATTACCGCCACGCTAGAAATGGGTCAGGGAGTTCGACAGAAGAACTGCGAGCGAATGACCAGAAACTTGTTGTTGTAAAGCAACAGCCCAAAATAGATGTGATTGGCAAGACCGTCGCGCCAGCCGCTTCAAAAGGATCTGATTTGAAGGGAATTGTTGTACAGGGAAACGCGTTCGATGATGCAACTGGTTTTCATAAATTTACGTCACTAACGAACTCACAAGGAGAGTTTGAGGCGGCTGTCTTGCCTGGACTTGAGTATCACGTCGTTGCGATGGGGGATAAGTGGTCAAGTGGCATCGTCAGCGCAACTTTGGTTCACAAAAGCGGTAACTCCAATGCTCCAGTAAAACTGAAACTGTACCCTTCAACGCCCATCACTGTTAACGTTACTCAAGGAAAGTCTCGGACTCCAGTTTTGCAAGGCGATGTTTTAATAGAGCAGAACCTGGAGGTTAGGAAGGCCACTATAAGTTTTCGGCGATACTTAAGAGTCGATTCCGATGGGCAAGTCAAGTTTGGGGTCGGCAAGGGGAAATGGACTTTTAAATCCAGAACTGGCAAGGTGCAAAAACAGATCTATGCCGAAGTCAAAAATGAACGTCCGTTGACGTTTAGTGCTCACTACGAATGGGCGGGCGAGCAGAAGATTTTGGGTAGGGTTGTAAATAAAATTGGTGAACCAGTTGAAAAGGCCGACATCACCGTTGTGGATTATCAATACCGATCGCACGAGTTTAAAACACAATCGGGTGCAAGAGGCGAGTGGGCGGTTAATTCCGATGTTCGCCCGAACTTTGTTGTATTGGGTTTTGATCAACAAAAGAAACTTGGCGGTTTGGCTTTTGTTCACGGCCCATCTGAACTCCCCTGCACCGTCAAACTCGCACCCATTGAATCGGTGAATGGGCAGCTAATGGATCTCGCAGGTAAGCCCTTGGAAGTTGCTGGTGTCGAACTCTTGCTGATTCATGAGGTCAAAGTCAAAATTGAACGCGTGTTTCCTGCAACGCGAGCCAAGAAAACTATAGAAGCGAGGAGAATCATCTGCGGCACAGCAACAACAAATTCCAAAGGCGAATTTGAATTTCAAGCAATGACTGGTGTCAATCTTCGCTTGGCGTATAGGGTCAACGCGATGAACAGCAGATACCTGAGTAAAGACGTCAAACGTTTTAAGCCTGGAGAGAAGGCTTCAATAATTCTAAGGGTCGATCCCGCTGCCGTTGCCAAACGTTGATCTCTGGACGCTTTCTTTAAAACGTCGTTCTAAATCGTAACTGTGAGCCACGGCGCGAGGACACCACGAATTGCGCGAATCAGCATTGATTAGCCGTCGAAGTAAACAAAGCTCCTGCTCTTCTTTGCGTCTAATGACGCGTCGACCTGTGTGATAGAATAGCCAATCGTATTTCATTCACGCCGTCGTATTTCATCACCATGATCAACGCAAACGAAATTGTTGGGACGCACGATATCCTGTTCGTTACTCTCGATACGCTTCGTTTGGATGTCGCTCGCACGGCGATGGAAAGTGGTCTCACGCCAAATTTGCAGGGCGTGGTTCCCAATGGCCAATGGGAGCATCGGCATACGCCCGGAAATTTTACGTTTGCGGCTCATCAAGCTTTCTTTGCCGGGTTCCTGCCAACACCCGCCAAGCCAGGCCAACATGCCCGTTTGTTTGCCGCCAAATTTTTAGGAAGCGAAACAACAACTGAGAGTACTTGTGTGTTCGAAGCGCCTGACATGATCGAAGGGTTGGCTGATCGTGGCTATCACACCGTTTGTATCGGAGGTGTTGGGTTCTTCAACAAACTGACTCCGCTGGGATGCGTGTTGCCAGATCGTTTTGCTCAAAGCCATTGGAGCCCAAAGTTAGGCGTGACCGAGCGCGACTCCACCAAAAATCAAATCGACGTCGCACTCCAAAGTCTTAAAAAAGTTGAACCCAACAAGCGCATTTTCCTCTTCATCAACATCTCCGCCCTGCACCAGCCCAATTGCATCTACGTCGAAGGAGAAAACGAAGACTCGCCGGCAACCCAAGCCGCGGCTCTGGCCTACGTCGATTCGCAATTGCCACGGTTGTTTGATGCGTTTAGGAATCGGCGGCTGGGTAACGGCCAGTCAAACGATCCTCAAGCAACCCCGGCAGATCGCAATCAAACGTTGTGCATTTTGACCAGTGATCACGGGACTGCGTACGGCGAAGACGGCTATTACGGACATCGCATTTGTCATCCAGTCGTCTGGAACGTACCATACGCTGAATTCATTTTTTGAACTTACAAAGCTCCAATGTTCAAGCGACCCTTCACCGCCTACACCTATTCGTACCCGCACAAAACGGCGTACCGAGCGTTGAAACCCGCGCTGCCATTGGCCGACGTTTGGAAAGACGAAAATGTCGAGTCGCTGTACCTGTATCTCCATATTCCTTTTTGCGAATTTCGGTGTGGGTTCTGTAATCTATTCACTCACGCCCAGCCAGACAAAGATCTTCCAACGCAATATTTGGCCGCGCTTAGGCGACAAGCTGAAACGGTTCGCGACTCGATTCCCGCAGGCAAATTTGCACAAATGGCGATCGGTGGAGGAACGCCGACCTATTTGAACAATGACGAATTGGCTGAACTTTTTGAGATCATTGTTGATGTGATGGGCGCCGAGCCGGATTCGATTCCAGTTTCGTTTGAAGCTTCACCCGCGACGATTGATTTGGAAAAACTTCAGCTACTAAAGCAGTTTGGCGTCGATCGGTTGAGCATGGGTGTGCAAAGCTTCAACCACCGAGAAGCCCACGCGATCGGCCGGCCAGAGAAACCAGATCAAGTCCGCCGCGCACTTGAGGCGCTCGGCCAAACAAATTTCGAAACGTTGAATATCGACTTGATCTACGGAGGAGAAAATCAAACACTTGAGCAGTGGATGAATTCAGTAGATGAAGCCATTTCCTATCGACCGGAAGAAATTTTTATTTATCCGCTTTACGTCCGCCAATTGACGGGGCTTGATAAAGTCGGCCATCTGACAGAGCTTTCCGAATCCCAGCAGCAAACATGGGACGATCAGCGACTGGAAGCCTATCGCGCGGCGCGAGATCGTTTGGCTGAGATGGGTTACGAGCAAAAGTCGCTTCGAATGTTTCGCCGCGCTGATCACGTTAGTGCCGAAGACACGATCTACCGCTGCCAATCCGATGGGATGATTGGTTTGGGAAGCGGAGCCCGCTCGTACACACGAGACCTGCATTATTCGTCTGAGTATGCGGTAAATTCAAAGGCTGTGTTGGGGATCATTCACGATTATATCGGTCGTGACAAAGACCAGTTTGCGTGTGCCGATTACGGTTTTCGTTTGAACGCAGAGGACCAGCGGCGGCGATATGCGATACTCTCTTTGCTGCCAATTGAAGGCCTTTCGCGAACTGATTATCTCAACGAGTTTGGCACTGATATATTAACGGACTTGCCAGAGCTTGCTGATCTTCCGGTACATGGATTGGCAGTGATCGACGATCAGCGAATCGTGCTCACGCCTCGCGGCGTCGAAATGTCGGACGCGATCGGACCTTGGCTTTATTCGCAAACGGTGAATAAGCGAATGGAAAGTTACGAGTGCCGATGAGTTTGAATCTCAAAATTCTCTATCGTGGTCCGCTTTCAAGCTGCAATTACGATTGCCACTATTGCCCGTTCGCAAAACGTTTTGAATCGGCGGAGGAGTTGGCCGTCGACCGAAAGGCACTTGAGCGGTTTTGTGATTGGGTCGTTGATCGCGAGCAAGACAAATTCTCGATTCTGTTTACGCCATGGGGCGAAGGACTCACCCGCCGCTGGTATCGCGAGGCGATGATTCGATTGAGCAACCTTTCGCAGATCGAAAAAATTGCAATCCAGACCAATTTGACTTGTGGTTTGGGTTGGATTCGCGACTGTGATCTGTCCGCCACCGGTTTATGGTGCACTTGGCATCCGACTCAAATCTCAATGGATAAATTCGTGACTCGTTGTCGCGAGCTTGATCAAATCGGAGTTAACTACAGCGTTGGGATCGTGGGGCTGCGCGAGTATATGGCCGACGCTGCCGAGTTACGAAAACGGCTTTCGCCAGAAACTTATTTATGGGTCAACGCTTACAAAAGTGCTCCCGATGATCAACGGACTAACGATGGCAAGTATTATTCTCTCGCCGACCTTGAGCATTGGTCTGCGATCGATCCGCTTTTCCCGATCAACAATGTGCGCCATCCAAGTGAAGGAAAAGCTTGCCGGACTGGCGAAACCGTGATCTCGGTCGATGGTGATGGAGACGTTCGAAGATGTCACTTTATCAAACAAGTGATCGGCAACCTTTACGATGGAAGTTTTGAGTCCGCTTTAAAAGCCAGACCTTGCACGAATCAAACCTGCGGATGTCATATCGGCTATGTGCATATGCACGAGCGCGAACTTTACGATGTGTTTGGCGACGGTCTGATGGAGCGTGTTCCCAGGGAAGCGATTTGGCAGCTAGAAACAGCGAAGCAATCGTGAACGGCAATTACATCTTGATTGCCAATCCGGAAAACCGCCGGGCGCAGTATTTCCAATCCGCATTGTCGCGTTGTGGTTTGCCGTTCGCGATTGTGGTTTCTTATGAAGAGTTATTGAGCGGACAGATTGAGCTTGGCAGTGTCTTGCAAGAAGATTCTTTGCTGCGGATCGAAAGTCCTGGCGAGAATTTTGCTGTTGAAAAATTGCTGCTGCAGTTGGGCGCTCAATTTTCTGACCAACAGAGCGCAGACTATCAGACGATGTGCGCTGACGAAATCGACGCGTTAGAAAATGATCTCGGATTGATTCGCAATCCTCGCCAATGGTACCTCGGATACCGGGAAGCACTTTCGCGCTGGGAATCTACGCTGGCCCAGCACCCAGAAATTCGTGTGATGAACTGGCCGAGTGAAATTACGACGATGTTTGACAAAATCGAGTGTCACAAGCTGTTTGCTCAATCCAATATTCCGATCCCGGCGTCGATTGGCCATGTTGAATCGTACGAAGATTTGCTCGCCCGTATGAAGGAAGAGCAAGTCTCACGGGTGTTTATCAAAATCGCAAACGGATCCTCGGCATCAGGGGTCGTTGCGTTTGAAGTAAGGGGCGATTTCCAACGTGCCATCACGTCAGTGGAATTGAAGCGAGTGGGCGGTGAAATTCGGCTTTATAATTCGCTTCGTGTGCGGACTTATGTTGATCAAGATGACATTTGCGATCTGATCAATGTACTTTGTCGTGAAACGGTTCATGTTGAAGAGTGGTTTGACAAAGCGACAATTGAGAATGCCCGTGGCGCGGTGGAGGCTTTTGATCTGCGTGTCGTCGTGATTGGCGGCGAAGCAAGACACGCCGTGGTTCGGCAAAGCAAATCACCGATGACCAATTTGCATCTTGGAAATAGTCGCGGCAATTTGGATCAAGTCAAAACGAAGCTGGGTTCGCATTGGGACGAAGTCATGGCGACTTGCGAGAAAGTGATGACTCTTTTTCCTCGCAGTTTATACGCTGGAGTCGACGTTGCGATTGGAGCAGAGTTCGATAGTCACGTCGTGTTGGAGGTCAACGCGTTTGGCGATTTGATTCCCAATGTAGAGCACAAAGGGAACGATACTTATGAATCGGAGATCAGGACGCATTTGAGTTGAGGCCCGCTTTTGCTCAGCATTGCGTTGGATAAAGGCCACAAAACGCAGTCCGATGTGTTTAAACAATCAACCCATCGCGAAACTTTTCTCTCGTCTGGTTTGTTGCGATCATGGTATTGCGAATATCGAGGTGCTTAAGGTTTTCAAATTTTCCAGGTGAACACAAAAGTTCTGCTGTTTTTGCAGTCAAGCGGTTTCCACGCAACACCAACGACTCCAGCGTGTCAAAACTTCCGACGGAAAAATTTTTGGCGAACAATTCATCGTCGTGGCGAGACGAAGCCATGTCGAGCGAGCGAAGATTCGTTAGTTGTTCAAATGGGATCCGGTGGTCGCCGATTTTCAATTGGTTAAGCCCCAATGACAATGATTGAAGACTGGATTGCATGTTATTCTGTTGATTGGTTATCAAGTTCGAGATCGATTCGCCTGACAATCGATTGCCGCTCAACTGAAGTACGTTGAGCTTGGACAGATCGCAAAAATTGAACGATGACAAAGCGCTATCACTAAGTCGATTGGAAGTTAAATTAAGCTCCGATAACTGCCCGAACCAAGGCGACTGACACAATAGTGTGAATTGAATTTCGCCGCCGGGCGGGCTTGGCCCTTCGAAAGTGGTTCCCAGTCGCTGCGAGCTAATATCCAAACTCGTGATCTGCTGCGGCATCGTATATGTAATCAAAGCAGAAATGTGTTCGGTCATTTTTTGCAATTGCAAGCAATGAAACGCAGGAGCGATTCGACACAACTCTGCTCCGTTTGCCAAAAAATTCTCAGCCGAGATCTTGATGCGTTCGACCATGCCACGCTCAAAACATCGAACTGAAACTCCTTCGGCGCCCAGGTTCCGTAGCGGCTCCAACCAATGTTCGCCGTGGTCTTCAAGCAATTCCGATTCGCGCACTTCTAACGCCCGACGTTTTTTGTCCATTGGTTCCAAACCAGCCAGCTCGATTTGGATGCGAATAAATTCTCCTCGCGGGTCGCCTGATTCTTCCAGGTAGTCTGCCAGAATCAGCCGCGCATTATCGTCCTTCGGGTTCAAACGAACTTCTTCGACAAAACCTTCATCAAATGACATATTTCATGTTCCTGAATAAATATTTTTAACCATTTTGCTTGGCGAGTCGCTTGCAATTTGATTCGCATAATGGCAAAAATGTTGCTCTGATTTTATCTTTTCAAATTTCAATTGGGAGCGGGCGATGGGGTTTTGGGAGCGTGATAATGAGTTTGCCGGGAAAAAAATTGCGGATGTTCAACCGGACAATCCGATTCCTGATCCAGCGACCAGCGCCGTTCGAATCGCAGTTGAATACGATTCCGAAACCAACATTGAAGAATTGATGTCCACGCTGCTCGAAGACCCAAAAGCCGATCAAATAACGACTCTTGTGATCGGGCCTTGGTCTGAGGAGATGTTTGAAACGCCGCCAAACGAATTGGTAGAGCGATTGGTTGCCGCTGCGGATCAACTTCCAAGCCTAACGGCCCTGTTCTTTGGTGATGTAACTGCTGAAGATTGTGAAATCTCGTGGATTGTTCAAACGGACCTATCCCCATTTTTTCAAGCGTTTCCGAAACTTGAAATTCTTCGTGTTCGAGGTGGAGGGTCGCTTAGTCTTGGCAAAATCGAAAGTAACCACCTCAAGAAGTTGATCATCGAAACAGGTGGGCTCAAGGCTGAAGTGATTGGGCAAATTGCAAACGCGAATCTTCCTGCCCTTGAACACTTGGAAATTTATTCGGGAGACAGTAACTATGGCTGGGACGGGTCCGCCGATGACTTCAAACCTTTCATGTCCGATACTCTGTTTCCTAACTTGCAGTACCTGGGTTTGAGGAATTGCGTATGTGCTGACGACGTCGCCGCGCTTGTCGCTGATGCGCCTGTTTTGGACAAAATCAAAGTTTTGGATCTTTCACTTGGCTGCCTCGGTGACAAAGGCGCAACTGCACTTCTTAATAGTGACAAAGTCTTGAAGCTCGAAAAACTTGACTTGCATTACCACTATCTTTCCGATGATGTCGCCAAGCAAATTTCTGCTTTGCCAATCGAGACGAATGTGGAAGACGGACAAGGCGCGTCAGACGAAGACGACCGCTATTGCTCGGTCAGTGAGTAGTCAACTTTGTCTGCCGCGCAAGATGTGTGTCGCATTTTTCTGCGAGATAATCAAGCATTTTGTTTTGCCTTGAGATACTCGCTAGCTATTGCTTCTGCGTGTCAGGTTTGAATGTTGGTCGGGCTCTCGTTTAGGGCGACGATTCAATGCGAATCCCCAGTAAAACATGCGAAAATATCAGTTTACGTAAACCCGCCATTTCTGTATTCTACCGCCGCATGCAAGCACTCGAGCGCGACCTCGACGGACTTTATATAGGCCTCTCGTTAGTAGATGGATTGTCGCGTTAGAAATGTAACCACGGAAGGTTAAGTTCGATGGCAACCCAAATCTCACCCTCAACAGCAGTCCCAAATAAGCGGAGTTGGTCTCCGCTGATTGGCCGCTGCTACATGAATCCGGCCCTGGACTATTTGCTTATTGGTTCAGGCTTGAGTGTTCCGTTTGTGATTTGGGCGCTGCTTGATCCATCGATCACGCCTGGCAGTTTCCAGGTAAAAATCATTATCTTTCTTCTGTTTAACTATGCGCACTTTGCGTCATCTACTGTTCGGCTCTACACGAAACCTGGCGAGATCCCATCGCGCGCGGCGGTGTCCTACGCATTGCCGGTCATCGCACTGATCATCACGACATTATGTATTCAATGGCCGGATGTTCTTGGCAAGCATCTTTGGTCGTTGTATTTGACTTGGTCGCCGTACCATTATGCTGCGCAAGCCTATGGCCTGGCGCTGATGTATTGTTATCGGTCAGGTGTGATTCTTGACAAGAACGACAAGAGGATTTTCTGGGGCATTTGTATGATCCCATTTGTTCGCGCCATGTTGCTCGGCTCGCCGTCAACGGGCCGTGTTGAAGACCAAGCCGGACTTGCTTGGTTCGTCGACATGTCGCAATTTCCAACGGCTGCGGTCTATGTAAATATCGCGGCAATTGTGTTGGCCGTTTTGGTGTTTGCGTTGCCTGTATTGGCTTACTTTCGACTGGGCGATAAAGGGAAACGTCTTCCATTGATTGCCTGGGTGATACTTGGAACCAATGGACTTTGGTGGGTCGCGCTTTCGTATGGTGACGCTTGGTTTTGGGCGACGATTTTTCACTCACTTCAATACTTGGTGATCGTCGTGATTGTTCATACCAACGACAACATGGCTCGACCCGACAACAACAAAGGCAAAATCTTTCATGTGTTGATGTTTTACGGCATGAGTATCGTATTGGGTTTGGTTCTGTTCCTCGCCTGGCCGTGGATGTACGTCCCGTTTGGGTTCAAATTGGAAGATGCCATCTTGATGACCGTTGCCACCATTAATCTTCACCACTTTATCGTTGACGGTTACATCTGGCGCTCAAAGAAAAAGAAGAATCCCAAGTCCGCGCCGTCGGTTTTAGCAAATCCGATCTAGAGCATTGTCGTTTTTGGTTTGCCGAATAACTCAAAACGGTTTACGAATTTAACGACTATCCGACAGACGCCCGCGCGTCGTGTTCTCTCAATTGGATCGCGCGTCAACGCTTTTGATAGTCGAAACCAGTTGCTCGACATCCATTGGTTTGTTGAGCACGGTGCAGTTTTCAAATTCTGATTCTTTCTTCTTGAGAATCATGTCACCTGTAACCAATACTGCGGGTAAATTGTCGCCAGTTTTGACACGAATCAAATCAATTAATTCCAATCCATTTACCTTTGGCAAATGAAAGTCCGTCACGATTACGTCGGGACGAAGTCCACCATCGACTAACGAAATTGCGGTTTCAGCGCTGATTGCGACTTGAACCTGAAAACCGGAAGCTGACATTCGAAGTTGGGTTGCGTCGATAATCCGTTCGTCGTCGTCAACAAACAATACACTGGGCCCTGGTCGATCGGGCGCCGCGTTGGAACTAGAGTCATTCTGTATTGGCTCAGAATTACAGTCTTGGCCAAGTGGAATTTCGATCGAAAAAGTCGACCCGACATCGATTGAGGATTCGACGTTCAGGCGATGGCCAAGCAGTTTGGCAATATGCTTGACGATGGAAAGTCCCATGCCAACGCCTTCTTTGTGAGTGCGACTGGGATTGTCGAGCTGGACGAAATCTTCAAAGATCGAATCCAACTCGTCCTTGGGAATGCCAGATCCAGTGTCTTTGACTTGAATTTTAACGTGGTCTTCCACGCGCAAGCATTCAACAATAACGCATCCCCGTTGAGTATATCGAATTGCATTTCCAATCAGGTTTTCCAAAATGCGACGAAGCAGCGCTCGGTCACTTTTTACGAAGCAATCGGTCGTTTTGCAGAAGAACTCCAATCCCTTTGTATTGGCTATGGGTTCATTGTCGACGGCCAGTTGATTGAAAAATTCTTGAACAGAAAATTCAGTGACGTTGGGAGTGACGTTTCCGGTTTCCAGTTTTGAGATATCCAACAATGCGTCCAGCACTTCACGAACGGAGTCGAGTGTTTCACGAACCTTTCCGCAAATCAATTGTTCTTTCGGGCCTTTTGTCATTTGGCCAAGGGTGGAAACGTAAAGCCCGATGGCGTGAAGTGGCTGTCGGAGATCATGGCTGGCGGCTGCCAAGAATTTCGACTTCATTTCAGTCGCGCGTTCGGCGACTTCTTTGGCTTCTTGAAGCGATTGGGCTGCCACTTCGCGAGCGGTGATGTCGTGAAAAATTGCCCGTGTTGAAACTGGCTGGCCATTTTTGAATTGGCAACTTGCACTGCCCTCTACATGGATCACGTTTCCTGATTTGGAAACAAAGTCTGCTTCTATTTCGTCCGCAAAGCCTTCGGTCAAGACTGTTTGAAATAGCTCCATACAGTGTTCATGTGAATCCGGATGGATAATGTCAAGAATCGTGATGGATTCTAAATCAGATTCTTCATAGCCGAGCGATTTAATCCAAGCCGGATTGACGTACATGAACTTTCCTTCCGGCGTCACGCTTTGGATTAGTTCGTGGGCGTTCTCGAATAGGTTTCGGAATCGCTCTTCGCTTTCCTGTAATTCTGCGGTTCGATCTGCAACACGCTGTTCAAGCAGTTCGTGACTTTCTTTGACTGATTCTTCGGCATTTCGCCGCTGAGTTATGTCGGTCGTGATCCCCAGATAATGAGTTAGTTTTCCATTGGTGCTTCGGATTGGGGAAAGCGAGAATTCATTCCAAAATTCGGAGCCGTCTTTGCGATAGTTTTTAAGTGTCACAAGGCAGTCGTGTTCGTTGGCCAGCGCGGCGCGAATTTCCTTTACGGTGGTTTGGTCAGTGTCGGGTCCTTGCAAAAATCGGCAGTTCTGACCAATGACTTCCGATTTTGAATAGCCCGTGATTTTTTCGAAACCGCGGTTGCAATAGATAATCGGATTATCTTCGACGTTGGGGTCGGTGATGATCAGTCCAGTTCGAAGTGTTTCTTCGATTGCGTTGCTGATGGTTGCGATTGGTGAATGTCGTCGCTCTTCGAACAGACCAATGATCGCATTGGCAAGGTTGTCGATCGTGCTGCGCTGAAAATCGTTAAGCTTGCGTGGTTCAAAGTCGATCACACATAATGATCCCAGCGGAAATCCATCGGGAGTGACCAGCGGCTTGCCAGCGTAGAAACGAATTTTCGGATCGCCCGTTACCAGAGGGTTGTCGTGGAAGCGATCGTCTTTCGTGGCGTCTTCGATTTCCAGCAATTGGGCCGGGTTGTTGATTGCATGTGAACAGAAAGCGACATCTCTCGGGGTCTCGCTTACGTCCAAACCAATACATGATTTGAACCACTGTCGATTGGCGTCGAGCAAGCTGATTAATGCGACCGGAGTTCCACATGCATTGGCGGCCGCTTGCGTGATGCAGTCAAACACTGCATCAGAAGGCGTATCCATAATGCCATATCGCTCAAGCGCGATAATGCGTTCGCCTTCGTTGTCTGGCAAGTTTGCGATTTTCATGATTGATCCAGTACACAATCGCTTTGGGCCTCGGCAGTACTTTGTTGGGTCGCCGTTCGCCAAATTGCGAGTCACGATTTTGCTTAAATCAGTTTATCGTACCGAATCAATTTTGTAGATTAAATTTCGAGAAGACAAAGGAATTTGAACGGACGGTGGGACTTTTTAGATCTATCAAAGCAGGGTTTCCCTACGGATGCTGGGAAATGTTCGAAATTGGAAGGCATAAGTTCGTTTGAGCATCCAGCTCGAATTGAGCCGTTTAGGCTATCGCCTTGGTTCGTTGAGCGTAAACCGTGGCTATCGCCAAAACGGCTCAACTAAGTAAGCCACGTAGAGTAACACGACTTTCGAGTCGTTATTCACCCAACGGAAATCACGGACAAGGCAATACTCGAACTGCTGCACCCATTCCAATTACAAGGGGTGTAGTGATTCAAGGGGTTGGTTGGTTTCCAATGTGGACTAGGTATTTCGAAGTCTTACCAGGCAAAAACTTAACTCGGAATTGAATTGTCGTGTTTCTAACAGATTGCCGTTTTTTTTGACCAAACGTGTTGCGATTTAGCATCATCTCAGAAAAAGACTTGAGCGTGACGTAGTGTTGTTACGCCTGCATTCACCCCGCTCAATGTTACTGCTACTCCTACTCATGATTTCTTCTATACAAACTACTTCTTCTGCTTGTTCTGGTGTCACGCACCATGTGCAACCGTCAAGGACTTCAAGTACTGACTTACATGTCAGGTGGATCGATGTTAACGATCTTGAAGCACGGCAGTCAGCTTGGGATTTTCTGTCTCAACATGCAATGCAACCAAACCCGGCGTTTGAATCAAATTACTTGCTTCCTGCGTTGAGACATCTTGCTTCGGACACAGTTCAAGTGATTGTTGTCGAAGACCACAGCGCACCGGTGAAAGAGAGCATTGTCGGTATCGTTCCGATTGAGACCAAGCGGATATATCGACTGCCTTTCAAGGCGGCAGAGGTTTGGAGGCATGACCAGTGTTTTAACGCGACGCCATTGCTTGCCAAAAATTGTGCAGCAGAAGCTTGGAGTCTGATTCGCGACTTTCTCGTTTCTGATGGCTACTCGTTGTTGAGTCTTGATACCGTTTCTGCGGAACCGGAAGTGGATGCTGTCTTGCAGAACCTGGAGCAGCAGTCTGGCGTATCCCGATTCCAACGTGATCGTTTCTCGCGAGCCGGATTTACTCCTGGTGAAACGGCTGATGTTTATATTTTGCAACATGCCTCTAAGGGCGCGCGAAAAAAATTACGTGCAAATCTTGGTAAGCTTGGGCGAGTTGGCGACGTCACATGGGAACGCTCCTCTGATGAGAGCGACTATGAACAGTTGGCAGAAGAGTTTATGCAACTTGAGAAATCGGGTTGGAAAGGAGAGGCGGGAACGGCCCTTGCCTGTTCCGATTCGACAAAGTCTTTTTATCGGGACTTGATACACCGAAGTGCAGAACAGGGAAAAGCAAGATTTTTGATTTTGAAGCTAGATGGTCAGTCGATTGCGATGATTTCTGATATCCAATCGGGAGAAACGGTTTATTGTTACAAGACCGCGTTCAATGATACTTACGCTCGTTATTCTCCGGGCTTTCAGGTTGAATTTAAAAACATCGAGTATCTGCATCGCGAAGGCATTCAGCGAGGCGATTCGTGTACTGCTCCTGGGTCTTCAACGTTGAGTCGAATCTGGGGACAAACTCTCGCCTATCAAAACGTGGTATTCAGCCTCAAGCCTGGCTTGGCACAAACAGCAGTGCGACTGCTCCCAAAAATCCAAAGCGTTCTCAAAAGACTGCGCAATTTTAAATCAGGAAAATCGACAGGAACGCAAGCATGAATCAAGACTTAAATTTCTCTGCGACTGCTACGAGCGAAAGTGGCGAAGCGGTTATTGTGTTGGCGAGAAACCAGCAAGCAGAAAACGATAAACCGGAAACCAATGCCGTACTGAGCCGTGAAGTCATTTCAACGATTGAGGACTTTGAATCGGTTCGCGATGCCTGGAATGAATTCGATGCCGATTTGATGAACAGTTTCTCGTGGAATCTTTGGTGGTGGAAAGCGTTCCAAAGCCAGGGTGCTCTTCACTTGCTAACATTCAAGCTGGCAGGGAAACTGATTGGATTCGCGCCGTTTTATGTTGATCGCTGGTTCGTTTTGAAGCGATTTCGGTTTTTAGCATCTGGCAAAACGTGCACTGACTATGTTGATTTGATCTGTGATCCGAAGCACTACGAACTCTGTGCAAATTCGCTTTCGGAGTATATTCGCGAGCAAAAGTTCGACGTGGTTGAACTGGAATGCCCCAACGAAGATCAACTGGCGTCATCGGTAATGCCGGCTTTGGAATCCCAATACGATTTTGATCATCGCGATGTCGAGCCGACTTGGTTGCTGGACTTGCCTTCTGAGTGGAAGGAATTTTTGTCCTCGCGAAGGTCGTCACTACGACGGAAAATCAACAAGGCGATTCGCAGGCTTGAGGCAGGCGAACTTGTGGTCACGTCGACTTCTGAAGGGTTGCCACTGGAAGCGGCCTTGGAGACG
This sequence comes from uncultured Pirellulaceae bacterium, assembly GCA_964478065.1. Taxonomy (GTDB): domain Bacteria; phylum Planctomycetota; class Planctomycetia; order Pirellulales; family Pirellulaceae; genus Mariniblastus. Next base: position 17,176 of record CAYZGP010000035.1, read on the forward strand.
TTGAAGGACCTTCATACACGGCGAATGAATAGCACTGGAAAGCCGGGTGTTTTTGCAGACCCACAGTTTGAAGAATTTTTGAACAATGTGATCAGGGAAAAAGCGGCCGAAGGAAAAGTCGAAATCATTGTTGCTTCCAAGGACGACGTTCCGGTCGGAGTCCAGTTATATTTCGATTCTTCACGCGGCTACCAGTTTTACCAGTCCGGCTATTCACCTGACGCAATGAAACTTGAGCCTGGACATCTGCTTTTCACCGAGATGGTCAAACGAGCAATTCTCCGCGGCGACACGCGTTTCGACTTTCTTCGCGGCAATGAGCCTTATAAGGAATTTTGGGAAGCCAGACCGCACGGACAGAAAAAGCTTCGCATGATCTCCAAGCGGACGATGCCAAGAATGATCGCCAAGTTCATCGAAACAAGCCGGCGCATGGTTCGCGGCAAGTAAGTAATTGCGTGTTTCAAGGGATCGAGCCATCCAAGAAGGTCCGCGTGCAAACCCGCGTTCTGATTTTTAGACGGTACTTTAAACACAGCTTAAAAATCAACGCAAAGCCGCCAAGACGCAAAGAGTTATTGGCGAACATTCTTTGCGTCCTTGCGCCTTCGCGGGCGATTATTCGTCATGGGCTTAGGATGAATTAACTCGGTCCAAGAAACATTCCGCACGAAGCCGCAACGTCGAATCCCACTCGCGGAATAACGGTGACGCGCGCTTGTGGGAGGCGCAAGCGGTAGATGTCCGCGTTACGCTGAATGATCGACTCCTCGGGCTCCACGCCGCTGCGCACGGGGTCCGGCGAATTGTAACGCACAATGTTGACGTTAACCCTCAAGTTACGTTCTTCGACTGCATCACAAATCTGATGCACGTCAACTTCGGAATCGTTTTCTCCAGCGATGTAAGCGTGATGCAGCCCAACAATTTTGTTGGTGCTTCGCTGCCATTGCGTCAAACGATCGAGGGCAATCTCAGCCGGCAGCGCCTTTGGGAGCCAGCGCCGGCGAAATCGCGGGCTCATACTGTAAATCGAGTAGTACACGTCAGGATGATGCGTGACGAAGATGTCATCTAGCGGTCGGTCCAGACCTATCGGAAGAATCGTAGAGATCAAATGACGAGGGCGAAGGCCCAACGCAACCGCCAATTGCGACAATTCACCTAGAAGTCCGTCTCCGTCAGACACAAGGGCGCGATTGGCGAAAGGTTCGCCGCGGGCCATGAAATTAAAGTGGACAATGCGCGCTGGCTGATTTGCACTACGATAGTACTCGAGGACCGTATCGGCCTGGTCAATGATCTCTTCAAAGGTGGCGTCGCGCATGCGCGTTTGGCCTGTCGCGGTCAAGTGGCACATTCGACACGCTTGAAAGCATCCTGTTTGCGACGAGAGGTAAACGACAAAATAGTCCGGGCACCGTCGAACATAACGAGTCTCAAGACGCCCAATGTTAACAGAACGATCCCAGTTGACCGACGCGTCTTGCTCGCTGTTGTGTTGGGTGAAATCGGACGAATTGCCAAGTGCCATGGCAAACTCTCCATGTGACAAGGTGAAATGGACGTGTCGTAAAAGCAATTTATATCACTATATTAGAGCTCCATGACTATTGTCGCAATTCGACATCGATTGCTCGAGGGAGTCTTGCTGCGTCTGGCTAAGCTTCCTGACGCAGGTGGAATTGCTCTGCGCGGTGGGATGCTGTTGCGACACTGGTTTCACCCCACGCCTCGTATGGCGCAAGATCTCGATTTGGTTGCGAGCACACCACTTGCGTTGACCGATGCAGAGTATTTCCGCCCAATGTTTGCAGACTCCATCGACGATGGCGTGACTTTTGACTTCGAGCAAATCACGGTCGAAGGCATATGGCTTCAGTCTGATCATCCCGGTATCCGAATGCATGTCAGGGGCTTGTATTCAGGTTACGAAGCAGATATCCAAGTCGACATCACTGGTGGGCCACCCCCAAGACCTGCAGTCGTGATGAGCGAATTGCCGACTAGCACCGATACCATTCGTCTATGGACGTGTCGGCCCGAGGCAATCGTAGCTCAAAAGGTCCAAGCGCTGTGGCACCTTGGAATGCTTGGATGGCGACCTAAAGACCTTGATGACCTTCGACTGCTGCTCGAACGCGTACCAATGGACGACAATGCAATGCGCGAAGGGCTCAGCGCCACTTTTGCGGAGTTGGGAGGCACAGGACACGATGCACGAAGTGTATTTGGGCCCGAATCCTGGTGGGGCATGAAACACGCGTCGGCACGGTGGGGTGATTTTGTCGAAGAAACGCGCCGCACGGGTGTACGAAATTTGTCGAACGTTGTCGACAGCATATCTGCGAGACTCAAACCAATAATGGAGGAGATACCATGAGCGGCCTAATGGGCAAGAGATTTGTTGAAGAGATCACCGCCAAAATCGACGATGACGCAACACGACTAGTTTTTTCTGACTGGCTCGCTGAGCAAGGTGAGACCGAACGCGCCGAGTTCATTCGCGTTCAAGTGCAACTTGCTGGAATGCCGTCCTGGCATCGGGCTCAAGTTGGGCTGAAAATCCGTGAGCAAGAGCTGCTTAAGGAACACGGCGAAAAGTGGCTCAAGGAGATGCCAGAGATTCCCGGCGTGCGTTGGGAAGGATTTCGCCGAGGAATCGTTGCAGAGGTGGCATTTGTCAATTTCGAGGCGTTGCGAGAGTCAGCGCATGCTTGCCGCTCCATCGCACCGATCGAAGCGGCCAGAGTATCTTGGCCACGACGTCGCGAGTCGACCGAGGGTGCTCCTCCGATTGCCGAATTGCGCGAACTCACCCTAACAGGACCTCGTCCAATGTACGGAGGAGAAGTAAAAAGATTCGCCAATTCACCCCAGCTTGCGACACTCCGAGTCCTTAAAGCAAGTGGCCTGGACGCCAAGGAGCTGGGCCATTTGGCGGAGTCGCCGCATTTGAAAGAGCTTCGTACGCTTTGCTTGACCTCCAATGGCGTTGGCACCGCCGGTGTCCTCAACCTAACGAAAGCGGCCGCGTTAACAAGCTTGGAATCGCTCGATCTTACTGGCCCGGGATACTACGAATCGTACTACGATAATCCGCTTATTGATTTGGCGGGTATGGAAGCGTTGGCGGATTGGAAGGGACTTAAGAACGTTCAGTCGCTGTCGTTATCGGGGAGCGATGTGCGGCAGGAGGGCTTGCGAAGATTACTTCAATCCTCAAACGCGACTGGGCTGAAATCGCTGTCGCTTCGGAGTGGCCGCCTGGACGGCGCCGCAATGGCTGAATTCACTGATGCCCACAAGAAGCTCAAGCTTGAGACGCTCGACCTCGGAGAAAATGTCCTCACCGATTCAGGCGCTGAAAGTCTCGCTGAGGCGGATTGCCTTAGCGAAGTCAAGAATCTTCGTGTAGACCGTTGCGAGATACTGGAGGCCAGTGCTGTACATTTTGCAAAGACGGCGTCGTTCGTTGAGGGGCTACGGATCCTGGAGGCAGGCCACAATCATTTTGGCAACGCGGGGCTCAAAGCCATTCTGGATCGATCGTCGACGACGTTGCACAATCTTGGACTGCGCAACAACACTCTAACGAAGAAGGGTGTTGGGCATTTGGCCGAATTGCCAGCATCAAACGCACTCCGCGAACTCGATCTCTCCGAGAACGCCTTAACGGACACCTCGGCGAAGTTATTGGGTGCGACCGAAAACCTGCTTCAACTGTTAATTCTTCGAATTGGCGACAACCCCAAACTCGGTTACAAAGCCCTCGCGGCATCACCATTGGGAAAGCGGCTTAAACTTTTGGCGGTAATGAAATCTGAACCTTGGTACGAAGGTTACTTTCCGATAGGCAAGGAGTTTCATGAGGTCTATTTTGACGGCCATGACTACGACGAAGAAGAGTGGTACGAAGAGGATGAGGAAAACGACGACTGATTTGGATACGAATGATGGGTTTTGTCACAGTCCTTTTGGATTGCGGGGACTTCATACACCAGTGCTTCGTTCCACGATTTACTCTTGGTGGCGAACGAACCCGCGGGTCAAGCGGCTAGCGTACTCAGTCTTCGCTGTTACCGTTAACTGCTGACGTCCGATTCGTCGGTTTACAATTGGCAAGTCCCGCGCGAACTTGCTCGACTACCCAACAAAAATACCCGAGAGCGGCAATGGGACGACGTTGTTCGCGTAATGAAGATTCTCGGCGATCATGCTAACCACAAATACTTGATGCGAAATGCAGCCGACTTGAACGTGGCTGACCTGCTGCAAAAACTGTTGGCATTGGGAAAGTAGCGTTGGACCAACAAAAATACCCCCAGTAGGGCTCGAACCTACAACCTGCCGCTTAGAAGGCGGCTGCTCTATCCAGTTGAGCTATGGGGGCATGGAGTTTTGGCTCTTTATCAACTAACACGATCTGTGAAATCATTGATCGTTAGTCCATTGGGAGCTAAACGCCGCTGGATATCATAACCAAAAAACGGTTTGGCTTCAGTGGGGTCAATTTGCAAAATCCAGCATCAAAAAACTGACTCCAAAGCATCGACCGAGGTTCACTGGTGAAGCTAGAATGAGTGGCTAAGTTAGCCTTTTTATTCCTGCATTTCAAAACCTGCAGGCTGTCGTTGGAGCCCGCAAAAGTCGATATTTCAAGAGAATTCGACTCCAGTTTTTGAAGCTCGTTTTTATTTCGAAAGTCGTGGTCGTATGCATATTCCTCGCGCGAGTAAGCCCCGTCAGTTTCCGCTCATATCGCTCATCTGGGTTGGCTTGATTTTTATTTTACTTTCGTTCGGCCACTGTGTTGATTGCGTTGCCGCTCAAGAGACCGATGTAGAAAAAACACGCAGCCAAAAAGAAGAGATCAAAATCTGGCCAAATGGGCTTCCTGCCGGCGCTGTGAAAATGGATGCCGCAAAAATTAAAAGGCTGAAAGAAGAAGAAAGCAAACATCCGCGCGGTCATTTGATGTACGTCGAGTCTCCAACGCTGACGATTTATCCCGCACCGAAAGAATCTGCCAACGGTTGTGCAGTCGTGATCTGTCCTGGTGGCGGATACAACATTTTGGCTTGGCAACACGAAGGCGTTGAGCTGGCTGAGTGGTTCAATTCGATTGGTGTGTCGGCGTTTATTCTTAAGTACCGTGTGCCGCGCCGCGCTCCCGACAATATTCACTGGGAACCCATGCAAGACGTTCAGCGCGCGATTCGAATGGTTCGACATGACGCGGAGAAATATAAAATCGACCCCAAGCGAATTGGGACGCTCGGTTTTTCAGCCGGCGGCCATCTCACGGTCATGTCCGGCGTTCAGTTCGACACAAAATGTTACGAGCCGACAGATGAAGCCGACAAACAAAGCGCCCGGCCGGACTTTATGTGCCCGATCTACGCGGCCTACTTGGGCAATGGCTACAACGACAAGAAAGCTGAGCTTGGCGATCTAGTCACTGTGTCCGAAAAAACTCCGCCAACGTTCATGGCGGTGACTTGGGATGACACGATGCGTGGCGCACAATCGGCGCTTTTGTTTGCTCGGCTTAAAGAAAACAATGTCGTCGCGGAATTGCACGCTTACGCAAAAGGCGGACACGGCTACGGAATTCAAGTTTCTAAAGATCCAGTCTCCAAATGGCACCATCAACTGGAAGCTTGGTTAAAGACATCGGGATTCTTGACTGACACGAAATAGACAATCGAGAATAAACGAGAGCATACTAGAAGGAAACGGCTAGTGAAGATTTTTTTCCGCATCAGCTTCGCCCTGTTGATTGTCTTTAAGTGCGCTTGTTCGCCCGCCGCGGTTTTTGCGAATGATCAACTCATCCCGACAGTCACAGACGACCGGCCCAATGTGATTGTGTTTCTTTCGGACGATCAAGGTTACGGCGATTTTAGCTATACCGGAA
>CAYZGP010000035.1:23195-49871 GCA_964478065.1 uncultured Pirellulaceae bacterium
GTGATTGTGTTTCTTTCGGACGATCAAGGTTACGGCGATTTTAGCTATACCGGAAATAAAGACCTTTCCACGCCCAACATCGACGGGTTGGCTCGCGATGGAGCGTTCGTAGAAAACTTTTACGTTTGCCCCGTTTGCTCGCCGACGAGGGCTGAGTTTTTGACCGGGCGTTACGCCGTTCGTTGCGGTGTCTATTCGACTTCTGCCGGCGGCGAGCGGGTGGACTTGGACGAATCGACGATCGCCGAAGGCTTCAAGTTAGCCGGATACGCGACCGCTGCCTTTGGAAAATGGCACAATGGAATGCAGGCACCGTATCATCCGAATTCACGTGGCTTTGATGAGTACTACGGTTTTTGCAGTGGTCATTGGGGGCACTATTTCGATTCGATGTTGGAACATAACGGTGATTTGGTTCGCGGCAAAGGTTTTTGTATCGACGACTTTACCACCCACGCGATCAAGTCTATTGAAGACAACCGTAAGAGACCGTTCTTCATTTACCTGCCGTATAACACGCCGCATTCTCCGATGCAGGTGCCCGACAAGCACTGGGAGAAATTCAAACACAAAGAGCTGACTCAACTTCCACCAGCATTTAAAAACCAAGCCAAATTGAAAGGCAAAGGAATCGATCACGCGCGTGCGGCATTGGCGATGTGCGAAAACATTGACGAAAACGTAGGACGCGTGTTGGCGAAACTGGATGAACTGGAACTCGCTGACAACACGATCGTGATGTACTTTTGCGACAACGGGCCAAACGGAGCCCGATTCAATGCGGGGCTCAAGGGTCGCAAAGGATCAACGGACGAAGGCGGCATTCACTCGCCTTTGTTCGTACGTTGGCCAGCAAAAATTAAACCGGGCAGCAAAGTCAACTTGGTCACGGGAGCAATTGACCTTTATCCGACGCTTGCCGACCTCTGCGGCATTGAGGCCAAACCGAATAATCCGTTTGATGGAATCTCGTTTGCGTCTGAACTTAAAGGCATGGCGGTTCGACGAAGAGGACGATACTTCTATTCTTATTGGAACGAAAAACTTAGCGTTCGTTCGTCCCAGTATCGTTTGGACAACAAAGGCGTACTGTACGACATCGTTAATGATGTTTGCCAGACGACGCCAGTTAACGATCAGCCAGAAGTAAAGAAGTCGTTGGTTGAAGCGGTTACTGGTTTCAAGAAAAATGTTGTTTCCGAATTGGACCGAGAAACAATGCGGCCGTTTCCTATTGGCCATGCGAGTATGAAGAAAACACAGGTGCCCGCGCGGGATGGCGTGGCGACCGGGCAACTGAAACGCTCCAATAAGTATCCAAATTGTTCGTATTTTATGAACTGGGTCGACAAGAACGACACAATTACCTGGCCAGTCGAGGTTGCAGAGGCAGGCAAATACAATGTCGAACTCTACTATTGCTGCGCAGAAAAAAATCTCGGCACCGTGGTTGAGTTGACATTGGGTGGTGCAAAGATTTCGAAGAAGATTGACGTGGCCAACGTTTCTGAAGTGATTGGTGAGAAAGAAGATCGCTCAATCCGTGGTGAGTCGTATGTGAAAAACTTTGCGCCGATTGAAATGGGCATTGTCGAGCTTGTGAAAGGCCGCGGTAATCTGGTTTTGAAAGCAAGCGAGATTCCAGGCGATGAATCGGTTGAGTTTCGATTGTTAATGTTTACCAAAGTGGACTGAGCCAAATGAAAAGCGTCGTTGACATTCGGAAACAAATTCGAACTGCGCGCCGCCAGATTCAAGACGACCATCGCGTGGCGTGGCAGCAGGCAATTTCCAAGCGATTCGCCGAGTTGCCGGACTACAAGGCTGCCAAAAAGATTGCTGGTTTCCTTGCGTTTGATGGAGAAGCCGACCCGATCGAGTTGATGACTTCTGCTGTTGAGTCGGGCAAGCAGGTTTTCGTTCCAATCATTATCGCGAAAAAACAACCGTTGAAGTTTGCGGCTTGGCGACCCGATGCGGCGATGAAACCCAACCGATTCGGGATCCTTGAGCCGGATGTACCCGAATCAGAATTCATCGATGGCAACAAGCTCGAATTCGTGATCACGCCACTTGTCGCTTTTGACGAATCATGTAACCGCATTGGCGTCGGCGGCGGATTCTATGATCGTACGTTTGAGTTTGCAGCCAACGAGCGAGAGTCCGTTCGGCTTTTTGGGTTCGCATTCGAAGTGCAAAAATTGGATTCCATCAAATCAAACACTTGGGATGTAACGCTCGACGGAATCGCAACCCAGACAAAACTCTACACCCGCGTAGGCTGTGCCTGACGCGGCCGAGAGAAAAACATGCCTAATCGAAAGAGCAAAATCACATGCAAATTGGGTAATCTTGCCTGCGTTCAATACATCCTGTCGGCGAGCCTGTTCTAATCCTGATGCTTCGTATCAAACGCTTCGGGTGGCGAAGCGGCTTGGCTGATCGAATCAAGGCGTTCACCCAATTTGCCTTTGATGGATGTCGTCGATTTTTGCAATTCAAATATCAACTTTTTTTGCGAATCGTTGTCGACGGAATACCTATCAAACATACTGGCCAGCCAATCGCCTTCTTCGCTGTCAATTTGACCTGGCGAATTCATGTCCATAACGACCAAGCGACAAATTGAGGTTACGTAGAAATCTGTCCATTCCGCGCAATCGTCGTGGTTACTACCAAGAGCCTGATTAACGCGAAACAAGAATTTGGCTTCATGCTCGTCGATCACCCAATCCTGTTTGACAAACTGCTCCAGTATTCGAACCTGTTCGGCACTTACTGTCGTTTGGGTGACGACTTGTTTGAGAACTTCGCGAACGGGGTGATTTTCTGCAACCATATTCAGCCTGTATGTTTCGGTTTTAGTTTCAAGTTCTAACGCTGGATCGAGTTTAGCAAAAACTGTGTGGCTTGCTAATTTAGGAAACGAAGTTTTTTGAAATGTGCCAAATATTTTTCTTTGGTGAACCCGTGCAAGCAGAATGACTCTAGTATCTCCAGACTTTTTGGTGGCGAGTAGTTCGCCATTCCATGATGTAATCCTTACAAATGTGATAGCCTGTAACCATGAACGCCAACTCACTTACTATTACCGGCTACTCTACCGCCCTTTTTTCGACTTGGTATTTCGTCGACGAACTGGCCGCCCTGTTCGATTGTGGCGACGGTGTTTGTGCGGGGCTAATGCAGAAATCGCGCAAGATTCGGCACGTGTTTATTTCCCACGCTGACCGTGACCATATTGCTGGCCTGCTCCAGTTCAGCCAACTTAATTCGCGGCCCGGTCTGAAAATTTATTACCCCAAAGATTCCGGTTCGTTCCCACCACTGGCCGAGTTTACGACCAAGTTTGACCCTCAAGTCTCTGGTGCCGAGTGGATTCCGATCGGAGACGGCGATGAGATTGAACTGCGAAACGACATGGTGGTTTACGCAAAAGAGAATCGTCACATTGTAACGACCAATGGCCAGCTCAAGAGTCTGAGTTTTTTCGTCGATCGACGCTCGCGAAAACTGCTTCCTGAATTGGTCGGCAAAAACGGAAGCGAGATTGCGCAGATTCGAAAAGATCAAGGTGAAGACGCGATCACGACCGAATCACGCTCAACCGTGATGGCTTATTCTGCCGACACACCGATTGAAATGGACGGACGTTGGAACGACGTGGAGACTTTGATCCATGAAGCGACGTTTCTGACTGAGCATGAGATCGACCCGGACAACCCGCGCCGCAACAAACACAGCTCACTCGATCAAGTTCTGAAAATGGTGTCCGGCTCGAATATCCAACGTCTGATACTCGGCCATTTTTCATCGCGATACGATGCCGAGCAAATCGACAAAGCAATCGTAGGCGGTTGTCAGCTTTGCGGAATCACGATCCCCGTTTACCGAGTCCTGCCCGGCCAAAAGGTGGCCAATATCTTGGGTCAGGAAAGCGTTTTTAGTAATGAGAATTAGTATCCGGGGATTTTTGATTCTTGTGCGATCGTTGCTTCTGTGTGAACGGATTTCAGCATGACTTAGTTGATGGTGGCATGTTGCGACTCGTATTCGTAATCTAAGTGACATAGACTGCCGCCAACTTCGCATAAAACCTCGATTTGCCGCTCGCAACGAAAATGATCACTTAAGGTATACTTTGCGTATTAATAACTCTGATTTTTCGTTTCGTGCCCGTCTCTCATTAGGCCTACCAACATGCTTCTACGTTTGGCATGCTTTTTACTACTCGCAATAACTGTGACACTTTCTGGCTGCGGCAAAAAAAAGCCCATTGCTGACGCGCCGAAGAGTTCAGGCACTTCCAGCGTTCGTAGTGCACCCGAACCAGGTGACACCCGGGGGCAGATCAAGAATGTGGTTGATTCGGAGAACCTGGTTACTTCGTTTTCGCCGTTAATGAAAGAGCTTGTCAGGTCGTTTCGCGATCCAGGCGTTTCGCTAAAAGAATTTGCGTTGCCCGCGATCGAATACAGAGGGATCTCAAATTTTGACTTCAAAAAAGAAATCGGTTCCAGTCTTGGTGATGAGAACACCGGCCATTTGACGTGGCCGCTGATGCCCGACGGAAACTTCGAATCAATAGATATTGAGAACGTTTGGGCTCCGTTGCTTCAGCAGCATCGGTTTGAAAGCTGTCAGATTGGAACGATCGGAACTCGCTTTGTCGAAACTGGATTCCAGATGGATACCAAGTTCGAAGGCCGGTTTAAGACGGACGGTCAAACGGTTGGGGTGAAAGCTTATCAAACGATCGAATGGCGAGAAGGCAAACCCGGTTCATGGGAAATCGCCAAGTGGAATCAAACGGACTTTCAACTTGTCTTTGCGGCCAAGACCTTGTTTGCCGACGTGACTAAAGAAGTCATTCCCGATGCCAAAACGCTTGAGCAAGTTCAGCGTTCAAAACACCAAGAGATGATTGTGGACAGTGCTAACGCGTCGGTTTTAAAAATTCCGCCGCTTCGAAAAGAATACAAAGACCTTAACGATTGGGAATCCGCTTATCAGTATCCAAGTGTCAGTGTTATCGATTTGGATAGCGACGGTTTCGATGACTTGTTCGTGACGGCCCGCTGGTTGCCGGCGCAAATGCTTCGTAATCGCGGCGATGGAACGTTCGAAGACGTAACCGATTCGTGTGGACTGGGCGGCGTGAGTGAACTGGCCAATTGTTCTTTGTTTGCTGACTTTGATAACGATGGCGACTCGGATGTTTTCATTTGCCGAACACTTAATTCGAGTTTGTACTATGAAAACGTCGATGGCGTTTTCAAATTCGATGAAGAGCAAAATAAAGAGTATGCCGATATGAAATTGGTCTCGTCCGCTTCCGTTGCCGATATCAATCGCGACGGTTTGCTGGACGTCTATCTCACGACTTACGGATTCGGCACTGGCTGGGCGGAAAGCAAAGACGGCAAATGGGCGGACGATTTGATTCGCGTCGAAGACCGTTTAAAGATGCGGCTAAAGGTAGAAAAGTCACACTGGTACCTCAATCGTGGAGGAGCACCCAACGTTCTGTTGATGAACGAAGGTGGAAAGCTCAAGCGAACGAGAATTGACGATACGCTTGCCCAGTGGCGAAACTCTTATCAAGCCGTTTGGTCAGATATTGATGGTGATGGCGATCCTGATTTGTATATCTGCAACGATTTCTCACCAGACTATTTTCTTCGTAATGAAACTCCGCGAGGGTCGATGGAGCCGAAGTTCACCGAAGTCACCAAAGAACTTGTGCCTGGAGGTACGATGGGTTTTGGGATGGGTGCGAATTGGGGCGATTACAACAACGATGGTCGTTTGGATCTTTACGTTTCGAATATGTATTCCAAAGCCGGCAACCGAATCGTGAAGCAAGTGGAAGACGTCGACGAACGAGTGAAAGTCGCGTCCCAGGGAAATTTCCTTTACGAAAATCAGGGCGGCACGTTTAAGCAGGTTGCCGGTTTGGAAAAAGAGGCCCAGCAGGTTTCGAAAGTCGGTTGGTCGTTTGGCGGGCAGTTTGCGGACTTTGATAACGATGGAAATCTCGACGTCTATGTTGGCAGTGGTTTTTACACGCCGCCCGAATCGATATCCAAGCCAGGTGATTTGTGAAGTTGCCTTTGGCGCACGGTCGTGCGCACTGATCCTTCTCGTGACAGGTCTTTTGCCCAAGACGATCGCTGGGGCGACGAACAAAAAGACATGGTATTGTTCGAAGCCAACAAAGGCGAAAAAGACGGACCCAAGTTTCGCAGTACTGCGTTTAGTGGCGGCGAGCGAAACCGTTTGTTTATGCGGCACGATGAAAATTACGAAGACGCAACGCTTGTCTCAGGAATTGATTTTCGCGAAGACGGCCGCGGGTTTGTGGTCTTTGATTACGACCGTGATGGTTTTGTCGATATGGGAATCGTCAGCCCGAATTTTCCGCGCTTTCGAATTGTCCGAAATCAGATGGCCGATCGTTGGAAAGGGAAAAATGGTTTTGTCGAATTCGAGTTGATCGGTGGGCAGGATTCCACGACTGCTTCGACCGAGTGGAGTTCACGCGATCCATTTGGTGCCACGGTGTTGGTGACAATCGGCGACGAAAAACGGATGTTCCAACTTTCCGGAGGTGAAGGATTGGCAAGCCAAAATCCAAAACGCATCCACGTCGGCGTCGGTGAAGCAAAACAAATCGACCGCGTCGAAGTCAGCTGGCCCAGCGGCAAAAAAACGGTGCAGGAAAACGTTGCTGTGGGTGGTCGTGTTACGATCCGCGAAAGGGAATAAGGGAATATTCTGATTGTTGGTGACGAAACTGCGGACTCGGACAGAAATATCCAAGCTACGTGGCGCAGGTCGATAACGCTATCGCAGTTTCAAAAACTCTGGCACCCGTATTGTGTGCTTTTTTGCTCTGAATATCTCGCCTGAAATTATCTCAATAATTCATTATCTTCGCCGAATATAGGGCGGAGAAAAATGAAATATGAAGATAAAGCTGTGCGGTTTATGCAAGCGGTATGGTACAGAAGATGTTCTTGATTCTATCGAAACAGAACTTGAACCTGGCAAGCTCGTCTCGCTAGTTGGCAGCAACGGTGCTGGTAAATCAACGTTGATGAAATTGCTGTCGACGCTTCACGCGCCGACCAGCGGGCACATTTTGTTCGATGGCGAAATCCTTCAACGCGACCGAATCGACTTGCGCGCGAAGCTTTACTATCTCGAAGATTCACCGTTCTTCTTAAGCGATTCGCCAATTGACCATATCTGTTTGTCAGCCGCACTATTCAATAGGCCGTTGGATGGACTCAAGCAAAATATTATCGAGTGGCTTCGGCAATTTGATTTGTTGGACATGGCCGAGAAACCTATTTCGACGATGTCGCGAGGTCAACGTTACAAGGTCGCTTTTATTGCTCTATTGGCTGCTAACCCGGAGCTTTGGTTGCTGGATGAACCATTCGCGGCAGGCGTCGACCCTACCGGAATTTCTGTGATAAAGCGGAACCTCAATAAGGTTGTTGGTGCCGGAGCGACGGTCATCTATTCAACACAGATTGTTGAGCTTGCTGAGAGTTTTTCGGATCAAGTTTGGGTGCTGCACAAGGGCAGGTTGAAAATCGACATGCAGACCAAAGAATTGGCTGGCGTCACCGAAACATATGGCTTGGCAGGAGTGTTCGAACAACTGCGAGCGTCTAAATGAGCAAAAAACTGTTCATAGGACCTGAGTCAATTCGCAACAGGTCCACCCGCGCGATTCGAAATGAGATGAATGTTGAGTTTCGTAACTCACTTCGGGAAGAAGTCCGTAAGCACTCAAAAATCAAATGGACTTGGTTGCGAAAGTTTGCTCAACGCACCTCCGTCGATCCTTTCAATAGCCAATTCAATATCGCACTTGGCCTACTGCTTACGATGTTACTTTTTGCTATCCCAATTCTTGGTTTCGGTTCTCTCTTGGCAATGTTCGTCGGCTATTCATTGATAATATGCGGCGAAACTGGGTTGCCGACTGGGGCACTGTCGGTTCCTATTGGCGACCTGGTCCGAGTCGTGTTTACGGCGTTAACTTTGGTTCTCTCTTTTCTGTTGTTCTTTGGCGGGCCGCTACGGAACACGCATCTTTGTAGTTTGCGCTATCCTCGGATTGATGACTCACTTCACAATTACATTAGGTCCCGTACCCGATTATCAATTGCGGTGATCTTCGTTGTCTCGATTGTCGGTTACTTTTTTGCTTCGCGTTTCCAACTGGTTCCGGAAAATATATTTTATGGGATCGCATATTCGGTGACACAATCGTTGTTTTGTGTTTCGCTCGTTCTCATTTTGGCTCGTAAGTACGTACCGTCGATAACTTCATCAATTCTTGTGTTTGGGGCCGCTGCGCCTCTAGTTTTGATGATCCACATTCCGTTTACGGTCGGATTTGAAGGTGCGTTTTTTGGATATCCCGAAGTCCTGGAAAATCAGGATTTGATGCTTGTAAAGCATTGGTGTGCGATGTTTTGTAATCCACCAAGCTGGCCAGCATTCGCGTTTTCACCTGATCAACAAGTCAATATTTGGACCGCAAGTTTACTGTGGCTCCTAAATGCCGGGGTGATTTTTGCTGGCGTGCGAAGTTATCAGCAGTTGGTGCGATCCGTGCCCTCGGAATGTCTCGATGAAGACGACCATCAATGCGAAGACATTTTGAAATTCAGTGTCGCCTCCAACCTGGATGATGATGAAGCGGTACAAGAATTTGAGATTGTTGGTGGCAATCGAGAAGAATTAGTACTAGCTCGGATCGACGAACTTAATCGAGAGCCCGAAAACGAAATGGAGCGTTTCCTGTCAGGCATGTTGCCGCGATATGCCTGGATGATGAGACCCGGTAAAACTGATTGGAAAAAAGAAGCCAAAAAGTTCTACGCCGGTTTGCGATGGAATATGGATCAGGCTGATAGTTGGGCGAATGTGTTGGGCATCTTGAAAAATTGGTGTGTCGTTTTGGTAGCTCTAATGGCTACTTGTGCTTTAGTAGTCGGTTGGGTTGCTGCTTGTTTTTGCCAAGAAGATTTAGCCAACGGTTGGCTTTGCGCAAGAGCCACTTGTTTTGCCATCATGCTGATACCAGTACTGGGCGTGGTTGTTTGTCTTTCCGACGCTTGCATGGGGAGCGATCGGTTTCCCGTTGATCTGCAAAAACAATTCAACGCCACCCCAAAAATGTGGGCGCAGAACGTTGCTTATGTGTTGCCAATCTTTGTGTTGTTGGTTTCGATTTACGGTTGGTTTTTTAGCATTCAAATTTGGGATTTCGTTGCACTTGCTTTGCAACCGATCATTTGCAGTTATGCACTTGTCTGGTTGGCAACGAGTTTTCGATACTGCACCTTCCATGCATCGACGTTGGGAAATTGGTGGTGTGGATTTCTGTTGATCGTTCTAGCGTTTTCTGTGTTTTGTGTTGCGTGCATGTTGCCCGATTCAATGAGATCAGCGGCGTATACCAGCGGATTAGGTTCTGCGATGAAAATCTGGACGTTGTATAGTGACGAATTGGGCGTCGGGCTGTTCGTTGGGATATGTGCCGCAATGAGAATGTCGGCGCGATCATGGCAAAACTATGGTGATATTTCATTGAATTTACGCGCGATTTTCAATAAACGCCAGCACCAGCAAAGAGTTGAGGCGAATCCGGTTTTGTTTAATTGAGATCTCCTGGATAGTGTGCTTGGTGCCTCTCGGCCGCGCAGTTTATTGGGAAGATCTGAGCCATTTGTTATTCTTGCAAAGAGAATTGGCAAATCAAAAAAGCGGAGCGGGATTCGTTCCGGCTCCGCTGCTAAAGTTAATCAAAAGTTAATTGTCGAAAGTATATTGAAAGTCGCTTAAGGCTAATCAATCACTCTCGTAACAATACCGGAACCAACGGTCTTACTCCCTTCGCGGATCGCGAAACGAGAGCCTTCTTCACACGCGATCGGTGTGTTCAGGTTGACTCGCAAGTTTACTCCATCGCCGGGCATCGCCATGTCGACGTCCCCCAGGACTTCAACGGAACCCGAAACGTCGGTTACGCCGAAAAAGAATTGTGGGGTATAGCCACTTACAAACGGAGTGTGACGACCGCCTTCTTCCTTTTTCAAAACGTAAACTTGGGCTTCGATTTGCTGACGTGAAACGAGTGTGCCCTTGGCCGCCAAAACCTGGCCGCGTTGGACTTCGTCTCGCGAAACACCGCGAAGCAACAAACCGACATTTTCACCAGCCGTTCCTTCGTCCAAAATTTGGCCGAACGTTTCGACTTGGGTGCATACCACCGTCCGCAGGCTTCCGCCAAGTCCCACGATATCAACCGAATCGCCGGAGCGAACTCGGCCGGACGTGATTTTGCCGGTCACCACGGTCCCACGTCCGGAGATCGCAAACACGTTTTCGATCGGCATTTGAAAAGACCGATCAACGTCGCGAGGCGGATCCGGAATGTTCGTGTCCAGCGCATCCAATAGCTCGTCAATCGCGCGGATCGAATCTGGATCGTTGGGATTGTCGTGAGCCATTTTGGCACTTCCGCGAATCATCGGGATGGCTTCACCGTCGAAACCGTACTTCGTCAGCAAGTCACGAAGGTCCATTTCCACAAGCTCAATCAGCTCGGGGTCCTCGACCAAATCGCACTTGTTAACGAACACGACCAAATGTGGCACACCTACCTGTCGCGCAAGCAAAATGTGCTCGCGTGTTTGTGGCATCGGACCATCGGAGGCCGAGACCAGCAAAATCGCTCCGTCCATTTGTGCCGCGCCGGTGATCATATTCTTGATGTAATCGGCGTGGCCCGGACAGTCGATGTGGGCATAGGATCGCGTTTTGGTTTCGTAGCGAACGTGCTTCGAGAGTATGGTTACGGTCTTGTTTTTGTCGCGCACGATTCCACCTTTGGAGATGTCTTCGTACGTGAGGTAATCAGCAAGTCCGCGCTCCGATTGCACACGCAGCAAAGCGGCGGTCAAAGTGGTTTTGCCGTGGTCGATATGACCGATGGTTCCAACATTGACATTCAATTTGTCACGGTTGACTACTACGTTTTTCATCATCTTGGCCACTGGAACTCCTTTCAAAGAGTCAAAAATAACAAGCTGATCTCTCTCAGCCGTACCAGATGGTCAAACGCTTGCCAGGCGGTCAGCCAGCCTTTGGTGTACGGCGGCAGATTTCGCTTGTGGAAAAACCGGAGCGCAAAACCTGCGCAAAAAACCGGTCCAGAACAGACAGGAAGCTCAAGCCAAGGTTCGCTTCAGTGGCAGCCAGAGGACAAAATATCCAGAAAGACAACGAGATTCGTATGCGAACAAGCGTTCAATGCCAGGGAAAATTTTTACATCAAACTGATGCAGGTGCCGTATTCGCATCGATGCTATCAGGAACATTTAGCAACGAGCGAGCGTTACAGTTTTTTGAAAAAGTGCTCGTGCTGTACCCAAGTCGGGGTGATGTTGAACCGCAACATCATGTCGCCCAAGCTGTTCGAATTTTCTGGAAACTGATCCAATGGAACAAGCGAACTCATGTTGGCGGGTAGTTTTGGAAAACGCGTACCGAGTGCTTCGACTTGTACTTTGGAAATTGGTCCTCCGACTTTTGCCAAGTGTTTTCGTTTGGCAGTCAGCAGCGAAATGGCTGCGTCGGCGCTTAGTGGTGGGCTGGTTTTTGTCACCAACAAGTCGCTTCTCAGCGCATCAAGTTCGGCGCTGATATCAAATTCAGTCGTGACCGTTGCCCAAGTGCGCTCGCGGTAGGATGAATAGAGAGCTTTGTTGTTGATCGCTTCGACGTTCAGGATATGGGTTTGGTAATTGATCGCGCTTTTGTTGAGGCTGATTGAGACTTTGTCCAGTGGCACAGTAAGAACAGGAACGTATTGGATTTTGGGAATGCTCTTCGCCGCTTCAACCAGTTCAAGCGTTTCGCCCATCGCTCGCTGGCCTGCTTCGGCCGCACGTTTTCGCCACATTAGAATCTCGCTGGTAGCGAGTTTATAGTTCTTGATGTTGGTCGCAAGTTTCGAGCTGCCTTTTTCGAGCACAGCAATTTCTTTCTTGCAACCGTCAAGCACTGAGTTGGGAACTCGGTGGGCCAACCTTCCCAATGCCGTAAGGTAGCGGACGTATTTTCCCTGAGTGTCGGAGGCACTGGTTTGAGCCAAGTCCGCGGCGATCAGTTTTGGAAGTTGTTCTTCCATCGCTTTGCTGAGTTTGTTCACGGCATCTTCGGGCGTGGTGGCGCCGAGTTTTGTGCCAAGCAACATTTTTGAGTCTTCTTCTTCGTACGAGATCAGCGTGATTCCGACTGCTCGCATTAAGTTTGAGTGAACGGTTTGCCACTGGGTGACGAGTGCAAGAAGAGCTTTGTCACCCGTCAACGATTCGCCTTCGATTGTTACAGAGCCTGTTTTGGCGGCGGATGTTGCGGCTTCGACCAACGCGTCGATTTTGGGCGTGGCTGATTTTAACGCGGCGGCCAGGATTTGTGTCGCTTCATTTTTCCGATTCGTGCTGAGGGCATTGGCCACATCAAGTCGCATTTTGTTGACTTGGCTAAACAGTTGGCGGCCCGATTTTTCGGTTAGCCAAGGATAGAATTCGTCAGCGGCGATAAGGATCTCGTTCGTCAAAGATTCTGCTTTGGCGTTCTGACCATTGTCAAGGAATTGCAGGGCTTTGCTAATCGCGTTGCTGCGTCGTTTGAACGTGCTGGCGTGTAGTTTTTCTGCATCGCGAACCATCTCTGCGCCGAACTCGAGCGATTTAAGTTTAGCGGCGGCATGGCTCAAGACTCTGGCACAATGCTTTCCGCGAAGAGTCCAGTCAAGTCCCGCTGGCTCGCGCATGTCCTCGAGGGCACGAGCATCCCGTCCAATTTGCCTGGCCAGTGAAAAGAATGGGCCAATTTTTTCGACGTCAACTTTGTCGAACTCGTTTGCTTTGATGAATTGATCGGTCGTTGTGACAAACTTTTGAATCTGTTCCCAGTTCTTTTTGCAATTCGCGCCAATTGTTTTCGCTTCTTTGGAAAAACCGTTGACCGACAGCGACATGATTTTGGTTTGGGCGTCGGTGGCCTGGATGGCGAACGCTAGTTTCCGGTCATTGGATCCAAAAACCAGGATGGCAATGGTTAACACGACCCAAGTGACGTTTGAGAATTGGTTGTTCAAAGTTTGCCTGCGTGTACTCATAGTTTCACAAAGTTTGAAAGAAGATTTTGGTTTGAATCAGAAATGTGTTGTCATGGATTTAATCAAGTGAAACACATTCGAATTTTCCGCTGGAGACGGTTTTTACACCGGCTGAGTTAACCAAATTTGCTGACGAAAAACTTGCGGTGATTGCGTCTTGTGATTTTTGAACTTGCACGTTGATCAACTGCCCGGTCGCGTTTTCCCAGACATGCCCGTCTGCTGTTTTTTGAGCGAAGAGCCGACACGGGATCGTTTTGCCCGCGAGCGAGTCGAGCGATTTTTGAGTAACCGTGCCTTGGATAAAGTAAGCCGGAAAAACGTTTGCGTTGCCGTCTCTGGAATAGCTTCGAAGCTGAAAAACAGATTGCTCTTCGTCGAAAGGAATGACTCTGATGTAGGCAGCGCTAAAATTGGTTGGAGCGTCGAGTGTTATCGTGGCATTTCCATTCATCGAAACAACGTCGATGGCTCCACTTGCCAGATCCGAAGCCTTGCTCGCTAAGTTCGAAGCGGTGTCTTTGGCCGATGACGCGGCTTCGGTGACTTGATCCTTGAGAATGTCGGCGGTGGCTTTGGCGTTTTCAAGAGCGTCTTCCGATTTCTCTGAGAACTCAGCGGCTTTGTCTTTGGCTTGAGCAACCATCTCATCCATTTTCTCTTTGCTGCATCCGCAAAAGCAGATGGTGATGAGGGCAATCGGCATCAGGTGGATGAAAAAGCTGCGAGACGATTTGTTTTTAGTCATGGCTTTGAGGTGGGTTTTAACTCGGCATTGGTTAGCGGTTTGTTTTCGATTGATGACCGTTGACAGCAAGCGGCTGACCGTTAACAGCAAGCGGCTGATACATGTTTTATGGCAAGCTGATAAGCGTTGCGTGAAACGTCTATTTGAACCATTTTCGTTGAAGCTTTGTAGCTTTTAGTGGTTTATCAGATAGGAAGTTCTTGAGATCGTTGATGATTTCATCGACTTGGCGGTATCGTTTTTTTGGTTTGGGGTGCACGCAAGAGAGGTAAATCGAGTTGAAATCTGCAGAGATGTTTTCGTTAATATCGTTAAGCATGATCGGGTCAAATCCATCGTCTAAGTGTGCTTTGATTTTCCGGATATCCGTTTCTTGGAGGCAGATCGCAAACAGAAGTAGTCCAATCGATTGAATGACCGATTCAAATGAAGGCTCGTCTTGATACGCATCAAACAGTGCTGGGCTGTCGATCAACAACGGATGTTTGTCGGTGGTGATGAACACATGGTCCAGCGAAAGTGCGAATTGGCGGTTGAGTGTTCCGACTAATGTTTGTCGAGCCTCAAGAATGTTCAAGGTCCAGTTGGCGGCGGTTTCTTCCTGGATGACTTCTCGCATTGGATTGTCCAACCAGTCGACCAGCGTTTCGCCTTCGATTGGATTGACGACGTAGTAAATCGATTGAGCAAATCCGACTTCAACAATATTAATAAGCGATGGGTGTTGGCAACTCTGGCGTTGTTGAAGCTTTCGCTGAATGTCTGTTTTCGTATGTTCATTTTCAATTTCCCAACATATCATTGAAAACGGTTTATTCAATTCGCGATGAATGGCCGACCAGACTTCGTAGCCGGAATCAGAATCGGCAATTTTCAACTTGGTTTGATAGTCGCCAAAATTTTTGGCTTCTTCGCGTTGCAGACGAAGTTCGTGACTGGCTTCCATGTCAATTTCATGAACTTCGAGAAGCCGTTTCAAATCGGACTTCAGCTCAGGGAATCGGTCGGCAAGCTCTTGTGCGTTGATCGTTTCGCCTTGATCGGATCGCGCACAAATTTCTGCGTCAATCAAATCGAGGACTTGCTCTTTCTTGGCTGCCAACGATTTTGAGCAGGCAATGTAGAGTTCGGCTCTCACGTGATGCCCATGAGAGATCATGTGGATCAAGTCCGTTGTCGCCAGTTCGATCAACAGTTCGTCATCGAGTTGGGCTTGGTCGCCGTAATGCGTATCCAGAAACGAATTAAAATCGGCTTGGGTATTGCCTCGTCGCCAACCGCGGTAATGGCTAAGTGATCCTGCAGCGGATTCGACCGATCCGTCGGCGATGGAAAAATCGAGATTATTCATTCGCCTTTGCTTTCGGAGAACAAGTGACTGCGGACAGATTTGAGTGAACGATTCCATTTCATTCGTACCGCGTCGGCGGAAGTGTTAATCCGTTTTCCGATTTCCTCCCATGAATGTTCTTGCATAACCAGTCGCAGAATCTGCTCGCCGTCGTTGCCAAGCTGTCGGATCACTCTTTCGAAGATCTCATTGCGAACCATGATTTGACTGGGGCTGGTTTGGTTGTTGTGTAAGGCATGATTTTCAACAGGCAGGTTTTCGTTTCGACGAATGTCACGCCGAGCTCGGGTCAGCGATTTGAATTCGTCTTTGACCTGGTTATCAATCGCGCGGCGAACGTATTTCATCAAGTCCATTGGATTCTGGATCTTGAAATTGGTTTGTTTAACCAGGTCCATTAGCACGGCGTTACAAATATCCATCGAATCAGTGTGGCCAAGCATGCCATACTGTCGCAGTCGGGTTCTGGCACGCCGTTGAAGATCGGGACCAAACGCTTTCCAGATTTCTTCCACGGCTTTTTTGTTGCCTTGCTGCAGGCATTCGACCAAATTGGCGAAGTAAGACTCGCTAGATGGAAGTTGGGTGTTCATGGAAAACGTATGGAGTTAATGGGTCCACATTTCTAAGGCGACATTGGTGACAAGAATCGAACAAGAAAGCTGTGGAATTTTTTAAATTCGATTTAGACAATGCGCAAATAGCCTTTTTCTTTCAAGTCTAGCAGATAAAAAGGCTTGAAAAACAAAGTAATGTGAACCCAGCGGGTAAAAACCTGAGCCGTTTTGGCGATAGCCACGGTTTATATTTTTGAGAGAAGTAGAAACGCCGAGGCGCAGAGTTGCTGTCCGCGCATTTTCCTCAGCGCTCTCTTCGTCTCCGTGTTTCAATTCTTTGCCAACCTCGAAGCCAGTCTTACTGCAGAAATCAGACTCGAAACATCCGCTTTGCCCTGCCACGCGATATCCAGCGCGGTTCCATGATCGACACTAGTTCGAATTAGCGGCACGTTGTTTGGTCCGTTCAATTTTTCAGATGGGGTTAATCCTAAAGTAATGTTGACGCCCGTGTCAAAATTTAATGCCTTAAATGGAATCAAGCCTTGGTCGTGATACATGCAGATGTAGCCGTCGGTTTCTTCGCGCTTCCAAGGCAGAAACGCCGTATCTGGCGGTAGCGGTCCCTCAATGTTAATCCCCTGCCCTTTGGCAATCTCAATCGCTGGCGTAATGATTCGCTCCTCTTCGCGATTGCCGAACAAGCCACCTTCGCCTGCGTGTGGATTTAGACCAAGTACCGTGAGCTTGGGTGTGTGATCGCAAATCCGAGTCAACGCATCGTTAGTCAACTGAACGACTTCCACGATTCGATCGGTTTCCAGCATTGCGGGAACTTCGTGATAGCCAACATGCGTCGTCACTAAACTGCAACTAAACGCGGGAGCTGTCATCATCATGCAAAAACGATCGGTCTTTGCACGCTCGGCAAACAGTTCCGTGTGGCCAGGGTATTTAATGCCAGCCATCTGCCAAGCTTCTTTATTAATCGGACCTGTCGAAACCGCATCGACATGTTGAGCCAGTGCCGCGTTGATCGCTGATTCAATGAAATCGAAAGAACTCTTTCCCGTTGCCTTGGAGACAACACCCGACTGGATCGTACCGGCCTCAGGATCATCAAGATGAAAAACGGCAGGCGAGGTCACGTTCAAACAATCGGACGTCTCACCCGAACGTAAAATGGCGGGCGGTTTTTCCAAGCCACATTTTTCGGCGACCAATTCCAAAACGTCTGCGTTTCCGAACACGATAGGGTGGCAGTATGTTGCAACCGATTCGTCGGCCAGCAGACGCAAACAAATTTCGGGACCGATACCAGCGGGGTCACCCATTGTGATGGCGATGCGAGGAAGTTGCGAAGCGTTCAAAGACGTGCCTTTTAAAAGTCGATTGGAGAAAATATTGTCCCGAATCTCAGATTATAGCCATTTGCTTTCAGGTGATCAGGTTCAATGGTAAGATTCAACTTTGAAAATATGTGTCTTTTGAGTCTTCGGATAATTGAAATGAAACAAGCTTTCGCTCTCTCAATCTTGTTGATTACCAGCCTCGCAGTTTACGGGTGCTCCCAATCTGGAGTGGCTCCTCGAAATACTGGCAAGGCTGTAACGTTGGCCGTGATTCCCAAAGGCACCAGTCACGAGTTTTGGAAGTCCGTCCACTACGGTGCTGAAAAAGCCGCCAAAGAACTGGGCAACGTTGAGATTATTTGGCGTGGACCAGTCGAAGAAAGCGATACCGGTAGCCAAATCGAAGTGGTCAAGACAATGATCACTCGCCAAGTCGATGGTATCGTGCTCGCTCCCAACCAAAAAGGCGGATTGGTCGATGTGGTTAGTGATGCGATTGGTGAAAAAATTCCAGTTGTAATTTTTGACAGCGGCTTGGACGATGGGCCAAAAATCGCCAGCTACGTTGCGACCGATAACTTCAAGGGTGGACAGTTGGCGGCCGAGGCAATGGCGAATGCGATTGGTAAGAAAGGCAATGTTATTTTGTTGCGATACCTTGCCGGAAGTGAAAGTACCGAGCAACGCGAAAACGGATTTTTGGAAGGGCTCAAGCAATACAAGAACATCAAAGTCGTTTCGTCGGACCAACGCGGCGGTGAAAAGTCAGCCTCGGCCAAAGAAAAAGTCGACCAGCTACTGCAGTTGTTTGGTGATGATTTGGCGGGCATTTTTGCCGTCTGCGAACCCAACGCCAACGGAACGCTGGAAGCACTTCGCAACGCGGGGTTGAACAAGAAAGTTAAATTCATCGCTTTCGATCCAAGTGATGCTTTGGTTGAAGGACTTAAAGACGGGTCTGTTTCGGGGATCATTTTGCAGGACCCGGTTCAAATGGGATACCAATCGGTGTTGACCATGGTCGATCATATCAATGGTAAAGAAGTTGAGCCATTTGTTTCGACCGGTGAGTTTGTCGCCACGCCAGAAAACATGAATGAAAAACGAACGATGGAATTGCTTAAGCCGCCGTTGGAGGAATAGGTTGGCTTATGTAGTTGATCTGCGTCCGGCTCGCGCGGTATAGGTAAATGAATGACGGAAAGGAATGTCCATCCTACGATTATGAATTTAAATCAAGTCACAGTTCCTTCGTTGAATGTCGAAGCTTCGATTGCTTTTTATGAGACGCTTGGACTGAAACTAATTGTCGATTCTTCGCCGCGATACGCTCGGTTGGAATGCCCGGACGGAGAAGCCACCTTCTCAATTCATCAGGTTGAAAAATCAAACGGCACAATTCAAAGTGGCACGCACGGAGTTTATGTTTACTTTGAAACCGAGAACCTCGACTCAGAAGTCGAACGCTTGGTGGCGGCTGGAATTGAGTTTGAGCATTTGCCAATCGACCAAACTTGGCTCTGGCGCGAAGCCCGACTAATGGATCCTGACGGCAACCAAATTATCCTGTTCCATGGTGGCGAGAACCGCAAAAATCCGCCGTGGCGAATCAATCCTGATCAATAGCCCAACAACACTCTTTCTCTTAACACATTTTCCAACCTAATTCTGAACCTGCCTCATGTCGCTTCTGGAAATGCAGGGCATCTGCAAAAACTTCGGCCCCACCAGGGCGCTAAACAAGGTCGGATTGACGGTCAACGCTGGAAAAGTATTGGCGCTGATCGGGGAAAACGGAGCCGGAAAAAGTACGCTGCTCAAAGTCCTCAGCGGCGCGCATCGTGCCGACGCTGGAACGATGAAGATCGGTGATGTGCCATTTCAGCCCAGCGGTCCCAGCGATTCTCGGCGCAGTGGTGTTGCGATGATTTACCAAGAGTTGAACCTCGCGCCGGAGTTGAGCGTCGAAGACAACGTGTTGTTGGGCCAGCGCGGAACGGGCGGTGGTTTGCTTTTTCGGAAAAAGCAAAGAGCGATTGTTCGAGCGGCCCTTAACGATGTTGGATTGGTTGATCTGCAGCCGACTTCTATTGTTGGCCAGCAATCGGTTGCGACCCAACAGTTGATCGAGATCGCGCGGGCGCTTGCCAGTGACGCCAAGATTATTCTGTTTGACGAACCGACCAGTTCGCTTCCTCAAAAAGACGTTGCGCGTTTGTTCGAGATCATCAACCGACTTAAAACTCGCGACATTGGAATGGTTTACATTAGCCATTTTCTCGAAGAAGTCCGCGCTATCGCTGATGATTATGCCGTTTTGCGAGATGGCGAAAATGTTGGCGCAGGCCAGATTAGCGATGTGAACGACCAGCAAATTGTCTCAATGATGGTCGGCCGGGATGTGGATAACCTTTTTCCAGTCGTTGAGCATCAGCCCGGTGAGCAATGGGTTTCGATTAACCAACTCAGCGGTTCGCCTTATCCACGTGCGGTGGATGTTGGACTTCGCCGTGGCGAAATTTTTGGCGTTGCCGGATTGGTCGGAGCCGGACGAACGGAATTGTTGAGAGCGATTTTTGGACTTGATCATACCAACGCCGGAACCGTTACGGTTAATTCAACGACGATTCGTAACTCGATTCGCGCGCGGATGAACGCAGGTTTCGGTTTGCTTTCCGAAGACCGGAAGAACGAAGGGTTGGCGCAAGACCTTTCGCTGATCGAAAACATCACCGTTAGTAAATTGGATAGCTATACGAAGTTCGGATTCATCAATCTGCGACGTCGCAATGAAACCGCGAACGCGCTCATGGATCAAGTTCAAGTCAAAGCCCATTCGGGTTCCCAAGCCGTTTCCGAATTGTCTGGCGGCAATCAGCAAAAAGTCGCGATTGCCCGAATCCTCCATCAGCAGTCGGACATTCTATTGATGGACGAACCGACGAAAGGAATCGACGTCGGCACTAAAGCAGAAATTTATCGAATGATGGGTGAGTTGGCGGCGCAAGGAAAAACGGTTGTCTTTGTCAGTTCGTATTTGCCTGAACTGCTTGCAGTGTGCGATCGAATCGGCGTGATGGCCAGAGGGGAATTGCGAGAAGTTCGTGATGTCGCTGACTGGACCGAAGAAGAAGTGATGGAGAAAGCGATTGAAGTCTGAGATTGAAAACTCCGCATTGGTTATGAGTTTGATTAAGCTTGAGAGGTTGCAGTAGCGCCTCTCCATAGAGACAATCGAGGAACCAAAAACAACCGACTGAATACCAATTGGCCTTCAATAAGCCACCCGCCAAAGAACAGCCGTGTCGAAACTTTTAAAAACCATTTTCCAATCACAACTTGGCCCAGTGTTTGCGTTGGCTTTGATCATCGGTCTGTTTGCGGCCGCCGATGCGCAGTGGGGAACAGGTGGATTCTTCTCGGCTCGAAACTTTCGGCACATGATGGGCTCGGCAGCTTTGATCGCCGTCCCGGCACTTGGGATGACAGTGATTATTATCGCGGCCGGAATCGACCTCTCGGCGGGAACGGCGTTAACGCTTTGTGGAACCGTTTTGGCTGTCTATTTAAAAACCAGTGGCGTCACGATTGAGGATCCGGGTTTTGCTTGGGTAATGACTCAAGGGCTTTTGATCACGGCGGCGACCGGGTGTCTTTGTGGGTTGATAAACGGTGGTTTAATCAGCGCGACGAAAGTCGTTCCGTTTATTGTTACGTTGGGCACGATGACTATTTTCCTGGGTGTTGGGCAGATATTGTCCAAAGAGTCCACCGTTTATGTTGGCCCTGAGCAAACGCCACAGTGGCTCAGGAATTTTTGCTACACCGGCTCGGACTCTGAGCGGTATATCAATTTCGGATTTCTTCCAAACATCCCAACCAGTGTTTGGGTTGCAGTCCTGCTGGCGATAATCGTTGCCCTGATTCTTCGCTACACTGTTTTTGGCCGTAACATTTTTGCGATGGGGTCAAGCGAATCAACAGCGCGACTTTGCGGCGTCAATGTTCCACTGACAACTATTTTTGTTTACACGTTCGCTGGGGTTTTTGTCGCCGTTGGAAGTTTGCTGTATCTGGCAAATGTGAAAACAGCCAATCCGTCGGACGGAATGGGAAAAGAGCTTGAGATCATCGCGGCAGTGGTGCTTGGCGGCGGCAGTCTCAGCGGTGGGCGCGGTTCAATTTTGGGTACCATGGTTGGCGCGATGATCATCGCCGCAATTCGAAACGGATGTGGCTTGCTTTCAATTCCCAATACGTACACGCAAATTGCGTTGGGCGGGATTATTATTATCGCAGTGATCGTAGATCAATTGCGGCATGGATCACCGGAGTGGTTTTTTCGGATGGTTAAGGCGAAGAAGCAGTAGTCTGTCTGTAGCGCTGTTTCGTTTGACGACTAACCAGCACGCGACGGCGATTCTATTGGTCAGACTGCGACACGCGTTGCGTTGGGTGGAAAGCACGGTCGCCTTCCGGCTCGTCGTTAAACTATTATTGGCAATTGCCAACTGGCATTGCTTTACTGACATCCAGTTGGATTTGTGAATTTGGAGAGTTATGATGGCGAAGGTTTGGACGCTCACTGGCAAAGAAGAACTCGGAGGAGACGACCGTCTGGGGTTTACTTCAACGACACTGACGGGCGGAAAATCGGCTGGTGTGCACCTTGTGGTTCTCAAGTGTAACGACCTGCGAATTAGTGTTCTTCCCACGCGGGGAATGAATATCTTGGACGTGCGCAGCGCCGACGGAAATATTTACTTTGGTTGGGACTCGCCCATCCCGGATCCGGTTCACCCGATGTGGGTTCCAATCTCCGAACCAAGCGGTTTGGGGTGGCTGGATGGATTCAATGAGATGCTCGTGCGGTGTGGTCTTGAAAGCAATGGAGCGCCGCAGCACAACGAACAAGGCCAGCTTGAATATCCGCTTCACGGTCGCATTGCCAACCTTCCAGCAAGTTCCGTCGAAGTTGAGCTGGACGAAAAAAACGGAACTATTCGGTTGACTGGCAAGGTCGAAGAAACACGATTTCATATTCGGCGAAGTTGTTTAACGACGACAATCACTTGTAATCTTGCTAATCCAGATGAAGTCACGATTGTCGACGAAGTACAGAATCTTTCCAATCGCCCCAGTGATTTTCAGCTTCTCTATCATTTGAATATTGGATCGCCCGTCCTCGAAGCCGGCGCACAATTCGTGGCTCCGTATTCGTTGGTTTGCCCGCGCAACGACCACGCGGCAACCGGGATGAGTGATTGGCAAAACTTCCCCGATGCCAGTAGCGACTATCAAGAGCAAGTCTATTTCATGCGGCTCGCTGGCAATGCTGAAAACCGAACCAAGGCGCTCCTGCACAATGCCGCCAAAGACAAAGGGTTCAGCGTCGGTTATCGCGTCGATCAGCTCCCCTGTTTTTCTCTGTGGAAGAACACCGTTGGACACGGTGACGGTTTTGTGACCGGGCTCGAACCGGCAGTCAATTATCCTAATCGGCGAAAATTCGAAGCCGAACACGGGCGAGTCATTCCGTTGGCACCGAAAGAAACGAAACAGTTCGAGTTAAGTTTGGGTTTTCACCAATCGGGTGAATCGGTGAACTCGGTTTTGAATGAGATCGCAGGTTTAACGGAAGATTCGCCAGAGGTCCATAACCAACCGTTGGATGAGCTTTGTGAGCCTTAAGACAGCCTTGATTTTCGCGCTCGATATGTTCGTTGTGACCGTCATGTTCAAACAGTATTTGATGCCCGTTTTCATTGGTTAACCCTCAATGGCTGGGGGAGATTTTTGGCTGCATCTGAAGTACAATTGATGACCCAGGATGACGCTCAGGTCGTAGAAACTACCAATAAAAAAACGTGGTTTGCGCATCTTAAAAGGGTGGATCCTGCGCCAAAGATATAAATTCAAACGAAAGCAACATTGAGAATATGAATTTCAATTTTTTCCAAATTCCTAAAAAGCGCCTTCCTTTGTTGGTCGCCTTTTTCTTGTTGGCAACGACCTCATTGGCACCTCAATCGGCCAGCGGATATCAATTTGACTTTAAGAAGAACGATGTTGTTGCGGTTTACGGCAATGGTCTTGCCGATCGAATGCAGCATGACCCTTGGGTTGAAGCGGTTCTACAAAGTCATTTAAAAGGAATGAACGTCAGTTTCCGAAACATGAGTTTTTCGGGAGACATGGTTAACAAGAGACCTCGCAACAAAGGTTTCACCAACGATGCTGAATACCTTCAGCACGTCGCGCCAGATGTTGTGTTTACTTTCTACGGCTACAACGAATCTCATGCAGGGCCCGATGGCGCGACTGCCTATCAAGCCGAATTGGTGAAGCTGGTTGAAAAATATACGAAGCTCCGTGCCGAAAAGGGCAAGAAGGTTCGATTTGTATTGTTCAGTCCTGTGGCCTTTCAGAATTTTGGAAACAGGCATCTTCCTAACGGCATTGCATTGAATGCGAATCTGGCGGCCTATACCGAAGCAACGAAAAAAGCCGCAGCCGAATCGGGCGCGACGTTTGTTGATATCTTTACTCCGACCAAGAAATTATTCGAATCCAGTTCTGAGCAGTACACCGTCAATGGCATCCATCTCAATGGGAACGGGTATCAAAAACTCTCCGAAATCATCTCCAACGCATTACTCGCCAAAGCGTCACCTTCGCAAGACACACTCGCCAGCGTTTACGCTGCCGTTGAGGACAAGAACTGGCACTGGCACAATCGATATCACGCGACCGATGGTAACGATGTCTGGGGCGGTCGATCAAAGTTGTCTTTCGTCGATGGGCAAACCAACGCCGAAGTTCTGAAGCATGAACTTGTCATGCTGGACGTGATGACAGCCAATCGCGACAAAGCCATTTGGGCTGCCGCTGAGGGCAAGACACATGTCGTCAACGATAGTAATGTTCCGCCACCCATCAAAGTGATCTCAAACGTCGGCGGCGGAAGTAAAAGTTCAAGCGCTTACAAAGAGGGCAGCGTTGATTATCTTTCGCCTGAAGAATCACTTGCAAAAATCAATGTGCCCGATGGCTACGAACTCAACGTCTTTGCTTCCGAAGTCCAATTCCCCGATTTGGCCAACCCGGTACAAATGCAAGTCGACGCCAAAGGCCGGTTGTGGGTGGCAAGCTGGAATACATATCCCAAATGGGAACCTGGCAAAGCTATGAATGACTCCCTCATGATTTTTGAGGACACCGATAACGATGGCAAAGCAGATGTTCGCAAGATTTTTGCCAACGTTCACAACCCGTTGGGCTTTGAGTTCTGGGGTGGAGGCGTAATCGTCACGTCGGGGCCTGATTTGCTATTCCTTAAGGATACCGATGGCGATGACAAAGCGGACGTGCGATACCCATTGCTCCAAGGGCTTGGAACCGCCGACACGCACCACGCGGCAAACAATTTGGTCATGGGACCTGATGGTGCAATTTACTGGCAAAGCGGAATCTTCTTGGTGCACAACCATGAGACGCCGTGGAAGCAAAACCTGAATATTGGCGGCTCTGGAATGTACCGCTTTGATCCACGAACTTTCGCGATCACTCCACATGCGGCTAACTCGCCCAACCCACACGGGACCAGTTTTGACCGATGGGGTTACTGTTATGCTAACGACGGCACGGGCGGCAAATCGTATCAAGTCCGACCTGAAAAGAAGGGCTTCAAGATGCACATGCTGCTGACCAAGGAATTTCGTCCGGTCGCAGCCAACGCAATTCTTTCGTCGGCACATTTCCCGGAAGAAATACAAAACGATTTTCTGATCTGCAACACGATCGGCTTTCTCGGCGTCAAGCAATATTCGCTTGACCGCGATGGCGATGGGCGTACTAAAAAGATCGGCGAAGTCTGGGGTACTCCTGGATTGGAATTGCTTAACAGCGACGATCGAAACTTCCGTCCAACGGATGCGGTCATCGGCGCAGATGGCGCTCTATACGTTGCCGACTGGCACAATGCCATTATTGGCCACATGCAACACAATATTCGCGACCCTAATCGCGATCACGCACACGGCCGGATTTTTCGCCTCACGGTGAAGGACCGACCTTTGCAAAAGCCAGTTAAGATCCACGGTCAGCCGATCGCAGCATTGATTAAAAATCTTGAGCATCCAGTTGACGGAGTCCGCCATCGTTCGCGAGTTGAATTGACAGGCCGTGATGCAGATAAAGTGATCGCGGCAACAAAAGAATGGATGAAGGGTTTCGATGCAAACGACGAAACTCAAGCCCACCACTTGCTCGAAGCACTTTGGCTACATCAGGAACATGGTGTCGAAGACGAAGAGCTTTTGAACACACTTTTGAATTCCAAGGTTAAGCATGCGGCCATCGCTGCAAACACCGTTAAGCATTTTTGGACCACTGTAGATACAAAAGGAGCGAGCAAGTTCGCGGCTCCACCCCAATCGGAGTTTGTGAGGTATAAGCCACCTGCGCATCTGAGCGAAGCTGACAAAAAAATCTACAAACAAGGTTCCCAGATTTACCAACGCGAATCGCACTGTGCGACTTGTCATTCAACAAACGGTAAAGGCAGCCCGAATGTCTATCCGCCACTTGCCGATAGCCCTTGGGTTAATGGGAGTGAAGAGCGGTTGATCAAAATGACTTTGCACGGCGTGTGGGGCAAAATGATGGTAAACGGCAAAACCTACGATCCGTCGCGAGGCGTGCCACCCATGACAGCGTTCCGCTCTCTGTTGAACGACAAAGAGCTGGCTTCTGTTTTGACGTTCGTGCGTAACAGTTGGGGCAATAAAGCTACACCAATCAGCCCTGCGTTAGTCAAGAAAGTGCGAAAGCAATCGAAGTCCCGCACGACGTTTTGGAATCCTGAAGAGTTGCTGGGCGAGCATCCAATGGAAGCGGAGTTCGCTGAAACCAATGGAATTGGCAGCTCTGAAGAAGTCGTTAACCTGGCTTTGGAAAAAGAGCTTTTGGAATCTTCCAATGCCGAACTTGCGAAACTCGCAATTGAACGAGGGGATGTCGAACGAGGCAAGACTTTGTTCTATCAGTCGTCGGCGGCATGCTTTGCCTGTCATGATCCACCGCGAGGAACCGCTCGATTGGGACCTGATTTGAAAAAGATGCCTGCCAAGATTTCAATGGACGAGTTAGTGGATTCCATTTTGCGTCCTTCGAAATTGATCGACAAGGATTACGCACAGTTAAAAGTGTTGACCATTGATGGCAAGATGCAAACGGGCATTCGAATTTCGGAATCAGACAAAGAACTTGTCATTCGAAACTTGGCCGAACCCAACCCAATCAAGATCCCTCAAGACGACATCGAAGACGTGAAAGAAGCGAAGCTTTCCTTGATGCCTGAGAACTTGGTCAGACAGCTAAAGAATCGTCAAGAGTTCGATGACTTGATGAAGTACATCATCGAAATCAGAAAGCGAAAATAAGGCCGGCAG
>CAYZGP010000036.1:0-49627 GCA_964478065.1 uncultured Pirellulaceae bacterium
TGGCCCTCCTTGTCATTTTTACGATTCTCATCTTCGCGATAATCGGCCTGTGTGCCTCAATTCGGATCACAGAGAACCAACCCCAACGACATCCTTATCGAACGTAAAATGTTGAAGGAATCGCCGTGCCACTGAAAGTCGCCGCCGGTGGCAAAGACTTGCAGGCCAAGGATCTGAAGTCTCGCGACTTTGGTGAATCGAATCGTTACGCAAAATTGCGTCCCGAAGCCGATCAAAAACTCATGGAAACCGGCACTGGCCAGCTTTACCTTGGATTTCGACAGGATCCAGTGCTGGGTGCGGTATGGAACAACCTTTCGACTCCCCCAAAATATCGCATCACCGCCGAAGGCGTCACGCTCACCCCGGCGATGGCCGAAGCTGAAAAGCTTGATGTGGAATCAGACACCGAGCCACGCGAGTTCCTTGTCGATGTCCAGAACTGGGAAGCCGGCAAGCCAATCAAGGTGGAGATTCAATACTTTGCCTGCAACAAAGAAAAAGGTTGGTGTAAACCGGTAACGCAGGAATTCACCGTGTGGCTCGAAAAGGATACGACATCGGGCAATGTTAACGGCCGCAGTCACTTCCCCGGCGCTAGCCGCAACCGGAGTGCAGGCGGGGGTGGAAACCGAGGCGGCGGTCGCGGACAAGGTGCCGGTGGTCGCGGTGGTCAAGGCGGCGGTGATCGCGCGAAAGGTGGAGGCGGTCGCGGAAAAAGTGGTGGTCGCGGCCAAGGCACAAAAGGTCGCGGCGGTAACGGTCGCTAATTGCGATAAATACGGAGCCCCTCGCAATCTCGCGAGGGGCGAAACTTTGTCCAAACTTTTTCAGCCCCAGTCTTAATGCACAAACCAATTAACAAATTCGTGAACTAACGTTGATGAACCAGTCCTGCCAGTTGCAAAGGAACGCAACTTTCCATGAAATAACGGCGCTAGGAAATGTCTTCATCGCG
The DNA here is from genome assembly GCA_964478065.1 of uncultured Pirellulaceae bacterium. Taxonomy (GTDB): domain Bacteria; phylum Planctomycetota; class Planctomycetia; order Pirellulales; family Pirellulaceae; genus Mariniblastus. The sequence continues at coordinate 959 of CAYZGP010000036.1, forward strand.
CTCAATCGGCTCGCACTCAATTATCAAAAAACAAAGAGTTCAGAGCGCCCTGAAGTCGGTCGCCGAGCGTGATCGCCTCGTCAACACCCTGCTGGTAATTCGTTTCCAAACCATTGACATAACGAGCCAAGCCCTCAATCCTCAACGACTGCTCCGAGGCTTTTACATATCCTTCAATAAGCGAATCAATAGTTGAAGTTGGCTTGTTCGTTCCTGGAATTGCATCGCCGATGCCAAGCTGATTTCCAACCTGCGAGATCAACTTCTGAGCCTTTTCATAGCTTGAGACAAGCTGGTTGACCTCCGGTGAACGCGTTTGCTTGAGAAAGTTATCAACTGCTCCTGTGACGAGCGTGAGAAACGTATCGGCATAAATTCCACTGATTGCGACTCGCAATGCCGAGTATCCAGCACTTCTGTATGCCGTACCAGCAAGGTAGATGTCGTAACCGCGGTCACGATCAGATCGATCAGAGAACCCGATGGAAATTCCAAGATTCTGCATCTGCACTCCTGGAGCAATCAAGTTGTCAGCGATGCCGGCGGCCCGCTTGAGTCCCGTTTGAGCCGAAGAAGCGTAGGCCCTTTGAATAGTAATCAGCGAACTCTGAACAACGTTTACCTCTATTAAAGTGAACAAGCCAGATGGGTCGCTCGCGTTGATCGGATTGTTACCTGCGTAAACATAGTCGTGAATCGAATCCGGTCTCTGCGGCGTTCCTTCAAATGGATCCACACTGATCAAAACGCCTTGTTGGCTGTCGTAGAATCGTGCCCGAAGGTAATCAAGTCCTGTTGATTCGTCCCGTCTTTGCCCGTCAAAGAGATAGCGATTTTCTACCGTTTCAGTGTTTTCGGATAGCTCGCCAAAGTTCGCATAAGTGTAACGATTGGCGAACGCAGTGCTGTCGTCACTCAAAGCTCGAACGCTACCCAGCCCGTCTGTGTGATAGAAATAAGATTCTCCGTCCCGCTCTTGAGCAAGGATTTCCTGACCGTATGTGTAACTCGCATCAATCGAATCGTCCGCGAAATACTCGACGACAATGTTGCTAAGTTCCCGCGACTCGTCCGTCTGGAAAAAGATAGTCGATGCGTTCTCAGTTCTCGCTGTTAGATCACCAGAAACATCGTAGGCATAAGTGACGTCGAAGCTTCCATCTGCGAGGAAGTCAACTCCCGTCAACCGATTGTTACTCGAGAATCGGTAAAGCGTAGTCTCTCCATTTTCCGTCTGGGCAATCCGGTTTCCGTTAGCATCGTATTCAAATGTCGTAATGCTCGTATCGGAAATTGCCGAAAGCAGTCGATCATTTTCATCGTAGGCGTAATTTGTTGTCCCGCCGGAAGTGCTGACAGACTGAAGTCGATTTCCAGCGAGATCGTAAACGAACGAAACAGATTCAGACGGATCCGTTTGTCCGGCAGTGAAATTCGTTTCCGTAATCAGTCGATTGACTTGATCGTATTCATACTCTGTACGATTGCCACTGGCATCAACAACAGCAGCGCGTTGCCCGCTCCCGTCAAGTTCATAAGTGAAATCAAGTACGATGGTCGTTCCATCAAGAGTCACCACCCGCTGAAGGAAATTCTCCGGCGTGTACTCCCGTCTTTCGACCAGCCCATTGTCAAAACGAGTCTCAACAAGCCGGCTTGCCTCATCAAAAGAATACTCGGTTCGATTTCCATCGGAATCGGTAACCGCCTCAATTCGATTCAAAGCATCATACTCATAGCTGGTTGACCCGGCCAGAGTGGTCGTCTGGACAACGTTGCCAACATCGTCGTACTGATAAAGGACCTGATTGTCATCTGGCTGTGTGCGACTGATTAACCGGTCTCGCTCATCGTATTGGTAACTGGTTGTACCGCTGCTGTCGGTTTCTGAAGCCAACAAGCCATTGGCGAAATACGTGAATGTTCGAACTCCATCACCGGGAATCGATTGTCGGATCAGTTGGTCTCGCTCATCGTATTCGAATGATTGCTGTTGGCCTTCAAAGTCCGTGTACGAAATCAGGTTGCCAACCGCATCGTATTCGAGCAGATCAGTTTGCCCGCCCGGAAGTCGCGTTGAGCTTCGCCGACCAAGCGCGTCATAGAAGAACTCGGTCGTTCTTCCGTTCGCATCGGTTTGCGTAAGTATGTTGTCCAGGTCGTCGTAAGTGAATTCAATCAAACCACCTTCAGCATCCAAAACTGAAGTAATTCGACCACGCGAGTCATAGGTGAACGCCGTCTCATTCCCAAGTCGATCCGTACGTATCGCCGGTCGCCCTTCAGAGTCATATTCAATCAGGTCAGATGTTTCGTTGGAGTACAATGTCCCCACAATCCGGCCTTCGTTGTCATAAGCGTAGTTCGTTGTAACGCCAAGCTCATTTATCAGCCCTGTCGCCCGACCGTTGAAGTCAAACTCCCCCAGAATCTGATTGCCCAATGCATCGGTCGTCACAATTTGATTGCCCAGATCATTGAACTCAAACTCCGTTCGATTTCCGTTCTCATCAATAATCGCCGTTTGCTGACCCGCGCCGTCGTACTCCTGTCGAATTCGTGGGTTGTCAGTCAAATCATCCGGAGTGTCATCAGCGAAAATCTGCTCTACAAGTTGCCCAGTCGCGTCGTAAACCAGCCGAGTCGTATTGCCACGCTCATCGGTAACCTGTGTCAGTTGTCCAAGTGCATCAAACTGTGCCGAAGTTCGTGGGTTGTCACTGTCGTCATCTGGTGTAGTGTCTGGCAGCAGAGTACCGATAAGATTTCCTCTTGAGTCGTATTCGAACTTGGTTGTTCGACCGAGAGCATCCGTAGTCTCAAGAAGCCGGTTGTTCGCATCAAAAGTCGATAGAGTGACCGCGCCAAACGCGTCCTCAAATCGCACAATGTTGCCATTGCCGTCGTATTCGAAGGCTTGGGTAAGGTCTTCAGATTCGCCATTTACAATTCGTGTGGTTACTTGCTCAATCAGTCGACCTGCCTCATCGTAAACATAAGTCTCAGACCGCCCGTTATCAAAATCTATGCCTTCCAAAAGCCCATCTTCATCGTAGCGATAAGAAGTCAACTCGCCGTTGGCGGATTCCTCTTGCAAGAGTCTGCCTTCACCGTCGTATATGGCTATCGACTCGTTGCCTTGTGGATCGATCGTCTTGGTGACGTTGCCATTTGCGTCATATTCAAAGCGACGCGTATTTCCTTGGGCATCAGTGATAGATGCGACCAGACCTCGGGCTGCATTCGCATACGTGTAGCGAATTACACCGCCACCAGGTTCAGTCAGTGTCAGTAGATTGCCGAACGCGTCGTATGTGTAATTCGTCGTTCGCCCAACCTCATCGGTGGTGCTTGTCAGATTGCTTTGACTGTCAAAAGTATTTGTAATCGAGAATCCTAAGGCGTCGGTCTGGCTGACCACATTTCCAAAATCGTCGAACTGTTGAGTTGTCTCGTTACCCAGAGGATCGCTAAGCGTCTGCGCTCTTTCACCAACCAGGGTCTCAAGTCCAAGCTCGTTTCCGTCCGGCCCGGTGACTGAGATCAATCGTCCTTCATCGTTGTACTCGCCACGGATACCAGTGTTGCCAAGTGGATCAATCACTTCGGTGAGGAATCGCGGATTAGCATCGTCGTAAACCAATTCGGTTACGTTGCCATTGGGGTCAGTGACAGTTGCCAGCGAACCATTTGAGCCGTAAGCATATTCGAATCGGTTTCCTTCACCATCAACGATAGCCGCGATTCGGTTTTGAGCATCGCGTTCAAAGGTCACCGAAACACCATCGGAACTTTCAATTCCTCCATCGCTAAACTCGACTACTACGCCATTGGCATCGGTTGCCGAATCGAGTTTGCCCGTTGCTCCATCGATACGATAAGTCACACCCTCGGCGGTAGTAACTACGAACGCGCCACCGAAATCAGGGCTGGCCGGGTTGTAGGGAACATTACCCGAAGAAACCAGCTCACCGAATTCATTGACCAACAGGAACCCGCTAACTCCTGGCGAAAGCGTCGAGGTCACACCTGGATCAGGCGTGAAACGTGGGCGTGCCACAATAACACCGCCAGGTAAGCCTTCGATTTGTGGAGTGAAAGTAAACCCGACACGTCCTTCACCTGGAATGTTCAAAAAGACTCTCGTGCCCGGACGGAAGGCAGAATAGATTCCGATATCTTCCAATCCACTTTCCGGAAGTCCAATACGCAGATCAGTATCGCGGAACTGAAGCTGCCAACCGAATCCGAATTCGCCTTCGATATCGGCGTCAAGTGAATCGTAGACGCGAGTGATATCGATCGAAATACCCGCAACCGGAATCACGAGATCAGTGAACTGCAACTGAAAGTTTCCAAGCTTCAAGTCACCGGTCAATCCAATGTTTTGCTCCGTGATGTTCACCACGCCATCAGCATCGGCAACCGCCAAACGGATCACGTACTCATCGTTTCGTAGCAGCGTAGTGTCGATCTGCCCAAGTTCGCCATCAACGACTGCTGTCTCACTTCGCAGAATCGTTTGGAAGGCAGATTCAGGTTCATCGGCCCGACGGAACTGCAGCTCGTAAGCCGCGAACTCTTCGGCATTGGCGGTGCCAATGACCGTAACAAAACCGGCAACTGCTTCCGCTGGACCAGGGCTGGTGATGATGGCCGTCGGCAGGGTCTGACCAGGAAGCCCGCTAAAACCGTCCGGGAAATCGTAATCGAACTCGATCGTTTGTGTCGTCACGTTTCCGCTGGTGTCAACCGCGGTGGCCGTGGCAACGATCCGGGCAAAGCCCCAGTCTTCAAACGAAAATTCAGCCTGACCATTTGCTGATAGAGGAATGTCTTGCCCGTTGGCACTGAGGGTCAACGAAGCAACACCCACGTTGTCGATGGCACGTGCGGTGACTACAAACGGACCATTCCAAGGCAAGATATTGCGGGCACCGTCACCAAGATTTTCCACAAGGCTAACAAGTGGCCCTTCAGTATCAGCGATCAGATCAATCGTGAAGCTTTGTGTTGCATCGCCGCCACGTGGATCGGAGACGTTGACTTCAAAGTCAAACTGTCCCAAAGCAGCGCCACCTGTCTCCCAGACAATCTGTCCAAACGCATTGATGGTTGCGCCCTCGGGACCATTAACCAATTCAAACGCAAGTGGATCAAGATCCGCATCGCTGACTAACACATCGTAACGCAGCTCCACGCCCTGAACCAACTCGCTTGGCGGCGTGCTGATGATCACCGGTGCACGGTTCTCAGCCAGAACATCCAGTTCGAAAGATTCAATCGCTGTCGCGCCACCCGCATCGGTGACCTGCAATGTCACAACAAATTGACCTTCCTGACCCGCAGCCGGTGTCCAAGTTACAAGGCCGGTATCGCTAACCGAAAGTCCCGTTGGACCTTGCCCAATTTCAAAAATCAAATCGCTGCCTTCCGGATCTGTCGCATCGATTTGATAGGCGTAATTGCTACCGACCGCCGTGAAGCGCGGAGCCTCAGACGAAATCACTGGAGCCAAATTCACGATGCCGTCACCGACAAGCACTGCGAATACCTGTGTAGATGCATTGCCAAATCCGTCGGTGACTTCAATTGCAACGACTTGCTCGCCGATCTGGTCGGCACTTGGAGTCCAGAAGATTTCGCCAGTCGTTTCAACGATCGTCAAACCATTCGGTGCCTCAAGAAGTCGATAATTTATCGGATCGCCTTCGATGTCGACCGCGTCAACGCTATAGAGGAATGAACCGCCCACGTTGACTTCGGTCGGAGGCGTCGAGACGATCAGCGGCGGCCCGCCGAATCGAGTCACACTGACAGTAAACTCTTGCGTGGTCGACTGGCCATCTACATTGATGACTTCGATTACAAAATCACTTTCGCCTAACTGATCTGTGGCTGGAGCCCAACGCAGCGTACCATTGCTCGGGTCAATGCTTGCGCCAGTCGGACCCTCGACAATCAGGAACGTCAACAAGTTGCCAGTTGGATCGTCTACTTCCAAGTCGTACTGATACTGATTGTCAATCGTTGCCGACAAAATTGGATCTGATGTGATCGCTGGAGTATTGGTCACGGGTCGCCCAACGACATTCACGTTGAATGTGACATCTTCTGTTTCACCATCGACGCTCGTCCCTCTCAACACCAATGTCTGCAAGCCGATCGCAGTCGGAGTCCAGCTGAGTATCCCATCAGTGGTGACTTCAAAATCAACCGGCCCATCTATCAGAGTCCAGGTAAGCGGACGACCAAGCCCGTCTTCGCCTGTGATGCTGCTAAGGTAGTTTTGCCCAAGTCCAATTTCGCTTCGCGGTTGATCAACTACAAATGGCGTCGCGTCGGGAGCATTGGCAAACACTTCAACGGAGAAAATCTGTCTGACGTCGTTGCCATCGGTATCTGAAACGATAACTTCAAAATTTGCGTTTCCGACTGTGCCAGGTTGCCATTGAATCCTGCCAGTGGCATCAACTGTTGCTCCAGCAGGAGCATCTGCCAGAGAGTAGCTTAGCGAATCACGCTCTCCATCCTGAGCAACAACCTGATACACAAACGTTGCATCCGTGAAACCGACTACTGGTGCCACCGAAGTAATCACTGGTGCTGAGTTTGGCGGAGTAACTTCGATATTGAAACTCTGCAATGAGACCGACCCGGAAGCATCAGTTGCGAGGAGGATCACCTGATGCTCTCCGACTTGGCCGACTGATGGCTGCCAAGCGACAAGACCGTTTTGTGGATCAATGGTCAGTCCCTCGGGTGCCACAGAAATCTCATATGCGATTGCGTCACCATTAATATTGGTAGCGACCGAAGCGTAACGGAAGACTTCGCGGGCTTGTACTGTTTGCGGCGCGGTTGTGACAAAATGTACGCCACCAGTTACCGAAGTGTTGGCTGGAACGACAACCAGATCATTTCCTTCCGAGATTTCGTCTGCCGCCAATGTGACTTCAACTCCGTCAAACCCAACTTCAGGAATCCAGCCGGCAGGAAGATTCGCGCGAAGAACGTAAGTTCCTGCAGCCAAACCTGTCACTGCAAAATTGCCCAACCGATCCGAAATCGCAATCGGCTCTCCTTCGTCACGAGCACCATCGTCGTTGAGGTCTACAAAGGCTTCCCACAATCCAATCGCCTGACCATCAAATGTCAAAAGTTGGCCGCGAATCTGGCCCAGAGGTGACTGAACCGCTGCTACATCGACGGTTTCAGTTTGGCTCGCGCCGACCGTTACGTTTCGAAGACCTTCAGCTTCAAAGCCCGCTGCTGATGCAATACGGATTGGATATGTATCGGGTAGCAAACCTTGAAGACTATAGTTTCCGTCGGCCTCAGTGATGGCTTGAGCTTCATCCGGATCCGCAAACTGATTGTTGTTCGAATCGATAAAGACTAACCAATCTGGAAGTCCGTTCTCTGCAGGCGTTGCAGGATCCGAGCCATCGTTTCGAACGCCATCACCATTGGCATCATCGAAAATGTTGCCTTCGATTGTGCCACGAAGTTCCGGAACGATCTCAATGTCGAAAGCTTGAGTCGTCATGCCGCCTCGACCATCCTCAACACCGATGACAAAGGAGTGGATCCCCGCTTCGGCCAGCCCATCGGGAACAATCGCCGGAACACCTGCGTTGCTGACCAAATAGCCATCGTTGCGATTGGCTGTGTTATCCAGAACAAGCCGCCCTCCTTCATCCTCGAAGCGATAGTCAAGCACGAGGTTTGGATCACCATCGAATTGTTGCGAAAGTCCTTCACGAATTTGATCTGCAGAGCGAGCAACATTCCAAACACGGAAATTATCCACCAACCCTGAAAATTGGAAGGAATTGCCGATTTCCAACTGTGTTGTATCGTCGTAAATGAAGCTGGTCGGCAAGTCACCAGAAATGACAGACGTGCCATCGACCAGAACTTCAAACGTCTGGTTCGCGTCATCGACAGAGAGTGCGAAGTGGTACCAGCGGTCCGTTTCGTAATCCAAAGGCGCTGTGAAACGAGCGACATTGGTTGTTCCCTCTTGATCGAGATCCAGCCGCAATTCCGAATTACCAAAGACATACAGGTGGAACGGGTCATTCTGGTTGTCGTAGCGGAAGAAACTTGCTGCACCGTTGCTAGCCGTCAGTTCTTGAGGGTTGAACCAGCCTTCGACAGTCAGAGAATTTGAGGCCAGAGAACTATTTTGACCTACGGGCGTGACAATTTCACCACGATTGATCGTCGCTCCCTGCGGCGAAATGAAGGCAGCTCCATCAACCCGTCCGTCCCACTGCAGTAAGCCGGTGACCGGATCGATGGTAGCCCCTTCGGGTCCAGAAAGAATTCGGTATCTCAGTGCATCGTTGTCAGCATCAACCGCAGCGACATCGTACTCAAATGACTCGCCTGCACCGATCGTTGCCACAGGTTCAGTCGCGATTAGCGGCGAGGCATTGTCGCGGGCGGGTTCGACTTCGATTTGATAAGTCTGCGTTGCGATCCCGCCACGGCCGTCGCTCGCTTCGATAGTAACAGTGTGTACCCCGACCTGATTCGGAGAAGCCGCCCAGGTGACTTCTCCGGTTTGACTATTGATGAATAGGCCACCAGGACCATCAATCAAACGATAAGAAACGGTATCGTTGTCCGGATCAATCGCATCCGCGTCGTAGTTGTAAACTTCATTAGGATCAAATCGGTTAAAGATCACGCTGGCCGTGTTGTCGCCAGCATTGGCAACCAACAAATCCAGTCTGCCATCTTCATCAGCATCAGCAACGGTGATCGACTCGGGCCTGTCACCCACATCAATCAATTGCTGCGAAGAAAACTGATCGTTGCCGCGTCCATACAATACCGCGACCGCATCAGAATCGGGCAAAGTCACCGCGATGTCCGGGTTGCCATCATCGTTGAGCTCAAGAACGGCAACTTCACTGGGCGATGTTGCAAACTCAAGGAACACCGAATCGCCTACACCGTCCCCAGCGATATCGTCAAGGATCAACACGCGGTTGCTTTCAGGCAAAGTCACAACGGCGTCGATCGAACCGTTTCCATTGGCATCGGCCAAAGTCAAATGCTGTGGCGTGCCACCCAGGGCAACTTCGATCGGCGAAGTCAGCGTCGTCGTTCCATCGCTAATGAATTTGAGCAGCCCGCCACGCTCAACATCCAGGGCAAACACATCGACATTACCATCGCCATTGACGTCCGCGGCTTGGATGTCAATCAATGCGCCGCCGACAAGGACTTCGGTCGATGTATATCCGTTTTCCAGATCACCGGTATAAACGGTGATGCTTTCGCTGGCACGATTGGCGACAAGGATCTCAACCGTCCCATCGCCGTTAAGGTCGGCGACAGTAACCGCTTGTGGTGCGCGACCTGTTTGCAGATCCGGCAAACGCGTTAGCCCGCCAAGATTGTCGCCCTGGAAAATCTGCAAACGATCATACTGCTCATTAACCACCAGAATTTCTTCATTGCCATCACCATCAAGGTCGAACGCAAGCTGATCGACGATACCATCGCGAGTCAATGAATAGATCGAAACAGAGGGGATCCGTAAGTCATTACCCGCGTAGTGAATGAATTCAAGGTGCCCATCACCATCAAAGTCTGCGAACCCGCCCGAATCGCTGGAGGATACTGATGCAGAAAGGGCAAGTGAAACCGGTGCAGCAAATGTCCCATCGCCAAGCCCTCTAACTACTCTCAATGGTCCCCGTCCGGCAGCAGGATCATTCGGGCGGGCGCTAAGAACAAGGTCCAGATTCCCGTCATCATCCAGATCAGTCAGCCACGTATCTACCCCTCGCTGACTGAACCCTTGATACTCAAGATGATTTGAGAACTCAAAATTACCGGTTCCATCATTGAGAAAAATTCTTTGCCCGAGAATTGTGTTGGCGATCGCGTCAATGTCGCCATCATTGTCGATATCTCCGGAAACGAGATCGCCGGGCTCATAGAATGAAGCTGAAAACAAACTACGCAGATTGGCATCGTCAAACAGGGCGGCGTCGCTGTGCAGGGTGAATTGGCCGGTTCCATCGCCCGCCCAAACCTGCAATCGAATCACAGAATCCCCAAAAACGCTTTGACTTTCGCGTTCTGGCGTCAAGATGTCGACGATGCCGTCACCTGTGAAGTCACCAACGGAGAGCGATTCGCCCCAGTTGGAAACATTGATTCCCTGAGCTTCATCGCCCAGCTGAATTTGAAAAGACAGGGAGAATGTGCCCGGATTTTCAGGGTCGTTCAAGTAAACATCGTTGACCCGATCTACAGTGGCGTTGGCAACGAAGTCCGTGAAACCATCACCGTTGAAATCGGTCGCCAGATAATAGCTGTATCCGAAGAACCCGCCGGCAGTCGTTCGTTCAGTATTGAACGTTCCGTCGCCATTGGCCAACGCCACAAAGAATCCGGTTCCACCTTCACCAGTTGTGGCAACAAGATCGTCAAAGCCATCATTGTTGAAGTCAGCAACGACATTGAAACCCGCGACGCGTGTGATGTTGTAAGAAGGAATTGTTTCCTCAAAGCTTCCATCTCCTCGTCCCAGACTTGTTGTCCGGTTCGTCAAGTCAACATAGTCCGCGTTGCCGTCACCGTTAAAGTCTCCGACGGCCAGTCCACTGGTGAACACGGTTCCCAAATCCGTAGTTGTGCGGGTGGCACCAAATTCGCCAGGACGTGTTCCCAATCGAACCCCAACGCCTCCTTGTCGGTTAGTGAGGTTGTCTGAGACGGCATAGGAAAGATCAATCACGCCATCGTTGTTGTAGTCGCCAACGTTTGCGAACTGAGGCCTGTCATTAAATCCACCAAAGTCCGGCGTCGCATAGTAGGTCGCAGTAAACAACCCGGTGCCGTCATTTGTCAAAATGCCCAGTCGGATCTGCGACGAGAATGCTGAAACATCACCAACGATTAAATCGAGGTCGCCGTCACCATCAATGTCTATTGGAGTTGACGTGCCGGAGAGGTTGCCGAGAGCAGGGCTGTCCTCCAACGCAATGGTCTGTTCAAACTCCAATCCGCTACCATCGCCAACGAGGAGGAAAATGTCTGTCGTGGTAGCCAGCAAGGAATAGGCGATGTCGAGGTTTCCATCGCCTGTAAAGTCCGCGATTTCAAAAAAAGTAGGGATCGCGGGACGCGCCAAAGTAAAGGAGCCAGCGAGTTCGAGATTTCCGCTGCCGTCATTGAAATGGAATTCTACCTGATCGGTGTTGCTGGTTGCGATGGCAAAGTCCAAATCTCCATCGCCATCGAGGTCAGCGACATCGAAAGGTTCGGACTCGAGGTCACGACCATTGGTTGGAACCGATCCCGCGTCGCCAAGGATGGTTAGCGTATCGGCAAAAGTCCCGTCGCCATTACCTGAAAGCAGAAAAGACTGGAAAGTTGCACCAAAGGCGACGACGGAAGTTCGACCGATCAGATCCTGATTGCCGTCACCATCAATGTCAGCCACGACGAAATCACTGATTCGTAGCGGTGTAACATCCGCATCGAGAAACTGCTGAACGTTAGCATCTGCAAATCCACCTTCGCCGTCGCCCAGCAATGAGAACAGCTGGCCATCACGCGCGCGATCGGTAAACACGAGGTCAATATTTCCATCGTTGTTCAGATCCGCGATGTCCAGACTGCGATAGTCGATGTTGCTCGTGCTGGTTTGGCCGTTTCGTTCGAAGACCAAAATGGCTTCACCAAAACCACCTTCGCCGTCACCCAAGTTGACCGTGATCTGGACAAATGGATTCCGAGTTTCAAATGCGTTGTCCTGGAATTCGATTCCATTGACAAAATCCAGAATCCCATCGTTGTTCACGTCGGCTTGAACGAAGCCCCAGACGTTGCTGTCAAAAGTGCTTGAGATTCCTTCGGGAATTCCAACGTCGATGGCATATCCCACATCGAACAATTCATCGTCGACAACAGGGAAGCCGGTGCTGACAGATGTTGCATCATCGAATCGATCGTTCTCGCCTTCATAAATGCCGATCGTTTGATCACCTTCATTGGCGGTCACAATCCGTGGTCCGGTAAATCCATCCACAACCGATACGCCTACTGGGTTTTCACCAGTTGCCAGCGTTGTGACTTCAAAACCACTCGATGCGATCGCCTCAGTTACCGGCGAAGTCGTAAATACAGGCGGTCGATTTTGTACCGAGTCAACTACTTCAACAGAAAACCGCTGCTCAACAAATTGACCAAACGGATCGGTTGCACGAATCGTGATCGACTGGTTACCAACGTCTTCGATGCTGGTATCCCAAATCAATTCACCAGTATCGGGATTGATCGTAGCATCTTCCGGCCCAGCGACGATCGAATATACCAATGATTGATCCGCATCTGGATCAGACGCTTCGGCAGTGTAATTGAGTGTGTTTCCGGCTTCGACAATTGTTGGAGGCTCAGACACAAACCCGCTTGGACCGCTGTTCAATTCAGCCAACAAAGTCAATTCAAAATCAAACTGTTCATTGTTCTCGTTAAATAGTCGCAAATCCTGTGTTCGCGCAGATTCGCCAGGCGCAATCTGCCCCGAATCACTCGTCACTTCTACAAAGAACCTTCCATCGCTCAATCGGCCATCCGGTTGAATCAATCGAACCTGTTCCTCGGAAAGCCCTTCAATGACAGCAATCAGTCGACCTGCGACTGCAACCTGACCAACATTCGTTAACGTGATATTCGTAAACAGCACATCATCCTGAGCGTTAAATGAAGTGCTTCCGAAATCTGTTTCGAAACTACCAGTGACATCCGTCAATTCACCGAATTCACCAAAGAGGCTTGTGTCAAAAGCTGTCGGACTTGCACTAACCTCAACACCGACTGGAGTTCCCAGCACGTCACCCGTTGTTTCGATGTCAGTGATTTCTACTATGGTGCCAGAATCGGAATCGGTATTTATAAGTCGGAATACGACGGTGGCGACAGTGCCATCTGCGATATGGGAAAGATCAAGCCTGACCCTGTTTCCATCGACAACCGCGTTCGCACTTTCAGCCTCTGCTTCTCCTTCAGTCAAATTAAAGTAGGCGTCACGGTCGCCGTCGAAAGTCAGTACCAGCGGATCACCATTCTCGTCCAGCAAAGCAACCTCGAACGCGTCATTGATAGAATCGCCGGCGCCATCAAAACTGGCTTCATATTGAAAGCTGAAAGTTTGAGTGTCAGGACCGACAGTGATTTCACGGGTCGCCGTGGTTTCAAAGCGGTCTTCTTCAGCAAGGAAAATAGTGTCCACCGCTGGTGTAACCGTAACGTCAAAACTTTCCGACGCCGTGCCACCGTTGTTGTCGTCGACAATGACCGTGATCGTAAAGATGCCCGGTTCAGTGGAAACAGTTGGTGTCCATGTGAACTCGCCACTGCTCGAGTCAATGGCCGCACCGTCTGGCGCTCCAACACCAAGACTGAAGGATAATTCGTTGGCTGGTAGATCTTGATCGGTAGCGCTGGCAACCAAAGTCAGTTCCGAACCTTGTTCAACGGTTTGATCGTCGATAGCCAAAAGCACTGGCGGTTGATTGGATTCGCCAACCGTGATGTTCACGATCGTCGAATCTGAAAGTCCAGTGTCGTCGGTGGCCAAAACTGTAACCGAAAAATCACCATCTTGCGATTCGGTCGGTGTCCAGGTGAAAACGCCTGACGCTGAATCAATCGCAGCGCCATCGGGAGCGTCAGCGCCGAGAGCAAACGAAATATCTCCTGCCGGCTCGTCAACGTCGTTCGCGTTTATCGTAAAAGTCAGCGTATCGCCTTCTTCAACGAACTGATCTTCAACGGCCACGATGATGGGTGCGCTGTCGACTTCACCAACGGTAACTTCAAAAGAAGTGGTGTCCGTCAACTCACCGTCACTGACTTGAATCTCAATGTTGAATGTTCCAGGCCCATCTGATTCGGTCGGTGTCCAGGAAAATTCTCCCGAGCTGGCGTCAATCGATGCACCTTCAGGCGCGTCGGCACCCAGACTAAAAGACAAATTACCCGCTGGAATATCCGGATCAGAGGCGGACGCAGTAAACGTCAACAATTCGCCTTCATCAATCTGTTGATCGCTTAAAGACAAATTGCCCGCCGGAATATCCGGGTCTGAGGCAGACACGGTAAACGTCAACAACTCGCCTTCATTGATTTGTTGATCGCTTACCGGATTGATAACAGGTGAACCATTTACTTCCAACACCGTTACTTCGAACGTGATCGAATCCGTCAACGTTCCATCTGAAACTTCGACTTCAAAGAGGAATGTTCCAGGCCCATCAGCTTCGGTTGGCGTCCAGCGAATTTCTCCAGTCGCTGAATCGATCGTTGCATCGGCTGGTGCGTCCAAAAGATCAAAAGTCAGGTCCGTTCCAGGCGTATCGGCATCACTGGCTGAAACACCAACAACTAATTCGCCGTCTTCGTCGATGACCTGGTTGGCAATCGGTTCAAGCGTTGGCCCTTGATCTGCATCACTGACTGTGATGCTTATCTCTGCACCGACAACCACTTCATCATTGGCCGAATTTTCGTCGACAAACACATCCACTTCGTTGGTTCTACCAATTGGATCAATTGACGCCGAACTTAGTCGCCAAGTAGTTAGCCCGCCCGTTCCAACGATATCGCTAAATCGAATCGACTCAGTGATATAACTTTCTTCATTACGAGCGAAGACAAAGATAATATCATCGCCGTCGAGAAGAGCATCCGTGCCAATGTCTCCATCGACTTCAATGAAACGCACAAAGTCCAGAAATTCCTGGCCGGTAGATAATGAGAAATTCTGACCTGCAAACGTAAAGTTCGCCGTATCAAAATTCGACTCACCTCCACGGTAGCTGTTCGTATCAAAGTCAGTGATTACATTGTTGCCGATACTCTGAACGTCGATGTTTCCAAACTCAAACACATCCCGGTCAAAACGGTTCGATCCTCCATCGGTTTCACCGCTAACCAGAATGTCGCTGCCTGAACCGACAATGAACGTGTCGCTTCCCCGTCCGCCGACGATGTAATCATCATCGCTGCTGTCTATCAGTGTCGAGCTTGCGCTTCCATCAATGGTCAATTGCCCGCCAACAGAAAAAGTATCCAGTTCTGCCGAACCGATCCAGTCAATCGACCGACTGTTTAGCCGCCCAATCGTCACACCATCATCGCCGACAACATCTTCCAGTCGGACAGACGATGTGATGATATCTGGATTCGTACTGTCCCTGTCAAACACAAACACAAGATCCGAGCCGTCCAACAGCGCGTCGGTTCGAATATCGCCGTCGCGCTCGATGAACCCGACGAAGTCACGAATGTCTCGACCCGTTGAAAGCGAAAACTCAGTGCCCTGAAATGTAAACTCGAGCGTATCAAAGTTCGACTCTCCTCCGCGATAATTGTTGGTGTCAAAATCTGTGATGACGTCGTTCCCAATGGCATTTTCATCGACATTGCCAAGGTCAATTACGTCTCGATCTCTACGTAAACTGCTGCCATCGATCTTGTCTGTCGTAAAGACATCGTTGCCAGCCGATCCAACAAGCAGATCACTACCAAGCCCACCAACCAGCGAGTCATTGAATTCACCACCTCGCAATGTTTCGTCAACCGAGGAGCCAAGAACGACCAGTCCGCCAACACCGCCATTTGTATTGCCAGGGACGGAGGCTTCAGCACTAATTGTTACCGTTTGCTGACCATCCAATTCGCCATCATCCAGGGCAGTCACAATAAACGTCGTCAAAGATTCACCAGCACTCAGGGTAACTGTCGACGGCACTGTTGCTTCTGAATCATCACTAGAGGTTAGATTTACCGACAACTCTTGCGACGTATCACCAGACCGAGTCAGCGTGCCGGTCGTTGTGCCAGTCTCAAATATCAGCGACGATTCAACTGTCAGATTCAGATCAGGTTCTTCAGGAGATGAGGCGCTTAGCATGACCCGCGGTTCAAGCGTTTCCACGGTCAGGTTCATCAAAGCGTTGCCCTCCGAATCCAAAGTATTCGAGGTCTTTGCAGAGAAAAACTTGGTGTAGAGTCGATCAATCAGTTTCATCACTAGCTCGTTTTTTAACTTTAGTACGCTTGGAAATGAGCAAGTATTCGAAGGTGGATTGCGCGCTAACGATGAGAAAACCCATCTCTTGTCTACTTAATAAAGAACGAACCCAATGTCTCCCGCCATTGCTCTCAAGAACTACGCCGGTGAGTTGGCTTCTCTCACACCAATGCGAGAATTTCCTGAATTTTTGGAAACAGCTAAGAGAGAGCGGGAAGCAATTGTTTCAACGACATATTTGGGGAACAAACTTCTTTCGAGTAATTTGAAGAAAGTAACGATTTCCCGCTTGCGATTCTTGCACGCCGGACTAAGCAGCATTCGAAACTTGTCCGGCATTCGTTAGATGTCCAGATTCGAAGCGCTTTTGAAACAGGGTTTTGAAATGCCTCTAATAGAGATAGAGGTCGCTATGATTCCAACTGTCGCTCATTACTGGATCGTCAAGCGTCCGCTCTCGGCGAAGCCGTGCGTCTCTGACTTTGGTTTCATCCCCAGCCTGATCAAAAAACTTAATCGCTTTGTCTAGGAGTCGAATTCGGTTTTCGACGTTTCTGTCTCTACGATCTATCTTTTCAAAAACGTAGGCCTTCTCCAGCATCCCAACGGCTTCCATCAAAACGTTGCCCGATTTTGACTCGTCACCATGTGCTTGGTAACGTTGGCTGACGACTTCCAAAACATTGGCGACACGACGATGCAAGGTTGGGTCACCAGGATTAAGTTTGAGAGTCAGCCGATGAAATTCGATTGCCGACTCATAGTCCGCCAGAGACTGGGATTTTTGTCCACTAATCCAGGAAAGGTTAGCGACGATGAGCCTTAACTCAAAAAGATCCGCACGATATTGTGCGTTTTGCGGATAAACGGCAACAAGTGCCTCGAGCGACTCACGAGCTTTTTCGAACGATTCAAACGCGGGGTCGAGTTTGCTCACACGTGAATAAGCGACTCCAATCATGACATCGTTGACTGCGTTTCGTCGGGCAAGAAGGATTCGCTGTGGATCAAAGTCTCTCATTTTGGAATACCGATGTTCAATTATCCTGCTTCTTTCTTTTCGAAGCTTGATGGCCTCCAGTGGTTGAGATTTTTTTGCGAGATCCTTTTTCGCTGTCGAGTGCACGCTTAACCAACGTTGATCAGGCTGTTTTTCTGGATCGAGAGATTCCCAAGGAGGTAGTGATTCAATCAGAGCCAACAATGATTTCCGTGACTTGGTCTTATCCTCTTCCCAGAGAGTTTTAATGCGTTGGATATTTGCGAGTTGGATTTTGGCTAGTTCTAAAACCTCTTTGTCTGATGCTTGGCTTTTCTCAACTTGTCCAATCAGATCTTCCGATTGTTGTAAATGTTCTACTGACAGTTCAGCGTCAGTTTTTCGAACAGCGACAGCTCTCTTTTCAAAAATTTGAGCTGCCAACAGGATGTCGTGCGGTGTTTTTTCGTCAACGGAGAGTATTGTTGAGGCGATATCTTTGGACAGGCTTGCTAATTCAAAAACGCGAAGGTCCATCCCAAGTTCGTTTGCTATTTCAGTTGTTTCCAAAATCTGAGTCGCCATTTCGCGCAGTTCGCCAAGATTGTTTTGAGAGCGTTCAAGCAACAACCGCCAGTTTCCCGCGATCTCGATCATCAAGCGGTTACGGACAGAAGTGGGGAGGTCGCCTGCGAAGCTGTAACTTGTAAGTTTTCCGGCGGGCGAATTTCTCAGCGCTCTGGAAAGCTCGTTCTGATTCTGCCTGAGTGTTCGATTAACCTCCTCGATCGACTCCAGCCGCTCGTGAGCCAGCTCAGCACTTTTTTCGCTTTTTAGCCAAAAATAAGTGCTAACAACCGTACCCGCAGAAAGCAGGAAGATGGCAAGACCGATTGCAGTTGCCAGCGCCGAGTTGCGCCGAACCCAACGCATCGACTTCGCAAACCGACTTTCCCGTGTCGCGAGAATCGGCCGATCTTCAAGAAAACGCAATAGGTCATCGGCGAATTCCGAAGCGGACTTGTATCTAAGCTGCGGCTCTTTCGAAAGAGCTTTCAAACAAATTGTTTCGAGATCAACCGGAATCGAACGGTTAAGATTTCGAGGTGGTTGAGGATTGGAGCTTCGATGTTGTTCGAGTATGTCCAACGGTTGCCCACGAAATGGCGTTGTTCCAGTGAGACATTCAAATAGAACAATGCCCAAACTGTAAATGTCATCTAACTCCGGATCAGATGATTCATCAACCGAGTTGGGGCTCATGTATTCCGGCGTTCCGCAGATCACATCGATTTCGGTTAACGTTTCGTCGCCCGTGGATCGGACAAGTCCAAAATCAGTTAACTTCGATTGCCCATCATGTGAGTCAAGCAGGATGTTTGCCGGTTTAACATCGCGGTGAAAAATTCCTTTTTGATGTGCGTGTTCAAGTCCAAGGGCGACCTGCCGCGTGATTCGTGCGGCTTCAATGGGTTCAGGAACACCAAGTTCCAATCGCTCTTTGAGGGAAGTGCCTTCGACTAACGGCATCACAAGATACGGGCGACCATCTGTTGCTTGGCCAGCCGAATAAACTGGAACAAGGTTGGGGTGATTTAACTTTGCGGCTGCCCGAGTTTCGCGAAGGAACCGAAGATTAGATTCCAGGCTGCTTGCGCGTTTGAGAACTTTTACGGCGACAGTACGACCGAGCTTCAGATCCTCACCGCGAAAGACGACACCCATTGCGCCAGCGCCAACTTTTGAGTGGATCTCGATATCACCAATAATTCCAAGGCTATTGGGACTTGGAGACTGCTCCAGAAAATGGGCTGTATCAATGGACTTCTGAACTGGCGCTCGATATTCTTCGAGATAGGGAGGATCAGAAAGTCGATCAAGGTTGGATTGGCACTGGAAACAACAATCCACGTGCTCGATTATCTGAAGATCAACACTGCTGTTTGACAAAATGTCCTCAAGCTTTTTTGTTGAAGGACAGTTGATCGTAGAGTTGCTTTGCATCAATTTTTCTTGTTGAGTACCGGTGGAAGATCACCCGCCAGGAATTGAACTTCCGCTTCTAACTTTTTAAGAACTCTGGATTTGTTTACGTAAACAGAATGAATCGGGATTTCCAAAAATTGCGCTACCTGGTCCGCTGATTTTTGGTGAATCCATGTTTCCTCAAAGCACTTCCAAGTTACGGCGTTGAAATTCGGCTTGACCCGATTGCACGCCAGTCGAAAAATTCTCTCTGAATAGATTTCAACCCAGGCAGAATCGGGATCCTTAACGTGATCGATCTGGTTGCTGGGTTCAGATTGCTGTGGAGCCTGAACCCTTCGGCCTGCCCGCTTGAAATGGGATTTGATCGTGTTGGCCGCCACCGTTCCAAGCCAAGCCCGAAACCTGCCCCGTTTTGGGTCGTATTCGAACGACTTTATTGAAGCACTTACTTTTCGCATTACCTCCTGAACAACGTCGTCGGTATCTGCTTCGGAAAGCCTTCTTTGAAAACAATAGTCTTTAACTATCACGCTATAAGTTGACACAAATCGGTTCCATGAATCGTGATCTCCATGATCACGAATACACAACAACAGACTTGGCGAAGTGGTTGCGGCCACCTACTACTCCTTTACCTCCAAAGGAACCGGTTCTCTCCCAATAAATAAGATATTGACCAAAATTCAGAGAATCTGGACAAGAAATGAACCGCAAAAATTGAAATCTCCCAATACTGTTTTAATACTGAAAGGATTTTTTTCCACGAACAATTCCTGAATCGCGCCGAAAAAAGGCAAAATTGCGTGTTGGATATGAGTCGCCCAGATTACAAAGCACTTTTGCTTTGAAGTAGGGTTTTGAAATGCCCTCTAATCTTTGTTCGCCTTAACGGGCAAAGATATCGACTCCATCTGATTCGCCGAGTCTTCTAAAACCGCTAAGAGCCGTGTTCGTTAATCCGTCGTCTCCGATAAGATCCTTAAGACGAACTGAGTCAGTGATGACTCCGTCAGCGTCGCGGGCGAAAACTAGAACAAGATCATTTCCATCAATCAGTACGCCAGTTCCACTGTTCCCATCGTTCGTTTCTGTATTGATTGCCGGGCAGTTGTTCCGCAAGTCACTCAACGGGCAGCAATTGGCTGCACTTCGTTATATCTGCGTGACGGTCATTTACGTGAGTTCAACCAGCGAAATTTTTATTAGTGGAATTAGCGAGAAGCTATGGCCACCAATCGTGTTGGCCGTGCTTGCCGTGTTGGGCATTATGAGCGGCATCATGTTCCAGGTGAAATCGTATTTGTATTTCGGAAGCCTGTTTTTGTTGATGGCGATGATCACAATGGTGGCTCACGCACACCAAAGACTGGACCACGTTTGGCCGTGGTGGGCGTTTGGAATTGGGCTTGGAATCGCGATCCTGGTAATGTTTGGTTTGTTCGAAAAACGAAAGAACGAGATGAACGTGATTGCGCGCCAGTTGAAGAAATGGGAAGCCTAAGACACGATCGCCAGTTGAGCATCATTCCCGCTTGCGAATGGTTTCTTTGTCCTTATTTAAAATCTCTGCCAGCGTTGAGATGACGCTGTCCGATTCGATTTGAACTAGCGGCGAGAGCTCTACCCGTTTGGATAGAACTCTTTCAAACTCCAAATGGAGTTCGGACAGTCGAAGGAACTTTCCATCTTCTTGGCAGCATTGCATTTCACGCTCGATACTATTCAGTTTTTTGTTAAGCGATTTCACTTTTCGTTGCCGTTTAGAAGCGCGTAGTCTTTTCTGACGATCGCGTAGTCTTTTCTGACGATTGCGTTTTATGGCTTGAGGGTTTTGAGGCACAGAATCCTCGTCAGTGGACTGATCGGTTGGAATTATTGGACCAATGACGGTGTCAGCTGCGGCTTGGTCAAGTAGGCCAATGACCGAATCGGCGATGGTTTGATCAAGCTCTGATTCATGTTGATAGTGCGTACAAAGATCGATTGCCAGCTCGACTGTTTCGGGGGGAATGTTGCAAAGGTGATAGGTTTCAAGTTGCCGGATTGTTTGATCAATCATCTGATGAATCGGTGGAATTTCGCTTTTTGACAGAACAATTATTTCAAACGATTCCGTCACATCGGCTTTGCTAAGAAAAGTTTCAAGTTGCCATTCTTCGGCCAGTCCGATCGTTTTGACGCTGGACATTTTCAGCCAAGGCACAATGGTCCCGGCGATCGAACGCTTGGGTGATTGAGGGGCTGAGAAAGTAAACAGTTCAACAAAGTTATCAAAAGCCAAAACGACATTGCCATCTTGTTTCGCTTGATTAAGCATGTCGATCAAGTGTGTTAAGAAGCAGGCATTCTCGGCCAGGAAGTTCACGATCTTGTACATCGAGTGTTCGGTGAGAGCTTCAGGAACTTTGTTGCTAACCAACAGGTCAGCGATCGAATTCAGATACAGCTCGCCCAATCGGCGATCGCCAACCAATAAGACATTGTTTTTGTTGCGACGAATCAACGTCCGCAGGGTTTGGTCGATAACAGTCAGATCCAAATCAAGGGCAGGGTAGTATTGAAATTTGGCTTGGAGAGTCAGGTTGATGGCGTGTTGATAAAGCGCGGAGTCTTTGTCCGGTGCAGGATCTGGAGATTCAGGAAGGCTGATCGTTTTTTCGATTCGTGACGCTGGGTTGCCACGTCGCACGTAAGTTTCGAGTTCGCTTTTTAAATTTGCGATGTCAATTTCTAACGAACTGAGAATCTCGGTTGTCTTAAATTCCTGATTGTCGGGTGACTCCAGCAAAGCAAGAAACAAATGCTCTGCGTTGACAAACTTACACCTCAGCGATTTTGCAATGCGCTGGGCAAGCACTAACACTTTCTTAAAGTCAGCAGTCATCGAGATGCGATTGGGTGTCGGTGATTCCGATCCGCTGGGTATTCTCTCTGAAATTTCAGCAAGCAATGCCAGGCGGTCCAAACCTGCGTTGCTCAAACAAAATGTCGCGTCACTTTTTCCTTCCTCCAAAATCGCCATCAGTAAATGTTGTGTGTCAAACTCCGGGTCTCCACGCCGAATTGCAATTCGTCTGGAGAGGTTGAAAATATGGCTGGCTCGATCATTGACGGCCAAATCACGATATTGTTCCTGTTTGAATTTGTTGAGAACCATGTCTCGGAGCGCTGATAGATTCAGATCCTGCTGTTGCAAGAGAAGACTAAGTATCTTTGTCGCTCCACATTCGGAGACGGTTATTAGGCCAAGCACTAAATGTGAAGTGCCAATGGAATCATGTTTCCGGGCTTCCGATTCTTGTATCGCAATTTCAATAACCTGTTTCGCATATTCGCTCTTTGGCATCTTTCCCATCGTGATCATCTCGGGGCCGGATTCAAGATGTTTTTCGACTTCGAGCCGGATCGTTCGCAAGTGAATGCCAAGGTCTTTGAGCATCGTTGCTGCTTCGTTGACGCCTTCTTTGACCAACCCAAGCAAAATATGCTCAGTGTCAATTTCTTGATGATTGAATCGTTGACATTCCTGGTTGGCGAGCTGCATGATTTTGCGCGCTCGGGCGGTAAATCTTAAGTCCATCAGTTTGATCCTGACATTGCATGAATAGAATAGATGCCCGGTTTTCACCGATGAGGGTCCAGCTGATCGCAAGAACCAATGTGTTTATTCTGATCCAGAAAAACACGAACGGCGAAGGGTGTTCATTCTACCGGTTTCCGTCTCAGGAATCCTGTGTCGTGAAAACCCGGTGAAGATGGCCCAGCGCGAATAAATGCAGAACATTCGGCTAAGTCTGAGAACGTCGGCTTTGTTAATCTTTTAGACCAAGATGTCGTTTACCACATGCCCTGCTACATCTGTCAGCCGGAAATCTCTTCCCCGATACCGATACGTCAATCGCGTATGGTCGATTCCAAAAAGATGTAACAACGTCGCGTGCATGTCGTTAATATGAATCGGGTTCTCGACAGCGGCATAACCAAGCTCGTCTGTCGCACCGTAAGTCATGCCGGGTTTGATCCCGCCGCCCGCCATCCAGCAAGAGAATCCTTTGATGTGATGGTCGCGCCCGTTGCCTTGAGCCATTGGGGTGCGCCCAAATTCGCCTCCCCAAATGATCAATGTGTCATCCAGCATGCCGCGTTGCTTTAAGTCTTTGACAAGCGCCGCTGAAGCTTGATCGACCAACTTCGAAGTGACTTTGATTCCCTTTTTGATGCCACCATGATGATCCCAACCACGATGGTAAAGCTGAATGAATCGTACGCCGCGCTCGGCCAGGCGCCGGGCTAACAAACAATTGGAGGCAAAGCTTCCGTCTGCCCCTTTGGTTCCATACAAATCAAGAATCGATTGTGGTTCGTCAGAAATATCCGCCAACTCTGGTACCGATGTCTGCATCTTAAACGCAAGTTCATACTGCGCGATACGCGTTTCAATTTCCGGATCATAGTCTCGCTGCAGTCCGATTCGGTTTAGTTTTTCAACGGCAGAAACAAGGTCTTTTTGTCTTGCGTGATCGACGCCGGCCGGATTTTTGACGTACAAAACCGGTTCGCCTTTTGAGCGGAATTCGACGCCTTGAAATTTGCTTGGCAAGAACCCACTGTGCCATTGTCGAGAAGCGATCGGTTGCGATTGACCACCGCCGACAGAAGTCAAAACAATATATCCGGGAAGGTTGTCGGTCTCGCTGCCCAAGCCGTAAAGCAACCACGAGCCCATCGATGGCCGTCCTGGAATGCTACTGCCTGTGTTGATTAAACTGTGAGCTGGATCGTGATTGATTTGGTCAGTGTGCATCGAGCGGATGATGCAAATCTCGTCGGCGATCGTTTGAATGTTCGGCAGGATGTCACCGATTTGCTGGCCCGATTTCCCGACCTTTGAGAAACCATGTTGCGGTCCCATGATTTTCAGTTGATCACGTTGGCCTTGAAGCTGCGCGATCTGTTGGCCTTCGGTTACCGATTTGGGCATCGGTTTTCCATCAAGCTCTGCCAATTTTGCTTTGTAGTCAAACGTCTCTAAATGCGATGGCCCACCTGCCATGCACAAGTGAATGACACGTTTGATTTTTGGTTTAATGCGCACGTGGTTAATGTAATCATTCGCTTGAGCTGGCCGGATCCCAAGCGATTGGCCCAATAGTGTGCCGAGGGCGATGCTTCCAACACCGGTTGAAGCGCGTCGCAAGAACGTGCGTCGATTTTGAAGTTGGTTGAAAGCGTCCAGCGAATTCAAATAGCTTTTTTGGTTCATGTTATTTTCTCAAAATGAATTCGTGCATGTTGATCACCGCGCGACACGCAGATGTCCAAGCAGCCAGTTCGATCGCTGAGTCTTCTGACATATCGGCGGGACTACCAAGTAACTTTTTCGCTTCGTCAGGCTGGTTTTTGAAGTCAGCCAAACTGGACTCAATTAGCCCGCTGATGATTTGTTTTTCTTCTTCACTGGCCACACGGGAAAACGCGATTTTGAATATTTCGTCGATCCGCGAATCGGTTTCGATTTGATTTTTGATTGCAAACTGAGCCAATCCTTTTGCGGCTTCGACATAGGACGGGTCGTTCAGCAGGACCAACGCGGCCAGCGGTGTGCTTGAACGTGGCCGCGCGGCGGTGCATTCTTCACGCGACGGTGCGTCAAACGTTTTCATTGCTGGATGAAGAAATTGACGTTGCCAATGAGTGTAAATGCCACGACGGTATTGGTCGCTTCCGGTACTGGCAACATATTTTCGAACTGGAAAATTTAAATGACGATAGAGTCCCGCAGGCTGATATGGTTTTACGCTTTTTCCACCGATCGTTGGAACCAATAGACCGCTTGCTGCCAGTGCGTGGTCGCGAATAAATTCTGCATCCAATCGGAATCGTGATTGCCGCGCGAGTAAGCGATTTTCGGGATCAATGACTTTGAGTTCTGGTCGCAAGCTTGACGATTGTTGGTAAGTTCTCGACATCACCATGGTGCGCACAAGTTTTTTGATGTCCCAATGGGAGTCAACAAATTCGATTGCCAGTCGGTCGAGTAACTCGGCATGTGAAGGCGGCTCGCCTTGTGCTCCAAAGTCATCCAGTACGTTCGAAATCCCGCTTCCGAAAAACATCCGCCATGTTCGATTTGCAAACACGCGTGCGGTCAGTGGGTTTTGTTTGTTCACGATCCAGTTGGCCAACTCAAGCCGTGTCGCGCGTTTCGTTTCTTCCGTTGACCAATTCTCTCCGCCAAGAGAATCTGGCACGCCTGGTTTGACAACCTCACCCGTTTTGTCCATCCAGTTACCCCGCGACAATACACGAATTTTTCGCGGTTCAACGGAAACGGTAATCAAAGTGCGTTGTGTGTTGGCAGCCACGACGCGGGCGCGTTCTTTTTCCAGCTTGGCAATCTGATCATGTATTTTTTTGAAACGAGGCGCGATCGAAACGTGGTAATCAGAAAGTTGCTTTTTCTGTGCAGCGTCGCGGGTTCTGGGTTTAGTCTTTATGATCGCCAAAATTTCTGGCGGAAGAGTCCGTGTCGGATCCGCGATCGCGTTGGGGCGATTCGATTCTGAAATTCGAAAGTGGCCTAACGTATGGCCTCCATTGCCGTGGTTTTGTTGAATCACGAACGTGACCTGGCCAGCGGAAACGTCACCGTCGATTTGAAAGACGACTTCGTTTTGTTGGTTTGCGCGCGGCATCACAGCCCAGCCAAATTGCTTTCCTTTGGCATCGCGATCGAGCGCACTTGCCGCACTCCATTTTTTGTCAGGGTGGCCGTTAGCCGATGCAATTTGTTCAAAGGTTGCGGTTGGATTGTTGAGCTTAAGCGTTTTTGATTTTAGCTCTTCAGGCCATTCAGCAAAGCCTTTTTTCAGCCAATCCAATTTGTCTGAGTGGTCGTCGAGGATCGTAAAAAATTCAGTCACGACAAAGTTTCCGTTAGCCGCTCGCCCCGGCCCTTTTTTTGGCAGCGATTTTTCAGGTAACGCTTCCAACCGAATTGCTTTGGTGCCTGCTGAGATCTTTGTTGTAATGAGGTAGTTTTCCTTATCTGGTTTGGCACCAGATAAAAGGACCGAATTTTGTTTTGTGATTGTCGCTGTCGATTTATCCGACAATTTGACCACTGCTGGTCTCAGGTGATTCCAATGCGAATTTTCGCTAAGAGTATTTTTCTCCCAAGCAACACGTTCCCTATCGACTTCTGCATTGACGACCATTGTTGATTTAAGTTTTGCAATCTGCTCATCAAACGACTTTTTTAAATCAGGTAGATCAGCGCTTGGGACATCCATCATCGGACCCCATTGCCCTGTATGATTGGCGCCGGAATAGAGCCCTTTCTCTTTGATGTCTGCAAAAAACGAAGAAAACTCGTAAAACTCTTTGGCTGAAAACGGATCGAATTTGTGGTCATGGCATTCGGCACACCCAAGTGTTACGCCCAACCACACCGAGGAGGTCGTACGCACGCGATCGGACGCGTACTTGTTGAGATATTCTTCGGGCTGAACGCCGCCTTCAGCCGACATCATGCCAAGCCGATTGTAACCGGATGCGATTTTTTGTTTCTGCGTTGGCGATTCGAGTAAGTCACCCGCCAACTGCTCGCGGGTAAACTGATCGAATGGCATATTCGAATTAAAAGCATTGATCACGTAGTCGCGGTAGGGGGAAACACTTACATCCTGGTCGCCGTGATAGCCAACGGTGTCTGCATAACGAACCAAGTCCAACCAGTAGACCGCCATGCGTTCGCCGAAATGCGGGCTGGCCAAAAGCCGGTCGACTGTTGCTTGATAGGCTGAGTCAAATCCCTCGCTGGTGATTTGAGATTCGAAAGACTCCAATTGCTTGGGAGTTGGTGGAAGCCCGGTGAGATCAAAACTCAGCCGTCGAAGAAGTGTGTGTGGCTGAGCGGTCGCGGCGGGTTTAATTTTTCCCCGGTCAAGCCGATTGAGAATGTAGTGATCAATATAGTTGATTGGCCACGCGGAATCGGAGACTTTTGGGTTTTCGGTTTTCTTTGGTTTTTGAAATGCCCAATGTTCAGACCAGTTCGCACCTTGTTTAATCCAGTCGACCAAAATTTGCTTTTGAGCGGTGGTAAGTTTCTTGCGATGGGCGGTTGGCGGCATGACTTCATCGGGATCATCCGAGAGAATGCGCTGGACCAGCAAACTTGCTTTGGTATCACCTGCAACGATTACCCGATGCTCGTCTGAGAGTGCGCTTTCTTTTTGGTCCAAACGAAAATCGGAAGTCCGTATGGCTTCATCGGGTCCGTGACAGGCAAAGCAATTGTCAGAAAGGATCGGTTTGACATGGGTGGTAAAGTCGATTCTGGAATCTTGGCATCGGCCTGATTGAATCGTCGTGTTGCTTAATAAACCAAATACAACTGTTGCCAGTGCGTACGTTCGAAACATGCTGTGCATTTTTTGTCTTCTGCTTGATTTTTAAAGCGTGAAGTGTTGTCTGTTGTTACGAAGATTGTCTTTCATATTGGTCTCAATCATTATGACCGTTGAATGATGCTCGGTAAAACGCCAATTGTTTCTCGGCCTGTAATTCGCCGACCCGCGAATCGAAAAATTCTCGATTGGTCGTGTTCGATCACGATTTTTGTTCCGGGTTTTGGTGTCAACCGGTCCAATAAAGTGAACAAGGTGAACGATTCCAGCGCGCTGGATTAACCACAGAGGACACAGAGTAGCGCAGAGGTTTAGCGTGCATCGCGCGTGCCAGTAGGATGGACATTCATTCCTGTCCGTCAGCAAGTTGCAACGATTTAAGTCGTGTTCGGTAAGGCACGCTCCATGCAACGGAAAGGACCAGCATCTGATCGTTGGCCATGCTGGAAGGTCACGTCGGTTAATTCAGAATTAAAAGGCCGCAGTATCTTGTGAGCAATTCATTTTTGTCTCGCATGCTTCATGATGTGGCATGGTGTCGAAATTGCTATCAAGGTTCCACAATTCATGGATTAGTGCGCAGCCAATTTGAAAGTCGTCTTTCAAAATCTAGTTAGTTAGTTGGGGCGAAGCAACTTTATTTGACGCCGTTTCATTGCGAGTTGTTGGGGAAGAGCTTTAAGAATATTTGTGAAGTGAAATTGTCTTTTGTAAATTTCTGCGGATGACTCATTGTTGATTTTTAATCTTTGGATCGCATCACGGATTTTCTGTTCTACTGAACCTAGCAGTTTGGCTTTAACTGAACCTAGCCAAGTTTAGCTGTTCCTCACCGCAGGATGCTCGGGTCAAAAAGGGACGGATTCTCTTAATGGCAATTCCTGATTGATGAAACACTATGAAAAATTTCCGTTTGCTAACCGTCTGTTTACTGATTCTTGGAGTGGTTGCGTTTTGTTCTCAAGCTCATGCTGATTTAGCGCTTGGGTTTTCGACCGACGGAACTACTTTTGATAATTCATTTGATGTCGATGTTGGGGAGTCCATTACGGTTCTAGTATTTGCTTTAGAATCCGATGGTGAGACGCGATTGTCGGAATTCGGTTTGCAAAATGTTGGTACAACAGCGACGTATATAACGGCGTTGGGATTGGTTTCAAGTGCTGAGATCAACACGCAGAATTTTGACGATGCTGGTTCAGGGTTTAATAACGCGATTCCTGATCTGGACCTTTTGGGGTTTTCTTTTTCACCAGAAAATAATGCGGCAAGCGAAATTTTGCTGGGCGCGTTTACGTTTGATGCCACCGCCGAAGGAACAACATCGTTTAATTTTAGTGATTTCGACACAAATGTCGATGCGTCGGATTTTATACTGGGAGATGGCGCAACCGATTTGGACGAAGATTTTTTTGGTGCTGCGCGAGATCGTATTTTTACGGTTGATATCATCGCAATTGCGATCGTGCCAGAGCCATCTGGGGTGATGCTTTTGTTATGTGGAGCTGGAGTGTTGTTTAGCAAACGCCGACGAACGGTGCTTAACAAAGCGACTAAATTCAAGCAATGAATTGATAGGTAGCAGGCGATCGAAATTAGTTTTGCAAATTTCCCTCTGCGAGGTTCCGCTTTCCTTCCAGGTTTGAACTCGCTACACCATAAATCGCGAACAGAAATCCGCAAAAGATACAAAGCGAGATGCCGATCGCTCGAAGCAACTTTTCGAGATCCTTTCGCGCTTGATGGTAGTCCTCGACGGTTCGATAACGAATATAAAAAGTGGTTGCCGTGGATGCCGCGCTTTGTTCTTCTTGGCGGCTTTTTTCAGCTTCCATCGCAATTCTAGCATCTTGTTCTGCTCTAGTTTCTGCGTGGGGAGGAATTGGGATAACATATTCAGTTTGACTTGCCGTAACCAATAGTCCACCACCTATAAATCCAACAAGCATTGCGACGCAGCCGAATGCCGCCAACATTCGTTCCGAGACCCAGGCACCCTCTTTGATCATTCCGTCGAAAAACGAAGTACATGCAAATAGGTATCCACCGAACATCGCGACCAAAATTCCAGATAATATTCCGAATGCGAAATTCTCAAAGTACTCGGGGAAGAATTCGTCGCTCGCTAAAATGATTAACAATCCACCGGCACAGCAGAAGAACATGGCAATCGCGAAATAGATCAACTGAATAATCGATTTGATTTCATTGCCAGTTTCGGCATTGGCATTTTGGGGTTGAGGTGGTTTCTTTACCGGAGGCATCGGTACAAACTTGTCAGGCGCTAGATGCGCCACCGATTGCATGCCCGTTTTGAATTCACTGACTTGTTGGTACCGTCGACTTGGCTCCCGCTCAAGCGCACGCATCACGACTTCGTCCATTCGCGCGTCGACTTTGACTCGTTTGGATGGAGGTTGAAATCGGCCCAGAGGTAACTCGCCGGTAAGCAGTTCGTAAATCACAACACCCAGCGAATAAATATCGGCGCGATGATCGACTTGGGTTGGAGTTTCGCGTTGTTCCGGAGCCATGTAGTTAGAAGTTCCCATGACCTGCCGGGTGTTCGTCAGGCCGAGTTCCGTCGCCTGATCGGTGAGTTTGGCTAATCCAAAATCCGCGATTTTGATTTTGCCTTCTCGATCAAGCAATACATTTTCTGGTTTGATATCACGATGAACGACACCGTTATCATGGGCATACTGAAGTGCATCACAAAGTTGCGGAACCAATCCAACGGACTCCGCAGGTGATAGCTCACTGGTTCCAGCGACCTGCCGAAGGTTTGGGCCGTCAACATATTCCATTAGCAAATAATGATATTGGCCACGTTTCCCAAAATCGTGAACAGTGACGATACTCTGATGGGCCAACCTCGCGAGTGCTTTGGCTTCGCGTTGAAAACGATCGGTGATTTGGTTGCCGAGATCGCGAAAGAGGAATATCTTTAACGCGACCAAGCGATCCAGGTTTTTTTGTTTGGCTTTGTAAACCGCGCCCATCCCTCCGGTACCAATCAGCTCGATGATTTCGAGCTCAGGAAAAACGCCGACCAGAGTCTCCGGTCGCGGCGGGTCCATTCGTTGCGACATCGCGGCGGTATCACCATAAGTCGGATTGGACCGTCTCGCTGCGGCCATCAAACAGGCAGGGCAAAGTCCGCCAGGCAATTCATCAACAACTGGCGTAGAGCATTCAGGGCATTTTTTCGGGCTCATAAAGGCTTCCGTAATCTCATTTTCAGGTTGGATTTTTTCTTCGCTATTCATCCAATACGGGTCCTGCTCAAATGGTTACACGGAAAATTCGAAAATCTATTATGACTGGTTTTTGTCGGACAAAACATCAAACTTTGGCCTTATTTGCTCGATTCAATTTCCACGAAGCGCCGCCAATAGAATTCCCAGTTCATCATCCAGCGATTCGGGGTCTGCCAAAGTCTGACAAACGATGTTGCTGAGCTTTTTTCGATAACGTTGTCGCATCCGAGTCGCCGCGACCTTTACCGCGACCTCACTCATGCCCATCTCGTCGGCAATGTCGCGGTATTTTACCTTGCCTTGCTCGACCATCAGCATCGGTTGGAGCAATTGAAACAAAGCGGACTGATCCAGTTGCTTGTAGTCGGACTCCAGTTGCTGGAGAGTTTGCTTAAGGACCGTCAGAGCCCAGCGTCGGTCAAAGATTTTTTCTGCCGTCCATCCATCGGTTGGTTCGTTTTGATAATTCTTTTCAGCGGATTGAATATCGATTGAGAAAGTTCGTACCGCACCACCACGCTTGATGGCTTGGCTTTTTTCAATCTGTTTACTGATATAGCGATTAATGGCCGACATCAGGAACCAGCGAAAACGGCCCCGCTCGCGATCAACGGCTTTCACAAAATCCTTTTCAATCAACTCTGCCAAAAACCCTTGGACATAATCAGCGGCGTCGTCAGGCGCAATTCCTTTGCGTCGAAGGTAAACAAACAAAGGCGTCCAATATGTACCACAAAGAGCCTCTAACGATTCGCGCCGTATCGCGGATTCGTTCTTTGAATCGTCGCGTGCCGAAACAACGACGCTCCATTGAGTCGTGTTGAAGTTCGCTGGGCTTGATTCGTCAGATGGATTCACGGAGTTACTTCAAAAAGGCAAGTGACGGAACAACCTTAAACCGTTGCCAATCCAGTGGCAATAAAAATAAACGTTAGTGTTTCGCCGCAAATGCTTCCGCCGCAAGTATCCACCGACTGCACCCGCTCGGCTCACGATTGGTGAGCTAGTTTTCAAGCGTTGTAAACATTGACGAATTTATTTTCCAGTTCAATGTCCGGGAAAATTTGCTTCACATGATGCTTTAGATGTTCAACGTAGTCCGGCATGATGAACCCAAGTGTAAATGGCCCAACGCCTTCGATGGTGATCGTGTGCGAATGGAATTTTGGATCGATTGTTTCAATCAAGTAAGCGATGTGTCGATTGTAAGCCGCGAATAAATCCACCATCTCAATCCAATCGGCGTTTGCCCAATTCTGTAAGTCGACCCAGTCGTCTTGCGCATAACCAGGAAACTCAAGCGAAGGTTGCTGCATCACGCGTACAAACTTTTGCTGATTGTTTGATGCCGAATCAATCAAGTGACCAAGTATCTCTTTGCGGGCCCATTTTTTTGGATTGGGGCGCTGAGCAATTTCTGGCTCTGGTAATTGCTTCAGTTTGGGAACAATGTTCTCGATGATTTGTCGAAGTTCGTCAGCAGTCTGTTTCACAATTGCACCAATCAAAGAGATAGTCGATTTTGGATGGCCGCCAATGAAGCCCAGCCCTTATTCCAGTGTCCCAATTCTAAGGGAAATTAGCTATGGCCAAAATTATCGACCCTGCAAACGCGAAATCGAATCGCAAAATATCTGGTATTTTTCGGCTATAATGAAGTCAGACAAAATCAGTCTTTGATGCGCTTATTTCACTTGAATTTTGCCCACGATCTAAGTGCTTCGAAGGTGTTGTCGTTGATGCTGGAGCTATTCAAAGCTTGCCACAACCAGATAAATCATTTCACACGATTCAGTTCAACAGCAACAATAAGATCAGTCGCTCACCGTCTTGTTTCACTTTCCAACAAACTAGACACGATGAATCATCCGCCGGAGACAAATTCAACGACCAAGCAGCATGCGAGTTCCACAAGCGCGCGGGTTGATGCGACTCTCGATTCATCTAACTCCAATCGGTCGACTCTGAACCAATCCACTTCTCCGTCTCAACGACCAAAAGAAAAAAGCCGCCGGTTTGGACGAGCTTTAGTCGGGTTGTTGCTGCTAACGATTCTCGTTGCGATTGGCGTAATCTACGTTCGCAGTTTGGTTTCGGCACCAACCGGACCACAGCTAACTCACACCGTCACACGTGGTGATTTGAACGTGACGGTTGTTGAAAAGGGTTTGCTTGAAAGTTCCAACAACACAGAAATTAAATGCAAGGTTCGTGGCTACAGCGTGGTGACTTGGGTTGTTCCAGGTGGCACTCACGTTGAGCCGGGCGACGAATTGATTCGACTCGATACAAAGCGAATTGAAGACGCCATTGGTAAGAACACCACGGATGCACATGTGGCCAGGGCGACCTACGAACGTACCAAAGCCGACGTCGCGCGGGCCGAAATTGCGATCGATGCTTACCTCGAAGGGACATATCGTTCCCAGCTTAAAGTGCTCAAAAAACAGCTGGCTTTTGCCGAGTCGAATTTGGCGAGCGTTGAAAAATCTCTTGGCCATTCCGAAGCCATGTTCCGGCGTGGTTATGTCAGTAGGTTCGAACTCCAAGCGGCGCGGCTTGCTGTCAATCAAGCCAAACTTGAACTCAAAGTTCGCCAGACCGCGATCGACGTGCTCAATTCGTACACCAAAGAGATGGAGACCGAAACGTTGCGCGGAAATTTACGCGCTCTTAAATCAAAACTAAAAGCAGACGAAGCCGGCCTGGCTTTGGACGAAGGCCGGCGAGATCGCGCGATCGAGGAATTGGAGTACTGCGTGATTAAATCCGAAAGTAGCGGCATCGTAATTTTCCCTTCAGCTGCCGCTTGGAAAAACACGCCGGACGTCGCCGAAGGGGCGAACGTGCGCAAGGATCAAGTTCTGTTGTTGATGCCCGATTTGACCCAAATGCAAGTCAAAATCGGTATCCATGAATCGTTGGTTGATCGCATCAAGAAAGGCATGCCCGCAAAAATTACTTTGCCTGACGCAACAATCGACGGCGAAGTCAAAATGGTCGCGTTGGTGGCTCGACCCGCCGGTTGGTGGACTGGAAACGTCGTCAAGTACGACGCCATCATCGACTTGCCTAGCGCCGAAGGGCTTAAGCCCGGGATGAGTGCTCAAGTCGAAGTCATCATGGCCAAGTACAAAGACGTTTTAACGGTTCCCGTTTCGGCCGTCGTCGAGACAAAAGACAGAAAACTCTGCTGGGTCAAAACGGCAACAGGAACCGAACGACGATTGCTGAAGCTTGGTGACAGCAACGACATTTTTATTATCGTTGAATCGGGCCTTAAAGAAGGCGACCAGGTCATTCTCAATCCGCTCCAAATTATCGAAGACGCAAAAGGTGAAGCGCTGCGATCGTTCGAACAATCAAATTCGACTGTCAAAGAAACGGCGGTCGCGAGTGACTCCAAAGAAGACCTGATTGGAACAACGTCCGAGGAGAGAACTCGTGACTAATCAAAAAACGAAAGGCTTACGTTGGTTTCCAATCTTGACCGCATTGATCGTGATCGGATTGGTTGGGCTTCCGCTGATTGGTTTCGCTTTGATGAAGTTATCTGGAGCCGATGCCGCGTCGCCCGACCTGGTGCCCAAGCTAACCCACAAAATCTCTCGTGGTGATTTGCTTGTTTCGGTTATTGAACAGGGCGTTTTAGAAAGCTCTGAGAACACGGAAATCAAATGTAAAGTCCGCGGCAATAATACGGTGATCTGGGTTATTGAAAATGGCTCCCAAGTCAAAAAAGGTGACGTGCTTGTACGGCTTGATACGCTTGCCATCGAAGACGCGATCAACGAGCGTTCCAAGTACGCGCATTGGTCTCGCTCTGGAGCGGAGCAATCCAGTGCCAACGTTGCCCGTACGAAACTCGCCATTTCCCAGTACAAAAATGGCAGCTACGTTTCGCAGTTGCTGACGCTTGAAAAAGAGTTGTCCATCGCAGAAGCGAATTTGCTTATGGCTAAAAATTCTCTCAGCCATGCAGAGAAACTCCAAGACCGCGGCTTTGTTCACTCGCTGGAGGTCCAACAGAAAACGGAACTGGTGAACCAAGCTGAATTGGATGTCGATGTCAAAAAAACGGACATCGATGTGTTGAAACGTTTTTCCAAAGCGATGCAATTGGAAACGCTTAATGGAGATCTAAAATCAGCCGAAGCCACGCACGCCGCAAACGTTGAACGCGCGGAGTTGGACGAAACCAGAAGAGATCAAGCACTCGAAGAATTCGAGCAATGTGTCATCAAAGCAGAAAAGGATGGGTTGGTGATTTTCCCGTCTGCCGCGGCTTGGAAGGCAACGCCTGATGTTGCCGAGGGAGCCACGGTTTATAAAGACCAAGTGCTTTTGCTGATGCCTGAGTTGCTAAAAATGCAAGTCAAAGTGGGCGTGCACGAAGCGATTGTGGATCGAATTGATGAAGGTTTGGAAACACGAATCAAATTGCCCGATCTGACTTTGGAAGGCGCCGTCTCCGAAGTTGCAACCGTTGCCCGTCCGGCAGGTTGGTGGACCGGCAACGTCGTGAAGTACGACACGATCGTCAAATTGCCTTCGATCGAAGGGCTCAAACCAGGGATGAGTGCCGAGGTTGAGATTATCATCGCAAATCACAAAAACGTTTTAAAGATTCCTGTCTCTGCCGTTTTGGAAACGCAGACCGAGACGCTTTGCTGGATCATGGTTGAAGGTTCTGCTCAGCGGCGCTCCATCAAAATCGGCGACAGTAACGATGTGTTTATCGTAGTCGAAGAAGGGCTCAATGAAGGCGACGAAGTGATTCTCAATCCAGTCGCTTACATTCGAGAAGCTCAAATCGAAGCGCAGAAAACGCTCGACCGATCAACCGACTCCGATGCGAATTCCTCTGCAGAAGATTCAATCAAAAAAGAATCGGCCCAAAAAGCGTCCGTAAAATCTGGCTCCGGCAGCGAGCAAAAATGACCAACAACGCTTTTTTTCGAACGATCCGATTGGGCATAAAAAGTCTCTTGTTGCAGAAGTTGCGGGCGGGGTTGGCGGCACTTGGAATTTTCATTGGGACAACGACCGTGATTTGGTTGGTCGCAATGGGAGAAGGCGTTAGCTACCGAGCCCAGCAACAGATTTTGGAGTTGGGTGCCAACAATATTATCGTTCGATCAGTCGAGCCCAATACATCCGAAGAAGGCGCAAGTGGACGAGTCAAGAGTTACGGGCTTTTGCGAAAAGACCACGCGCGAATCGTGTCACTTCCTGGAATTGTCGACGCCATCCCGATGCGCGAAGCACGTTTCGAACTTAGATACAACAATCGAAAGACGGATGTCAAACTCGTTGGATGTACCCAAGAGCATATCGACATGAATCGGTTGGAGATCGCCAGAGGTCGTTGGCTTTCTGAGCGTGACAAAGGGAAAAGAGTTGTTGTGCTGGCAGACGAAACGGCCAAGCGATTGTTTTCTTATGAGAATCCGATTGGCCGATCCATCTGGGTTGGCAACGAATTGTATGTGGTGATCGGGCAAACCAAATCGCGAACGGCTTCAGCGGCGATTGGAGGAAGTTTGGATTCGCGTGATTACAACTTGGACGCGTACATTTCATTGGATACTTTCCAGGGTCAAATTGGTGACTTTGTTTTGCGGCGAAGCCCCGGTGGCCAAATCGAAGGCGAAATCGTCGAGCTAAGCCAGATCACAGTAAGCTTGTCCAGCATCGACAACGTAGACGAAACGGCAGCGATCATTGAACTGTTGCTCAAGAAGTATCACGACACCGAAGACTATGCCGTCGTTGTTCCAAAAGAGTTGCTCCAACAAGCCGAACGCACCCGCGCGATGTTCAATGTGTT
This sequence comes from uncultured Pirellulaceae bacterium, assembly GCA_964478065.1. GTDB lineage: Bacteria > Planctomycetota > Planctomycetia > Pirellulales > Pirellulaceae > Mariniblastus. The sequence continues at coordinate 37,497 of CAYZGP010000036.1, forward strand.
ACTGGTTGTGATCGCCGGAATTTCATTGTTAGTTGGCGGAATCGGAATCATGAATATCATGCTGGCGACCGTTACCGAACGAACCAAAGAGATTGGAATCCGCCGCGCGATTGGGGCGCGTCGCCGAGATATCATTCAACAGTTTTTAGCCGAAACGTTGGTGCTGACATCGAGCGGAGGCCTGTTGGGCGTGCTGTTTGGTTTGCTGTGCGGGCCCTTGTTTCGGAGCCTTCGAACGGTTGTCACCGCGATCTCGCCCGACGCATTGCCACCGATTATTTACACGCTCGAACCGCGCATCGCGCCATGGTCAATCGTATTGTCGCTAGTCATCTCTCTGGGTACCGGATTGATATTCGGCCTCTACCCGGCGAGAAAAGCCGCCATGATGGACCCCATTGAGGCGCTCCGTCATGAGTAAGAGTTTCGAATGTAACTGCGCCAAGACCAGCGCGCGAGAGACGGTCGCCTGTTTAGCAAACCGCGTCAAGAGTTTGATCCCGGCGATTGAATCGTGATGCTCACTGTGCCATCGGCCACATCACATACAACTTCAGCGTCGCGCAAGTCGGCTTGCTCGGCCAATACCCTGGCCAATGGAGCGACGACCAATTGCTCGATGGTTCTTTGAAGTGGACGCGCACCGTATTTTGCGTCGTAGCCTTCGTTGGCGATGTGCTGTAACACCGCTTCGGTCCAGCGAAAACCCAAATTGCGTTTGACCAAGCCTTCCCGTTGGCCAATTTTTTCCATTTCCAACCGAGCGATTTTCCCAATCGAATCACGATCAAGCGCCCGGAAAGAAATCAATTTGTCGATGCGGTTAAAAAACTCGGGGCGAAAGAACTTTTTGACTTCACTTTCAAAACTATCGTCAGCATTGGAGTCAAAACCAACCGAAGCCGTACGACGCACTCCCAAGTTCGAAGTCATCACAATGACGGTACTGCGAAAGTCAGTCGTCCGTCCCCAGCGATCGGTCAATCGGCCTTCGTCAAAAACACCCATCAGAACGTCAAAGACTTCGGCGGACGCCTTTTCAATTTCATCCAGCAACACAATCACTAACGGTTGCTCGCGGATCTTCTTAATGAACTCTGACGGTTGGCCGTTGGCTTGCATCACCAAACGTTCGGCGGCGAGTGGCCCGCCGTATTCGCTCATGTCCAACCGAACCAAACGATCCTTGGCTTCGCCCGCTCCGAACATGTAATCCGATAACGCTTTGGACAGTTCTGTTTTGCCAACTCCCGTTGGGCCGCAAAATAGCTGAACGCCAATCGGTCGCCGCGCGTCGTTGAGGCCCGCTTTAAATGTCGTCACGACATTGGTCAGGCTATGGCATGCTTCCGCTTGATCGATCACTCGGCTAGTGAAATACGACTCAATCTCTTCTGGCGGAAGACAAAAATCGTCACGAATCAGTGGCTCGGGCAATCCAGTTTTTTGAATGAAGCGATCAACTAACTGGTTTCGCGTAACCAACGCCTGTTTTTCAAGTCGCGCCGTTTCGAACAATTTTGACCAGAAATCAACACAGTTACCTGGAAACGATTCGTAAGGCAAAAAACGTCTGAATAATTGGCAGCATAACTCCGCTGCTTCCGGTTCAAATTCGATTTTGTGTTGCTTTGTAAATTGCTCGGCAACCGCAATCAGAACCATGCGCGACTCGATCTGATTCATTGGTTCGACTTGAACGATCTGAAAGAGGCTTTCAAAATTCGGCAACAAACGGCGACAGGCATCCAGTTCTTCTGGAGAAGTCTCCACGACCATTCGAAGTTCGTTGTTTTGCAAATACGGAATAAAGAAAGATGCCAATCCATCGACCGCGTCGCGCCCGCCCAAACGCAGAAGTGGTTCGAGGCTTTCAAAGCACAGAATCCCTTGAATCTCGGAAAGCTCATCAACTACACTTTCGGCGCGTTCCTCCCATTGGCCAAGATACTGCATCCCGGCAACCAAACGATCAGCGCTTGTCATCCAAAAACGATCGTGCCGCAGTGCGTCTTTATCATCTTCATCGGTAGCTTGATTGCGTTCGGTACGCATCAACGCTCGGACCGCGTTGACCAGCAACGTAGTTTTGCCAACGCCACGCGGACCGACCAAAAGAATGTTTCCTGAGGTAGCCGACAATCGCTCCGCCAGCTTGGTCGTTTCGGCGTCACGATTCCAATTGCGTGAGAATTGTTTTCGATTGGCACGGCTTGAGATCGAAGTGCAAACCGATTCAAGTGTTGGATAACGGAGCGTGAACTCGTTGACCTTTGGTTTCGGGATTTTTACGCCGACGACTGAAGTCTCCAATGTCGATGGCGGCAAGCAGTTGATTAACTGGGACGGAGACATTCCGCGCAGGAAACCTTCGGCCTGGCTGCGCACCATTTGCTTCAACTCTTTTTCGTTGTAGCAGTAGAAAGATTCCTGAATCGATGGAAAACAGCAGCAGACCGAATCGTCTTTTCGCTTGCCCCATATATAAGGCATTTGTAAACGTAGCGGTTCGGAAGCGGGAAACTTACGGCCGTCAACTTCAAATTCAGTCCGGACAAAAATTTCGACGGTGTCGATGATCGGCTCTGAAAAATCAGGTGTGTCAAACCATGAGTCGCGCATTCGCCAAGCAATATATTTCTTTAAGTCTTCCAAACATTTACGAAGGTCCTTGCCACGCGCGCATGCTTTGGTACCGCTTACGGTCGAAACCGAAAACGTTTCTTCATTGTCTTTCCAAATGGCAACGGGGTATTTTGCGTACATTTTTAATAAATCAATCGGTGAATCATTTTCGTCAACATTCAATTAGGCTCGTTCGCCGCTGCGTGCGAGCTGCGCGAATTGCAAAAGGGAACAAACTCTTGAGAAAGCGGCATGCCTGAGCTGATCAAATTGGAGAGCGCGTTTTCAGCGCTATACTGTTGCACTGATCCGGTGCGAAAGTCGATCACGTTTCCTTTGTGCTCAAACATTCGTAAAGTCTTAAGCGAGTTGTTTGAACCAGTGCAGGATGCCAACAGGCTGGCTAAATCGTCGGCTGGTGTTTTTTCTTTGTCCATCGCCGATTTTAAATTCTCAAAACCAGGATCTTGCGAATCAATGAACCCAGTCTTGATCAGGTTCAATTTCCCTGCGCTATCACATGCCAAATGGGCACCCGTCTCATGAGCGATCAACGCTCCCAATCCATTGCCTTTCAAGTGAAACGTAAACGTGGTCGACAATCGGTTGCGGCTTGTTGCGGTTTTGACAACTTCGTATCCAAGTGTTTCAAACTGTTGCTCTTTATAGAACATGCGAAGGCCACGGTGGATTGGCAAACCGGCCCATTCCTCGGTATCTGAAGCGAAAACCTGCAAGAAAAAGATCGCTTCATCAATCTTGCTTTGGCACATCGATTCCAACAAGCAACATTGGTTGATCAATTTTTTCGCTGCCGGCGCGACGTTGGATTGAGTCTCCGACATCTGCATAATGGTTTCATCAACGAATTGATGGATGTCTTTAACGGAGTTCATTTCAACCAGGATTCGCCGATTCGATACATACTTACCTCGACTTCGCGTTCCCGTAGCGATGGCCGGCCGCTGCATTTCGTCTTTTTTCTGATCAACGATGTCTTGAACCGAACGAATTTGATCCGCGATTTCATCCGCCTGCTCTCGCAGCACGAAATAGCGAATCAAATCCGGGCTCATGTTGCCCGACGAAATTTCGCCTTCGGGGCGCGTTTCGAAATACTCCTTTTTTAACCGCGTGAGACATGCCCTTGAGGCGTCAATTAATTCTTCGTAGTCCGGTGTTGTTGAGGGTCTAAGCACTGGATCTACGTTGTTCAATTCATGAACTTCGACGTTCAAACGGCTCTTGGGCGTGCTGATTTGGGATTGTTTTGACGATTCTGAATCCGAAACAGAATTGACTTCGATCACCGTCGGTACGTCGCTACGGATTGCGGCCAGTCGCGCTGCGATCGGTTGTGTGAATTCGGTTTCGATCGCCCGCTTCATCGCTCGGGCGCCCAATTCAGGGTTGTAGCCCTTGGTGACCAGACGCGAGATTAAGCCCGAATCGACTTGAAGAATACATCGTCGACGCACAATCCCTTCGCGCGAAACAACTTCGTTCATCATCATGTCCGCGATCTTGCTGATTTGCGATTCATCAAGCGGATGGAACGGAACCACACGATCAATTCGATTAAAGAACTCGGGTCGAAAGAACTTCTCCGCAGCCGAAAAATAATCGTGTTCGCCCGACGCATCGACAAAGCCAACTGTTTGACCGGCACGTTTGGTACCAAGATTAGACGTCATCACGATCATCGCATTGGTGAAGTCCGTTGTTCGTCCAATTGAATCCGTCAAACGCCCTTCGCCGGTGACTTGTAACAAAATGTCAAACACATCAGGGTGCGCTTTTTCAATCTCGTCCAGCAGGATCACACAAAATGGCTGCCGGCGCACAGCACTGGTGAGCAGTCCTTCGGGTTGGTCAGCCGTTCCGACCAAGCGTGCGGCGCTGTACGGAGTTTTGAATTCATTGAGATCAAAACGGAGCAGCCGATCCTCGCCACGAAATAGAAACTTGGCCAGCTGTTTTGCACATTCCGTTTTGCCAACGCCCGTTGGGCCGGGAAACAAGAGGGTCGCCATCGGTTTGCCTGGCGCATTGAGTTTGGCTTTAGCCGTTAGGATCGTATCGGCGCAGGCCTCGACCGCTGCTTCCTGGCCGATCAAGCCACGTTGGAAAAACTTGCGAACTTCTTCTCGATCAAATGTGCGACTATCGTCGACAATGTCAGTCGACACACCCATGCTTTCGCAAAACTCTTTTACGACGTGCGACGAGTGGATGAAGTCATCAAACTTGATGGATAATTGTTTCAAAAATCGAACCGCTTTGCCTGGGAAGCTTGCCTGCCGAACATATTGCCGTTGAAACTCGACCGCTTTGGCCATCCCTTCGACGGCGAACACACAATCGTTTTCGAATTCAAATTTTCTCGCGACATGGATCGCAACTGCGTAGGTTTCTTCGATACTTGTTGGCTCTAACCGCAAAACATGAAACTGTTCTGCGAAAGAACGATCCAATTCAGAAAGCACATCAAAGGCAGCGGGAGTGATCTCGCCAAGAATTCGGACGGAGCGATCTTGAAGAACCGTTTTCAATAGATCGGCGACGGACAATTTGGAGTCGCGTGATTGTCCGGCGCGGAACAGACCCGGAAGGTCGTCAAAATACAAAACGTGATCGCGATAGGCGGCTTCGCGGACGATTGCGAGGACACGGTTTTCCCATTGGCCGACGTAGGACATTCCGGAAATCAAACGCTGAGGCGAAAGCAGCCAAACGTTTTGCCGCGCGGAGCTGTTACTCTTGAATTTGGCTCGTGTTTCGATACGTTTCCTGACGGCGTCGTGGATGAGGGAAGTTTTACCAACCAAGTGTTCGCCGACGATCAGAATCGGCCGACGATCTTCACTTCCAAGTAGCTCAACCAATTGCTCTGATTCCGCTTCACGCCCGATCGCCAGATCCAAATCGTCGGGATAGAGATGATCCAGACAGCGACCGGTTTTGTCCAACTCAACGGCGCCGTTAACTTCTTCGTTGGTCCAAAGGGCAAGCAGTTTTTCGTGAGCTGCTTTACGTGAAACTTGATTCAGCCGAACGTCAAGATCCATCGTCGTGATCCAGCGCTGTGAGTCGGCGCTCCATTTCGATGGGGCCACGCTTTTTCGATCGGCTTTTCCTGCAAGGTCATTGAAGTACTTTCGCAGGAACTCTCCCGCACGCTCGGATAGCACTTGGCCATTGTGCAACTCGAACCAGTTGTGTGGAACGATATCAGGGCAAAATGCGAAGGTGCGTCCGAGTTGTTTGAGTGTGACAAAAAAGAATTTTTCGGTGAGAAAATCTCCGCCGATCTTGAGGGTGAGTTTGAGTTTTTCTGTTTTGACTTCCGGGTTAAAAACCATGTCAGCCAACAGATCGTGGGAGAGGTTGGCACCGTTATTGTCGGCAGTTTTTTTGACGCGTCGGCGAAGCTTGACAATCGCCCGCTGCAGGTCTTCGTTGTCGCTGTAAATGTTGGGAAAGAACAACAGCGCAGCACGATAGAACGACTTTTGGCCGTGAACGCCCTTGATCACTTTTACATAAACGGGAAAAGTTAAATTCATGATTTGATAAAGTCCGCCAAAATTTTGTCAAAGGACTTTTGAATCGCCTTTACGGTTGAGTCCACAATTCCACTTTCATTCATCGCCATCGAGCCACACATTTCGTCTCGGATAACGCCACCACCGGAGAGGTTGTAAGTGCGGCGAAGATGGAATTCGTCATACGTCATTTGCTCGATCTCAGCTGGCAAATCGTGGTTGATCAATTTGCCACCGACGGCTTGGACTGCGACCGTTCGGCGATTGACATTTTTGAAAATGTGAGCACCGCGTTCTGCCGAGAGCATCGAAAACGCCGCGGGTCCTTTGATTTGCAGCACGAATCCGAGGCGATCCGATGGCACATTGTCAAACATTTGACTGAGTTGAACAGGAACGACGTCGGCCATGACTGGGCCAGTTTCTTCGTCTTCTTGCTTGGTTCGCGCCAATGCAAAAATCGCGCCGCGTTCATCTCGGCTGTAACGCAACAGTCGGTGGCTGCGAATCGTAAACTCTTTTTGCTGTGCGAATTCGACATAGGCATCGATGAGATGTTTTGATAACTCGTCGTAGCGCGAGAATACAAGTAGCGAGACTTGGTCTGAACCCGCAGATTCGGCGAGAAACAATCGGTAAATTGTTTCATCAATTTGTTGTTTTAGCTCAGCGATTCGAGTCATAACCTGCGGGTGATCGATGGCTTGTTTTTGAAAAAACTGAGTCAACAATTCGTCTTCTGCAGCAAAAACTGTTTTTCGAAGTTCATCCAGCTCGTTGATCCGGTCGAGTTTGCTTTGAAGTTGTCGCAAGCCATTGGATTGAAGGAAACTAATTTGATCGTCTGTTACGTCCGGCTTCGAATCTTTGATTTGCTTTTTTTTCAGCTTTTTGATTTTCCGTTCAAGCAATTGTTGTTCGCGATAATACTGATTGCGAATCCGTTGCGCGGCAGGAGAATGATAGAGCTGCTGAGCCCGCGATCGTTCCATCCGCAGCTTAAGAATCGATTTCGAATTGTTCAGGACAATGTTGTCAGGCTCATTGACCGAATCTTTGGTAGCGGCTTTGACATCAAAAGCCAATCGCCCATCATTAGCCGTAACGGTCGCGTTGAGACCGGCGACTTTTGAATCCGTTTTGGAATATCGATTCAGTCGATCAGCAAGACTGACTGCCAAATGTTGCTGCAAATATCGCTGGATCGGCCGAGCACCGTAGCGCACGTCGCTTGACTCTGCCGCGATCAAGTCGACGGCTTGTTCATCGACAGACAGGTTTACGCCGCGAAACCAAATGCCTTCACGTTTTTTCAACTGATCGATCTCACGACGTACGACCGATTTGACTGTTGAATCTGAAAGCGGCATGAAAGGAACGATTCGATCGATGCGGTTGTACAGTTCGGGACGCACGAATTTTTTGACTTCGCTGGTAAAGTGTTCTTTGAATTGCGAGTTTGACGAACCTTCTTCTATCGGCTGTCCACCCGCAAATCCGGTCGACGTGGAACGAAACGAGCCAACACCGAGGTTGGATGTCATCACAACGATCGCGGTCGAAAAATCAGTCGTCTTTCCACGCCCATCGGTCAGCCGGCCCTCGCCAAGGATTTGAAGCAACAAATCGAAGAAGGAACGATCCGCTTTTTCAAACTCGTCAAACAACACGACAGAGAAGGGGTGTTGGCGAACTTTGCTTGTTAGTAAACCTTGCGGTTGCCCAAAGCCTCCGATTAAACGTTCGACGCTAACTCGATCTCGAAACTCGCTCATGTCAAAACGAATAAGCCGTCGGTCGTTCTGGTACATGAACTCGGCGAGCGATTTGGCCATTTGAGTTTTGCCAACGCCCGTTGGGCCGATGAATAAAAACGATGCGATCGGTCGACCGGTTGGCGTGAGGTTTGCTTTGACTGTCGCCAGTAAGTCGCTGACGAGATTGACGGGCTCGTTTTGGCCTATCACGCGCTCGGAAAACCAATCTCGCGTTTCATCGAGAACCAATGATTCCGATTCGCTGAGCAAAAAGAATGGCAAACCTGACTCTGCTGAAAATGCGCGGATGACTTCTTCCGCCTTAAGCGTTGATTTGGCGGGAGCGTCTTGAATCAAGTTTCTCAGAAAGCGAATCGATCGGCCGGGATGATCCGAATAAGTCGCGAATCGGCGATGTAAACGATAAAGTACGTCTAACGATTCATCCGTCACATTGACCGAAGTGATTCGAGAAAATTGATCAGCGACCGAACGAAGAATGCGCAGCGATTTCGATTGGTCAGGTGATTTGATGGTCAACCGTTCGAATGATTGCAGTAGTTGAGGGTCTCGTTGTTCTATGATTGCAAGCTGTTCGATCGTGCACTCTGCCGTAGCAAGAAGACTGCCGCGCTGGATAAACGTGCGAAGGAACGAGGCGATGCCTTCGTTTTGTGAATTCGATTTTCCAACCTCCAGCAGCTCAATCAAATTTCCCAAGTGGAGCAGGGCGTTTTTTTGTTTGAGTTCTCCAACCAGTTTCGTACAGCGCTCTTGCCATTGTCCGTAGCCCGACATGCCTGCGACCAAGCGTGAGCCATCGGTCGCCCAGCATTCGAGTTCTGAGAGATTCAGTTTTGCTTTTTGGTTTGCCAGTTCGCGAACGAGTGAAGATTTTCCGCATCCCGCTGGCCCCACGATCAAGACGCTTTTGCGATTTTGCGGTGAGACAAGTTCGGCGAGGCGGTTAAGCTCGTCTTCGTGCTCGACCATTTTTGGACGCATCGGAAGGGGAGGAAGTTTGGACTTCTTTGCTTTTTTGCGACGCATCTGGAGCAGGCGTGAAAGCTCCAACGGCAACGCGACTTTTCGCAACGTTGACTCTTTGTCTTCCTCGTCTTCTGCTTCACGTTCAATTTGCTTGGGCGTACGGATTTCGATCGGCACGACCGACTCGTGGACTACTAGATCTTCTCGCCGGGCGTTCATCCAGACCAACGCTTTGAGATCCGACAAGCAGCCTTTGCGAATCAGTGCGTTGTGGATCTCTTTTTTGACTTGGCCGACAAAATTCGGATCAAACGAACCCCGGCGCACGATTTTCAGGTCGAGGTTGGGAACCACCGCAATCGTCGTGTCATCATGCCGCTGCCAGACAGCGTATTGAAATTCAAGCTTCAAAGGGTCAATCCAGGCCTTGCGTTTGCGCATGGATTCAGGCGGTTCCAATTCCATGATGACCGATGCGACTTCGGGAGCACCTGGCAACGTCCGAAGATGGAAGTATTGATTGGGCGTTTGAAATCCGGCTTCAGAGATCAGATCCAGCAACGGATCAGGAACGATCTCGGAATAAGTCAGGCGAGAATGGTCTGGGTAGCGGATCGGCTGAAAGAGGTAAATTTCATCGTCTAGCGTCTGGCGAACGGAATATATTTTGTGTTCGTTGACATTGGCTTGGTCATTTTGCATATCCATACGATTCCGATTGCGCTGAGAGGTTCGCGTATCGCCTCAGTTTATCGAAAAACGATTGGCTTGTGGGAGAAAGCGGAATCTATGAAGAGCGGAATCTATTAGGTTTACGGTGCACGCCAAAAATCAGCGTACCCCAAGTCTGCTTCGCCAGTGGCGTATATCACTCAGCCCGCGAATCCGAAACCCTGAGCGGCATGCAAGACAAATAGGACCCAACACAACCGTAGTCCCGGTTTAACGACGAGCCGGCAGGCGACCGTGTTTTAGTCCAACATAAGCATCGTTTCTGATCCATCTCATTGACCGATCAAAACTCTTCTCTGCTTTTCCCGAAAGCTATTCACGCTATCAAAGCTCTTGTAAACGAATTGTAACTACCGCCTGGATAACGATGCTTCGCCTTTAGAATATAGTCATGTTCGAATCAATCGAATTTGAGGAATTCCAATCACATTCCAAATTAAAAAAGGTGACACTGTGAAACGCATTTTATCAATCACACTAATGGTAGCGTCCGTGCTTCTTTCATTTTCGACGTCGGCTTGTTCAGCCGACGAAGTCAATGTTGATAGTAAGGTAACGGCCGTGACGCTCTATCGGAACCAAGCCATGGTTACCCGAACTTTGTCAATCGAAGGTGAAAAAGGGGCTCGCGAGATCGTAGTCAGCGATCTCCCAGAGAACATTGCACCAGAGAGTCTGTTTGCAGAAGGTGACGAATCTGTTGAGGTTCGCGCGGTTCAATATCGAACTCGTGCTGCTGGTGAATCACCTCGTGAAGAAGTTCGAGAGTTGCAAGCTCAAATGCGCGCTATTCAACAGAAGACTCAGCTCAACGCCAAAAAGACCGAGTTACTTCAAAAAAGGACCGCCTATCTCGACAAACTGGAAACGTTCTCGGCAAAAACCGTTAATCGCGACCTGGATCGAGGTGTGTTGGATGCTGAAGCGCTAGAAAAAGTCACGTTGTTTTCATTTGAGCAGCGAAAAGCGATCATCGACGAGCAAGTGGAACTTGAAAACGAATCATACGACTTGCAACAGGAACAAACTCTTCTTAATCGAAAACTAAGTGAAATTACCAATGGCACTTCGCGCACGGTTCGTGAAGCCGTGTTGTACATCCAGATGCAGGAGGGCGGGAAACAGGATGTTCACCTTAGCTACTTGGTTAATTCGTGTGGCTGGTCGCCCAGCTATACCGTTCGCGCCAAAGAGAACGCTGACATCGCCAAGGTGGAATACAATGGCTTGATTCAACAAATGAGCGGCGAAGACTGGAAAAACGTGAACTTGAGTTTGTCGACAGCTTCACCCGCGTTAAGTGCCGCCGGACCAGGACTCGCCCCGTTCCAAGTCACTCTCGCGGCAGCGACGCCACAACCTTTCTCGCAATCCCAGTCTGAACAACAGGCGGGCGGAGACGTTTTCATTGGTGGAAAGGCGGGTGACATCAAAGCGCTACTTTCTCGTCAACGCGATGCGATCTACGCGAATCAAAACGCTATTAGCTTGGCCGACAATTTTAAGACAAGCTGGGGGCTAAATGACACAGTCAATAAATTCGCCTGCGAAGAACTAATTAGCGACGAATCTTCACTTGCACAGTTCAAGAGTCAGATGACCGACACGGCGCAACAGCCAAGTTTCAGTTATGAGCTGAAGTCGCCGGTGACGTTGCCTAGCCGCAACAGTCAACAGATCGTTCGGATTCTGCAAACCGATCTACCAAGTGAATTTTATCACGTGGCGACTCCGATTCTAACCAGTTACGTTTACCGCGAAGCGGAGCTCAAGAACGAAAGTAAAACGGATCTGCTTGCCGGACCAATTTCTGTGTATCTTGACGAGCGTTTTGTTGGTCGTGGCGAAATCCCGACTGTAGCACGTGGTCAGCAGTTCGTCGTCGGATTTGGTGCCGACTCACAACTTCGTACTCGACGTGAGTTGGTCGACAAAACGGACGGCATCAATGGTGGCAACCGTGAAACTAAAATGACATACCGATTGCTTATCGAGAATTACAAGGAAGCAGAAACCGAAATTCGTGTAGTGGATCGAATTCCAACTTCCAACAACAAGGAAAGCCTTCGGGTCACAACGCTGCCCATGGAAGACGAATTGAGCACGGATGAAGTCTACGTTCGAATCGAGAAACCTAACGGCATCCTTCGTTGGGATACAAAAGTAGCGGGTCGTGCCATTGGCAATACGGCTCACGAAATCAATTACGGATTTACGCTTGAGTACGACCGGACATATACCGTTGCTCTGCCACGTAATTTGAAAAAGCAGGAACAAGAATTTAACGATCTGCAGAATTTGCGTTTCAACCGCAAATAGGGATTATGTGTTCCACGTAAGTTGGACATTTCTGTCCGACAGTCAAGCTTGAAAAAAACTGACTAGAACTCTGTAATTCGATTGGGACTGGGCTCACAAAGACTTGCGCATGCTCGTAGTTGTGAGCCCATGTTTGTGGAAGCCCATAATTGCATGACTTATA
>CAYZGP010000037.1:0-8284 GCA_964478065.1 uncultured Pirellulaceae bacterium
TCGCGTTCGTTGGAAATCGCTTACCAGTATTTCAGCTCAACTCAGCCAAACCATCAGTTTGGTTCACGACTCATGCCAGGCGGAACAGTTCCCGGCCCTAATTCTTCGTAAACACTGGCCGAATCGAAACAAGCGTGCGCGATTTTGCAATTCTCAAATGTGGTGGCTTCAAGCCCAGCCTTTTTAAAGTTTGCAAACGTCAGATCGCAATCTTTGAACACCACGGTCTTAATCGAAGAAAGGCAAAACCTCGCGTTGCGTAAACTTACATTTGAAAACGTGCCATCGAAACATGAGTTGGAAAAATCAATGTCGTCAAAATTCCAATCCATGAATTCCAAAGTATTGTTAAAGCTCAAGCCACGAAAGTCCCGTTTGCCTTCGTTGTAAAGCTGAATAATTTCATCGGAACTCAAGCTGGAGGGTGTTGTCATCGATACGTCTTTCACTTTCGAATTTTAAAGTCATGTCTCTCAATTGGATTCCGAAGCCGTCGCGATTCGATCGCTCTCCGAGTCCGATTGGGCTTTTTCTTCAGCCTGTCTTAATTTCTCGGCTCTTTCTTTTTTCCGCAACCGTTTTTCGGCTCTGGCCTCTCGCCCCCAACGCGTCATCGTTTGATCGCTGCCAATAAGAACCAACATGCCAAACACGTACACCCCAAAAATTACCATCGGAGCATGCAAGCCAAACCGATTGGCGAAAACAGCATCACCTGTAAAAACGACACTGCATACGATCATCAACAACAGGATATGGCGAATCCCAAACCGGATCGTATCCTCGTCATCAATTCCCGTTCCGATCTGCCGCTTTGGAAGGCGCCAAGCATCATGATAGGCCGCCCACCAAAGCCCGCCGACTTGACCAAACGCCATCGCACCAAAAATCAATATCGAAAAAAAAGCCAGAACATCTCCAACCGGATTATACGACAAAATGCCTAGAAAGATCCAACAAGTGGCCAACAGACCAGTCGTTGCGCCAAAAAACCTGACCGCCATCCGGGGCGAAATTGACTCCCCCAACGAATAGTCCAAAGCTCCAATCACCGCGATCACAATGGTTGACCAAAAAACTCCCAACAAACCCCCAGCGAGAAAGAGTCCCACCATTCCCAAGATCAAAACAAATACCAACGTGAACAAGGCGATCGGATCACTAAAGCCTGTACTAACAATCGCAGGAATCATCGATACCAAAAAGACTGCCGCACCAAAAACGGCTTGTGAAAAAACAACCCCCGTCCAACCGTGAATCATCGCCCATTTCGCATTCTTGAACTCGTCGGGACGAGAAACGGCGACTCGAGGCGAACGGATATTTGACCTTAACTCAGCTTGAGCGGGATTGTCTGCGATACGGTTGTCTTCCAAAGTGTTCCCTTTGAGTAAGCCACCAACTATTCAATCTTGCAAGTCAAATCTAATTGATCAGGCCCACGTCTTTTTCCAACGATCATACCGCAACACCAGGAATCGAAACACAAAGTAACTGCCAATCACGATCGCGACCCCAACAGCAACATCGATCCAGAGATTCGCATAGTTCATTTCGCGCATCTCACTTTCGATAACCGGGTAGGGCCATGGATTTATTTTACGCGCCATCAAGTACGCCGGCAAAGTTTCATATCGCCTTTCGAGATATACGGCTGGCCAACCGTGAAAACTAGTGCCCCCACTGTCTTTATTCGCCGCCGCTGCGTTGGTGGTTCGATCAAGATTGATGACCAAAAGCAATCCCGCAATCAAACTCGCCATCACCAAGGCGATTTTCACGTGGCGGTTTTCCGTTTGGGGCGTTGTTTTTCCAAGCAACCCCGCTTCGAATTGAGCAATCTTTTCTTGCGTCTTTTTCTTGCGAGATTCTTTACCCTCCGAATTCAAATTCGATTTTGTTTTCGATTTCGATTTAGATTTTCGTTTGGCCATTGATCATCCTTGAAAGAAACGCCGAACCACGCGAGGCTGGCTAAAAACAAAACGCCTACCCCTTTTTAGCTTTCAACACTGGATCTTTTTTAAGCGGTAATTGAATCGACTTGCCAGTTTCAGCCGCTTTGTAAATCGCCAAAATAATCTCGACACTTCGTCGGCCTTCTAAACCATCGATCGACGGCGAGTTACCTTTCTTGATCGCATTGATAACATCTCGAAACTGCGCCGTGTGAGCCGCATGTCCGATCGCGGAAGGATCCCCGGCACCACCGCCGGTTTCCGTTTTCGATTCGGTCTGGCCGGCGATCTTTTTATCCTTGGCGGTCATTTTCGCAAATTGCCAAGTCTTAATATCTTCTTCTTCGATCACCGCCGATCCGTGACTGCCGTGGACTTCGATCTTTTTTAACATGCCTGGAAATGCGGCCGTAGTGGCTTCGATCACACCAAGCGCTTCATTTTCAAATCGCAGCGATGCCGTGGCTACGTCTTCCACTTCGATTCGCTCATGAGCCAGCGTAGCGGTATTGGCAGTCAACGAAGCAACCGGCCCCATCAACCATGTCAACAAGTCGACGCTATGAATCGCTTGGTTCATCAACGCACCACCGCCGTCGAGCTTCCAGGTACCACGCCACTCCCCACTATCGTAATACTCTTGCGTGCGAAACCATTTGACGTAGGCATCTCCCAGAGACAGCGTTCCAAATTTCCCGGCATCAACGGCTGACTTTAACGTTTGACTGGCAGCATGAAACCGTGAAGGAAAAATTGTTGAACAGACGACGCTGTTTTTCTCACAAGCTTCAATGATCTTGTCGCATCGTTTTAACGTGACTTCCAGCGGCTTCTCGATGATCACATGCTTGCCCGCTTTTGCCGCAGCCACCGCCGGCTCCATATGAGCACCGCTTGGCGTACAAATCGTCACGATATCGACCTTCGGATCAGCCAACATTTCATCCAAAGACTGATAAGCCGTCGCGCCAAACTCATCTGCTAACTTTTCCGCTGACTCAATTCGATTGGAACAGCAAGCCACGAACTTCGCGCCGCTGATATCCCCAATCGCTTTGGCATGAAATTTCGAGATCATCCCACAGCCAACAATGCCAAAACCAAAACCCATCTTATTTTTATCTTTCTTCTTTAAAAGTGTTGTTCGTCAATGATGCCAAAGTAAAACGCCCCAATCTAATCAAAGTGTAAGTCTTGAATTTTGCTTTTCAGTTTGAGACTGCGGCAGGGTTTGGCTTTTTCAATAAACCTACTCAAGAACCATTGCGGATCCGAATGTTTCTTTGAGCATTGATTCCGATTTCTTGTCTTTGCATTTTCCGACGTCCAGTTTTACCGGATCAAAATGGTCGCAATTAGTTAACGCTTCCAATCCGGCATGGGTCAGCTTTCGGTTGTTGCGGATTCGAAGATGAACCACATTTCGCAGCAGTCCGGACTCAGCCAGTTTTTCCAGTGAGGCGTCAGTAAGCTTGTTGGATGATACATCTAGCGTAACAAGCCGTTTCAATTTCGAGTTCACCAGTGACTCAATACCTTGCTCGCTCAATCCACATTTATTGAGCGCCAGATGAACCACCGAATGGACCGGCTTTGCATCTAACAACTTCGCCAAACCTTCGTCACCAACACTCGTCGATCCGATGTTCAGATGGAATAGCTTTTTGGCTGCGCTGGCAACGACTGCCGGTTCCGCGAGTAGCGTTTTCGCTGCCGAAAGGTGCAACTCGTTAAGCTTCGCAGATGGCTTGGGGAAAAGTTTTTGAAAACCGGCCACTTCGATCGTTTGCGGAAGGCTAAGACATTCCAGCTTTTTCAATCCGGCCCACCCTGCAAGATTACCAAGGTCGCCTTTGATGCCACTCATGTAGAGTCGCTTTAGCTTCTTCAGTGCTTTGATCGAATCAAACGTGGCTGACTCGGAAAGGTTACACTGTGAGACATCAAGCGTATGGAGGTTTTTCAAATTCTTAAGAGCCAAAACTTCTTGCAACGTAGCTTCCTGGATATTGGTCCCCATTAGTTTTAACTCAACAAGCGTCTTGGGAAGCTGCTTGATTTGAGGCATTGGCTTTCCCAACAACTCCACGTACTCCTCCAACCCTGTTTCATCACCCAATAACAGTCGGCAATCACTATTCAGATCGCACCCGGAAAGATCAAGCGACTCAAGTTTTGGAAGATCCCAGGTGAATATCGGATAGACTCCAAATATAGTCGTCCACCCTTCCGCTGAAGTCTTAATCCGACGCCAATTCAACGCAATTGAACTCAAGTCTTTATCGATTTCAATCGCCTCGGGAACCAACATTTCAACCGAATCGATCGGTTGAAGCTTGGAAAGCTTACTCCATTTTTTGTGAATATCTTCAGGCCGGATAGCGATCTGAGAAATAAATCCGTTTTGAAATCTGGCGTTTTGATATTCGTCAATTTTGACTCGACCGTAGTCAATCTGTTCGACACCGATCAGTTTTTTAATTGGCTTGATCAATTTTTCGGCGACTTTGGATTGAAGCCGAAAGGAATGGGCAAGTAGCTCGGGGTAATCTTTTTCCCCGCCCTTCATTCCCCCAAGCTGAAGTTGAGTGGCGATTAACTCACCCCATGGATCACTTCGTTCCATCAACCAATCAGCAAAAACACGTCTCGCGTCGAGATCGTCTGGAGATTCGCAAATATCAGCAAGAAACTGTTTTTCAGAAGTCATCTTCGTCGCTCGGGCGGTTTGATCTTTAAGCCCACAAGCTTAGACGATTTGGCCGGACAGGCAAATTCACCGACCCTGTTTTTTAGTGAAATCCCATAGCCATGAAAATCTGTTCGAGACAATCTGAGATCTGCAGCATTGCAGGTGCGACATCGATCTCGGACGGCACCAACTCCTGGTCTTCTGGATCGGGAAAAATAGTACCCAGTGTAAACCAAAACATGCTAAACCCGTTCAACAGCATATGCAAAACGATGCACGGAATCACGCTTCCCGTTTTATAGTAGACGTATCCTAACGCCATACCAAATACGAACAACGGAATCGGCGCGGGGCCTTGGCCGAGATGGGCCATCGCAAACATGCCCGAAGAAATTAAAATCGCCCAAAGCGGACTGGCGGGAGGTCGATTGCCCAACAAAAAGTTTGCCCCCAGCGGAGCCGAGTACGGGTTGCCCGTTTCGGATCCCATTACCGACTCAATCACATCTTCCTGACGATTGGGCGTTTTGTCCCAACCGCCAAACACTTTTCCTTCGGAAAACAGTTGGCCGCCTCCGAACATCCGCTGAAACCAAGCCTGCAAAACGCCACGGAAAAATATCTCTTCACTAATTGGAGCCACTAAAACAGCCGCAAACCAGGACGCACCAATCGTCAACGCATCTGCGTTCTTGCTTAGCATTTCCAGCGTCTCATGCTCGTAGTCAACCCACTGGGTCAGTCCCATCTGCATCAGCAAGATCGTTGGCACAACCATCACGAACGCCAGTGCGCCTAGCGCGATATCCCGACCGATCGTTGGACCGCTTAAACCAAAGACCTCAAACTTGCGATATCGAAGGTGCAGCAACAACAAAGCTCCAGCAGTCGCGACCAATTGTCCAGCGCTAACGATAACGGTCAGCCACGCCATTTTCGATCCGCTTAGCTCGGTCAGCTTTGAAGGATTGATCCCTAACAACACCACCGCAACACCGATGCACGCGAGTTGACCGAACAGCCAAAACAAAAACATCAACCCGACATCAACAAAACCGAACGGACACTCTGACGTTTCCCTCAACTCAATCACTGCGCCACCGGATCTTATGCGGCCCAACGCCTTCCACCAAAGCGGAAGGCTACCAATGATCAGCAACACAAAGCTGAGGAAAAAAAATATTTCTAATTCCACGTTCGGATATTCTCTTTCAGCTTTTCTTAATCGATTGGCGAGACAAAATTAATGAAGCTTGGTGATGTTAAGTCAAGGGCAAACGGAAGTTACAGAACGATAAATTGAAAGACTATTTTTGGAAGTAACTAGCAGCTGCTTTAACATACAGCCAACCCGAATGAAGCGTCGAAGCGATCGAAAGCCAGACCGAAATCACAATGATCCAATGAAGCAGCGGATTGATGGTTCCAGCATTTGCCTCGCCATCGGTCACGCCCGCGTTCGTATCGGCCGTCGCCAAAGCAACCAAACACGCACCAACGGCAATACACTGAAACCACATTTTCAACTTTCCCGCCATTTTAGCCGAGAAGTCTCCTCCCGCGCCCTCGATCATCGAACGCAAAACGGTTACCAGAAGCTCTCGCCCGACAACCACAACCGCCATCCAACCGGCGATCTTTCCGTACCAGCTAAAACCGAACTCCGGCTGATTCATTTCAACGGCAAGCAAAATGTAAGCGCCACAAATCAAAATTTTGTCACAAAATGGATCCAGTACGCGACCGAGCTTCGTGACCATGTCGTATTTACGCGCGTACCAACCATCAACCCAATCGGTTCCCGCTGCGACTACGAATACCGCAAACGCCAGCCAATAAAATTTAAATGGAAGTAATGCAAAAAATACGAAAGCGAGAACTAGTCGTGCTGCGGAAATTTTGTTGGGCACATTGAAGATTTCGTCTGAGGATTCGCTCATGGTCTCAATTTGAAAAAAAAGTAAGTGTCTTCACATATCAAAATATCTTTTGCGTCACTGGTTAACCAGCCTGCATTGGCCACAACGGACGTTTAGTCGTCAATTCCCCCAACTCTCCGCCCTCACCAATACAAATCCCCATTTGAAGTTTGCGTTAAGGAAAATCTGCGATCAGTTGATCAACCGAAATGCTTGGACAAATTGAATATTACGTTACAATTTGTTTATTAATCCTCCTACGATACATCTCATCTTTTCCAGTCTTCCTGGAAACAAAACAAATACAAAACCCGTCATTATTCTTTTGGAGTTTCGCGATGAAGTTACCGTTGCCCGCTTCGGAGTCGCGCGTTGTCGAAAATGAGTCTCGCACGTACACAAATCCGTCATCGCGTGGAGCTTTTACTTTAGTTGAATTGCTAGTCGTTATCGCGATCATCGGAATTCTGGTCGGCATGTTGCTTCCCGCCGTTCAACAGGTTCGTGCAGCGGCACGACGTGCGTCATGTACCAACAACCTGCGCCAACTTGCTTTGGCGTGTCACAACTTTGAAAGCGCCAACCGCCGCATGCCCGAAGGCTGTGTCCTTGGCCAAGGCGCCGGATGGTCCGCTTTTATTTTGGACCACATCGAACAAAGTGCCTTGGCTGACCAAATAATACTTGCCGATTCATCAACCGCGCCTTCTGGAACTGGCAACGCGGTCAATTGGACCAACCCGCCAAACGAAACGGCTTGTGCCCAATTCATTCCAATTTTCCGATGTCCCAGTGACCCCGTCCCCAGACATATTGATAGTGGCCCTGGTCCACGGATCGCCAACCGAGTTCCCGCCAGCTACATCGGCTGCGGTTCCGGAACGGTCGACGTTCAGGGGGACCTTTACTTTTCTGGAAGTAAGACACGTCAAGAAGTCGTTCGGGCTCGTAGTGGAATGCTCATCCCCAACCAAGCCAATCCCTACTACGGTGTCTTTCAGTTAAAAACGACCGTGGGATTTGAAGATTGCGTTGACGGAAAATCAAGCACCATTCTTGTAGGCGAAACCGTTTTCGATACTTCTGAGTTCATGGGAACTTCGCGCGGGATCGACCACTGGTACATCGGGTCGTATCAAATCGACTTCAACATCGAGATGTCGGAGTTTATGGGATCGACGATGGTGCCGTTGAATTTGTACCACACTTTTTCTGACGATAGACTGGCAACTCTCTCGACAAGTGCTCGAGCCTCACTCAATTCAAGAATGGCTTTTGGATTTGCAAGCTGGCATCCTGGCAACGGAGCAGTTTTCTCATTCACAGACGGCTCAACCAAGTTCCTCAGCGCGTCTATCGATCCATTGATTTACCAGTACTTGGGAGACCGAGCCGACAAGCAAACCATCCCTGATTTTTAATGTCGGGCGTTGGTAACGTCGCCACCTGTTGAATCACAACGACTCGCCTGTTTTTATATGCAATTATCCAACGCGATCGATCAGGCCATTTTTCAAATGAGTAAATTGATGACCAAAAAAGTGCTGTGGTTGCTATTGCTTCCAATGTCATTATTGTTCACCGGCTGCCCCGACTATTCGCACTTGCGCGAAGCCCCGGATTACAAGAACATGACAGACTCTGGCGGAGAAGCAAACGACGCGTCTGAGTCTGAATCGGAAGAGTAAGACGCGTTTTAAATGCGGCCGCACGGC
>CAYZGP010000037.1:8384-18080 GCA_964478065.1 uncultured Pirellulaceae bacterium
TTAGTTATGCGGGTCGCTCTTCTGGTGCTTCAATTTCGCTTTCGATTGAACAAGCGTACCGTTTTCCTGGTTTTTCGTTTTCTAAATGGTTCGCGATTCGCTCCATCCAGTGCGCTAAGGAATAACCCAACAACTCGAGAGTTTGCTTGCGCTCGTGACTAGCAACGACTTGGCCTGCAACACCACCCTCTGCTGGATCCATGTCAAGAAAAATCGTGTCTTTCTGATAAGTGCCCAAAGGAATCCATTTGTTGCGCCACGATTGATCAGTTTTGCAAACGTTGTGAGTGCTGCTAACCCATCCAACGCGATCTCGATCCATCAATTCTTCGACTTCGTCGTAGTAAACAATTTGTGTATCGATGGTGGCCGCCATCTCGTCTGGCGCGGCAAGATAGTAAGGAGGAAACAAATTGACGCAGGCAAAATCGTAAATCGCAAACAGCTCTTCCAATTCATCCGATGCAAACGGCAACGAAACGTATAGCTGATCAATTTCTTCTTGCGGAAGCCCAGTGATAGTTTCAGGCATCGCATATTGGGGGTAAGTTTTTTTGATCGCCGAAACTAAGCGATCCAATGCTGCTTTGACTTTCATCTGTATCAAGAAAAATTTCAGAATGGGAAAAATCTAGTTTCTCTATCCTATGCGATATCAAAACAGTTTTCCAAGCACACTTTTACGTGCTTCCCTTGCAATTTCTGTTCAGTAAGCTTTTTTTTGTTCGAAACGTGAAAAACTGATTCATTTTTGCCGCTTCTCCTACGCTCGGTTTGTTCAATTGGTGACTACTTTTTTGCCCTACCTGTATCCAGTATTACTTATTTGCTTAAAAAACAACCACGACAAATCCTCAATTTTCGTTCGCATAATCCAACAGAAAACTACGTGAAACATTGTTATGATGACGACAATCATCGTCTTGCTTGAATGGCCTTAGCCATTGCCGGCTCAAAATTCTTCAACCACCCCACCCCTTCTTAGCCGAACGAAATGAAGATTCCAAAAAGGGCATTACAGATAAAACTGGGTACCTGGCTACTTTTGATGATCATCATCGCGCTGGTAATTCATGGCTTGTCCGCGCGAGCAATCATCGAAAAACAAAACGCCAAAATCAGGGCTTACGAAAAACATTTGCCGGAATACAACATCGCCGTTGAACTTGAACAAGCGAAAGCCGCATTTGTAGAGTCCAAGTCGCTTTATGGTGAGAGCCATCCACTTACCAAAAAACTCGAGACCGACATTTCCGCTTTGGAACGTCGCCGGAAATCGCTTGAATACGCTCGCCAAGCTCAGTCGCAAATTATTAATTTTCCATGAAGATAGTCACTTCGCTGGTTGTGGCTGGCGTGTAATTCAAAACCGGCAACAAAAATCCCGTATCAACAGTTGCTTTAGTTCGTCTTGTGTTCAAGCTAATTCCGAGCCGGATGGGCCCTCGGTTGTTTATCCAACAGAGAAGAAGACGTACAGCTCGGTAAATCATGCATCCAATCAAACTTAAAATGTCCTCGGCAAGGTACCGCGACGATCCATGGTCGGCCTTTCGAGAGCTGCGTGACATGGGCCCAGTGATTCGCGTCAAAATTCCTTTCTTTGGCAAATGTTGGGCGGCGACAACTTACGAATCAGTTGAGCAAGTTTTCAAGCAGTCCGAGCACTTCGTTCGCGACTCAAAAAATGCCGGACGAAAAACGATCATCCCAATGCAGTGGATGTTACCGCGCGTATTCAATTCCCTAATTCAAAACATGCTAACCGCTGACGGACAGCGCCATCGCCGTTTACGATCGGTGGTTGATTTGGCGTTTGCCCGACAAAACATTGAAGGCATGGCGAAACAGATTGAACGAATCGCGATCGCTCAAGTGGATGAATGCGAAAAGATAATTGCGATAGATGGCAAAGTAGACTTGATCGAACATTTTGCTCGCCCGTTTCCATTGACTGTCATTTGTGAATTGCTGGGTCTTCCGCTCGAGGATCGGTCAAAATTTAGAAAGTGGTTTGAGCCTTTCTCAACCGTTCAATCAGTATTCGGAATTTTTCGAGTCGGATCGGGGATGCGACAGATCGTCCGCTACCTGCGTGAGCAGATTGAGATCGTCAGAAAGTCTCCGCGCGATGGGCTTATGTCCGAGCTCGTTGCCGCCAGCCACGAAGGCGAGCGGCTTACCAATGACGAACTTTTGTCGTTGATTTTTCTGTTGCTGGTCGCGGGTCACGAAACAACCGTCCATTTACTTAGCAACACGATTTTGACGTTGCTTGAACACCCGAAAGCGAAACTTGAGTTGTTAGACGATTGGCAGTTGATGGATAAAGTCACAGAGGAAGTCCAGCGTTACTGTTCGCCTCTCCAGGCGGGCAAGCCTCGTTATGTGGCCCATGACATGGAGTTTCACGGCCAGCAATTACAGCAACGTGAAATGATCATTCCGCTAGTGGCCGCGGCGAATTACGATCCAGCTCGTTTTGAAAATCCGGACGTTTTCAACATTCATAGGGACCGCGTTTACCACATGACGTTTGGAAGCGGGCCGCATGTTTGCCTGGGTATGAAACTGGCTCGGTCAGAGAATTACTTTGGGGTCAAAGCATTGTTTGAGCGTTGGCCTGGCATGCGTCCCGCATTTGATTTGGCTCAATTGGATTGGTCAAAACGGATGATGACGCGAGGGATGAATTCGTTTTGGGTTACGATTTAGAAGAGCAGGGTGGTGCGTTTATTTTAGTAGCTCGACTCTCCGAGTCGTGTATCATAAGTTTCGACTCGGAGAGTCGAGCTACTTTCTACGGATTTCGTGGACCAATGAATGTCCAACCTACGTACTATCGCGGTTCTTTGCCGATGATGATGCTTACGTTTGTGCCGCCGAAGCCAAATGAGTTGCTAAGAGCGAACTTAATGTCGGCTGTTTCGGTTTTCTTGACGACGGGTAGTCCATCGACGATCGGATCAGGATTTTCAAGATTGATGTTTGGCGCCATAAAGCCTTCTTTCAACATCATGATTGAAAAAATTGCTTCTTGAGAGCCCGCGGCGCCCAATGCGTGGCCAGTCATCGATTTGGTAGATGAGAAAGGCGGGACTTGGCTACCGAACGCTTGCTTAACCGCTTTCATTTCCGCCACATCGCCGACTGGTGTCGAAGTTCCATGCAAATTGATGTAACCGATATCTGTTGGCGAGACGTTAGCATCCTTCATCGCGGCTTCCATTGCCCGCTGAGCACCAATGCCGTTTGGAGCAACCATTTGATCGCCGTCACATGAAGCCGCAGCGCCTGAAATCACAGCATGAATCGTCGCGCCACGTTTCTCCGCGACTTCCAGATCTTCCAACACTAGAATTCCAGCACCGCCGGAAAACACAAATCCGTCTCGGTCTTGGTCAAGCGGTCTCGATGCACGCGTTGGATTTTCGTTGAACGCTGAAGAAAGCGCGCCCATGCCGTCAAATGAAGCTGCCGAATAAATATTTACATCTTCTGATCCGCCAACAAACAAACGTTTTTGTCGCCCCGAGCGAATTGAGTCCATTCCGATCATGATCGCATGAGCCGAAGTCGCACACGCAGAAGTGATCGTGTACGAGTGTCCGTGAATCTGAAAAATACTGCCAAGGTTTGCAGACAATGACGATCCCATAATCAACGGAACATGATAGGCACCGACTTTTGCGGCCCCACGTTTTTCTAAACGTGTACACATGAAGAACACGTCGGTGATACTTGCCCCGGCTCCAGTTCCAACAATCACGCCCGTGTCAGGACTTTGAACTTCTTCTTCCGTCAAACCGGCGTGTGCGATCGCATCTTTCATGGCGGCTGCAGCAAGCAATGCCGGTTCGCCCAAAAATCGGCTTTGCTTTCGATCAAACTGTTCTTTCAATCCTTCGATCGAAATATTTCCACCCACTTGAGACTTGAATCTATTCTCAACCCAAAGTGGTCGCATCGACACAATGCCTGACCGTCCTTCGCGTAGTCCCGCGAGATTTGCATCGGGCCCGTTTCCCAAAGCACTGTGGATGCCAAAGCCGGTTACCGCAATTTGTCTATTCGCCATCGTTTTTCGAAATCGGTTCTTTGAAAATTAAAAATTCCAACAACGAATTGGACTACGCTATGTTGGATTAATGTCTACTGGGGCCGGCGAACATTGATTACGTCTCGCCGGAAGGATCTGTGAGGCGGTTCCTTCACGACACCTCAATTGGCGCCGCTTACCAATGCAAACTGGTGCCCAAAGATTCCCTAAAGGATACCAAACCGTTCCGACTTGGAATAATGGGGGCAAGGTAAGATTCGGGGAAGTTTCTCAAAACACGATGTGGACTGCGGCAACCCGGACCAGAACATTCACGCTCACGATCCAATTAAGCGGCTTTGAACTGCGTATAAACACCATAAACCCCCTAGCGGCTGGTCTTTAATCCATTCAAAAGCCAATCTGACATCAACGAAGATTTTTATGCCGTCATCTTGTCGATATTTTCTTTTTCAAGCATCACGCTTACCCGATCGGCATGTCTTACCACCACGGTTTTGTTACCAGTGCCGGTTTGCCGCGGTCACGCCACGCCCATCGACCGTAAACACATGCCTGATAGGCCGATCGTTTCTGGCGAACGCCCTCATTCACGTGAGGCTCAAAGCAAGTGCCAGAGGTAAATGTCAGTCGGCGTAAGTGTAAGCCAGCGACAGCGCGATGGTCTTTCAATAAGTGGCAAGCATCAAACGGCTTAGCTTGATCGCTTTCAAAAGACTCAACCGATCAAGACTTTCAATGGAAGCAACGATTGAGACCTCGACTAGCGATCATGTAGATCCAAAAAAGTTGTCCATTGCGGGGAACTACACTAAGATAAACTGATCGTTAACGCGGTATTACTGCCCTAACGTGTTGTAGCTGGGCTCGCCAGAGTTCAGGCCTGCTCCAACGCTGCTTCGCGTGTATCAAAACGCCACTTCCAACGCGTTTTTGTCAGAGGTTAATTGGATGGCAAAAATAAAATGCCCTGATTGCGACAAGATCGCCAAAGTCACTCTTCGTAAGCGACGTTCCAAAGCGATGTGCCCTCGTTGCAAACGCGTTTTGCGAATTCCGGCTTTGGATCCAAACGTGGTCGACGACGAAAATCTTATTCTCGACCCTTTGCCACCTAAAGCTCCCAAGTCAGGGGCAGCAGCGCCAACACCCGCGCCAGCAAGACCAGCCCAATCGCCAACTCCGCAACAACTTCCGACACAACAACAATACCCGCCGCTTCTGGGGCGTCCGGAACTGTTCCCGCCGCCGGTCGAAGTGCCAAACTACTATCAACAGAGTGCGCCGCCGCCAATGCCGCATTCCAATCCAGTTCCTCCAATGCCACCTGTGCCGGGGCGACCGGTCACAGGCCAACCGATCGCGAAAAGCAGAAGCACTCGAACGCAATCCCAATCCCCCATCGCGCTACAAGTCATATTGATCAGCATGGCAATCGCCTTGCTATTGGCTGCGATCGTCGGGGGTGGCATTTACATGGTCATGCTAAACAGCAAAACCGTAGTTGCATTCGAACAAGGCCTCGACGCGATCCCAGTCCCAACTCCGTTTCCTGTCATCGAAGGCTACGACCCGCGCGAACCTCCCGAATCTGTCATCCGCTACGACCTCACACTTGACGATCACGGTTACCCTGGCGGTGGCATGCAACTGAGAGTCTTTATTCCGCCGGGCAAACATTCTCCCGGAACGGTTCCTTGCATTTTGGTCGCTCCTGCAGGAACAAATTTGCTTAGCGGATCTGAACTTTACGAGGTTTTTTCGGAAGCAGAATTTTTACCATACGTTCATGCGGGTATGGTCGTCGTGCACTATTCGATCGATGGGCCCATGGTTGAACCGACCAATTCAACTGCCAGCAACGAAGACGAAAAATTTACACAGATGCTTGGACAGGCCTATCCGAAATTTCGTCTATCGGGTGCAGGAATTGTCAACGGTCGAAACGCGATTGATTTTGCGATTCAAAAACTGCCACTGGTAAACGAAAAACGAATTTACTCGGCGGGCCATAGTTCAGCCGGCACACTTGCAATGTTTTTGGCCGCCAACGACCCTCGCATTTCAGGCTGCATCGCATACGCACCGGCTTACGATTTGGAAAAGCGAATGGGTGCGCTGATAAGTGACCCAGCCGCCAACTCGATCCTTACAGGGTTGAGCGAGTTTATTTCCGCGAGCTCGCCAAAGAACTTTTCCAACAAATTACGGTGTCCAACTTTTATTTTCCATTCCAAAGAAGACGGCAACGTCCCATTCAGTGATGCCGAAGCATTCGTGGCGCAATTGAAAGCACAAAACACACCGGTGACCTTTAAGGTGGCCCAACATGGCGATCACTATACGCCAATGATCAACCAAGGCATTCCGGCGGCAATCGAGTGGATGAATAACGGTTCGAATTAAACAAGAAGAAGCACTGCGACATAGGCCAGCGTCCAAAAAACGGAAACTTCTACCGCGCCATTTCGGTTTTGATACTTTAATGTTGCATGCGGGACAACTTCCGCTTCGCTGCACGCTGGTTGGATATGCCTGTCCGGCATAATCCGTAACGCGCCGACAAACAGGGAGGTACATCGACGGACTGGGAGGAACGTCGACGGACTGTGAGGAACGTCGACGGACATTCGCTATTTTTTTGGCCAAGGGCCAATTTCACCGTAGCCTAGGGCATCGCCCTAGGAAATCGAAACCGCGAATTTAGTGATTGGCTGAAGGCCATATTTAAAACGGTGATGTGTTGAGTGAATTTGGCCTTCAGCCAAAACGGTTGAGTTTGTTTGAGACCTAGGAAATCTCGGCAGAACTGCCGTTGGCTGTAGACCAACTTCACTAAGTTTGGCGGACCATTTTTTGAACGCAAAGACGCGGAGGCGCAGAGATTTTGATTCTGACCTTTGCGTCCTTGCGTCTTGGCGTTTCTCTTTATGGGCCGTTGGAGAAATGGGACATAAATGAGGCATTCAATATCCGGTTCGCTTGCGCAAATTTACAAACGCTTTTAAGTCGCGCTCGTTATATTCGACGGACAGGAATGTCCATCCTACTGACGCTGCGCTAAATCTCTGTGCTACTCCGAGTGGTCTCTGACCTCGCCATGGAATCAGAGCGATACAGTGCACAAAACGACTTTCGCCCTGATCAAAAAACCACCTCCCGTCCGTGACAACCAACAAAGCCCGCCAACGGCCGTCAATATGCCCTCCGAGATTGCGGTCGTTCCACTTTGTCTTGCGAACTAATTTTGGTAAAAGTCCTCTTGGTTCTTACGCTGTTGAGCCAGTTTAATTACGGTGGCTTAAACCCAAAAAACGATGATGATTCGACTTTTATGATCAATACGCTTTATCTTCCCGAACTGCGCGAAATGTTGGCCAACAACAATGCGGAAGAATTGCGCGATTTCTGCGAAACCATCAATCCTGTCCGGGCAGCCGAATTCATGGCCGGGCTGACTAGCGAAGAAGCCTGGGAGGTCATCCAACACGCCCCCGTCGAGTCTCGCGTTGATATTTTTTCCTACTTTGAAAAAGACAAACAGTTTGAGATCCTTGAGTCGAGTGATTTAGATCAAGTCGCCACGATGGTGGCCGAACTTCCTCCTGACGACCGAGTCGATCTACTTCAAGACATAGACGAAGCACGATTGGCGTTGCTACTAGAGAAGCTTCCTGTTGAAGAGCGGCGGGACTTTCAAAGGCTAAGCCAATACCCAGAAGGCACGGCCGGCGCTGTCATGACAACAGAAGTCGCCAAACTCAGTGAGGCGTTGACGATTCGCGAAGCGCTTAATGAAATCGGCCGACAGTCTGAAGAGTACGAAACGATCTACTATTTGTACATCGTTGACTCAGAAGACCATTTGCGCGGCCTGGTTTCTGCGCGACAACTGCTGGTAGGAATGAAGCAACCTGAAACCAAACTCCAAGAGATCATGGAAACAGATCTCGTTACCGTTGATGCAACCGAACACCAGGAAGACGTCGCCAACATGGTGGCGAAAATGGATTTGCTTGCCATCCCTGTCGTCGACAACCAACACAAAATGCTTGGCATCATTACACACGACGACGTGATCGATGTGGTGCGCGAAGAAGCAACCGAAGACGCCCACCGAATCGGTGCTGTAGATCCGCTGGACGAATCCTATTTGCGAACGTCCGTTTTTACTTTGACGTGGAAGCGTGGAATCTGGTTGGCGATCCTGTTTTTTTTCGCTTTGATCACTGCATTCGCACTGGAAGGGTATGAGATTCGATTTCAAACGTGGGTTTGGTTGGTCCCTTTTATTCCGCTGGTTATTAGTAGCGGTGGAAACTCAGGCAGCCAAAGCGCAACACTAATCATTACTGCACTTTCACGTGGACACATTACGTTGGGAGATTGGTTTCGCGTAATTACTCGCGAGCTGGTCATGGGTTTATTACTGGGCGCAGGCCTAGCGCTAATGGGCTATGTGGTATCCGTGTTTTTCATTCCCGAAGATTTGGAATTTCGCAACTACGCGATGATGGTCGTCCCAATCACTTTGGTGCTGGTCGTGATCTGCGGAACGCTGACAGGATCGGTATTGCCATTAGTGTTTGAAAAACTTGGCTGGGATCCTGCGATGATGAGCACGCCGTTCGTAGCCGGGATCGTCGATATTTTAGGGATTCTAATCTATGTCAACGTGGCAATCTATTTGCTCACTTAAAAACGCGCGCGATTGCACAATGCGATGTCTTCGTAGGATGGACTCACTTCCAAATGCGCGATTTTGTAGGATGGACATTCTTGTCCGTCGCTTCCAATTGCACGAATTGTCGGACAGGAATGTCCAACTTACCTTTGTCCGCCTGCGGAGGTACTTATTTGTCAACCAACTTCAAACGAAGCAACAACGCACGCCTTCGGTCTTAGCCCATCTCGAGCGAAGGGTCGCCAACGTAGAGTCGTAGCAGTTGGTTTTGAACCTTGATCGATCGAACCAAAACCCAAATTTGCTCGTGCGAAAACTCTTGTGGATCCGAGTTGGTCAAACTCTCAAGCTCTTCGGTAACGGCAGAGTGCTGATCCGTGGCGGCTTGGAGTCGCAAGTTGACTTCTTCCCAGACCTTCAGAAACTTGGTGTCGTCTTCGAGGATACTTCGGTCGGGAACCGAGCTGCAGATCAAAGTACACATGCGTGCGACTTCGAGCGCATCTGCGTTTGGGTTATGCAGTTCAATTTTGCGAGCGATTTCGGTGCAATTCATGGCGGTCGGAGCGGGTTTGCGTGCAGGAATATTCCTCCATGCATCAAGCTTGGAGACACACAAACCTAGGTCATGCACATGTGGCGGGGAAAGAAATTTTCAAAGGACACGACTGTTTGACGTAAATTCGTCGGTTGCGACAGATAAGCAAACACGATGTTGCAAAAAAACAACACCCATTTGAGCCATGTTCTGCATCGAGATATCCAACGCGATTTAATTCCAACGCGTGTGAAACTCCAAAAGATTACGACGACTGCCCGTGATGATTGACGACGATGACTAACGACAGAGCACAAAGAGGTTCACAGAGATTTTTGAGTGCAACTCCGTGCTCCTCTGTGGTTTTGGCTTTCTACTCAAAAAACACCGCGCACGGTTAAGCTTTTTACTTTC
>CAYZGP010000037.1:18180-25006 GCA_964478065.1 uncultured Pirellulaceae bacterium
TTCTTAGCCGCTTTTTTCTTAGTTGGCTTTTGCTTTTTCGCAGCTTTTTTAGCGACCTTTTTAGATTTGGCTACCTTTTTCTTGGTCGATTTTTTGGCGGCTTTTTTCGAAGGCTTTTTTGATTTTTTAGCGGCTTTGGTTGCGGATTTGCTTTCAAACTTCTTTTCGTAAATGGCTTCGATTTCCGCACGGTCTTGCGACTCCAATTCCCGAGCCAGGCACGCAAGTTTAAAAGCCTTCTTCTTGCCGTACTTCTTAAACGAAAAACTTAGCTTGCTCCGTTTACCAGCCTTTGTCTTCCAGGAAGCACAGTAGGAAGAATATTTTTCGCCATAAATTGATTCACAAATCGCTAAATGAACGCCAACAACACCTGACCGGTTACGGCCTGTCTTGATGCCTTTGGTGGTTCGAGGTTTCGGCAAGCTTGAATTCAGTTCTTGATATCGCTTGCGAGCGGCCGTCAAAGCCTTCTTTTTGCCTTCGTATTTTTTATCAGAAAAGAAATCATTGACATGTTTTCCCCCGCGAGAAATTCGCACCATGAATCCATAGGTTCCCTGTTCTTCGATGTCGTAGCGTGTAATCCCGCGCTCAACTAATTTTGTACCCATGAATTATTTAAGCCCGAAAAGAAGAGGTAGCATCTCGCTCAAACGATTGTTATGGAAGAATAGGAGCAGGCCTCTGGGATGACAACTCTTGGAATTATCGTTCTTAAGTTTGCGAGTGGATTGCCGCAAAACCTCCAATCTTTCAGGTGGACACCAAGCGTATTTTTTTTCGCATTCTTAAAGAAGTAACCAGTGGAGCTTGCCTTAAGAATACAAACAAAACGACCTTTAAGGATTCAACGGCAACATTGCGAACGAGCATTCAAACGTTCACAACCCTGGCTAAGGTTCAGATATTAACCAAACAGCATCGTTTGGATGAACCTTTCTACCCAATTGGTGAAGACGTCGGCTTTGTTATTACCCAGCTTTACTCGCTTTAGCCAATCAAAGCTTTTTTCAAACTGGAAACCAAAGTAGCCAACATGCATTTCATTTCCTTTCCCTGATGGTCAATCAACATAAACGAGAAGGCTTTTTTGATCTGATGAATTTACTAACACTACTAAACTGGACAGGTTGGCGACTGAATCTGTCGGTTATCGATACCAAGATCCAAATCGTGACATGTCCGAACAAGATTCACCAATCGGTGTCATGAAAGTCGTGTTTTGTTGTCATTGAACAATGCTGGAACCATCCCAATGACGGGCACAGCAAATTGACCTTCAGGCGCCTATATGCACGACGAACTAACCAACCTGGCACGAGAAATGTTGAAAAACGGCTCGGCTGCCGTTTTGGCCGACTTTCTTGAAAACCAAGACAACGATGATG
Organism: uncultured Pirellulaceae bacterium; assembly: GCA_964478065.1. Classification (GTDB taxonomy): domain Bacteria; phylum Planctomycetota; class Planctomycetia; order Pirellulales; family Pirellulaceae; genus Mariniblastus. Next base: position 19,572 of record CAYZGP010000037.1, read on the forward strand.
CGGATGTTGTGAGAGCCCTTGGTACTCCCGATGAAGTAGTGCGATACCTACTTCCCCGTTACTTGCCACCGACTTTTGTTTACGAATGCGATTTCTTTTCCGACCATGAACAACTTGAGTTCATACTGCTTAAGTCAACGCTCGAACAAAAGTTCCTTTTCGAAGTCGGCTGTGATTTCGCAAGCGACATCCTCTCTCATTACGAGCAATGGAACCCACATGACCGTCGACCACACCAAACATTGGAGGCGATGCGAAAATGGATCGCTGGCATGATTTCAAACGACGAACTGACAATGATTCGTTGTGAAATGCGACGTCCGAAACCCACTACGGCGATTAGTCGCGCAGTAGTAAGAATCGTCTATTCAGCGAGCAACCCAGATAGCTGGGCTGCCCATCTGGTTGCATCACGCTGTGCCTACGACACCGCTATTGAATCTCAAAGAATATTTGGGGAAGAACAACTCGCTAGACAATTGGCAATTGTTAAAAAGAAACTTCTCTCGGAATTCAATATAAATCAGACGTAAGCGCCTAAACGAACGCGGGTCAGTGTCGCCAGCGAGAGGCGGAATAAAAAACCACAGAGTACACGGAGTAGTACAGAGATGCGCTCCAAAATCTCTATGATCCTCTGTGGTTATTACGCTCTATATTTGATTGAGCGCCTGAGCTACAAGTTTTGAAACAACTCTTCGAGCGCTTCGCGGTACTCGGGCGATTGCGGTGCATTGTGGCCGCCTTCGACTTCGATAAACCGCTTTGGCCCTGGCGCAACGTCAAAGAGCTTTCTACCTAACTCAATTGGGATCAACCGATCGTCTTCACCGTGTGTTTGCAAAAGAGGCCCATGGTATTGAGGAAGCTTCTTGATCGACTCCAATCGCTGGGTCATCAAAAGCCCGGTTGGGATAAGTTTTAGATGTGTCCCGGCAACCTCTGGCATCGATGAAAATGTACTCGCGAGAACAAGTGCTTTGGCACCGTCTTTGGCGGCAAGATCTACGGCAACCGCGCCGCCAAGTGAGCGGCCCATGATTACGATTTCGGATTCTGCGACACCGGTCCGTTTCGCCAACCACTTGCGGGCCGCGCGAGCGTCTTTCATGATCCCCAACTCGTCTGGCTTGCCTTCGCTTTGGCCAAAACCGCGGTAGTCAAACATCAACACAGACAACCGGTGCGCCTGATTCAAAATGGCCAGTGAACCAACTCGATCCGCAACATTGCCGGCGTTACCATGACACACCAAAGCGATTGCTTGAGGGTCGGGATGCTCTGCAAAAAGTCCATGCAATTTGGTTCCATCGTCCGAGGTGAACCAAGCGTCTTCGACGGGCGCATTTTCGGGAAGCTCAAAATCGTCCGGCCACTTGCTTGGCTGATAGATCACCGAGCGCTCAAGCGGGTTGAGTGGAGAGAAACGTCCCATTTGAGCGCAGCCCAAACTTCCTAACAAGACGATGGAAACGCCAAATAGAGTAACGGCAACTTTGATCGATTCGTGGTAACACACAAAAGGGCTCCTTTGAGCCGCCATACGTACCAAGAATATATTAGCGAGTCAAAGCCAATGATCGTCGTTTCAAGGCAATGAATTAAGGCTGGATCTTGTTTAGCAAAACAGCACAAGATAGGGAGCTTTCCCTTTGGAAAAAGCAACGTAAGGCGGCCGTCGGTGGTGATCGCTAACTCACCACCGACTTTCGAAATGTAATCCCTTGGGATATCGATATGCCGCGTTTCCAAACGTTAGCCGTGTTAACAGCCAACAGAAAACTACAACCGCTTACGACTAAAACCTTACCAAATCTTAATCCGCTCTGATTCTGGCTTGAACAAAGCATCGTTTGGATTCAACTCAAACGCCTTGTAGAAAGCGTCGATGTTGGTGACAGGGCCGTTGGCGCGAAACTGAGATGGCGAATGGGAATCTGTTAGCAGACGCTTGATCATCTCTTTGTCGCGATACTTTCTTGCCCAAACACGGCTCCATCCAACGAAGAACAATTGATCGGTATTCCAACCAGCGACTTTCTTTTCCGATTTGCCTTCGCGTGCAAACGTGAGGGCTCGGTGGGCGATGGTTAAGCCTGAAAGGTCGGCGATGTTTTCGCCAAGCGTCAATTTTCCGTTGACGTTCTTTCCTTCAAGCGGCTGGTACTCGGCATACTGGGCAACCAACTGGGCAGTCAGTTCATTGAAAGCCGCTTTGTCTTTCTCCGTCCACCAGTTGTTCAAGTTTCCATCGCCATCGTAACGGCTGCCTTGGTCATCAAACGCATGGCTGATCTCATGGCCAATGACCGCGCCGATTCCGCCATAGTTAAGTGCGTCCGGTGCGTTCATGCTGAAAAACGGAGACTGCAAAATCGCAGCAGGGAAAACGATTTCGTTTTTGGTTGGACTGTAATAAGCGTTTACCGTCTGTGGAGTCATCCCCCATTCTTCGCGGTCAATCGGCTGCCCCAGATGATCAATATTGCGTTTGTATTCGAGTTGATTCGACCGGTAAACGTTGCCAAATAAATCGTTGGAAACGACTTTCAATTTGGAGTAATCTCGCCAGACGTTGGGGTAACCGATCTTGGTTCCAATTTTCGAAAGCTTTTCCTTCGCCCGTGTCTTGGTTTCGTCAGTCATCCAAGTCAAATCGTCAACACTTGCCCCGAATGCCTTCAGCAAGTTTTGAACCAGCCCTTCCATTTTGGCCTTGGCCTCTGGCTTAAAATACTTGGCCACATACAACTCGCCAACCGCTTCTCCGAGTGCGCCGAAATCGCCCGCACCGGCACCTGCGATTGCATTAACGGCTCGCTTCCAACGTGGACGCTGAACCGGAATTCCCTGGATCGTTTTTCCGTAAAGCTCAAAATTTGCGTCTACGAATTCGATCGACATGAAAGGTGCATAAGCATCGATCACACGAAATCGTAGATAGTTCTTCCAGGTCTCAACTGACGTATCCTTCAGCAGTGCGGGAATTGCTTCGAAGAAGCTAGGAGTATTTACAACTACTGTTTTGGGAGCACTATCGACACCGGCGCTTGCAAACAGCGAAACCCAGTCAAGTTTTCCTTCGGTCAATGCATCCAATTCTTTGAGCGTTTTCTTGTTGTATCGTTTTTCGGCATCACGCAATTCGACACGCGCCCATGATGCTTCCGCGAGTTGCTTTTCAATGTCAAGAATTCTCTCGGCTGCCAAGTGGCTATCTTTAATCTCAGCAAGTTCCAAAACTTTTTGTGCGTAATCAGTAAGTGCAGCACGAGCTTGAGCCGACGCGTCGTCCGATTTGAGATAGTAATCGCGATCAGGAAGCGACGTTCCGCTTTGGGAAAAGTGGCAAATGTATTGCGTGGCCTCTCCAGCGTCCTGAGAAACATAAAATCCAACTGGTGAGCTCACACCGATCGTTGACAGGTAACCAAAGTGACTCCAAACGTCATCAATTGAATCAATTTCGTCAATTTTCGCCAGTTCAGCTTCGAGAACTCGAAAGCCCATGTCCTCGATCTTTTCTTCGGACATGAAACTGGTATAGAAATCGGCAATCTTGCGAGCGTTTGTTCCGGCTTCGTGCTTGCCTTTAGTCGTGTTCTCGATGATCTCTTTGATGCGAAGCTGAGACATGTCAGCCAATTTCCCAAACGATCCATAGTTGGATTTGTCCTCAGGAATTTTTGTATTCTCAAGCCAACTTCCGTTCACGTGCAGGAATAAATCATCTTGAATTCGGATTGAAGTATCAAGCGTTGATAAATCGAGAACTGGCTCTTCTTGAAAACCGTTTGCTGATCCCGCCAATAACGCCGAGCAAGCGATCGCTGTCAACGCGCACGTTAACCGCAAACCAGAGAACACTTTCGGGCACCAAAAACTATTCATATTTCTTTCCATTGTTTTGTTTGAGATTCACAATCATCAGCATTATTGCGGAAGAATGCATAATTAAAAAGGCAACAGGAACCTTCGATACGCCAAGCTATTACCAGCGTGGCTTTTGTAAAATTCCAAACATCGGAATTCACGTTGGCTATTGGCAGAGCTGGCCAAATTGAGTGCTGGCCGGCTTTACCTCGAGCGAACAAAGCTCAGATGCATTGCGGCGTGGCTGAGAGTTAAGTTATCAACTTGCTCCCGCGTCGTTTTGCCAAAGATCGGATGAACCGCGAGTGGGCCTTTGTCGCGGTAAGCCTTAACCGAAGCTCGGAAATTCTCAATTGCCTCTTTTGGATCGACTTCTGTTTTCGACCAAAAAAATTCTTCCATTGCAGTGTTGGGCAATTTGAATCCTGCCTTAACAGGCTGATTGAGAATGCCGTTTTTAACAAGCGGCATCGCCAACCGCATGTACCATGGAAGCTTAGGTGGAGTGATGTTTCCAACCACCATTTCATTGGTGGTTGCCAAGTGTTGGACGATCTTGCCAAATGAATGGCCGCCAGTGGTCTCGTGTTCAGAGCTGGCCAATGCTTCGATGTCCGCAATAACTTCGTCCCAACTTGAAAACGAAATTTCTCTGCGATTTGGTTCCGACATCTCAACCTCGTCGTGACCTTTGGGATGACAGTTGGACAACAAAGACCGCACGCAATCCCTGCGGCTGGTCATCCAGCAACGTTGCTGGTCGGCGTTCCCTGGGATGCATAGTTTTTCTGTCGGTGTAAGTCCTTCGATGTTCGAATGTATCTAAGGCACTATTGATTACCGATGTCTTTCTATTTATCGCTTTCGCCAAACAAGGAGCCATCCAACGAACCCGGCTCTTCAGACTGGTCGATTTTGGAGTTCTCAAGAACGGAAAACGATCCTGTTTCTTCTTCCACAGTTGCCGGCGCGACATCATCTGTTGCTTCAACCACTTTTGCTGAAGGCGTTGTTGTGGCTGGTTCAATTCCTGAAACTTGCGTAACCGAGTTATCTACAATCGGTGCATTAAGCGCCGGTGCGCCAAGAATCGTATTACCGGCAACGGGAGCATTAAGCGCTGTGTTATTGGTTGTTACGGTTGGTGCATTCAAACTTGGCCCGTTCAAACTTGGCGCGTTCAAAGTCGGCCCATTCAAACTTAGTCCGCTCAGAATTGACCCGCCTAAGTCAGGTTCGTTTAAGCTGGGTCCGCCTAAGTTAGATTCGTTTAAGCTTAGTCCGCCTAAGCTTGGTCCGCTCGAGTTTGGCACAGGAACTTGAGCTGTGGTTGCTTGGCGAGCCACATCAATCTGGCCCACGACGCTAGGTTGCTGGACTTGAGCCGCAGCGACTATTGCTTGCTGAGGTTGAACCACGGTTTGCCGATTTTGAATTACTGGACCGACAGGACGCAATACGGTTTGGTTGGTGCGGGGATTGTAAAACATTTGAAAACGCTGAGTGCCCGTTGTCGCTTGCTGAACGCCAGCCAGTCTCAGCCGTTGTTGAATTTCAAGCTG
>CAYZGP010000037.1:25106-36456 GCA_964478065.1 uncultured Pirellulaceae bacterium
CTGCTGTTGTTGCAACTGCTGCAGTTGGAATTGCTGCTGTTGCAATCGTTGCTGGAATTGCTGTTGTTGGAATTGCGGAGGCTGAGGGCGAAACCTTCGGAAAAGCTGTGCGTCTACGGAGCTTGCTCCTAGAACACAAACCATGAAAACCAACATTCCCAATAATCGAATCATCGCCAACTCCTAAATTGAAACCGCAACCCAAGTAAGGTTGATTGAATCATCATTGTTGCAGGAATTTAAGCCATTTAAAAGTGGCCAAACCAATACTGACACCGGGCGCAAACAATAAAAATGGCGTTCAGCGACAACCATCTTAGCGATCCGCCTGCCAATGTCCCAACCGTGGCTTGCCTTTCACCATTGAAGCAGAAGTGCTTATTGCCTTTCCTCGCTAGTTTGCCTGTGCTACACAAAAGCAAACAACACTAACTTAACGTGCCTAGTATTTCGGAAAATCTCGTCGAAAATATCCATCTCGCAGAATTCAATTTCCGCCAATCCCACCCTTACACTTATTTCACTGAGAGCTTTCGATGCACGAGATTAACATTGAACCCGGTCGGCCAGAGGCTGGAGAGTTCCTTCACTACTTCGAACCATATATTGCAAAGGCCGAAGGTGACTTGATTCTGCCCCAATTGGAAAAACAAATGGATCGAGTCCGGTCCGTTTTGAATCCTCTTTCGACTGAACAAGTCAATACGTTGCACGAGCCATACACTTGGACAATTAAGCAAGTCATCGGGCACTGCGTTGATTCTGAGCGTGTGTTCGGATATCGCGCCGGGTGTTTTGCCGCTGGAGACCAGACGTCGTTGCCTGGATTTGACCAGGATGACTTTGTCAGACAAACCGATTACGATCCCGTCTGCATGACCGCATTGATCGAGGAATTGGATTCATTGCGCCAAAGCAATCTCGCCATGTTTCGCAGGCAGAATTCAGAAACGTGGATGCGAAAAGGGATGGGTGACGGTAAAGTCATGACCGTTCGCGCAGCGGCGTTCATCCTCGTTGGGCATGTTAATCACCATTTGCAAATCATAGAAAAACGAATTGCCGGATAAACGCTTTCTCAGTCGACTGGCAGAGCGATGGGTCGAGATCAATAGCGGTCGGGCTGTGGGCAATCGCTTTTAGAGTGAGCGGCGCGGAGAAACTTTTGCCTCGCCTTAGAATTCAGATGCCATGTTCACTTGTTTGAGCATGTCCTGAATATTGGCTTGCTCGTTTGGTACACCAATCATGACCATGCTTCGTATGGGCAACCGAAAATTGAGCCGATTCAGGATACTGATCGAACTCACGAACCTTCGCTTTTTGTTTCAGTTTTAAAGAAAGCGGACGTCCACCTTGAAATGCCAATCAGCTCAAATCTTCAAAACATCCGGGGGTGCAAAGAGCTTGGTTAGACCAACAATGCCCGTTCATATGGTGGTGCCAAGTTGATCACCTGATTGTCTACAACACCAGTCATTTTGAGCAAAATCCAGCTATTTGGGCTGTTATTTGATAAACCTGTAATGCTTTCCACCTAGTGTTGTTAGTAGGCACAAATTCATATTCTCATTTCACCCATCGACGTACATGCTTATCGCTGGCTGTACCCCAAATGCTGCTCTTATCCATGATGGAATTCCCCATACCCAAGATGGAAATGACACTTCTTATGTTGAAATACTCGTTTTTGTAATTAGTTTTGTTTGGAACGAATTAAACTATTGTTATTGAATGACAGCTTTCGCCGATTGCCTGTTTTAGCTCAGTTAAGTTGAAATTCGATATTCTGTTGGGCGTTCTGCCTATTTTGTCCTGAAACGTAACTTCCTCCCTTCCCATTCCACATATTTGCCGATTCAATTGTTGGATCACATTACTTAGAGATTTAGAAAATGCTTGAAACACCATCCCCTACAACCACTCCGATCACTGTAAAAAAGATTTGCTGTATCGGCGCCGGTTACGTCGGCGGGCCGACAATGGCCATGATTGCCAACCAATGCCCTGATATTGAAGTCCACGTTGTTGATATTAACGCCGAACGAATCGCCGCTTGGAATTCAGACACCTTGCCAATCTATGAGCCAGGTCTTCATGAAATCGTGGTTGGATCACGGGGCAAAAACCTCAAATTCTCTACCGAGGTCGCCAACACGATCAGCGAAGCGGACATGATATTCATCTCCGTCAACACGCCAACCAAGACGTTTGGAATCGGCGCCGGTCGCGCAGCCAATCTTGAGTTTATCGAAAAATGTGCCCGCACCATCGCGGAAAATTCAAGCAGCCACAAAATCGTAGTTGAAAAATCAACACTGCCCGTTCGCACAGCTGAAGCCGTCAAACGAATTCTCGTTTCGGCAGGCAAGCCCGGTGCGACGTTCGATGTTTTGAGCAACCCGGAATTCCTCGCCGAAGGAACCGCTGTTGAAGACCTTAAAGAACCTGATCGCGTCTTGATCGGTGGCGAATCACAAAACGCCATCCAAAGCCTCGTCGATGTTTACGGCAAATGGGTACCACGCGATCGCATCATTACAACCAACCTTTGGAGTAGTGAGCTTTCGAAACTAACGGCCAACGCATTTTTGGCTCAACGAGTTTCGTCTATCAACGCGATGTCTGCACTTTGCGAAGCCACTGGCGCCGACGTTGACGAAGTCGCCAATGCAATCGGAACGGACTCTCGAATTGGACCAAAATTCCTGAAGGCTTCAGTTGGTTTTGGTGGCTCATGTTTCCAAAAAGACATCTTGAACCTTGTTTACCTTTGCGAGCATTTCGGTTTACCCGAAGTCGCCGAGTATTGGGAACAAGTCGTGAAGATGAACGAATATCAAAAACGACGCTTCTCGACCCGTATTGTGAAGAACATGTTCAACACAGTTTCGGACAAAAAAATCGCCATGTGGGGATTCGCATTCAAGAAAGATACCAACGACACGCGTGAATCCGCCGCGATCTATGTTTGCCGTGACCTCATTCAGGAACGAGCCAACGTTACCATTTACGATCCTCAAGTTTCACTGGAAAAAATTCGCCGCGATCTACGCGAGCTGATGTCAAACGAGCAGGGTGCCGTTAGTGAACACGATGAAAATTTGATTATGAATAACGTCTCGGTTGCCGACAGCGCAATTGAGTCGGCCAATGGTGCTCACGCCGTTGCCGTCCTCACGGAATGGGAAGAGTTCAAGGAAGTCGATTTTGAAGCCGTTTATCGTTCGATGAAAAAGCCAGCATTTCTGTTCGATGGCCGGAACCTTTTGGATCCGAATCATCTTTCTGATGTTGGTTTCGAAGTCCACTCGATTGGCAAGTCTTGCTCTGCTTGATCGACTTGTGTCAGAATTTGACTGTAGATTTTAACGCCTGAAAACACACAGTTAAAATCTACTCAAATTCTGGATGCCATGATCAAGTCAACGTTTTTCAACAAGATGAGAATCGGCCACCAATGACTTTTATCGGATTGCTCCGTGGCATCAATGTCTCGGGCAAAAACGTAATCAAGATGGCCAACCTCCGAGAGTGGCTGGAATCGTCAGACCTCAAGAATGTTGAAACTTACATTCAATCCGGCAATTTGATTTTCGATTCAAACAAGAAGCCCGAAGCTCTTGAAAAATTGATCTTCAAAACGATAAACAAACAAACCGGATTTGAAGTGCCCGTCCTGGTACGAGACCTGCCTTTCTTGCAAAAGGCAATTGCCGGCAGCCCATTCGCCAAAGAAAAAATTGAGTCGCTGGCCACGATGGTTCTTTCAGCAGTTCCCGAGAGGTCGTTGGTCAATGCCCTCAAAGCGATGGACTTTGGAGATGACCAGTTCGCGATTAAGAAAGACGTGGTGTCTTTGTTTATTCCAAACGGATTCGGAAAAACAAAATTGACCAACGTGTTCTTTGAAAAGAAGTTGGATGTCTCTGCGACGACGCGGAACTGGAAAACGATGGCCAAGTTAATTGAAATGGCCAAACGATAGTTACGGCACGAAAAAAATGCCTGCAGCCGAACTGCAGCCGAACCTTCGCTCAGTATCCCTCGCTGACGCGTTTTGAAATTGCACGGTTTTGCATATTCTTTTCCGTGCTTTTCCGGTTCGCGACTGTCGGACAGGAATAACCTACGTATTTGCAAACGGACGTGGAAAAGTAAATCCACTGATTCTCTAGAGCAACTTCAAAACTGACACGTCTGGAATCAGGCCCGTGCAACATTCACGCGGTAAAGGGATTGCGGGCAACTACCAGCAATGAGTTTGCCACTCGCAAATCAACCACCAAGCATTTTTCCAGCGCTGTTTAACAGCTGTTCAAAAACATTCTCAGGCACTGCCAACTTGCCTGCCAATGCACGGAGTACCGAAGCTTCGTTGGTTGAGATTTCTCCGTCGGCCATTGCGACTTCCAACAATGCAGCCATCGACTGCTGTGGGTCGGCTTTGAGGACGCGAAACTGCTCCTGATGAAACTCAGGATCAGTGGCGCCTCGCTGGATCATCGCGTCAAGCGAAGCCCGACCGACTCCGACTTCACCGGCGAGTTTATTGATCACGGACAACTCTGCATCCTTGGGCTGACCATCGATTCCAGCGACGCAACAGGCCGCACGAAGTACATCAACTTTTTGCATTGGAGTCATAAGATGGTTTGTCCTTAACAATATTTCAAATCAAATTCGCAGGCGTCCATTATTTCAGTTTCATCAACTCCGTCAATATCTCCAGACAAAGACGCCTTCAAAATCAATTTTCAAATTCTTCTAACGTTGATTTTGCCAAAGCACGAGATACTCTCAATTGGAATTCGTTGTTGTATTTGAGCCAGCAATAGCTTACTTGTAGCAAATAGACCAAACCGATGAAAACAATGGCATTTATTTAGTAAGTGAATCCCAGCGTGAAAGTGATAATTTCGCTTTGGATACGACACCGGTCCCGCGCAAACAAAAAACGGACATTGCCAATGCCCGTTTGTGAATCTTGAATTCTATCTTGACTGGAACGCTAAAGTGAGTTCCTCAGTAGATCGTGCGTTTTGATTTACATCGCAAAATCGCTATCGCTTGTCAGAGACATCGCCCGCGTCTGCCATGCGCTTCGATGGCTTGATGCCTTTTCTAACCTTAACCATCAATAACTGAATCGGACCAACATTACTGGCTCGTGCAGGCCAAGTCGTTTGAATGTAACCGCCAGATGGCGTTTTCAAACCGCTGTCCCACCAGAACCAACCGCCGGAGATAATTCCAACAACTTCATTGTCCGCATTGAATACCGGCCCGCCTGAATCGCCCGGCAACAGCGGAACGTCAGCGAAGATTTTGTCTTTGTTGGATGGGGGCGATGCTAAAGCCTCGAATGCACGAATGCAGCAGGCAAGATCTGTACCACCACCTAAACCGGCCAACTCAAGTTTGTCTCCACGCTTGATTGGCTTTGTCGCCAACTTTGACGGTGTGATTTCACCCGGAACCCATACCCAAAGCACTGCAATATCTTTATCTTCATCATACTGAACGACCTGACATCCCTTTGCACGGCGCTTATTGCGGTACGTGACTTTGATTTTTCCGTCGGTGATATCGTCACGAATAACGTGCCAAGCCGTGATGACATAGCCTTCGAATCCATCTTTTACGGGCTTGTCTTTATTGATCTGAATCACGACCCCAGTCCCGTTTCCGCCGCTGGTTTCGACTTCAACAATCGACTGATGGTAAGGCGCTCGCGGAGTCCACTTCCAAAGACCGGAGCCTTGGCCAGCTCGCACACTTTGCTTTTCAATCTTGGGAACCGAAGCCCCTTCAGGTAGCGCTGGTAACAAGTTCTGAGCTGGCGGCCTTTTTTTCACATCCTTGGGCGGTACGCTTGGAAGCGACGCAACATCGACCACCGAACCCTGCTGAATCACTCCACCGTTTAAAATTTCACCACCAACGATCTCACCGCCAATGATCTCACCGCCAATGATGCTTCCTTGGATCGGCGTTCCGTTGATCGGTGTACCATCGATTACCGTTCCGCCAATGATCGAGCCGCTAATTACCTCGTTGGGATAGATTGGCTGGTCAACGATCGGATTGTCGAATGTCGAATTTGGGTAGATGGGGTCTTGGTAGAGTGGAGTCTGAGCCGCAAGAATGGCTGTCGAAAACAGCGTTGCAAACATTGCGAGTGATTGAGAAGTGAGCCTGTTCATCGCTGCCTCCCGGGGCAGGGCAAATCAGGTCGCCATCGTTTCAATCGACGCTTGTCTTTTGAAGAAGCAGGACCTGCCCGCCATAAGTTATTTTTGATCCGTACCAATTATTGGAAATCGTTTCTCCCAAAGCTACTTATCGGCTTTACCCAATCGTTCTATTTACAAAACTTGCCTCCTATCTCGGTTTCCCACAAGAAGATGCGCAACCCCCTAGACTGCGTTACTTTTTTCACGAGTTACTAGACACGTCCTTTTTGCTAACCTCAAACGTACCAACGACTTTCGACTCAACGATAGCTTGCTAGCGATGCACTTGTTTGAACGTTAGATTTCGTAGTGAAACGGATTTTTTTTGCCAAGTTACAAGACATCTTTGCTCCAAAATCTTTGAATGATGGTGCGTCCGAAGGCTCCTTATTTTGGTGTAGTGCGGACGACTACAAATCGAGTTCTTGAGCCGAATCCGAGGCAATCTGCTCATCTTTTAGCCCATCGCAATCTTGCGGCTGTCATCGTTGGCCGATTCGATCACCGCGTCCATCACTCGTTGTGTCTTGAGTGCTATCTCAGGCCAATTGTCATCCAACTCGCCGCTCAAGACGATGTTTGCAAAGTTTCGACACAAATTGACTTCCTGAGCATCAGGCGCACTTGCCCCCGTCTCTTTCACAACGAATTCTTGACGGTTCTCAATCATTTGAAAATCACAATCGTTGACTTCGAAGCTTGGCCGAGCCACCACAAATTTTGCTTCATCACCTTGATACGGCAACACGAAATCCGGCAAGTGAATATGACCGTTGGTTCCGCTGATGTGCGCCCACTGCTGATGCCCGGTGACAAAGCTATTGTAAAAACTCGATGTAACTCCGTTATCAAAAATCAACTCGCCTTCGATTTCCATCGGAACTGCATTGGGACTGTCGGGTCGTTGGTGCTGCGTGAGCATTCGCCCCACGACATGAGTTGGCATCTCACCATTCATCACCCACAAGGCAAACCGTATCGTGTACCAGCCGAGGTCCCCAAGGCAACCCAAAGGTTCCAGGTCACTACTCGTGCGAATATTCCCTGCGGCAAATTCATCGTCTCCACAGAAACTAAACTGGGTCGCAATCCTTTTGATTTTGCCAATCGAGTTTTCACTGTCCAGAATTTCGCGAATTTTTTGAATCCGATGGGCATGCATGTACATCACGCCATCCATAAATTGAACTTTGTTTTCCCGGCAAGCGTTAACCATTTCCTGAAGGTCTTCAAAGTTACACGCGCACGGTTTTTCACAAAGCACATGTTTGCCTGCCTTGGCCGCGCGGATCACCCAGTCTTTCCTCATTCCCGTCGGAAGCGGAATGTATACGGCGTCAATGTCTTCGCTTGCCAGTAGCTGCTCGTAGCTACCAAGTGCAGTTGGAACATTATCAAAGGGAACTGAGGATTGACATTGGTCAATAAACTTCTGCGCTTTTTCGACCGAACGGCTGGCGACGGCCGCAACGACTCCGTTACTTGAAAGCTTGATGCCCTGCCAGTTCTTTTGAGCAATTGTTGCCGTACTCAAAATTCCCCAACGAACTTTTTCGCTTCCACTTGAATCCGTAGCCATCGTTTCCCCAATATTTCTTATCTCGATTTTGGCGCCAATAAGTTGGCCCTATTTTGGCGGTTGTTCCACCGGAATCAAGCGGGCGCGACTACGAATTGGCAGTCGCGTGATATGAGTGTCTAACCAAGACTGTTTGAAACTAAAGCTCGTCAAGCTCGGCTTGGATCGCACGAACTTCTCCGCTGCGGCTCACCGATCCGGCGGTGGCGCGTTTCCAATCGATCCCAAGAAACTCTGCCAGCTTGTAAGCCAAGTGAAGATCCAAAATCCCTTCGTATTGGTTCACCATTTTTTGATCTACGTAAATCGTATTGCGATCAGAATCGAATCCCGACTCAAAGCGATCTTGTAGTTCTTCAATCCAAGGTTCAGGAATTCGCTCACGCCGACAAGTATCGAGATCCCAAATCTCATCGCCCGTACATTTGAGCAAAATCATCTGAGCAGTCACCGAATCAAGCACTACGAATTTCCCTTTGCTTCAAAAGTACACATTTACAAAACAATAAACCTTCACCTATTTATCTTTTTGGCGTAACCAAAGTAGCGAAAGTTCAATCAGTCCTTAACTATCGCGAATATTCTTGGCCGCCTGATGTTAGGGCGGAAATTCGCCGAGCAGAGCAAAGAGGCAGTTGTAACAACCACAAACCCCAAATTCAACGCGCTGCCGAAGGACATAAAAACAGGCTTGTTTTGCGCATTTGGTAAACAAACGCTATATCGCGAATGTCGGAAAGAGAATGTTGCAACTAATTTACCTGATAAACTAACGAACCGTTATTCTAACGAGGTGCATCGACCGCAACCGCGACCAAGTCGTAATCTTTAAACGTGACGACTTCACATTTAACGATGTTGCCAGGCGCAAGTGGATGTTCGGTTTCAGTGACGAAAACAACGCTGTCCACATCCGGCGCGTCGCCTTCGCTACGCCCCATCCAGGCTCCCGGTTGCCCCGGAATGGCTTGATCGATGATGACGTCAATCGATTTACCCAATTGGCGTTCGTTGTATTCGAACATGATCTGCTGCTGAACATGCATCAACTTTTCACGGCGCGCTTCCTTGGTCGCGTCATCCAAGTGACCGTCCATCTTTGCCGCTGGCGTATCTGGCTCAAACGAATATGTGAAAACACCCATCCGTTCGAATTTGTGCTTTTCAGTAAACTCAACCAGCGTTTCAAACTGCTCGTCGGTTTCGCCAGGAAAGCCCGTAATAAAAGTCGTTCGCAAAACCAAATTCGGAATCAGCTCTCGCATCCGAGTGATCTGAGCATCGGCTTGTTCGGCGTTTACTCGGCGTGACATGCGGCGAAGCATTTTGTCTTCTGCATGTTGAAGCGGCATATCAATGTACGGCACAATTTTCTCGCATGCCGCAATTGTCTCGAGCAAATGATCATCGATGTACATCGGATAAAAGTACATCAGCCGAATCCAATCGAGCCCTTTGACTTCATTCAGTTTCGTCAACAGCTCCGCCAACCGCGGCTCGCCGTAAAGATCCATGCCGTAATAAGTCGTGTCCTGTGCCACGATGATCAACTCGCGAACGCCGTTATCGGCCAGTTGCTGGGCCTCGGTGATCACCTCTTCCATTGGCTTGGTCGCGTGTTTGCCACGCATTTTCGGGATCGCACAAAACGTACAAAGTCGATCGCAGCCTTCAGAGATTTTCAAGTAAGCAAAATGTTTGGGCGTGATCTGCAAACGGTCTTGGTCGGGCAGTGCACGAATTGGGGCTGGTTGAAACACGTTTCGCTGCTCGGCTTGATCACCCAGCAAGCGGTCTGCGATTTTTGTAATCTCTTCGCGGCCAAAAACGCCGATCAAATTGTCAATCTCGGGGCGATCCTCCAGCAACTGCTCCTTCTGTCGCTCGGCCAAGCAACCGGTGACAATAACGCCTTTGGTTTTTCCGGCTTTCTTCAAGGCCAGCATTTCATCGATCGCGCCAAAGGATTCTTTTCTGGCTTGTTCGATGAATCCGCACGTGTTGACTACCACAAAATCGCTTTGCTCGGGATCGGCAATCAGTTGATAGCCATCGAGTTTCAACAGCCCCATCATCCGTTCACTGTCGACGGTGTTTTTGGGGCAGCCAAGACTGATGAAGGAATAACTTCCCTTGTAGTCCGGACCGGTGGGAGAGTTTTTGTAGTCAGTATTCTTAATGTCTGTAGACAAGATCGCACTCGATTTATTGGGAATTCGTTAGACGTAAGATCGTATCCACTCGGCTTTGTTTTCGGGAGGTGCAAAACGTGTTGGAGCCGCGAAAACCAGTATTTAAGTGACGATTAACGGCAGCTATGAGGCTTAAATCGTCTTCCGCCAACTTTGTACGTGCTCAAAACGGCGTGGCAAAGCCAATTTTGATCCTTGCCAAGCCATCGCTGCGTTTCTCCTAGCTTGCCTGAACCCAACTTTTATTCATCCTTACGTGAATCAAATTCACTCCCCCAGCCAGCCAATAAAAAAATTCGTAATTGTCAAACATTTCAATGTCAGTTCTGGCGGATCGATAACTAATTCCAATTGAACGCTTTTCTTGAATTCCAACCAACCTTCAGACTGGAATCTCACAATGAATCTCACTAATAAGTTAAACAAGAACCCGCTCACGTTTTTTGCAACTGCACTCGCAATGGGAATCTTCGGCTTGACCACCTCCCAAGCTCAAGCTTCCATATCGTTGGACGTAATTCCACATTTCAATGCTGGGGCATTTTCTGCTTCGTGGCTTCATAGCGGCACCGTGCGCGCGGGGCAGGGGACTGACCGGTACTTGGGAACTGATGCCAACGGCCCTCGGAAATCCGGGCAAGTTTCAAATCGATTAAGCGGTGGACTTAACGGCGATTGGAATGGTTTCTCGAAACAGCTAACCGGGATCACCGGCGAGATTAGCTCCAACATAAGCAACATACGTCACTACGGTGCGTTTACAGATCACGCAAATTCACTTGCGGGAATCTCAAGTATTACAGGCGACGACTTGCTAAAAATTGTCATTCACGATGGTGGACTGGCCTTGGAAACAACTGGCCCGGGCGAGTTCACTGGCGGCTGGTTGAACTATGAGATTTTGGTCGACGATTTAGAAAACGCAGACGGATTCGTTTCCGTTACCGAAGGCAATTTTTTCTTTAAACCACAAGCCGAAGCGCGCGGGTCCGACCTGCTCAGCCCAAACCGGGGAACGATCAACGAGTTCACGGTCTGGGGTAACAACTGGAACCACGATGGGCTTGCCGCTGGCTCTTTCACCGACGCCAATCAGGGCGACGCTGCCGATTCAGATTGGGATTTCCTGTCGGGACTCGGCTACACAGGTGGGTTTACTAACCGAGCCGATACGCATCAAGGAATTGACTTGGGCATCGACTTGTTTGTGGCCAGTCAGCAATTTGTTCCGCCCGTTCCCGAACCGGCAAGCATGATGGTATGGGGTTCACTGATCGGAATGTTTACTATCAGGCGTTCACGTCGACGTCCTAAGTAAGGACATTCATTCCTGTCCGACATTC
>CAYZGP010000037.1:36556-49127 GCA_964478065.1 uncultured Pirellulaceae bacterium
ATCAGGCGTTCACGTCGACGTCCTAAGTAAGGACATTCATTCCTGTCCGACATTCATTCCTGTCCGACATTCGGACATCAATACTCGTTGACTTCGCGCATCTGGCAGTAACTTTCGTAACGCCGTACATCTAGTTTTCCATCGGCAACAGCCCATTTCACATCACAATCGTCTTCGTGAGTGTGGGTGCAATCGGGAAATCGACAGCCGTTTATGAAAGGCCGAATGTCACGGAAGTAACCAACGACTTCTTCGGGAATAACATCCCACAACTGAAACTGACGAATGCCCGGCGTGTCAATCAAATGCCCACCGCCGGCCAACGGAATTAGAAACGCCGCAGTCGTTGTGTGCTTTCCCTTTTGATTCTCCGAACTCACATTGCCAACACGAAGCGTCAACCCAGGTTCAATCGCATTAAGAATCGAAGACTTGCCGACGCCCGATTGGCCAGTAACGACACTATCTTTGCCTTTGACCCAATGTTTAAGCCGACTGATTCCCATTCCGGTTTTGGTAGAAGCCAACACAACCGGGTAACCCATCTGACTCCAAACGCCAACGACCGGCTGTAAATCCGCTGGCTCAACGAGGTCGACTTTGTTGATCACGATGATCGGCTGAATTTGCGCCTTTTCGGCCGACACCAAAAAACGGTCCACCAAGTTCGGTTTCAATATGGGTTGGGCAGCACTGGCAACAATAAAAGCCAAATCGATATTCGAAGCGATGATTTGCTGACGCTTTCGACTGGTTCGGCAAATCTGATTTCGCCTTGGATCAACTCGCACGATCACCGCTTGATCTTCTTCGCTGTGCCGATCGCCGATTTGAATCGTAACTTGATCGCCAGCCACCACGACGTGTTGAAGGTCCGTCGCCAAGGACTTTAAAATCCCCCGAACCGTGCACTGGTATTCCTTGCCGTTTTCTGCCTGCACCGCACTGGTCAAACCGTAGACTCTGACGACTCGGCCAGACAAGCAAAGATCCGGATCGACATCCAATTCGACTTGGAAACCCGATTCGTCTTCATCGTTATTTGAACCGGTAATCGTCCGCTTTCGGGTCAAATGGCCTTTGCCCGAAACCCTTTCGGCCGTCGTTGAATCTTCGAGTTTTTGGGCGTCTTGGTCGAATCTTCGCGTCAAATCGTTTCCACGCGTACGTCCTTCATGACGTTTTCGAAACTGCGCTCGAACTGTTTTTTTAGGTTTCTTCTTTTTGGCCATATGTTGATGTTAACGGAAAAAGCACTTAACTGCAGGGCTGAACGACACACGAAATCGCTTTGGTCATCAAGCCAATGGTGTTTTCTTGGACGCAAAAGCCAATTAAAGGTTCGCATATCCGACCTTGCGGCCTTCACTGCACGTTCGAGCTGAAGCTTGCACAATTCCACTTCTCAAAACACAGCCTAAGCGCGTGTCAACGAATTGTCCTGCTAAACGCTTTCTGGTCAATTCGAGTCCGTTGCGGTTGTTGATAGACTAGCAGGATCAAGTCAAAACGGTACAGGAATAAGGCTTATTCGCATTTTGTTTGCTCGCTCGGGTAATCGAACAAGTCGAAAATAAATTGAACGAAAAAAGGTTGGAACCAAAATTTTAGACTCTTGGCTCGTATGATATAAACTTTAACTTAGTAATCGTCGAACATTAAGTAGAGATGATTGCCACACATCTCTCCAATGACATCACCTTGATCGCAACCTGAATCCAGTGCCAAAAATCCTGTGCATAAAAGATGATCGAGCCAGCTCTGCTGACCTTCCGCTGAAGCTCGACGAAACCGTTGAAATCACGTACGTCAACGACTGTGTCAAAGCGATGGAGTTGCTCCGCGAAAACGAATTCGACGGACTCTACTACTGCGGTGACCAACACGATCAGGATTCGAAACAAGAATCCAATAAGCAAAATTCAATCAACGATTTGATTGTGAGCTCTGCGATACTTGACCTCGTCCCCGACGGACTGGCGATTCTCGACAGCCAAAACAACATTATCAAAGCAAACAACAGGCTGACCAGTTGGTTTAACAACACAAAACTGGTCGGCCTGAATTTTTATGAAGCCATCGGCAGCCCAAGCATCATCGGCCCCGAACCCAGCCCGCTTGCCACCGCTCGCTCGCGTCGCGAGCCATGCCGGGCAACGATCCGCCTAAGTCCGAACGAACAAGAATCGAATGCGGCCAAGGCGAAGCCATCCAACGACCAATATTTCCAACTGAGTGTCGTACCCGTTTTTGACGACACGGGCGAATGCCAACAAATGTTGGTGACGCTTTCTGACTCAACAGAAACGGTAATGCAAAGGCAAAAGCTGGAAGCACTTCACCGCGCTGGTACTGCTTTGGCTGATCTTCGTCCCGAAGAAATCTACGAGATGGACGTTGACCTTCGGATCGAGTTGCTCAAAGAAAACATTTTGCACTACACCAAAGACTTACTCGATTTCGATGTCGTTGAAATTCGCTTGATCGACCAGGAAACGGGATTGCTTGAGCGTCTGCTTTCTGTCGGCATCGATTCCGAACGTGCGTCACAACCGCTTTATGCAAAATCGACCGGCAACGGCGTGACAGGTTTTGTAGCCGCGACGGGCCGAAGCTACATGTGCGAAGACGCCGCCAACGACCCGCTTTATCTTGACGGTTTGATCGGCGGAAAAAGTTCGCTAACTGTTCCGCTGGTCTATCACGAACAAGTCATCGGTTCCTTCAATGTCGAAAGCCCAGAAGTCGGTGCGTTCAGCGAAAGTGATCTCCAGTTCGTCGAATCGTTTGCGCGGGACATCGCCGTGGCACTCAATACGCTTGAACTACTCAATGCCCAAAGAACGGACGCGGCACTTCAAAGTATCTCCGCGATCCACTCGGCAGTCGGGCTTCCCATTGACGAGATTTTGAACGACACCGTCAACGCGATTGAAAGTTATATTGGGCACGACCCCGACGTGACAAAGCGGCTTAAGACGATCATCAAACACGCGCGACAGATCAAACAGGCGATTCAAAAAGTCGGTAAAGAAATGGCACCACTCGAAGCGATGCCGTCTACTGTCCAAACTGAATCGCGACCGGCTCTCAAAGACAAACGAATTCTCGTGATCGACGCAGACGAAGAAGTCAGAACGTCAGCACACAGTTTGCTTGAGCGTTACGGATGCGTCGTCGAAACGGCTCACGAAGGTGGCGAAGCTGTTTTGATGGTTCGAAATTGTGAGCCGGGCAATGAGTACAACGCAATCATTGCTGACATTCGCTTGCCCGATATCGGCGGATATGACTTGCTGGTCAAACTCAAAGACCTTGTCGAAGAACCGCCTCTCATTTTGATGACCGGTTTTGGCTACGACCCCGGTCACTCGATCGTCAAAGCGCGTCAAGCCGGATTGAAACCCAACGCGGTTTTGTTTAAACCATTCCGACTCGATCAGCTTATCGAAGTCGTTGAATCGATGGTTGCTCCCGAGTTGGCTTCTCCGAAATAGCCGCTGGGCCCGGGCAACGCTTTACGCCTTTCCCGTGAACTACGTAAGGCCTCTCCCTACGCTTGGGTTGCCATTCAACTGCCGGTTTCCCGATCCGCTCGAAGTCGGTAAATTAGCTTTTTCAATTCCTATACATTCCCACCCAGGCACCTACAACAATGGATTGGATCATTTGGATGATGGCAATCATCGGCCACATCGGCATTTGGTGCGTCGTCTTCAATCAGGTCCATGCAACCGCTTGGCCGCGTCCCACTCGTAAGTCATCTGAGAAATTCATTCTCTTCGCCGTTGCCGCACCACTCCTCGTGGTCGCGATTTTCGCTATCGCACGTCAGACAATCGGCTTCGCAGAAATTTTGACAGTTTCATTATTCTATTGGTACGCGATGATCTGCGTTGTACTTGCATGTTTCTTCGTTCTTCAATGGGTCTATCGGAAATGGGCAACCCAACTGCCTGCTGCAGTAGTGTCAACAAAAACTGAATGGTTGAATTTGAAAAAGGAATGCGCACAACCGCTCCTTCACGGAACCGCCACCAAAGCACTTGGCAAAATCCCGTTCAATGAAATCTTGAAACTAACCCGTCAACGCATGACGTTCGCGCTCGACATTCCCAAGGAACTGGATGGGCTCAAGATTTGCCAACTTTCAGACTTGCACTTAACCGGCCAACTGGGAATTGAATATTTCCAACGTATCGTCGATGAAGCCAATCTATTTGAACCCGACATCACGATCATAACCGGTGACTTGGTCGATGAACTTGAATGCCTGGACTGGCTACCAGAAACTGTCGGCCGACTGAAAGCGAAGCTTGGCGTTTACTACGTCCTGGGAAATCATGATCGACGAATCAAAGACGAAACCGATTATCGTGCTCGATTAAAAAGCATCGGATTGACCCAAGCTGCCGGCCAATGGATTCGGTTGGAGTTTAACGGAGCGACCATTGAGCTAACCGGAAACGCGATGCCATGGTATTGGGACGCCAAGCAATTATCGGACGATGCAGATGGAAAAGGCAAATCGGGTTTGAGAATGCTACTTAGCCATAGCCCTGATCAAGTTGACTGGGCACGAGGTCGTGATTTTGATTTGATGTTCGCCGGCCACACGCATGGTGGACAAATTGCATTACCGGTGATCGGTGCATTGGTTGCGCCGAGTAAATACGGTGTCTTCTACGCGTCAGGAACTTTTCAAGTCGACAAAATGCTGATGCATGTCAGTCGAGGAATTTCTGGTGACGATCCAGTCAGAATTTGTAGTCCACCTGAGTTGGGATTGTTCACGTTAAAAAGCCAAGCTCCAATATCTTGAATACTGGTATCTTCGCCACTACTAATCGACCTTGATCCAGTCAATTTCAACCTTCGCATCTTCAGCTGAACTAAAATCCAACTTAAGTGACTTGATCACTTTCTCGTCGCCCGTAAATTTGCCAAGTTCGATCGAAGAAAATTCGCTATTGGCTTCGACGTTGGACTTCCCAACCGATTTCCCATTCGCATAAAACGAAACTTCCATCGGCCGATCGCTTCGTAAACGCATTTGAATCTTTCCGCTATTCTTGCCTGCAGCCAAATTCAATCCGCCGCGTGACAGCGACAGCGGTTTCCTAGCGGCCAAAGGGAAATCCAAAAAGCCTTGCATGCCGGGAATGTTGACGGATTTGTCATTGGGCTTCCAACCTTCGTCTTGCCACCCGCCGCAGTCAAAACCAAAAAACAATTTCCCATCGTTTGGGTCTCGCCCGACGGCTTTTTCCCATTCGCTTGAAAGCCCGTCACCATCGTCGTCTTTGCGAACCACTTCGTACTCCCGATTCACAGCGTTGCCCCATCTGGTCTCCGCGTTCATTTTGAGCTCAATCTCGCGCTCGTCCTGGGCTCCCATATCACCCAAGCTGATAAACTTATCCAACAGCTTTCGGTGCCGCGCGACTTCGTCTTTGAAATTCGGATCGTCGATCAAATTATTCATCTGAGCCGGATCCTTCTTCACATCATAAAGCTCTTCATAAGGCCGCTCGCCAAAGTAAATTTTAGCCAGCTTTGGATCCAACGTACCATTAGCGTACGCCGTTCGGAGCGACGTAAGAAAATTCCTTTTGTCGCGATACTGCGGCTGAAGCAAAACGCGATCTCGCATGTAGTTTCTCGTAAACCTGAAACGATCGGTGCGAATACTTCGAATACGATCAATTGTATTGTCACAGCGATCCCGAGCCGTGGCGACGTACTCTCGCGGTTTCAAAACGGAGCCGAATAAGTCCTGCCCTTCCATCCACTGCGGTTGCTTTACTCCTGCCCAAGCCAACGTTGTCGCCGAAAGATCCAGCATCGAAACTAAATCGTCTCGAACTGACGGGGCAGGAACCCACGGATCGGGCCCCACGATGATAAACGGAACATGCGACCCGCCTTCGGTAGGTTGCTGTTTGTGGCGGACAAGATTATTAGCGCCGTGATCGGAGAAATAAACCACGATCGTATTTTTGAGAAGGCCATCTTTTTTAAGTCGGTCAAGAATTCCGCCAATGATTCCATCGTCCATTCGAGCCGAGTCAAAATGCTCCGCCACGACTTCCCGATAAAGTTCGTTTTGCGGGTAGTCTGCAGGAATCTCGACCTTGGACCGATCAATTTTGTTTTTGAACTTCGTCGTGTTTAGCTTGCCGCCATTTAGTTGAATCTGACCAAAAAACGGTTTGCCTTTTGGACAGGTGCGCCACGGCGTATTCTTATCCGCTTTTTTTATTTTCGGATACAAGCCATCGTGTGCAAAGTTGTAATCCGTTTTTCCAACATTGAAGCAATAGTAGCCTGACTCATTGAGCAAATCGACAATCGTTCTCATGCCTTCAGGCAGCGGCAACGAAGCCTCCCTACGACGCGAGCGGTGATGGTGAGCGCCAAAACGAATGTGAAACGCGCCCGTGATCATCGCAGAACGACAAATCGAACAAACAGGAGCCGGAACATAGGCCCGCGAGAATCGAACGCCCCGAGCCGCCATCGCGTCGATATTCGGCGTCGCGCCGACCTGTTGCTCGTACCCGTAACATCCAATCCAAGGCGAAAGATCTTCCTGAAAAAGCCAGAGAATGTTGGGCTTCTCTGCGCTCTCCTCAGTCGGCACATTGGAATCGCCAAACGCAATTGTTCCTTGTGCGAAGTAGAAAACGGTAAACAAACACAAAGCTAAATGTCGCATGATGTTTCGCTTTATCATAAAGAGAGGATCTGGTTTTCCGATGTGCGTTTCCAATTCAAATTAAAGCGTGAACTCGCGACGCCATTCGCGAGCGCCCTTCTCGCCTGCTACTACTTTTTCATTTCCATGTGCTGATGATCATGGCCGCCATCGAAAACTTTATGCTTCGGGTCACCTTTGGAAACGATGTAAGCCACGAGATCAATGATTTCCTCACGTGACAGTTTATCAACCATTCCAGCTGGCATCTGCGAGATCTTCGACGTATTCTGGTCGTCGATATCGTCTTTCAACAACACAGTTTCTTCATTTTTAGCCAGCGGATCGATCACAATTCTGACTTCAGTATCGTTTTCAGATCTCATCAATCCCGTGATTGTCTTTCCTGAAGCCATGATGAACGAAGTCGATTTATATTTTTCATCAATGTCTTTCGATGGTTCGATGATCGAACGCAGAATATGAGTCGTCATTCTTTTTTCATCCGTCAAAGCTGCCAGATCTGGACCGAACTCTTGTCCTTCACCGCCGAATTTATGACAGGCGATACAGTTTGCAGCTTTGAACGAAGCCTTACCGACTTCAAACGAACGATGCATCGGCATTTTTACATCGGCGATCAAATCGTCGTATGTCCATTCCTGGCCGCGCGTATTGAGCTTCAACAATTCGTCTTTGATTGGATATTTCTGCTCAGCAAGATATTTTTCAGGGGATGCCTGATATTCTTCAAAGCTCGAAACGACATAAAGTGCACCGTACATTCGACGCCAGTGACCGGGGTAAGTACAGACGTAAGGATAAACGCCCGGTTCGAGTTTGACTTCGAAACTGAGGGCTTCTTCTTCGCCCGGTTGAAGCAATTTACTGCCAAGCAAAACTTTGTCCGATTTTGGAATGTAGTGCCGGGCCATCGCATCAGCATCTCGCCCAGTGGCTTCGGCCATTGCACCGACTTCTTCGAGTGCGCCCGGACGAGTGATCGCAAAATTGTGTGGCATCGAGTCAGTGTTTGAAAACCGAAATTCAACGGGCTTGCCGGCTTCGACGACGATCGTTTCTTTGTCGTAAATCATGCGATGCGGCACGGTTCCAATTGCGATCACACGAACATTCAAATTGCTCAAGCGTTCCTCTAGCGCCTTCATTTCGTCATCCCCAAGCGTCTTACTCAACCCACGCGCCAAATCCATCGCATTGGTTGCGGCGTTACTTGTTCGATATTTGGCCGACAATGCACTGAGGTAACCGATGATATTATTCATCAACGGTTTGACCTCTTCCTTCTTCCAATCGGAACTTGAAATTCCACGAATCGCATCAATCGCGGCGGCTTGTGATTTTCCAGCGGCAACGAGCGAACAGAGTGCCTCGAATTTCTCGCCTTCGCGACCGGGAATCGAAGCCAACGCGCGAATCGCGACGTCGTGAAGCGAGTCTTCGCCCGCTACAAACAACTGCGTTGGAGGGATTTCCTGTTTAGCGATTCCCGGACCTTGCCAACTTACGGAAAGGAAGTCACCTCCGCCACTGTCAAAATAATTGACTCGGATTGAATGCAGTCCAGCGGTCAAAGTTACCTTGCCAGACTTCTCAACCGTGCCATGGTCACCATCGTTGTCCACAACCGATTTGCCGTCGATGTACAAACGCGATCCGTCATCTGATTTTGTATAGAAAACGTATTCGCCCGTTCTTGGAATCTCAATCGTCGACTTGAAAATATTAAAGAACTGATCGCGTGAACGGCCTTCCGGGATTGTGATTTGAAATTTCTCAACCACCACCCAGTTTGACGGCGAACGCGCATCAAGTGTTTCGTTTGTAGCGTTGGTGCCGTTGGGTGCCGAGTAACCAACCGTAACTCCGTTTTGGCGTAGCGCTTCCTTCTCCGATTCCAGACTCGCGGGCATCTCGAACATGAGAGGCTTGACTTTATCAAACAAAGCACCACGAGCTTCCGAATTTACAACCGGTACCGCATCAAGAAAATCGCGCAAGCGATCTTTGGATTTCGTCGCCGCAAGAAACGCATCGCCCGGTCCAGCCGCCGCCACCCAAGCAGCATAACCCAGCCGTTTGACCTCTGGCGACGCTCCGTTGATCGCAAGGTTTTCGACCTCCGATTGAAGCGATTTCAATTCTGCGATTGGTTGAGCGGCAAGCAATTTGCCAAGCCCGACCACGTTCCCGTCTTTGTTGGATTGCTCTTCTGAGATCAACTCGACCAGAGCTTTCGTCTTGCTGACTTTTTTGGCCGACACATAACCATCAAGCGCGGTTTGCAGTTGCTCATTAGTAGCCGTTTTTCGCGACAGAATCGCTTTGTAAATATCGGGAGACGCTGGCATCTTTAGCAAGTCACGAACCGAGCCGTTGGCCAACACGTACGATGCGGCGGGCTTTGAAAGTGGCTTGCCCGAAGCCAGCATGTCTTGAACCAATTTCTCGATATTCAATTCCTTCTTCGCGTACTTAAGTACGGTGTCCATTTCTGGATCAATCGGTAACGCACTGGCCGAAAAAACTGACTCGGCAGCTGGAAGTCCGCCAAGATCGACCGCCGATTTTACTGCTTCGGCTCGGACAAGTGCCGAAGAATCGCTGGCCGCAGTTGCCAGTATCGATTCCCAGTTGGTTACTTTGCCGGCCCAATGGCCAAGCGTTCGGATCGCGGCCGCACGGACACGTGGTTCGTTGGCTTGGAAAACTCCTATCAGCAATTCCATGTTCGGAATTCGATGCTCCTCAAAAACCCACAGACATTCAAGCAACGCCTGGGCTTCATCGCGATTCACATCGGCATTGGCCGGATTAAGTGTCTTTGCGAACGCACCAACTTGGGAAACAATTTCTTCGTTCGTTCGACCGCTCAACTCCAGTCGAGCTCGATAGCGCGTCCCGTTTTCTCGTGCGAAAAAGTTCTCACAGACTTCCGCAATCGGTTTGCCCTTCATCTTTGCAGGCTTGAGAAGATCACGGCCTTCAGAAGTGAATCGATAAATACGACCATGAGTACGATCACGATTAGGATCACGCATATTGTGTTGCATGTGACCAATCAATGCATTGTGCCAATCGGAAATATACAACGCACCATCGCCACCGATTTCCATATCACTCGGTCGGAAATTGGGATCCTCAGAAGACACAATCGGCTCAATTTCTGTCGCACGAATGTCCGCACCGTTGTAGCTGACTTTGTGTTGGGCAACGCCCAGGAAACCAATACAGTTGCCAATCAAAAAGTTATTGAACTGATCATCTGGAAAATGGCTGCTGGAAAGGAAGCCATTAGCCGGAACAGGGCGGTAGTGTTTTTCAAACCACTGTTTGTTCCCAACGCCTTTTCCAATGTTGACATAAGAACCCGTTCCGCTTGTGCCATCATTTGCAAACTGATACCCCCAGCGATCAAACGAGTCGCCGTGTGGGTTGGGACCGATTGGAAAGTGAAATTCAAACTCAAATGTACGCGGGTTAAATCGATGCACGCCTGACTGCCCTGAGCGAAACGTTTTCGTGGGAGTCTCAAAGTTGGCAACATTAAAAATGCCACGCGAAAAATACAACCAACCGTCGGGGCCAATCAGCAATGCGTTGGCTGAGTGATGACTATCGGCGCTGGAAATGCCTTGCAACATTCGAAGCTTCACATCGGCTTTGTCATCGCCATCGGTGTCTTTCAGGTACCAAATCTCCGGTGGAGCAGCGACCAACACGCCACCGCCCCAGAATTCAAAACCTGTAACTGAATTAAGTTCGTCAGCAAAAATCTTGGCTTCATCCGCTACGCCGTCACCGTTTTCGTCCGGCAAAATCATTATGCAGTCTTTGCGTTTTCGTTTCGGATTCCAGTGTGGATAAGACTCCCAAGTCGCAACCCACAAACGGCTGTCAGTATCGACGGCCATTTGCACCGGGTTAATTAAACGTGGAAACATCTCTTCGGACGCGAACACATTTGCTTTCATACCTTTGTGAATCGTCATTTTCTCGATGGCTTTTTCAGGACCGAGATAGGGCCAAGCCCCCTTATCAAGCGGGCCGACCTTGTTGGGCTGAACCACCAATTCTTCCGGAAGATTGTCATCTACAACTTTGACGTCCGAGCCTTTGGCAACCGCCCAAACTCGTTTGTCGCGGTTGGCAGTCTTTACGTCGAAGATTTCCATTTCGCGGATCATCACATCGGCGTTGGACTGATCAAACCAAGCCAACTTTGATCGCCCACCGTATACGTTGTAGCCATCAACGACCCGGTAACGACTGAACCAGTAGTAGTTCTTTTCCAAAACGGATTCGCGAACTTTCTCGACTCGATCTTTCGGCAATACCTTACCTGGGAATAGATCGCCAATCAGCGAAAACGCAACGGCTTTATTGCCTCGATCCAGCAAGTGAATTCCGTTCATCGTCAACGGCTCAGTCGAACGCTGGTACAAGTCGCCAGTACGATAAAACAAATCGAAATAAGGAACTTTTTTGGTAACGCAAACACGCTGCATCGCTTCAGAATACAACTTCAAATTCGCGTTGTTTTCCGAGCCATCGGGCAGGTTGGGAGATTTTAGATTTTCGTGAGCGATCGGCGAAAAGAAAACCAATCGTGGTGCCGATTTCCCGTTGTATTTTTTCGAAAGCATCTCATCGATCGTGGCAGCAAGATCCTTTTCGAATTTTGGCAATCCGTCTGGACCGTTCAATGCTTCGTTGTATCCGAAGAAACAAAACACAACGTCGGCTTTGCATTTCGTCAGCCATTGCTCGGGCGAACCAAAATTATCTGAACGAGGACGCTGTGTAAGTTCGTCCGCAGCGAACCCAAGATTCCTAAACGTCAGGTCGTGTTCGGGATGCAGCGTATGGATCAGCGACTCTAACCAACCGTGGTGCTGCATTCGATCGGCGGTTGTATTTCCGATGTAGCATATGTGGTCGCCAGGTTTTAGCTCGACCGGTGTTTGAGCGTGGCATCGTTCGGCAAAGCCAAAGCTGACTAACGCGATCGAAATCATCAGCGTCAACACAAAGTAAAAAGTTCCAACATTTCGTTTTGTTCGGATATCAGCCATTACAATGCCCAAGAATGTTTCTGAAGAGTGGAAGTAACGAGCAATCAGTCTAACCAAAATATAAATCTTATTCTTTGGCTTATAGAGAAATGGCGGCGAGAAAATTGCGTCTAATTCCTGCACTCAAACCAAGTCGCGGAACTATTGCAAAACGATTCCCAAGCGTTAAAATCCAAACATCGTTAATACGAAACTTGTGAGCCAGGTCTAGCTTGGTGTTTTTCACCACGGTCGGCGTTGCGCCGCCCAAGCACATTGTTTACCAATGCATCACAAGGAAGGCTATTTCAGACTCGCTATCACCGATCGACGACTACTAGGTGGATCGGGTCTGGATCAACCTCGCCATTCGTGGTTCCGCTACACCTAGTAGTCGTCGATCGGTGGCGAGTCAGTGAGCCTTCCATGTTCCAGGTCATGAAGTTGATTTGCTCGCAAGTTAGTATTGGCGATTTTTTTTGTGCGCTTTCAACGGCCGCGAGCCTTCTACCTGCGGCGGTTTCCCGGCTCCACTTCTTCGTTGCTCCCGCGATTGCGATCCAGTCGAGTCGGAAAGCCATAAAGTATTCGAACCCCGGCAGTTGGCATTCGAGGCAGGAGTTGTCAGCAAATTCGTCCAATTGTCTAAGTCGGATAACGACCGTGATCACCGAGCCGAACCAGCGATCATCCATTCCAAAAACACGCGCAAGTCCGGATTCGAGTGCATCACATTGTTATCCGGCGTTTTCTATTGCCTGTACTCGATTGCGACAACGTTCTGCGGATGGATTTGGAA
>CAYZGP010000038.1:0-4286 GCA_964478065.1 uncultured Pirellulaceae bacterium
TTGAGCCAAGCCCGCTTGCTCCCCTTAGGTTTGAGCCAAGCCCGCTTGCTGCCACTCCGTTTGATCCCAATCCATTTGCGCTCAATCCGCTCGCTCCAAGCCTGCCAGATTGGGCGCTCGTGTATGTCGTGTTGTTCGTATTATTGTAGCCAGCCCGTACCGTTTTGCAGTTGGTGATCTTCTGCAGGTAATTGGTGAGTCGTGCTCGTTCGCTGGCATCAGACGTGCGCTGGTAAAGCGATTGAGCCGCAAGCTCAAGGGTTTCCAGTTGCCACTGAGGCGGGTGGTTGAGCAACTCTTGCGTGAGTTTGAACTCGAGGTCATCAAGCTTTAGTGAGTCGAGATTCGCGCCGAGTTGAGCGTTGCCAAATTCAGTACGTGCCGAGCTCAATCCCCTCGCAAGGTTAGGCGAACCAAGGTTTGCGTCAGCGATTCGAATTGACGACCCGACGTTTGCTGCCAGAGGAGTTGCGCCGCGCGAAGGGCGGTTGGGAATAGACTCACCCATGCCTGCTAACGCACTTTCGAAACTCGAAAGTTGCCGTGCTGAATTGTTGTATCCGCCCGACAAACGATTCGATGAACTTGGTTTTGCGATCGGCTTGGTTGCTTGACGCCAGCCTTCGTTGATCGACACGGTTTTATAAGGTGTGGCTGGTCGTGTTGCAGGTACGTTGAATCTCGAAGGTGTGGTGGTTGGTGCGACCTGTTTGGAAACAATACCACCAAACGACCTGGCACCGAACGAACCGCCACCGAACGAACTGGCACCAAACGAACCAGCGGTATCGAAATTTTTCTTGATTGAATGACCGAGTGGTAGTCGGATGTCTGACATTCGGACCCAGCGAAATTCGCCAGCCGGTGGTGCGATTTGGTACCAGGTGGTTGAATGCCCGTCGGCGTGGGGCCAGCTGATCTGACCAAGCAATTCAACCGTTTCGCCTCGCTTCAATTTCACTTGCCAAAGCGGTTTGCTGACTGGCCCATATTCGGTGCCAACCCAAGCTTGGGTTCCGTCTTCGGTTATTAAACCAATTCCCTGAGAGACAACTTTCACAACGCTTTCGGGTACGAGGCTGAAACTGCCAGAGACGGGGCGGATCGCGTTCCATCCACCAGGGTCGTGACGATAGACTTCGACGGCGTCGCCTTGTTTCATTTTCCGGGTAGAGTAGTGAACGCTTCCCGGGCCACTGTGAATCGTTGCGCCTTCGTTGAGAATGAGCGCTTGGTAGGGAAACTCAATTTCTTCATTTGCAGTCTGCCCGATAGAAAGATTTGGGGCAAAGCAAACCGACAAACAAACTACGATTGCTCCCAAAAGAATTGGCAGTCGAAATTGGTTGAAGTTGTTTGTGTTTAAGTAACGCATGAACGAATCGTCCTTGATTCAATTCTGTGTTGAGATAAAAGGTCAGGCACAGCCTAGCCTACTTGGCGTCGGCTACGCGCAATATGACGACCGTTTTGTATCGGAGAGTGAGGTTTAACTCAAGCCAAAAAGAGCTAGCGTAATGCGGCTCAATTTATCTTTTTGCTTGCTCATTCTCGCTACTGGCGGGGTGAGGTTTGCCTCGCCATCGTTAGCGTCGGAAAAAGACTCGTGTAAACGTGCCTTCGTCCTCACGTGTTTCGACCAGTTGCCAGCCACTTGCGCCGATTCGATTCAAAAGATTTACAAACGAATCTTGACGCGTTCCGCCGAGTTCGCGGTAAAGGGCTCGAAGCGAACGGTTTTGTGGTCGAACGTTTGTGTCACCCGCTTGAAAAGTGTAAACGCCAGAAGTTTCGGTTAGCACGGCGTATTCCAACGCGTTATTGCTGGCTTGAGTCGTGTTCTGTTTCGCGCTGGTTTCAGATGTTACAAAAAATGCGCCGACCAATAATGCTCCACAGACAAATGCGGTTAGCAAGAAAGATTTTGTGTTCATGGTTGTTTCCTGAATTTGAGCGGTTGAGAATTAGAAACAAGTAAGCCGTGGACCTACCGTAACTTTTTGTGGTCCGTTTGGTTCATCTTATTGGATTGCCGAACTAAGTCCAATCTTAATTAGACTCACAAGATTGAATGGTCGGATATTGCCACCAAAATCTTCCCGCCAAAAAAAATCCCTGCTTGACGAAACTTTTTCGCCAGCAGGGTGTTGTCTTAACTTTCAAACTCGTTCAATACGAACTAAGTAGTGATTTCTAGCAGGTTAACATCGAATACCAAGACTGAGTTTGGCGGAATGCTTGATCCAAAACCGGTGGTACCGTAACCGAGGGCTGACGAGATGATAAGTGTGCCGTTTCCACCAACCGCGAATTCAGGAATGCCGAGTTGCCATCCTGGGATAACTCCTCGAAGTGGGAATTCGATACCTTCTGCTGGGCTTGTGTCAAACGATACTGGGTTGTTAATGAGGTTGTTTTGATCATCCAGTGTGATCAATCTTCCGTCGTAGGCAACTCGCACTTGGCTGTTGATATCTGGATTGATACCAGTGCCTGGATCATCAATGACGGCGTACAAACCTTCTTGAACTTGGACCGCGTTCAAATCGTTGTCCGCAATGAATTTGTTGATGATGAACTCATCAATATTCGCTTGATTGGTTTCAATTCCCAGATCCAAAGTGGCTGTGGCTGTTTGTTGACCAACTGGCAATGTGCTGTCTTCAACTGTCACGGTAACAAGGCGACTGGAAGTGCCAACATTGTCAGCGGCATTAAAGTAAGACAACGTTTGCAAAACGGCTTCGTAGTCTTCAACTGATGCTTCACCTTCAAGTCTCAATTCGCCTGTCGCGGAATCAAATCGGGTTAACGTAACACCTTCGGGAACGGCTGAACTCAAAACGCCGATTACTTCTTGACCACCATTGAGTGTTTCTGCCAACTGAACGGTCGCCGAAGTCAAATTGTTCGAAAGGTTACGGCTAAGCGATACACCTTGACCAATTGGTTGAGCTCCGCCTTGCGGGAAGAAAGTTGCCGAACCGGCTAACCCAGTTTCACTTCCGTTGAGATCAACAACAATTTCGTCTTCAGTTTCTCCGGGATTTGTTTCTCCACCACCCGGATTCGTTTCTCCAGGATCTACTTCTCCACCACCCGGATTAGTCTCTCCAGGATCGACTTCTCCAGAATTCGTTGCTTCTGCAATCGAGAAGATGCGGATGTTGTCAATCAATGGTCCTGAACCATTTCCAGTTGTTTCGCCTGGCTCAAGGAAAGCTAATTGAGTCAAGTCAGAAGTTGCGGTCAAAACCAACGCGTGGTTTGTCCATTCACTGGTTCCAAGGATCGTTGTTGCCCAAGCATCATTCCAACGAACCCGAAGTTCATCTGGGCTGGCGACTTGGTCACCATTGGTTCGCAAATCAAACGTTACGTAATAAGTCTCTCCGGCAACGGTATCGACGTCAGTGAAAACCACGTCACGATGGAACTGAGTTGTGTCAAGGTTGAGGTAGTTGTTGCCATCGGTTGCAATGGCACTTCCAGGAGCAGGTGTGGCTGAGGTATCTGACTCAGCAATTTTCACCCAACGGTTACCAGCGTCGTTTGCAATTGACGACCAGCCCGCAACGTCTTGGCCACCGCGAAACCAAAGTGAACGATCTTCAGCTGTTAATTCAAAACTTCCATTCTCGATGGCGACTTCGTTTGCTTCTACAACGCGGATGTTATCCAACAGTGCACCGATTCCATCACCACCAGGAGCACTTTCTTCGGCGACCTCGTTGAACTGCAGTTCAGTTACATCGAACTCGCTGCTGGTGACGCTGATCGTTCCAGTCGTCCATTCGTCTCCTGCTGTCAAACTTCCCACTAATTCACCGTTCCACCAGACTTCAAAGTCTTGAGAAAATTCTGATGCGGTAGCTGATGCTGCCGGGTGACTGCGGTAGTCAAACGCCAAGAGGTATTCAGTGTTGGCTTGCGTGTTGAGATCTTGATACACACGATCGAATTGAGCCGCAGAAGAGTCCAGATCCAATACGTTACCGTAAACTGCCAATGGGCTTGATTCATCACCCAAGTTGTAACTAAAGATGTTGAATTCTTGGCCTGGGTCTCTGCCTTGCCATGCAGTAATTTCACCTACGTTAAAAAAGTTATCCGCGCCCGGCGTCACGGTTTCAAAGTCACCATTGGCAACGATGTTCGCACCTGTGGGAAGTGAAGCGTCGACTTGGTGGATGCCAACAACATCACCAGCCAAGAGTTGACGTGGCTCAAGCTTTTGAAAAGTAAGTGAGTTTTTGCGTCGTCGATTTCGTCTGCGTTTCATAGTA
>CAYZGP010000038.1:4386-9799 GCA_964478065.1 uncultured Pirellulaceae bacterium
GTATTTCGCTTTGTTTAGTTCGCTTGTTTTTTGTTGGTGCCGTTGATTAGAGCGTGGGCGTATGGCTTGGACAAATTTGACCAGCTCTCGTTCCGGGCGAATACGACAAAATGTACGTATTTACTTAAAATAGTAGCCAAAAGTTGCAATCGGAACCCCTTTTTGACCTCAAACACCTCAACTTGTTTCGATGTAATGGTGGGTTTAACGATTACTTTACGATTTCAGGATGATGTTTATTCGCAACGTCCTTTTTAACTAAGCCCGAAATGGCAAATTCCTCGTATTTTTTTAAGGTTTTGTTAGCCAACTAGCAATAATTTAGCCATCTGGTTCATCTGTTACTATGGAAACCAGATTTTTGCCACGTTCCTGTCATAGTTGCCCCACACTTAGATAGATGGGGACACATGGATGGCCCAACTTAGCTGGGCTCAACAAATCGCCCAAAAAAAACGTTCTTAATTTATCCACCCAGGAAGTTGAGATGAAATTCGTCAAATACATTGTTGCGCTTTTGCTCCTGATCGCGATCCCGTTTGCGACTATCGCTAACGAATCCGAAGTCACCAACGAATCGGCCGTTTCTGCCAAAGGCAATTCGAAAGCCTCCGTTTCATCGACTTCTCGCGATAAAATTTTGTTGATCAGCGATAAAATCGACGAGCTTGTCAAAGCTCAACTCGACTTCAATAACGAGAAACGCAACAAAGTTGTCAGCGACGAGATTTTCCTTCGTCGTGTTTATCTGGACATCATCGGGCGCATTCCGACACTTGAAGAAACCAAGAAGTTTCTAAACTCCAAGAACAAACAAAAACGTGGCGAGTTGATTGACGAACTTCTTGACTCTTATGGTTACGTCAGTCACCAATTCAATTTTTTCGCTGACTTGCTACGTATCAAATCACGTTTGTCGGGGCAGATGTCTGGAGCCCCTTACATCGACTTTGTCAAAGACTCACTCGAAGAGAATAAACCATACAACGAATTTGTTCACGAGCTTGTTGCCGCAAAAGGTCCGAACCTTCGCCGCGGCAACGGTGCGGTTGGATATTATCTCCGCGATCGCAACATGCCCGAAGACAACATGTCCAATACTGTTCGGATTTTTCTGGGAACCCGATTGGAGTGTGCACAGTGTCATGACCACCCATTTGATAAATGGACCCAGCGACAATACTTCGAGATGGTGGCTTTCACTGGCGGGCTTCAATATCGCGTCAAACCCGAATCGAGCAGCATGGGAAGTTACCAACAGATGCGAGCCCGAATCAAAAAGTCAGATTTACCTGAAAAGCAAAAACAACAAGTCAATCGACTTTCCCAAGTAATGACGTATGGCGTTGGTGGAACGGGCACGGGATTGGCGCGACTTCCTGAAGGATTTCTAGGTGCTGATGGAGAAGAAGGCGACATCGTGACCGCCAAAGAAATGTTCGAAGGCAAACCGCTTGTTGATGTCAAAATTCCTCCAACGCGCAAGAGAAAAAGAAAACGCAGAGTCAACAAGAAGGTCCAGCAGGCTGCGATTCCAGGTGCCAAGCAGCTTGATACTCGTGACGCTTACGCCCAATGGTTGACCGACGTTGACAATCCACGTTTTGCAACCGTCATCGCGAATCGTTTGTGGAAGCGAGCGTTAGGACTTGGTTTGATTGAACCGGTCGACATTATCGAAGACAACACGGAGGCTTCGAATCCAGAGTTGATGGAGTTTTTGACCAAGACGATGATCGACTTGGATTTCGACATGAAGCAATTTCAGCGTGCCATCTACAATTCGAAAACCTACCAAGCAGGTGCGTTTAAGACAGATATCGCTGATCCCGCAAAATTTAATTTCAATGGCCCAGTCGTTCGACGGATGTCGGCCGAGCAGATTTGGGATTCGTTGTTGGTGCTGACTGTGCCCGATACAGATGCTCGCAACCAAATCTATGACAATCGCTATACATCGTTCGCCAAGGACCCGTACGAAGCTTACGAAAAAATCATCAAAATGGACTTTGAAGAAATCAAAGATTTGGTCGAGGAGATATCGCAAAAGAAGAAGCCAAGGAAAGCGTATCGAGACAGACCGGAAGTCAAAAAACTCATTGCCCAGCGAAGAGAACTCGCCAAGAAAATTCAAAAAGCGCGCAGGGCCAAGGATACTGCACTGGTACGTGAATTGATGATTAAACAGGCCCAGCTCACTATAGATTTTCGCAAGCAAAGTAAATCGTTGGCTTTCGTACGTGCTTCCGAGCTTCCTTCGCCTGCCCCAGCTGGCCACTTCGTTCGTGAATTCGGGCAATCAGACCGTGAGCAAATTGAAAATTCGAATACCGATCCCGCAGTAACTCAAGTTCTCGCAATGATGAACGGACTGGTCGAAGAAAAGATCTCTCGCGACCCAAGCAGTGTCTTGATGCAAACCGCACTCAAGGCTCAGTCAGGAAAAGAATTGACCGAATCGATTTTCCTTTCGATGCTTAATCGCAAGCCAACGAAAAAAGAGATGCGAGTTTGGGATGCTGAGTTTAAGAGTGCAGCACGCCGGAAAAACGTAGAAGCCAATTACAAAATTGTTTACACCGACTTGATCTGGACTCTCGCCAACTCGAACGAATTCATCTTCGTGAAATAGTTGGCTGTCTCATTGGGCGTCGCGAAAGCGGGAGCCCTTGGCAATGAGGCGTATTCAAATGCGGCACCATCAAACTTGAAACAAAGAATTTTGACTTAGTGAGTGATATGAAAAACCTAGCAGACTCCTTCAGGGATCCATTCTCACGACGAGCATTCGTAACCAACGCTGCAAAATCCATTCTTGGAATTGGTGCCTTGCCGCTGATTTCAAACATGGCGTCGGCGGCAGCGGCCAATGGAGTTTCGCTCGATAAAAAATCCAAAGCGAAATCAGTTATTTACCTTTACATGGAAGGTGGCATGAGTCACCTTGACACGTTTGATACAAAACCAGGTGCTGAAACTCAGGGCCCAGTTGAGTCAATCAAAACAAGTGCTGACGGGGTTCAAATCAGTGAGTACTTTCCTAAACTTGCTGATCAAATGCACCACGTCGCAGTGATCAACTCGATGAATTCGACCCAAGGCGCCCACGCGCAAGGTCGCTATTTCATGCACACAAGTTATTTCAAGCGAGGAACCATTCGCCACCCAGACATGGGCGCTTGGTCCAACAAGATGCTTGGAAAGATCAACAAGACTCTGCCGGGCAACATCAAAATTGGTGGCAATAGTTCTGGCTTGGGCGCTGGATTTATGGAGTCGAAATATGGTGCACTTCCAATAGGCAATCCCGAAGCCGGCTTGCAACACAGCAAATTGATGAACGGCGTTACGAATTCTCGATTCGGCAAACGCCTGCGGAAACTCAAAGAAATGAACAGCGGTTTTGCAACGACTTATGACACGCGCGAAGCCCGAGCCTACGCTGCGATGTACGACGAAGCGGTCAAAGTCATGAAAAGCGATGACCTCAAAGCATTTGATCTGACCGCCGAAAAAGATGCAGTCCGTGATCGCTATGGTCGCAACCGGTTTGGTCAAGGTTGCTTGCTCGCGAGACGACTGGTTCAAAACGGTGTTCGATTTATCGAAGTCTCCAACGGCGGTTGGGATACTCACGGTGATAACTTCAATAAAGTTAAAGAGAAAGGTGCCGTCCTCGATCAAGCACTTGCTGCACTGTTGGCAGATCTTGCAGCCCAAGGCATGCTCGAATCAACGCTCGTCGTGGTCGCAACGGAGTTTGGCCGAACGCCAAAGATTCAGGTCGAACGCGACAATGGTCGCAACCACTATCCACAAGCTTTCTCTTGCATGTTGGCAGGCGGCGGAATCAAAGGCGGTTTGAAGTATGGAAAGACTTGCGAAGAAGGACGCGAAGTCATCGAGGACATGGTAGAAGTTCCAGACTTCAATGCCACCATTGCACACGCGTTGGGCATTCCACTGGACAAGAAAGTTATCTCGCCATCCAACCGACCATTTACCGTGGCCGACAAAGGCAAGCCTATAATGGACTTGTTTGCTTAGTGAGCTTCGGCCTCGCGCTTGGAAACCACATACGAACATGGCGGCTTGGCGCCCCCCCCTTTAACATTGCCGTCCGTCCCCGCGCACCATACATGGCACGAACATCCAGTCCCTCTTCTCCCACAAGTTGGACAAGAAAGAATGTTCAACCTACATAAGCGATCAGTAATCGTGCAAACGCACCAGTTTGTCATTGTGCAATCGGGCTTCTACGAATCGTGTACGAACCAAATCCGGCTGGTCGGGGGTTAGCTCGTTCTGATAAAGAACTTGCAAAACGATCTCTCTGCTCGACTTCGACGTGACATGTATGGCTGATTATTGTTGTTGAGAGTCGTCTGGTTTGCGAAAGTAAGACCACAGTTTAAGGTGCAATTTCAAAACTTGCGCTTCGACTTGGGCTTTAGCCTGAACTCCATTTCCCACCACGCTATTTGGCTTTCCTCCAAGAGATTGAGAAAACAAACAAGAAACTAAAACAACAAACGAATACAATTCAATAGATCAAAAAGCTAGACGAAACAAATCCTCGCCAAGTTCAAGTTCCACTGAATGCTCTTAACGCAAATCTATGTATTTCTGGCATTATTCAGCCGCGGGTTATTTGACTCGTTAGTTTTTGAGCCTGATCAGCCTCCCGCAAAAACCACAAAAGAAGAATTTGTAGCTTGGGAGAAAGAGATTGAGCAAGTACTCGGCACCGCAGGTCGAACTGGCTTCAAATTAAAGTTGATAAGGTCTGTCAACTTGCTCAGCGACATCCTGCTCGTTGTTGGTCTTTTTTCATTCAATTTTTTACCAGCTAGGAATGGATTTGGATGTATCCTTTTAGGTTGTCTGTTTTGGATTTCGATCGTCTACTTCCGATTTGATTTTTCTGCAAAGGAAGTCACATATAACAACGACGGCCTCGCCGATCCAACTGGAATCGAATTCAAAGACCCAAAGCCCACCGAACCAGCAGCTGCATGTTGTGCAGTGTGTGGCGAACTTCTGGTCGGCCAAATTGTGATGTGCAAAAAGTGCGAGACACCGCATCATAAAGACTGCTGGAAATACCTCGGCAAGTGTTCGGTATACGGTTGCGGCGGACGCTATTCGCGAAACCAAACACGCAAAGAAATCATCGCCACAACCGCAACCGTCGTCGTAAAATAGGCTGCCAGCCTGTCGAGCATGCCCCATTGACCGCAGCCGATTCACAAGACCATTTTGCAACTGTCGGTATACGTAAATAAAACCAGGTCAGAGAGCCTCCAACTATTCACGTTTCCTTCCGGCTCGTCGTTAAAAACTACCCACGCAACGTGAACATGGCACCCGAACAATCTGTCTCGGCGCAATGCATGTGATAACTGAACTAAGT
>CAYZGP010000038.1:9899-31721 GCA_964478065.1 uncultured Pirellulaceae bacterium
TAAGTTGAGACACTAGCGGATTTCAAATTCCAATTCGACAACCTTTGCCGTACTCGGTTCTGTTTTATCAAAGACATCTACGTCGAACTGTCGCCCAACGCTGTTTCCGGCGGGGTCTTCAAGGTTGTCATCAATCGCGATTTTGTAACTCCCTTTGCCCCAAGCTTTCGTTGGCGTCAAAGCCCAGACTGTTTCATTTTCCGAAACAGCAATCTCCCCATTGATTTCGTTACCAGAAAAATCGAAGACACGAATTGAACGCTGGAGCATCGCATGATCCAACGGTCCGTCAAACGCAATTTCCAAGGCGTTTTTTGTGCCTGCGGTTGGTGTCGAAACTTTCCATTTGGATGGCGTAGGCTGGACGTGATCTTCGGCTTCGACCTTAAAGCGTTTCACAAACTCTTTGCCAATTTCGTTTCCGCCTGCGTCCTTCCAATCCTTCGCAATCACCAGTTCGTAAGACTTACCTTCTTCAAAGATCGGCCCCATTTCTTCACGTGGCTTTAGTCCTCGTTTGATTCGGCCAGGATCAAGCAGCAAAGTCAGCCGTTTTGAATCGCGACTCCAGAATTCCTGTTCAATCTCAAGAAAAGGGAACTCGACTGTTTTGCCGTCCACTTCGCGAATCGAAACGTGATCGTAAATATCTCCCTTTTGCATTGGAGCTGAAAAATGAAGGTAAAATTTAAGCGTATTTTCTGGAAGCGTGTCAGCGGTCGGATAGATTTCTTTCACGACCGTCAACTGCTTCGTCTTGACGGTTAAATCAATCGTACTTCGATGAATTTCCTTTCCATCGTTAACAACCACCGCAACGTACATTTTTGCGCCAAGTGGAAACCGAGGCGTAAAGACAACTTGATTCTTGCCAGTGGATTCTGTGGATCCAGCTAACGGCGGCACCGTTTTTTCGTCCACTCCCTTGATCCATATCTTGACCAAAGTAGAAGACGAAACAGAATCGCCTGTGACAAGAATCTTTCCAGCGTCGAGTTGCAATTTCGCCACGTCATCGGCGTTTTGAAATCTCAACGACGGTGTGCCACCAGAGCCTGTGAAGGCCACACCAGCCAGTAAATCATTGCCCGATTCATTGGTCGAAATGAATAATGATATCGATAGCAACACCACAAAAACACCCTGAACTCTCAGTCGAGAATTCAGGGCGTTTACAAAGTTCTTGGTTATATCAAGCAACATTTTTTTCGATATCCACAACGGGATTAAGGTAGGTCAATCGTCTTCAAAGCTTCTTTACCTGATTCGTCTCGCATCAAAACGACGCCGTGAGTTGCACTCAATCCGTCCAATTGCATCACGCCGCTGAGCTCTTTGACTGTCTCATAAGGCGTGCCAGATACTC
Source organism: uncultured Pirellulaceae bacterium (assembly GCA_964478065.1). Lineage (GTDB taxonomy): Bacteria > Planctomycetota > Planctomycetia > Pirellulales > Pirellulaceae > Mariniblastus. The sequence goes on from CAYZGP010000038.1 coordinate 11,266, forward strand.
CTCTGACTCGTTGAGTGATTTCCGCCTGCGAGCCAGCATCGGCCAAATCAATTTTCATCACGCCACGATGACTGTTTGCCATCAAAGCGAAATCCTTGCCGTCTTTTTTGTAGACTACCATGTCCAGTGGGCGATTGCGATTACCAAGCTCAGCGATCGTTGTGCCTTTGACTTTTGTTTTTGGCTTCAGGTCGCTAACTGGAATTCGCACAAGCGGTGTGCATGTGTACGCCGCCAACAAACTGACTTCTTCGCCAGTTTCCATCGCTGCGAAAGTTCGAATAGGTGATCGCGTTTCGTATTTGCCATGAGCACCGTGATAGATTTCGATGCTGCATCCGTTATTGCTTTCTGAAAACGGATAGGCGATCGCTCGGAGGTTCGAGGCAAATTCTTCATTGGAAAGACCAGCCACATAGATCTGGCCGTCAACAAAAGCCATGTCGGTAACGGACTGCATGCGTTGATTGCCTCGCCGAGATGGCTTGCTCTCAGCTGCGTTTTCTATCGAAGTCTTTGTGAATTTCTTGCCGTCGAAATCAAATTCGGAGATGGCTTTTGATTTCGGATCGATCGTCAGAATGGCAGAGACTTCTGCATCGCCGCTTCCACGTGTGACTGAAAGATAAGGGTTTCCGTTGATTGGGTTGATGGCCAAATCGTTGATGCGAACTTCTTTGGCTTCAGCACCCATCATTGAAGCGACTTTGGCTCGGATGTCGTCGACTTCGATTGTCACACCTTCGGTCGAGCCGGATGTGTCGCCTGTCTCAACAGCAAAAATAGTTGCCGCCATTGGATCACTAACTAGTAGCAGTCCATCAGGTCCAAATGCGATCGGACCAGCAGACGTTAATTTGATTTCCTCTTTCGCAACACCGTCGGCTTGGACGGGGTTGGAATAAAGTGTCATCACGGCGGCACAAAGTAAAAGAATCAAGATGATTCGAGGTGCAGTTTTTTTCACAACGAAGCTCCCTTTGGAATGGTTGAATTGGTAACGATTGTTTTCCGGTTGATTAGTATCTGCCACACGACACCAGAACTCAAGGACCAGTTTTTTTCTGGGGTACGATCGACTTGTTTTCTTTGCGAAACAACTCAAAATGTTGCTTCTGTCGCAAATTCTGTGTGCGAAGATTAACACCGCGATCAATTTATCCAACATACGACGAAAGAAATTCGTGAATCCAATCGTTAAAACATTTGCAGATAACCCAGCCGTTGCCAACGCGTTCGCCAATGACTTTGTTGGGTTACTTCAATCGCTGACAAAATCGAACTCAAAAGTAACGGTCGCACTTTCAGGTGGAAGCACGCCCAAACTTTTGTTTGCAGTTTTGGCTGAGCAGTTTGCTGATTCCGTCGATTGGAATAAAGTTCACTTTTTCTGGGGCGACGAGCGCTGTGTTTCTCCAGACGACTCGCAAAGCAATTATGGGGAAGCGCGAAAACTGTTTCTTTCGAAAATCGAAATTCCAGACGAGAACATTCATCGAGTGCACGGTGAATCCCAGCCAGCCACTGAGCGAGTGCGTTACGAGCAAGAAGTTTTACAGCACGTTTCCGCCAATTCCGATTCGGTTCCATCGTTCGATGTCATGCTTTTGGGAATGGGCGGCGACGGTCATACAGCTTCGATTTTCCCACATGAGATTGAGTTTTTGAAATCAGATAACATCTGTGAAATCGCCACTCATCCGGAGTCTGGTCAAAAGAGAATTACGTTAACCGGCAAAGTAATTAACGCATCCAGCCAAGTGTTTTTTCTGGTTACCGGAAGTGGGAAAGCCAATGTTTTGGCCGAGATATTCGGTCGAACCGGCGAGTATGAAACTTATCCAACGACGCACATTTCGGCAAAATGTGAACCAACGTTTTACATCGATGAAGCCGCCGGCGCAAATCTGTGATGCCACAGCCTCGCGATACGCGCCGCTTGGCCAAACCTAACGAGATGGATGCTTCGGTTCAACGTATTGTTATCCGTCGAGCCGAGTGATCTGCTCCCCATACGAAAGAACGGTGTATGCAATTAGTGCGTGGCAGATGACCTGCCGTCAAGACGAAGCCAGAAAGTTGCAGGGCCTTAGTCCACTGACTGTCGCTCGCGTAATTGAAGCTAACTGCAAGAAGAATTGCAGTTGCCGTCAATATTGAAACGAGCGAAATGAACATCAAAGGTTCATTCCACCGTTTCGTAAAAACATTTTACGTCGATTGAAATTAAAAGAGCCCAGAGATCTGGCCATTTTCGTCAATGTCGATTCCTTCAGAAGCCGGTGTTGCCGGAAGGCCTGGCATACGCATCATGTCACCCGTGATTGGAATTAAGAATCCTGCTCCTGCGGCAATTTCGATTTCGCGAACGGTGATGTCGAATCCGGCTGGTCGCCCGATTTTCGTCGCGTCATCAGAAAGTGACTTTTGCGTTTTCGCCATGCAAACAGGTAAGCCTTCGAGACCGAGCTTTTTGATGTTTCGCAAATCCTTTTTGGCTTTGGACGTAAACTCAACTCCATCAGCCCCGTAAACTTTTTGACAAACGGTTTTGATTTTTTCTTTGACTGGCAAATTCCAATCGTAAAGCGGCTTGAATTGCTTGTCGCTGGATTCAATTTTCCCAACCACCGCTTCGGCTAGATCCGTTGCACCTTCGCCACCTTTGGCCCAGACGTCTGCAACGACCGCCTTGAACCCAAGCTCTTCGCAACGTTTTTGAACGATCGCAATTTCTTCTGGTGTGTCGGAAGTGAATTTATTGATCGCAACTACGGCTTCAACATTGTAAAGCCCCGTGTTCTCAAGATGTTTTTCAAGGTTTACGAGTCCCTGGGTTACGGCTTCTGGGTTTGGCTCAGTCAACGTTTTAAGATCGGCGCCGCCATGGTATTTGAGTGCTCGAATCGTGGCCACCAAAACCATTGCTTTAGGGGACAGACCGGCACCGGCACATTTGATGTCAAAGAATTTCTCGGCACCAAGGTCCGAGCCGAATCCGGCTTCGGTGACAACGTAATCGGAGAGCGACATTCCCATTCGTGTCGCGATTACAGTGTTGGTGCCTTGAGCGATATTGGCGAACGGTCCACCGTGAATGATCGCTGGAGTGCCTTCGATAGTTTGCACGAGGTTCGGTTTGATCGCGTCTTTGAGTAACGCCGCCATCGCACCGTTAGCTTTTAGGTCACGCGCGTAAATTGGTTTGCGATCAAATGTAAAACCAACAAAAATATTGCCCAGCCGTTCCTTGAGATCGGTCAAGTTATTGCTCAAGCACAATATCGCCATGATCTCCGAAGCCGCCGTGATGTCGAATCCCGACTCGCGTGGAATTCCGTTACCTGTTCCGCCAAGCCCGACGACGATATCACGAAGGGCGCGATCGTTCATATCAAAAACGCGTTTCCACTCGACGGTTCGCGCGTCGATACCAAGCGAACGTTTTTTGCTTTGGAGGTTGTTGTCGATCAAAGCAGCAAGCAAATTGTGTGCTTTTTCGATCGCAGCAAAATCGCCCGTGAAATGAAGATTGATATCTTCCATCGGCAACACTTGAGACCAGCCGCCACCCGTCGCACCGCCTTTGATTCCGAACACTGGACCAAGCGAGGGCTCGCGTAACACAACCGTGGTTTGTTTGCCGATTCGATTCAATCCTTGGGTCAAACCAATCGACATCGTGGTTTTGCCTTCTCCGGCGGGCGTCGGAGAAATTGCCGTAACCAAAATCATATTGCAGGCTTTGACTTTTTCTTCTTCGATCAACGACAGAGGAAGTTTGGCTTTGTATTGCCCGTATTGTTCAATTTGCTCAACAGGAACTTTGAGCTGGGTGGCAATTTCAGTGATCGGCTTAAGCTTAATCTGGCGTGCGATATCGATATCAGTTGGCATTGTTTTTCCGTTTATCTAGAGCGGCTGACCCGAAACTTGGAAGACGGATGTTGCCGACACCAAGTACCTGTATTGTTGATACTGATTTTATTGCTTCGCGTGACGAACACAACGGAGTCAGTGAACGCGACCTCCAACTAACAATTCAGCATCGCATGATTGACTTTTTAACTGCGGGAAAGCGTTAGGTTTTGTGCAGAACAGCAAATGACCGGTTGCTAATATTCACATGCTGAACGAATTTAACAAGCAAATAAAAAGAATGTGTTTGGCTTGGCTCTAATTGCACTGAGTTCAAACCAACGAAGAAAAAAATGTTGATGAACCTAAAGCCGACTTTGAGCCTCTTGTGAAAATTGCCAAGAGAGAAAAAGAGAAGAGCAACACTGCAACAATTCTCTCTGCCATAAATTAAATTGACCTTTCGAATCAATCCTCTTGAGAGATTTTTTTGCAGAAGTTAACACTTCCAGATTCGGCCTGATTCCCAATTGTCTAACAGCACATTGGGGGTCCTTCCGCCAAAAGGCACCTCGTTGAACTCGATTTTTACTGGGCCATCGGCAATCTGGATTTGGGTCGCTTTATTTCTTCCAATAACCTAACGATGATTGCGAATAATAAAGTTGTGTACTGGGACTGTATCCCGATTTCCATTTTCAATCCCTACTGCCTTTCACAAACAACATGAATCCAATTTGCGAAGCAATCTCGATGAAACGAACACAAAAACAAATGGCACTGATCGCAACGTTCTGTTTGCTCTCGACTTTGGCAATGAGTTTGGGCTTTGAGGCGTTTTGTTTTGGCCAGCAAGCCGAAAAGGCTGAGGCCAATACGGCCGAGCGATTGGACACGCCCGTCAAAAAGCAACCATCCCAATTCCTTCGCGTCACCAAAGACAAGTCGGAGAACCCGATTGCGATGCAGACTGCGATCACGCGATACCGACCTGGCAAAGGTGAACTGGTCATCGACTTGATTGGGGCCGTACACATAGGCGAATCTGACTACTACAAAAAACTCAACGCTCAATTCGAAAACTACGACGTTGTGCTTTATGAATTGGTTGCTCCTAAAGGAACTCGGATTTCAAAAGGCGGCTCCAAGAAATCGACAGGCGGTCCGCTTGATATCGTGTCGTGGATGCAAGGCCAAGCCCAATCAACGTTGGGGCTGGAGTCGCAGTTGAAGTTGATTGACTACACGAAAGAGAACTTTACTCACGCAGATATGTCGCCCAAAGAAATGAGCGACAAAATGGCTGAGCGCGGCGATACTGCTTTGACCGTTGGACTCAGCGCGATTACGGAGATGATGCGCAAGCAAAACAAAGCCGCCAGATCGGGCGCGAATTCTGGAGTTGCCAATCAACTGGCGTCCGAAGGCATTTTTGAATCTCTTGGCAATCCGCTCAAAATGAAACGTATGATGGCCAGCCAATTTGAGCAGTCAGGCGTCCTCGACACTGGGCTTGGTGATACACTCAATCGTATGCTTATCGTTGACCGCAATGCGGCCGCGATCAAGGTCTTGCAAAAAGAGATCGTCAAAGGCAAAAAGAAGATTGCAATCTTTTATGGAGCCGCCCATATGCCTGACTTTGAAAAACAACTTGTTGACGATTTTGGTTTAAGCAAAACGAATCAGGTTTGGATTGACGCTTGGGATCTCACAAAGGCTGGTCAGAAACCGACTGCTTCTGGCGGCACCACGAAACTGCTGTTTCGAATGCTTGATGAGCTGAGTCGCTAAACGTTTAGCAATGCAACGAATGCAGTGTGACGGATATCGCAGCCGAAACGGTAAGTGGTTCGGAATTTTCTGTTTTTTCGCGACAACTTGCTCATGTCGGAAGTCTTGACAGAGATTCCGCTACGAGAAATCAGATCAAGCCTGCCTCAAATCAAGCCTGCCTCAAATCAAGCCTGCCTTTAACTTGGCAGGCTTTTTAATTTGGTTTTATCAGATTCCGTTTCGCACGTTATAATCTGAGCACCTGCAATTGGCCGACGTTTCTGGCCACCCAATTATCAATACGACGAAGATCATGAATCTCCCAATCATCGACAAAGCCAAAAAAGAGTGTGCACGCCTGGAAGTGCTTAAGGGGACGGCCACGCCTAGTCCTGCTGGAAAAATTGCGTTGCCGATGTCGATGAAAGAAGCCAAGGCACGTGGCTGGGACGAGCTCGATGTCGTGTTTGTTACTGGGGATGCCTACATTGACCACCCAAGTTTTGCGATGGCGATTTTGGGCCGCACACTCGAAGCAGCCGGTTTTCGCGTTGGCATCGTCTCCCAACCCGACTGGCGCAGCTGCGACGACTGGCGGCGATTTGGTCGACCGCGTTTGTTCTTCGGAATCAGCGCCGGCAACATGGACTCGATGATCAATCACTACACGGCCAATCGCAAAGTCCGTAACAGTGACGCTTATTCGCCGGGCGGTAGAATTGGAATGCGCCCCGATCGGGCGACGCTTTCGTATTGCCACCGTGCCCGTGAAGCCTTCAAAGGCGTTCCCGTGATTGCGGGTGGAGTCGAAGCCTCACTTCGGCGACTTGCTCATTACGATTTCTGGGGTGACAACGTACGCAAATCAATTTTGCTTGACAGTAAAGCCGACCTGGTGATGTACGGAATGGGCGAAAACCCAATCGTCGAAATCGCCCAACGACTGGACGCTGGCGAGTCCGTCAAAGACCTTCGTGACATGCTTGGAGCCGCCTATGTTTGCGGTGCAAAGGATCCGGTTCCTGAGGACGCGATCGAGCTGCCATCGTTTGAAGAAGTGCGAGATGACAAAATGGCTTTCGCCGAAGCCACGAAAATCATTCACAACGAAACCAATCCGTACAACGCCAAACGCTTGATTCAAAAGCATGGAACGCAAACCGTCGTTGTTAACCCGCCGCAGTTTCCGATTAGCCAAACCGCGATGGACAAAATTTATGGCTTGCCGTACACGCGGAAACAACACCCCAGCTACAAAGAGCCCGTGCCCGCGTTCGCAACGATCAAAGATTCCGTCACGATCATGCGTGGCTGTTTTGGCGGTTGTACATTCTGCTCGATCACCGCCCACCAGGGCCGTGTGATTCAGTCGCGCAGCAAAGACTCCGTCATCGGTGAAATCAAAGAGATGGCAGAGAGCCCAAAATTTAAAGGCATCGTCAGTGATATTGGCGGCCCAACAGCCAACATGTACCAGATGCAATGCTCGAAACCAGAAGTCGAAGCCAAGTGCCGCCGGCAATCCTGCGTGCATCCAAAGATTTGCAAACTACTCGGCACCGACCATGGACCACTGATTCAATTAATGAGAGAAGCCCGCGAGGTAGAAGGCGTTCGCAAGGTCCTGGTCGCCAGCGGTGTTCGGATGGATTTGGCACGCCGCAGTCCGGAGTACGTCAAAGAACTGACCAAGCACCACGTGGGCGGACTTTTGAAAGTCGCACCTGAGCATGCAAGCGACGGAGTGCTCGACAAAATGCGAAAGCCCAGCGTCGATGACTTTGAGAACTTTTCCGAGATCTTCCGTGGCGAATCCAAAAAGAACGACAAGAAACAGTACCTAGTTCCGTACTTTATTTCGTCTCACCCCGGCAGCGATGTCAACTCGATGATCGACTTGGCCGTATTTTTGAAACGTAACGGCTATAAACCGGACCAGGTTCAGGACTTCATTCCAGCGCCGCTAGATGTCGCGACCTGCATGTACTACACCGAGATGGATCCGTTTACTAAGAAACCTGTTTACATTGCAAAGAAACTAAAGGATCGGAAAACACAACGTGCGTTGATGCAGTTCTTTAAAGCAGAAAACTATTTCGAAGTTCGCAAAGCACTACTCGACAACGGCCGCAAGGAACTAATCGGGAACGGTTGCGATTGCTTGATCCCGAGTAAAGCACCAGCAGAAGCCATCAAGCGCCGACGCCAACTTGCAGGCAAACAATTCCGCGGCCAATACGTGCACCGCATGGCCGATGGCTCGGCAGTCAAAGATGGTGACGGCGATTCAGGCAAACTGAAAAAAGGCAAAAAGAAACAAGGACGTTTCGCACCCGGCCAAGGTTACCGCCCAGATCGCAAAGCAGCGAAAAAGAGAAAGCGTTAATAGGATAGCGTTGATGGGAAAGCGTGGGTCGGCGTTGATGCTATGAAATGAATGCGTGATTTTAAATCCGCAACTCAAAATGCAATGTTAATCCTAATTCTGAACTCTTTCCTTCCATCTGCAAGCACACCAGTGCATGCACCGCTCGACAAACTGCGTAAGTTGCAGAACCAATGCTTGCGCTCCTCCGTACTTTGAGTCACTTCTGACCAAATTCATTGTCCGACCTTCGCTGGATCGACCGAATAACCATTCAATGCCGCATAGATTCGCGCGGAAAAATCGCACGTTCACCACCGCCGAACGTTCGAGATTTTGATACGGAAAAACACATGACCTATCGACCCAATTTCGGACTAGCCATTTGTATGGCAATAGCGGCGCTCTTCGCGTGTCTAGTGACGATTGACTGCGCAGTAGCGACCGACCAACTAACCAGCGGTTCTGGCGCTAAAAAATTGCGCAAGCAAACCGTAAACTCGATTCCATACAACCAGCTGAACCAACAAACTAAAGACAAGATTGGTGATATTCTCGCCAAGCCGAGCATTTATCGCAGGCTTCCCGTCACCGCCATCAACGCAGACCCCGACTACTTTCGATTCCTTGTTCGTTATCCCGAAGTCATTGTCAATATTTGGCAACTGATGGGCGTCACCCAAATGACGACCGAGCGCACCGGCCCATTCACCGTTTCGACAAACGATGGCGCTGGAACAATCAGCAATTTGGAGCTAGTCTACGGCACCGAGAACATGCACATTTTTTACGGAACGGGAACGTACGAAGGCTCAGTTCTTAAACGTAAACTTACCGGTAAATGCGTGTTGGTTTTGCGAACCGACAATCGAATTGGGACGGACGGCAAACCGGTCACGACCAATCAGTTGGATGTCTTTCTAAAAGTCGAAAACGCGACTGCGGGATTGATCGCCAAAACGATTTCGCCGCTGGTTGGCACAACTGCGGATCATAACTTTGTCGAGTCGTTGCGATTTGTCGAGCGGCTAAACGAAACGACCGAAAAAAATGGTCCGGGCGTTCAGCAAATGGGGACGCGATTAAAGATCGATGAAGGTGTAAGACAAAAATTCAATCAAGTCGTCGATGTCGTGTTTCAACGAGCCATCCAATCGGCCGCACCAACCGACGGTCGAGGCAGGGCCACAAGCAGCCAAGTCACTGGTCGTGCCAACTATTCCACTCCATCCCAGCCAGCGAGAAGCATCAATTCTCAGGAGTACTTGCAGCAAAATTACCAAGCTCCACGGACAGCACCAACTCAATATCAACAGCCGAGCTACAAGCAACCAAATTATCAGCAGCCATATCAAAAACCAGCACCGGCTGCTGGTTACGAGAAACTCGATTTCGGCTACAACGCAACTCGTGGACACAACCAAACGGGGCGATTCAATCGCACTGGCCAGAACACAAATCTGCTCCAAGTATACGGACGCCAGCTACAACTAGGAGCACGCCAGCCGATTGTTCCTGAACAACGAATCCCTGCCCATGGCAATCAGGCTCCGGTTTATCCACAAGAGCTTCACTACGACAGACGGGTCCAACCAGCCAGTTGGCAGCCACAGTCGTCGCCACAATGGCACCGATAGAAACCTGCCGTTCTTAAATCTGTAACAAACGGGTACGTGGACATTCCTGCCCGACATTCGCGAGCCAAAAAACAAACAGGAATGACTAGCAGGACTGTCCATCCTTACGAAGACGTACTAACTAACATCCAACGAGTAAAACTCAATCGCGTTGAGCCCCATGATTTTTTGGCGCTCCGAATCTGAAACTCCGCCTATGCAATGGATGAGCGCGTCGAAGACTTGCTGATAGGTCGCTGCCAATTCGCACACCGGCCAGTCGCTTCCAAACATGCAACGATCGGCTCCGAAGTTTTCTAACGCCGTTTCAACATACGGCTTCAGGTCATCGGCTTTCCAGTTGTCATGGTCTGCTTCGGTGACCATCCCTGAAAGTTTGCAGTAAACGTTTTCGCATTTTGCGGCTTCGACAAAATGCTCTTTCCAGCCCTCAGTTTTGGCTTCCTTGATTGCCGGTTTGGCCAAGTGATCGATCACCAAACGAAGCGAAGGAAACTTTCTCGCGACCGTTGCCGCGTGTTTGAGATGTTTGACGTAAAAAAGAAGGTCGTAGGGGATTTCATGCTTTTCCAAAATCCCAAGCCCACGCATGACGTCGTCTTGAACAATAAAGTCGTCATTCTTTTCGTCTTGAACAACATGTCGCACGCCGACGAATTTAGGATGGACTTTGAACTCCTCGATTTGCGCTTCACATTCATCGCTTGCCAAATCAACCCAACCAACGACGCCCGCGATCCAATCGTGTTTCTCGGCAACGCCAAGCACCCAGCGATTCTCTTCGACGTTGTGCTGTGTCTGAACGAAAATCGTTTTGTCGACGCCGGCATGATCTATTAGTGGCTGAAGATCGTCAGCAACAAACGACCGGCAGATTTTTTCAAGCCCTTCGTTCTCCTGCCACGAGTGATCAAACTGGGCCATCGTTCGGTCCCAGAAATGATGATGTGAATCGACAATCAAACTCATTTTTCAACGGCCTTTGTTTCGGTTTTCAGACGTAGGTTGCTGTGGGTTTGCGAGCTTAAGCGGGGTCGCTGTTTTCTGGCCGGCACTCAACATAAAACCAATTGTGAATTGGCTGGAGAATCTCCTGGACTTCTTTTACCAACTGTTCGTCAAGTGGTTTTTCAAGCCATTGGCACCACTGGGCAACGCGATCGGGATTGGCTGAGCCGGTGATGCAAGTCGTCATGTCTGGATTTGCAACGGAGAATTGAAGCGCCAACTGCGCGATGTCCACACCAGCGGCAGTACAATGCTCCGCTGCTTTTTTACAAATCGCACGCACGTCGTCGGTGGCTTTGTGCCAAACAGGAAGCGGCGCGTTGGTAAGCAAGCGGGCACTGAACGGAGCCGCATTCATTAGACCAATGCCTTTGGATTTCATCTCATCAACCAGATCAAGCAACATCGTATTCTGAAGCGTGTAGTGGTTGTAAGAAAGCACGACGTCGATCTGGGAGTGGGCGGCGGCTTCGCGAAAGATTTTCATTGGATATCCCGACACGCCGATGTATTTAACTTTGCCTTCTTTTTTGATTTTCTGCAATTCAGGAATCGTCTCTACCCAAATTTGTTTCATGTCAACGAACTCGATGTCATGACAAAGAATGATGTCCAGATGGTCTGTCTTCATTCGTTCCAGACTGATATCGATGCTTTCTCGAACCCGTTTGGCTGAATAATCAAAATGCGTCGGCGCGTAACGGCCGAGCTTCGTGCACAAGTAGTAACTGTCTCGCTTAATCCCATCGAGCGCGAACCCAAGCAATGATTCCGATAGGCCGCGGCCATAGTAAGGCGAACTGTCGATCAAATTCATCCCATGATCAAGCGCGACGTGAACGCTTTTGATGGCTTCGTTGAGATCGATCTTTCGAAACTCCGCGCCTAACGAAGACGCGCCAAATGAAAGGACGGATACGTCCATGCCTGTGTTTCCAAGTGTTCGCTTTTCCATGTTCGATTTTTCGAAAGTTGAGATTTGAAAGCTGTCGTGAATATGAATCAACATTCTAAGCCATTTCGAGAACGCCGAAAGTGACTAGCCAATCAAGACGCAACAGTGTAGCTGGACTCGCCAGAGTTCAGGCTCGCTGGTCACAGTTCAAGCTCGCGGGTTTCGCGTTAACACTGATCAACGATTCCACTAAATGTGGCAACGCAAAGGTGGTCACTCACCAGACGCGTTCAATGAGACTCGCGAAAACCCGCAATCCTCGCTAGAATCTGAGGCTTGTTTTAAAGTGAAGAATAACTGGAGAAACCCTTGGCTGAGACCATCACGGCGCTGCGACTCAATGGAACGGAATACATCAATCCCGGTAAACCTGAAGGCGCAATCACACGTAACTTGGCGGTCGAGTCGGTTACGCTTCCGGAGCCCGGACAAGGCGAAGTTCTGGTCGAGCCGTTGTTTGTTGGCATCTGCGGGTCAGATAATAGCGCCAGTTGTGGCAAACCAAATTTCACATGGGTCCAGCGGCCCAGAACAATTGGCCACGAAGCCAGTGGGCGAATCGTTGCGTTTGGACCCAATACCGAAGAAAGCTGCGGACTGAAAATTGGCGATGTCGTTTGCATCATCCCCATGAACGGTTGTGGTGACTTGCGATGTCGAGGCTGTAGTCGCGGCCGACCAAACTATTGCCGCAAGAAAAAGATATTTGGGTTCCACCGCGATGGTGCGATGGCTGAAAAAATGGTCGTCAACATCGAACGTTGCATGCCGCTAGTTGATGGATTGACGGCACTTCAAGGAGCCGTTGTCGAACCGTTGTCCGTGGTCGCGCAAGCGGTTCATCGAAAATCAAACATCCAACCAGGAATGGACGTCGTCGTTTCGGGTTGTGGAATCATCGGATTGATGGCCGCCGAGCTCGCACGTGCTTCTGGTGCTCGGGTTGCGGTCACGGGGATCGAACAAGACCGAAATGTCAGATTGAAATTGGCTCAAGAACGTGGCTTTGTCCCGATCGTAGTCTCACAAGAAAAACCGCTTCACGAACAACTTGCCGCTGGAATCGAAGACTTGGAAGGCCGGCGGTTTGGTGACACGTATGAAAACGGAACCGTTGATTGCTTGATCGAATGTTCCGGGTTCCCACCCGCGCTGGGGTCTGCAGGATTGTCCGTTCAACTCGAAGGTCACATTTGTGTTATCGCAACGTTTGGTGCCGATGTTACGTTCGGAGCGACAGCTTTCACACGCTCCGGCCAATCGATGCAAGGCGTCATGGGGTCCAACCGAGAAGACTTTCAAATTGCCCAGAATTTACTCCAACGCGGCGTATTCCCTGTCGATGTCTACTCGCAACAATACTCGTTTGACGATGCGATGACGGCAATGGAAGAATCGATTACTGCCCAAACCCCCAAAGCAATCTTGGCGGTTAACTAGTCCTTAAAAATCGTTTTTGTTGTCTCACCAAGTAGCTCATTGGCTCAACGGCGAACTCGAAGCTGCTCATCGTGAAAAGCAATCCATTTTTTTACACATCTAACACGCGAAAATAACTAAGCGACAATTGACAATATCCATGGCTAAAATTTTTATCACAGGCGGTACCGGCTGCATCGGTGCAGTAACCGTTTACAAGTTACTTACTGAATACGGCGACAACATCGATCAAATTGTGATCGCCACCCGATCGAGCAACGTAGATCAATTGGAGATTTGGTTTGGCAGTCAGCTTCGCGAATACGTAAACCAAAAGAAAATTGCGTTTATCAAAGTCGACATCGGCGATACGAATTCGCTTCGTGACGCTTTGCAAGAATTTTCGCCGTCCCATGTGATCCATTTAGGCGCGTTGCAAAGTCCCGATTGTGCTGCGTTCCCGGAAAAGGGCGTGGCAATCAATTTGACCGGCACCATGAAGTTATTTGACATGGTCAGTGATCTCAAAACGCCGCCTGAGCGGTTTGTGTTTGCCAGCTCTGGTGCGGTCTACGGAAAACGTGCGATGTACCCTGGCGAATCAGTTCCCGAAAATGCACAGCTCGCTCCGCCAAACCTGTATGGCGTTTGGAAAGTTGCTGGCGAGCATTTGGCGGCTTTGTTTCACGAAAAAACGGGAGTGCCAACCGTATCGCTTCGCCTCAACACAACTTTTGGCCCTGGGCGCGATCAAGGAACAACATCAGCACCGACCAAGATCATGAAATCATTAGCGATTGGAGCGAGTGAAGGAAAAACGATTGCTTCAAGCATGCCTTACAAGGGTCGCGAAAATTATCACTACGTTGAAGATGTCGGTGCACACTTTGCCGGCGTTTGCATGATGCCGTTTCGCGGTTGCGAAGCGTTTAACATCAAAGGGAAAACGATTGAGGTCAATCAGTTTCTCGACTTGATCAAAGAAGTCGCCAACGAACTGGAGATCGGTGACTTTCTCGAAACCGGCATCGCAGACACGGCGACTCCCAACCTATTCATTTGCGACTTGGAGGATTCACTGGTCGAAGAGAAATTCCCCGGTCTTCCACGAACCGAAATCAAAGAAGGCATTCGTAAAACGTTAACTCGATTCATCGAGATGGCGCCGCTTGGCAAAATCAAGACTTAACCCACTCGCTAATTACAGCAACAAAACGGCCTCAGCGTTAGCTGGCTATGGCTGGGTGCAATAACTCAACGGAAAAAAATTCCATGAAAGCAATCGAAATCTCTGAGCCCGGCAAAGTCGTTCTTTCAGAGCGAGAAAAACCCGCGCCAAAATCGGGCGAAGTTTTGCTCAAAGTCAATCGAGTCGGCTATTGCGGCAGTGACCTTGGTGCCTTCAAAGGGCTCAATCCGTTGGTTACTTACCCGCGAGTTCCGGGCCACGAAATCGGTGCGACGATTGCGGAGCTTGGCGAAGGTGTCACGGGCTGGAGCGTCGGCCAGGAAGTCCTTGTGATCCCCTACTCCGCCTGCGGGAAATGTTCGGCTTGCTTAAAGGAACGTTTTAACTGCTGCATGAATAACGAAACGCTTGGGGTGCAGCGAGACGGAGCACTTTGTGAATTTGTGACGGCCCCAGTTGAAAAACTGATCGCATCGGAAAAACTTTCGCTTCAGGAATTGGCGTTGGTTGAACCGCTGACAGTCGGGTTCCATGCGGTTTCTCGTGGCAACGTCACTAAAACGGATACAGTTGCCGTGATCGGTTGCGGCGCGATTGGGTTGGGTGTGATCGCCGGAGCGAACTTTCGTGGCGCACGCGTGATCGCAATCGACATCGAAGACAACAAAAGTCAGGTCGCAAAATCTTGCGGAGCGACTGAGTTTGTCAACTCGCGAACGGAGAATGCTCACGAGCGGTTGGGCGAACTTACAAACGGTCACGGTCCTGACGTTATCATCGAAGCCGTCGGCCACCCAATGACCTATCGCATGGCAGTCGAAGAGGTTTGCTTCGCCGGACGCGTGGTTTATATCGGCTGGGCCAAAGCGCCCATCGAATATGAGACAAAGTTCTTTGTGCTCAAGGAGCTTGATATACGCGGATCACGTAACGCGTTACCCGAAGACTTTCATAACGTTGTCTCGATGCTTGAAGCTGGAAATTTTCCGCTTGAAACGGTCATCACAAAAACCGTTTCGCTGGCTGACGCACCAAAAGCAATGAACGCGTGGTGCGAAGATCCAGCAAGCATTACAAAAATCCAAATCGACCTCGATGCTTAGCCGAAATTTATTCGTCGCATTACCAAGAGGCAGCAATGAGTTGCTTGGCTCAACCATGACTTCCGAAACCAAAAGACAACAAGGACAACCATGTCACTGATCATCGAAAAATTCTCGTTTGGTGTTGGCGATCGTTTTGCCCACCAAGGCAAAGCCCAGCTTGCTGCGATCATGAAAGCGGCTGGCCAAGGCGTTGAAATCGTGCCCGTTTGGAACAAATCCAATCGCGAACACCAAACCATCGGCTCTGAAATTTCCAGTTGCCGCGCCGCAGCCGACGCAGCCGTGAATGATCTTGGCTGGACCAAGTCGTACTACGTGGACGCTGACCATATCAATTTGAAAATTGTGGACCCATTTCTCAGTAGCAGCAATTTTTACACGATCGATGTCGCCGATGCGATTGGTACGCCAGCCAGCGAGTCCGAAGTCGACTCTTTCATCGATGCGATTCCAGAATTGATCAGCTCACTGAACATTCCTGGCATCCCGGAACCGCTTGAGATGACGCGCGAGTCGATCGCGGCGACTGCAAACAAGTATCTAAAGTCCGTTCATTTGGCAGGCGAAATCTACCGTTACATTGCCAGAAAAAACGGCGAAGGCACTTTTGTAACCGAAGTCTCCATGGACGAAACGGACAGCCCACAAACGCCACCAGAATTGCTTGTCATTCTCGCCGCCATCGCAAAAGAAGGCATTCCGATCCAAACGATTGCTCCCAAGTTCACAGGCCGATTCAACAAAGGCGTCGACTACGTTGGCGACGTGGCCCAGTTTGAAAAAGAATTCGAAGACGACCTGGCCGTGATCGCTTTTGCCATCGACCGATATGGATTGCCGGCGAATCTGAAATTAAGCGTTCACTCTGGAAGCGATAAATTTTCCATCTATGGCCCGATCCGCCGCGCGTTGGAGAAAACAGGAGCCGGTTTACATATCAAAACCGCAGGTACGACTTGGCTCGAAGAATTAATCGGACTTGCTGAGGCCGGTGGCGCGGGACTGGAAATCGCAAAAGAAGTTTACGCTCAAGCGTTCGAGCATTCGGCAGCACTTTGCGAACCGTACGCCACCGTGATTGACATTGATCCGGCAAAACTTCCTGCGCCAGTCGACGTCAACGGGTGGTCGTCTGAGCAATATGTAAACGCACTTCGACACGATCCGAACCATACTCAATTCAATTCGTCATTCCGCCAATTGCTGCATGTCGGTTACAAAATTGCCGCCAAGATGGGTGATCGCTATTTGGATATGCTGGTCAAATATGAAGAATCCATTAGCCGCAATGTGACAGAGAATCTTTACGAGCGACATTTGAAGCCGCTTTTCTTAAAATAGTTTTTCAATCGAAAACTGAAGACATTATCATGGGTACTTGTTTAATAACGAGTATCCATTTTTTGTTATCAGGTTGGCCGTGTTTTTCAATTCAAAAACGTTTGTTGTGTTCGTCGTCTTTTGTTTGACTCAAGCGATTTACGGAATGGCTCAAGAAGTCAATGATCCCGCCAGCGCCCCCGTGATCCCGGGTATGATCGTCAACTCCACAATGAAGCTCGAAAACCTGACAAATGAAACTTACTGGCGTGCCGCTAGAGAAGGCGATTTGGAAACCGTTAAAGCGGCTTTGAATTACGGCATCGAGGTCGACGCGAAAACTGCATACGGCGCCACCGCTTTATTCTACGCTTGCGATCGCCAACACGAAGCGATCGCAAAACTCTTGCTCGACAACGGAGCCAATCCCAATGCCAAGGATTCGTTTTACAATGCGACGCCGATGAGTTGGTCGAAGAATAAGAAAATCACTGCCATGATGATGGCTTACGGTGGTGCGGGCAGTTTTCCCAAACTCATGGAAGCAATCGTTGGCGGCGATCATGAATTTGCAAAAATGATCGTTGATTCCAAAACGATTTCAAAAGAGCAATTGATCAAAGCCTGGATTGCGGCGATGCGAACTGAGGATGCTGAGACAAAACAAAAACTAACTTCCATTTTCGAACGACTCGACCTTCCCGCTCCCGCAATTACTGAGATGACTCCTGAACTTCTCAATCAGTACGTTGGGAAATTCGAGACTCAGCAATTCAAAGCGGAGTTTTCTTCGGATGACAAGAAACTTCAAGTCAGTTTTGACGGCGGCAACAAAACGAATTTGGTCAATGTCGGTGGAAATGAATTTTCATTTAACGGATCAACTCTTGTTTTTGAAATGGAGGACGATGCGGTCAAACAAATTCGGATGACTTCCGTACGTAGAAATTATTTGCTAACCCCGGTATTGGAATCCGACTTGCCACCCAGACCGGTCGCAGATACTGAACCGGAAAAATCACCGGCTGATCTTGAAATGGCAAAGCCTGAAATCGCTGCAACGGAGCCGGGAGAATCTGGTGCGCCCGACACCAGTTCTTTACTGGCCGATCTTGCGATTTCTTCCTCGAACTGGCCTGGGTTTAGAGGCAACGGTGCCCGTGGGATCGCCGAAGGGCAGGGTCCGCCAACAAAATGGCACGTTGTTGCGGACACCGTTGCACTGGATTCATCGATAGAGGAAACAGAAGAAGCAAAAAAAGAGAATGCAAACAAAGACGACGATGCAGCCAAAGAAGAATCGCCAGAATTAGAAGCAGATGAAGTAGAAAAGAATGTGAATTTGAAGTGGAAAACGCCTGTTCCTGGGCTGGGGCTTTCTTGTCCAACGATTTGGGGCGATCGAATTTATCTGACATCTGCCGTTAGCGAAGGCGATGGCGGAAAATTGAAAATCGGTTTGTACGGCGATGTTAATTCGGTTGAAGAAGACAAAGAGTACGAATTCAAAGTCTTCTGCTACGACAAAAATGACGGAAGCCTCATCTGGGAAAAAACAGCCAACACCGCCAAACCGGCAGTCAAACGCCACGGGAAATCTTCGCACGCCAACCCAACGGTCGCGACCAACGGAGAACACGTTGTCGCGTTTTTTGGATCCGAAGGTTTATATTGCTACGCCTCTAACGGCGATTTGAACTGGAGTGTTGATTTTGGGTTGTTGGACAGCGGTTGGTTTTACGACCCCGGTTACCAATGGGGATTTGCGAGCTCGCCTATTATCTATGAAGACAAAGTTTATGTTCAGTGCGACATTCAAGGCCAGTCTTTCATCGCGGCGATTGATTTGGCGACCGGCGATGAAGCCTGGCGGACCGAGCGCGATGAAATTCCGACTTGGTCAACGCCCACCATTCATGACTTTGGCGAAGGCGGAAAAAAATTGGACCGCCGCCCGATGCTAATCACTAACGGCACAAAAGCGGCTCGGGGATACGACCTCGAGAGTGGAGAACAACTTTGGAGTGTAAGTGACAATTCGGAGATTGTGGTTCCAACACCGTTCGTGGCGCACGGTTTGATTTTCATTTCCAGCGGCTACTCACCTGTTCAGCCAATCTATGCGATCAGACCCGAAGCCCGCGGCGATATTACCCCAGCGAAGGACACCACGACAAACGCGTCGATCCCGTGGAGTGTTAAACGAGGCGGGCCGTACATGCCAACGCCGATCGTCTATGGGGATTATCTTTACACCTGTGCCAACAACGGCATTCTGACATGTTACGTCGCAAAAACGGGAAAGCAAATATACAAAAAACGCGTTCGTGTTTCTGGCGGCGCGTTAAGTTTTACGGCCTCGCCTGTTGCCGGTGATGGACACGTTTATTTGACCGCTGAAGACGGACGCGTGATCGTCGTAAAAGCTGGCCCAGAGTTTGAAGTCGTCGAAACGAATCATTGCAATGAGTCGATTCTCGCAACACCCGCAATTTCTGATCGTGTGATGTTTTTCCGAACCCAGAATAGTTTGATCGCAGTGGGTGAGTAAAAATATTTGCAGGCAGCTTTGTAAGTCCGCGCGCGAACGGCCCAATTTAGCTGGCTAGTTTTTTTCCGGCCACCATGCCTAAAAAGACAAAGGTTAATCCAAGTACGACGTTGACCATTACGTTTGAAAACGCGACTGCCCAATGGCCGTCGTTGAATTGGCCGATCGTTTCTGCGCTGAACGTGGAGAAAGTGGTGAGTGAACCAAGAAAGCCAATTCCGAAACCCAATCTAAGGGGTTCGTTCTTTTCACCGTAACCGCTGCCGATCAACACACCGATCAAGAAGCAGCCCAGTAGATTAGCCAGCAGCGTGCCTACTGGAAATGCTTGGGAGAAAGTCTGTTTGGCGAATTCAGCAATACCATACCGTGACAGCGCGCCGATCGCGCCACCCAACCCAATCAACAACAATTGTATTTCTGTTCGCATGTTGGTGATTGGGCCGCGGGAATAGTGGGGCTTGCGTTACGCGATAACGATCGACTTGCTTTGTCGCCAGTTGAAAACAGACTGGATTAAAACTTCCAGCGGAAACCAAACAGAACGTTGTCTGACTCGTAGTCATAATTTCCAGTGAAATCTGAGGCTTCAACCCGAAAGGATTCGGCTTCAAAGAATCGGTACTCGGCGTAAAGATCCACGTTGCGATATGCCTTGTAGTTCACGCCAGCCATGTATTGAAACGCAAAACTTGTTTCATTGGCGGCTCCGGTTGGAACGATGCTTGGGCCGCCAGGCGTTTGCACATCAGCATCGAAAATTACGAATCCAATTCCTGCACCAATATAAGGCTTCAAGAATCGCGTCGGGACATCGATGAATTCCCAGTAGGCGTTTCCCATTCCCGAAAAGGAGTCGATGTCGCCTTCAAGCGGAGTGAACAGACTATCGCTACTGAATCCGGTGATGTCATTTTGTCGATACGTAAACTCTATCTCCGACCGCAAGTTACGACCGTTGCGTCGCCCCAATGCGGCGCCGAAAGTCCCGCCGTCGTCTGTATCAAGTTCACCCGTTTCGGATGAAACATCGCGAAGAAATGACCCGCCTCCAAATAATGAAAAGTAAAAATTCGGACAGCCCGAGTCAAAGCAAGCGTTTCTGTTGCTGTTGTTGCTTCCGACTACCGGATTGTAGACATCGTTGTTGGCCGGAGCTGCCGCTGGTGCATTGGGAGCGGTAGGACCGGCGTACAGTGGCTGGGCATAACCAGGTTGACCAGTTTGAGGTTGACGAGGTTGAGGTTGACGAGGTTGGGTATATCCAGGCTG
>CAYZGP010000038.1:31821-48350 GCA_964478065.1 uncultured Pirellulaceae bacterium
GACCAGTTTGAGGTTGACGAGGTTGAGGTTGACGAGGTTGGGTATATCCAGGCTGGCTATATCCAGGCTGCGGCGGTTGAGCATACTCTGGCTGACCGAAACCCGGTTGGGCATAGTTTGGTTGCGCGTATCCTTGCTGTGGATTGGGCGCGGCCCCTGGGATCGGTTGGTATGCAGGTTGGTAGTTTTGTCGTGGAACCGTGCGTGGATAAGTCCGCGGCGCCATACCTGTTGGAGGAGCGACCATTCCAGGCTGAATAATCGGAGGTAAATTTCTGTCTGCTGGTGGCTTGTAAATTCCAGACGGTGGAATGTAGTCCGGCGGCAACAGCGGATCTGGCGTTTGATCTGAGTTTGGATCTATAAATGGGTTCTCGGGAATCTGGCCAGGTTCTTCTTGTTCGGGTGGTTGCTCTTGTTGCGGGGGATCCGTTTTTGGTGGGACCGTTTGTCTAGGAGCGTTTAAATTTTCTGGTGTAAATTGAGCATCATCTGGCAGGATAGGATCTCGTCCCTGGCTAGGCATACGTGGAGACGGATCTCTCGGCGCGACGTTTGGTGCGCCTTGCAGGTTGGGAGCTGGGTTAAACGGATCGTCTTGTTTGGGCGGATCTCCGAACGGATCTCGCGGAGCTACGTTTGGTGTTTGCATGTTGGGGTTAGGAGTTGGATCGCCAAATGGATTGGTTTGTTTGGGCGGATCTCCGAATGGATCTTGCGGAGCTACGTTTGGTGTGCGTTGCAAGTTGGGATTTGGAGTTGGATCGGCAAACGGATCATTTCTTTGTGGTTGTGCGCTTGGTGGGTCGGCAAATGGATCAAATTGATTCGAAGGCTTGGTTTGGTTTCCCCCTTGAGCGCCCGGTACTGGATCGCCAAACGGATCTGACTGTTGATCTTGAAGACGTCGGTATCCAGCGCTTCCTGCGCGAACCCGTGGTGGGAACGGTGCGTTGTTGCCGTATGAACCAGCGCGGCGAGGGACAGGACTTTGGCTAGCTCGTTGAAGCAATTGGTTAGCGCGTTGTTGCAACGACATCGAGCTTGGTGGCCCCGGCGCTACGTCATTAGTCCTCGAACCGCCAAACGATTCTTGATAAGCGACCGTTTTGTGCTGTTGATACTGTTGTTGCGTTAGCGGCTGATAGTAGGCTTGCTGAGCAGAGGTACGTTGAGCAGGATGTTGTTGCTGAGCACGGTATTGCTGAGCACGGTATTGCTGAGGGTAGGATTGGCCGCAAACCATCCCGCTGGTTGCGAGAGTAAGCAGGCAGGCTATGTGGCAGGATAAGTGTTTGGTTTTGCTAGTTCCCATCGGGAATTCACTCCAGTCCGAGGTCGGTAAATCTTGGGGCGCGCAATGGCTCCTCAGGAATAACGCAGCTTCATCATGGGGGGAGTGATTTAGCCTATCGGTATTATCGTAATAATCCGAGTTGCCGTTGTTATCGGCACGACCCGCAAATCTTAACCAGCTTGAATGGTCAATTTCGGGGAGATTTTTTGAGAATAGATCAGTGCAAGCACCCACAACGGCGCAAAAATCAAGCCCGCTGATTGATACCAGCGGGCTTGAGCGTGACTAATGTATTGTTTATGACAGCATTTGTGTCTCTTCAACAAGCTGAGGCGAAGCCTATTTTCGGCTGAGTCCGGAATTGAGCGGGGGCTTACTTCTCAAGGTTAAAGTCAATCTTGTTGTCTCCTTTGACAACGGTTCCATTGTTACACAGGCATTTTTTGAGCAGTCACTCGCTGTCGATTATTTCTGTGGCAACCGCCACGAAGGCTGTTGAATTCTCCTTCTGCAGAATCAACGCCCTAGCCCCTTAAAATCCAAAAGGTATCGAGATTTTTCTTCAGCAGGCAATTGGGTGACTCCTATCACTTCTTCAGGCGAAAGGGCAATGATTGCCAACGATGTTTCAATCAACGTCCAACCTAGCCCAAAAGAACCACTCACTCCACTTTGCAAGCGAGCTTTCGTGAAAGTGGCTTCTATTTTTTGGGGCGATGAAATCTGTGTCTGGTCCAAGTCCTTAATCGTTTTGTCAGTCACCTGCGAGGCAAGCGAATAGATTTGCCACGCATACATGTTGAATTTTTTTTGCGCGAAGACTTTTGCCTCGATGTCTTTGAACTTCCATCCTCTGGCAACCGCTCTATCCAGTTTCGCATGCAAGCCCGCTTTGTCGGCGAGCGCCGGTTTCAGTTGGGAAAGACTAGCGATCCCTGAAAGCGTCATCGTTACTGAAGATTCCGCAGCCCCAGTTGTATAGCCCCAGCCTCCGTTCTTGTGTTGCGAGTCCAGCCAGTACGCCGCCGCCAAATCAAAATTCTCATCCGGAATTTTGAAGCCATATTTTTTAGCAATCGTCAGGCTCCAAATCGCAAACCGCGAATTGGATCCATCTGCGGATGTGTGTTTCTCGGTAGGTAAAACGTAAGTCCAACCGCCTTTTACTGGTCCGGTTTTTTGCTGAGCTTTGCACAGCCAGTCTACATTTGCCCGGATGACTTTGGCATGTGACAACGAGTCCGATTCGCAAAGTGCAATCGTTTGTAATGATACGGTGTACGTCGTGTCGAACGTTAGTTTAGCCAAAGCTTCAACCGCCCGTTTTCGTTTCTTCGCATTGGCCGCTGCGCCAGCCCGAATCAACGCAAGTGTTGCCAGTGCGGTTGTGTCGCCCTTCGAAGAAAGCTGATCCCATGTTCCGGCGCCGGTCTGAAGCGCTTCGACATACCCAGCGGCACGCGACAATTCCGATGAAACACGATTTTGGGCCGAAAGTAGAACCTTGGATTCGGCTGCGAGCTCTACTTGGCCGTTTTTCTCTTTTTCATTTTCTTGATCGGCCGGTTTGCGTGTAGATGCCGGCTCTTTAATCTTGGTTTTGTTTGAAGCGGTCTCGTTTTGTTGGTCTTGTTTTTGCTCAATGGGTGCCACAGCTGCAAAAGCGCTTGAAGCAATCAGCGCCGCAATAAAAATCGCTACCACGATCTGTAATCGGGCTTGGTTTCTGCGGCGTTTGACGTCAAGAATTCGGTCGATACGAGTTTCCACTTTCAATGGCCGTGCCATCGCCAGTGAAAGATAGCCAGCAATAAGTGACTCGTTGCTTTGCGTGGCCATCTTCAAAAGCAATTCCGCATAGTCGCTGCCCTTTGCTCCAGTCGACAATACAAAATCGTCGCAAGCTGCCTCGCGCTCACGTGACATCTCGTTTACGGCAAACCAAACCACAGGATTGAACCAATAGATTGTGGCTGCAAGTCGAGCATGTAGCAACATCGCGGGGTCCCGGCGTTTCAAATGTGCCAGTTCATGTATTACGACTTGTTTGAGCTCATGCTCAGGCCATGTCTCGGCATCCGCAGGCAGTAAGAGGTTTTGGTTGAAGATTCCCCAAACCGCAGGCATGGTCCCAACTTCACCAAGTCTGATTTGCGGCGGTTGTATGCCGAGCGTTCGTGATTCGGCTTTCACCAACTTCACCAGTTTCGATTCAGGCTTGACCAAACGAGATTGCGAACTCGAAAACAGCAGGATTCTGACATAGCTTCGAACCATTCTGGCAAATCCAATCAGCATTCCCATCGTCCAAATCAAGACAATTACATTGAAAGTTTGCGACGGTCTTTTTGATTGTGAATCGTGGCTGAAAAGAGGGATTTCGAGATGGCTTGTCGTGTTGTCGATTGGCAATGCTGCTACAGCGGAATCCGTTGGCTTACTTGGTTTCTCGGGCAGGATGCCAGATGGGTTGGGCAAATTCGAATTTGTTCTCGTCAGCGTTTCCATTCTTAGCGCGGTGGCTGGCGGATTGAGTTGGGAAAACTGTGGAAGCAACGGCAGTGATGGTAAGGACCATACAAGAATTGGCATCCCGACAACACCGACGATGGTCGCGGACCATATTGTGCTTGTGAAAGATGCAGATGAAACGCGCCGCAAGATCCAGCACGCCAATGCCATCAACAAGATCAAGCATGAAGATTTGATCGTGACATCGATCATAAAACTCAATATCGGTGATTCGGAAAAGATAAAATTCATTTTTCTTGTTTCCTTGCATCGGCAATAAGTTTCTGGATTCGACGAAGTTGCTTCGGCGTCGCAGTTTCTTTGCTGGCCAAGTGCGCCGCGAGTGCTTCGTCGACTGCTCCACCAAAAAATGTATCCAATACGTGCTTGAGTGCATTTACGCCCGCACGTTGTTTTGATTGCCTGGGCGAATAGACAACAGCACGCCCTTCTTTCCGCCGCTTCAGCCAGTTTTTTTCTTCGAGAATTTGAAGCAGTCGGCGAATCGCCATTTCGGTTGGGGCGTCAGGCAATTCGGATTGGATTTGCTTGACGGTAGCCTCTGTGCGCGCGTAGATCACGTCCATGATTTGTCGCTCGCGTCGCGATAGTTCTTTCGAATTTCCCATTTCTCGATCTTGGTGATGGGTTGACGTTTTCTCTTAACGCTAAAAATTTAGCGGTTGGGAAAAGCCGGGTCAAGCTTAATCGCTAAATTTTTAGCGGTTGAATTGCGTCGGTGAAAGCAATGTTTGGAATCCGTGGGACCTTGGGTAAGTCAGGAGTTGGCCTATCAGACGTTGGGTTGCTTGATCGGGCGAGGGGCAAGCGGTTATCTCGCGTGTTTTTTCCCGCCTCGGTTTCCGCGCCTCGCTGGGCGCGGGATTATTCTTTACCCGAGCAGATCACCAGCAAGTTCACTTAGCTGCGTTGCCGATTCGAACTTGGCACAAACGCCGTGGGGAATCGCGTCGGTAAGTTTCTTAAACCGGTCGTCTTCAAGTGGCCTGCTGGGAAGGTCATGAATAAAGACGCCTTTGATTTGGTCGGGAAACTGGCGGCAGATCTTACGATAGATTTTCGGATCTTTTTCACCCGAGTCGCCGATCAAAACAAACTTGCGGCCTCGCATGTTCTTGATCAAAGTCCGGATGGCGGTCGCTTTGCCTTGCCTTCGAATGATTACTCGTTTGAGCAATTGATCACGCAGACGAAAATTTCGTAAGTGCATCGTACCCAACGGAAACTCGTGAACCGAATGCAGTTGCTGCAGTGACGGATACAATTGCCAAGGGCTTGAGGAAACGTAGTGGAAACTCGCACCGGCCGCTGCCCATTGGTTGTAGACTTCGGCCATTCCTTGAACGCTTTTAAATTCCCGCAAGAAAGTGTTCGCCAACAGTTCGCGGCGATCCGACACAAAAGAATCTTTGATCGTGTCGTCGATATCGGAAATGATACTGATGCCCTGTTTGGGCTGGAGGTAAAGCATCGATTCTGCCGGTTCGGCGTCAGCGCCTTCAATCGCTACTGAGAAATTGACAGTCTCCACTCCGTTGGTGGTCGTGATCGAGTTTTCGATCACATCTTTTTTAAGAGAGAGCCAATCATGAAAGTGGCCATTCTTGCGGGTCCGTTTTTTAAGTCGATACGAAGTTCCGTTGATGGTTGCGATGATGGTTTGACGGTGATCGGCTTCGGCCATGAACGGCGTGATCCGACTTTGAAACACCTCTCCGTTCATCTCTTCGGGAGTTGCGTGCATCACCCCGCCCAGCATTCGAATCATCATCCGTTGGCGCATATTGAATATGATCGGAGTTTGCCAAGCGACTCCCGATATGTGAACGCGCCATTCGTCTTGGTTTGGATACCCGAATCCCGAGTAGGCCATGATTGCCGAAGCCGAATCTTTAGAGCCGCCGATCCTGATCATTTCTATCGCTAAATAAACTTGAATTGCCCGGGCCGATTGAGCTGCCCTGCCCTAAATTAGATACCGTTTCTTGCTACATGCAAGGGGTTTTTGGATGACGGCAATCTAGATAGGTTCTGCCAGTTTTTAAGATGAAAAAATCGTTAAAACTTGCGCGGTCCTTGCTTTATAACGGTTGGGTCAAAATCCAAAACTTTCATCGCTGTGATCTTCCAGGCATCATCAACCAGCTGGATATTAAATGCCGCGTCGTATTGGTTCTTACGTTGGTGGATATGTCCCCAATGTTCAATCGATCCGATTAAATTCCATTTGCAACGATATCCAAACCCGATCGCATCGTCGGGTGATCCAGTTTCAGTTTCTGACTCGACAAGTTTAGATTTTGAACCCTCGTCGAAATTGACTTCGTCCACGCGCGACGTTGCCCCGCCCTGCTCTTTTATTTCCAGCGTTTCTTTGAGGTCAAGATAAAGCTCTCGTAGTAACTCACCATCAACGCTGTTGGCAAGTGCATCGTAAACGTCACTTTCTTCGTGGTAGTCGAACGCGCGAAACATGTTCTTGTGAAGCTGCAAAAATACTTGCTTGGCTTCTTCTTCTTCGATCTCAAACGTTGGCTTTTCTGCAAACGGATTGACGACATCACGCTTCATGATCCCGACGGTGCAAACGGCTCCAATCAAGCAAGCAATCGTTATGAACGTTGGCCCTTTCCAGCCTGATTGGAAAACGAGCCCGGCCAGACCTAACATCAAACCACACACAGCAAGGAGACTTGAGACTACCGGAAGTCGGACCGTCGGCGGTTTAAAAGCGTCAAGATCGATCGTAGAAGACACTTGTGTGATCGGCGGAAACGGTTCTCGATCTGGCTCTTCCCAAACATAAGTGTTGTCAACCAGGAAGCGAGAGAATCGTGTTTTTTCAATTTTGTCGTACGGAAAAATCACAGCGTCGATGACTTTGATCAGGGTGTTGAATTTATCCCAAGTGACTTCGACTTTTCTGGGCGAGCCTTTGGTGCTGTACGACATGATGATTCCAACGCGGCCACTGGCCATGCTGACTTTTCGTTTTTCGGCTTGCATCGCAAAATCTTTTAGCTCCAGACCGTAGAAGTCGACGCGATCGAAAACGGGTTGGACTTCGACCGAATCAATTTTGACTGGATTGCCGACTGAGAAATATGCTTTAATTTTCTCGGCGGCCGCTTCCTGTTCCGCGATTTCCAAAAAGCTCTCGTCGACGCGTTCGATATCGATCAACGTCGCGAGTGTTGCCAATGGGATCAGCACTTCGTGTCGGACTTGGTGATTGGTGATGTATACGAATGAGTAAACGCTGCTGTAACTGGTGATACCAAGATTAGTTTCTCTTTGCTTTTCAAACCACGAATTCCACTCTTCTTCTGAAGCGTCTGACGCCAACATTGGGTTGTCCCAGTCAAACCGAAACGTTTCCGGCTCGCTTGGTTTCATCATGTGCATGATCGGGGCGTCCGAACCGGCTTGTTTCATCAGAATCTTCAACTCGGAAGGCAGCAACGCACCGTCGGCAACCATTTTTTGTTCGATCGTGATGAATTCTGGCTGTTCCGAATATTCGTACTCAATCACGAATCCCATCGTATAGTCCATCAATTTTCCCGCTTTGATTCCTTCGTCCGGGATATCGATCTCGGTGATTTCTTTGACTTTACCTTTTAGCTGTTCGCCTTTGGCATTTCGAATCACGACTTTCTCGGCCAGGTATTTGGCGTGCTCTTGAGTTGCGAATTTGAGGTCGCCATTGTCGTAGTGACCGCCAGCCTGGACTACAACGCCATCGGCTTTAATTTCTTCAAGTGGCTCTACTCCTTGCAGCAGTTCCAAGTCTTCGGCAAAGCATTTCAATTTGACCGTCATCTTATATTTAGTGACGTAGATGTCGGCTTCGACCACCGAGACGGGATGGCGTGAATTGAAAGCCGATACATTTTCGTGGTTGGCCAGCGCTTGATCTCCAGTCGCAAGTCCGAAAATGGCAAGTGTCACTGCTGGCAAAACCAGCGCTAAGTAGGTTCGAATTAGTTGCATCGTTTCAGCGAATCCCAAGTTCAAAAAAGTTGCCGCCTGTGTGGCTCAAGGCGATGTTTGCCATATTGCTGCCTGGAAAAAATCAATCCATGCCAGCGATCTGTCCCGCCATCAATGAAATCTTACCATATCGCTGGAATTTCCGTTTCGACATCACCAAGTCCGATTGCGAAGAAACCCAAATTCTGTGAAATTCTTGCTTGGCCGACAGGCGTTCGCACGCCATTTTGT
Organism: uncultured Pirellulaceae bacterium; assembly: GCA_964478065.1. Lineage (GTDB taxonomy): Bacteria > Planctomycetota > Planctomycetia > Pirellulales > Pirellulaceae > Mariniblastus. Next base: position 39,875 of record CAYZGP010000038.1, read on the forward strand.
CGTATTGCTAACCGAACCAAAACGAATCAAATCCGTCCTTTGAGCATGAATCCACTCTCCGAAATCAAAACACGCTTTTCTGCCGCTTTGGCCGGTCTTTCAGATGATCCGACAAGTCTGTTGGCCATGATCCGTCCCGCAGGTGATCCAAAATTTGGCGACTATCAAGCCAATTGCGCGATGCCACTTGGGAATCAGCTTGGCAAATCTCCGCGCGATGTTGCCGCAGACTTGGTTGAAAAAGTCAAACTGGATGACTTTTGCCAAAGTATAGAAATCGCTGGGCCTGGTTTCATCAACCTGAAACTCGATGACGATTGGCTTAAGTCACGACTCACCGAAGCCATCACCGACGGCGGACTGGGCGTAACCAAAGTCGCCGATCCCAAGGTCTACATCGTCGACTATTCTTCGCCCAACGTTGCCAAGCCAATGCACGTTGGGCATATTCGCTCGACCGTAATTGGTGACGCGGTCACAAACGTGCTGCGCTTTGTCGGGCACACTGCGATCTCCGATAACCATCTGGGTGATTGGGGCACGCAGTTTGGAATGATCATTTACGGCTACAAGAATTTCGTCGACATGGCTGCTTATGAAAAAGAGCCGGTGACCGAGCTTGGCAGGTTGTATAAGTACGTCAGAAAACTGATGGACTATCATGCGGCAGTAAAAGAGCTGCCTGAATCCACCGAGAAACTCGCCGATGCAAACGCGACTCTACAATCGCTGGAGGGGCAGCCAACGCCAGAAGATAAATCCGATGCAAAGAAAGCCAAAAAGGAACTTAAGAAGGCCAGGAAGAACGTCAAGTCGCTAGAAGAAAAAATCAAAGGCAAACTTGACGAAGAAACGAAATTGCTTGTCGGCGGTTTGGAACAAACCATTGCCGCGGTGGAAAATGATCAAGCACTAAAAGCCAACGCGGACGCTCATCCCGAAATTGGATCTGCTGTTTTGACCGAAACTGCAAAGTTACACAAAGGCGACGAAGAGAACACGGCGCTTTGGAAAGAGTTCTTGCCGTTTTGTTTGGATGACATTCAGAAAATCTACGACAGGATGAACGTGAGTTTTGATCACGTTTTGGGTGAAAGTTTTTACCATAGCGAATTGGCGAACGTCGTCAACGATTTGGAGGCAAAGGGGTTTGCCAGAGAAAGCGAAGGGGCGACCTGCATCTTTCTCGATGGGTATGAGACTCCAATGATGATCAGGAAACGAGACGGTGCGTTTAATTATTCGACAACCGATCTCGCCACGATCAAACACAGGGTCAATCACTTTGCTGCTGACGGAATGCTGTACGTGGTTGATCATCGACAGAGCGAACACTTTGGCAAGCTTTTTCATGTCGCGAAACTTTGGGGCTACGACGACGCCGAAATGACTCACGTCAGTTTTGGAACTGTGATGGGCAAAGACGGAAAGCCTTTCAAGACCAGATCGGGCGCTACCGTTGGACTGGAAGGTCTGTTGGACGAAGCAGAATCGCGTGCACTTGAAATCGTTAAAGAGAAAAACGACGGTCTTTCAGAAGTAGAAATGCGTCGGGTCGCTTTGGTTATCGGTTTGGGCGGTTTGAAATACGCCGACCTCGCGCACAATCGCGAATCGGATTACACATTCGACTACGACAAAATGCTGGCCCTCAAAGGTAACACGGCTGCCTATTCGCAATACGGTTACGCTCGTGTCCAAGGCATCATGCGCAAAGCCGAAGTGGAGATAGAGCCACTAAGAAAATCGCCCGTTCCGTTTTTGTTCGAAACAGAAGTCGAACGAAAGCTGGCCGTTCAGTTGGTGCAGTTTGGCGAAACGTTGGACGAAGTCTTGGTCGAGTACAAACCCAATTTGCTTTGCACGTATCTGTTCGAGCTGGGCCAGACGTTCGCTCAGTTTTTCGATCAGTGTTCAGTCAAAGACGCCGAAACGGAAGAACTTAAGCAAAGCCGAGTTCAGTTTTGTGATCTTACGGCGAGGACGATCCAAACCGGGTTGGCGCTGCTGGGCATATCCGTGTTGGACAAAATGTAAGCCATCAAGCAATTCAGTTCTCCCTCAGACCGGTTTCGCACCCGCCTTTTTCGTTTTCGATTTAAAGCGTTGCAGTTTTAAAGCCTTCCAATTGCAAAAGTTGAATGGATAAACGGCCGCGGTGGTTTTGCTTTTGCGGCTATCTTGGCTAATGGCTGTTTGGTACGTAGAATCGAGGCTTCTCTCAAACTGTTTTGAAACGGACTTCAAACGTGAAACCTCTGCTCGAAACCAATGTCCTCAACGAATTTCTTTGCGGCGACGCCACCGAAGTGGCCAAACGGCTGCCTGATGCGATTGTCGACACGATCGTCACCAGCCCGCCTTACTATCGGCAACGCGATTACGGCAGTGATTTGCAAATCGGCCAGGAGATTTCTCCTGCGGCTTACGTCGAACGGATGCAGGAATTGTTCGCCGAACTGAAACGGGTCGTTAAACCAACAGGGTCGGCTTGGGTTGTCATTGGTGACAAATATGTCAAAGGCGAATTGTTGGGCATGCCGTGGCGAGTGTGTTTGGCGCTTAAAGAAGTCGGTTGGGTGCTGCGAAGCGACTGTATCTGGCATAAGCCCAACGCGATGCCGTCAAGCGTTAAAACTCGGCCGACAACCGACCACGAATACATCTTCTTTTTCAGCAATGCAAAGAAAGATTACTTTTACGATGCGGATGCCGTTCGCGAACCGCACGTAACGTTTTCCGAGAATTCAAAAATGAAAGGCGGCCGCGGTCATTTTGGCAAGCGCGGCGGAACGCCTGAAAAAGGCAAGAACCAGGGCGACAATAATTTGCACGACGGACGCTGGGATCAAGCGTTCCATCCCAAGGGCCGCAACAAGCGAACGGTTTGGTCCATCTCGCTTTCCAAATTTCGCGAAGCCCATTTCGCGGTTTACCCAGAATCGTTGGTCAACAATTGTCTCAACGCGAGTTGCCCACCTGGCGGTGTCGTGCTCGATCCATTTTCTGGAGCAGGAACCACGGCGCTTGCCGCAAAGAAATCGGGCCGAAAGTATATCGCCATCGATTGCAATTCAGACTACATCAAGATCGCAAAGAAACGATTGGCCGAAAGCTGATTGGTCAAGAGTCGTAAGCAGGTAGGTTGGACATTCCTGTCCGACAGTCGCAAACCTGAAGCGACGGACAAGAATGTCCATCCTGCAAAAGACCCCGACGTGTAAGCGAGGGAGCACCCACTAAACCATTTCGCCGATAGCCACGGTATCCCCACTTCCAAAATCACCCGTTTTTGTCGATAGTCCAATATACTAATTGGCCCATCACTCAAAACAAATTCTACAAATAGAAACCCGGAATCCATTGACACTTTTCGATATCAACACTGACGAAAACCTCCAACCCGAATATGTCAAAGTTCTCGACGCGGGCGTTGGCAAAGGCGTTTTTGCCGCACGCCCTTACCCAAACAAATCTGTCATTGGAGAGATCACCGGCGAGTTGGTTAAGGACCAATACCAAGACACGAACTACACATTCGAAGCCATTGATGGATACCAGATTGAACCATACGAACCGTTTCGATATTTGAATCACAGTTGTCAGCCAAACTGCGATTTTGAATGGCTTGATCATCCCGGTGGAAATCACGGTGAGAAAAAAGCCGGTCTGTATTTGATCGCGATACGAGACATTCTTTGCGAAGAGCAGTTTACGATCGACTATCGCTGGCCCGCATCGTTCGCAATCCAGTGCCAATGCAAAGAACCGCTTTGCCGAGGCTGGGTGGCCGATATTTCGGAGTTGGATAAATTGCCGTCGCCTGCGTAGTGATTGTGTTCACAGCGCCTTCGGCTCTAACAGTCCATCATCCGTATCTATGCGTTGACCAAAACCTAAACAACTAAGTTGCGTTATCAAGAATCGCAACGACACTCAATCTTCTTTTGGTGAAAACGCGATCAAACCCAGCACAACAAGAAACACAGGCTGATGGTCCGCGTGCCAAAGATTTTAAGTTGCCGCAGGTTTCTTTTTCTTTGGCTTGTAAATCTCGGTTGCTGTGCCGTAGAAAACTTCTCCCGCATTCATCATCGTTTCACTTAGCGTCGGGTGAGCGTGGATTGTCTCGGTGATGTCGCGAACGACGCAGCCCATTTCGATCGCAAGCGTGGCTTCGGCAACTAATTCACCCGCACCTGGGCCAACGATTCCGCAGCCAAGAACTCGCTCGGTTTCTGGATCAACAATCCACTTCGTCATGCCCTCGGTTCGGCCAAGTGCCTGCGCACGACCGCTCGCCGCCCACGGATAAGCCACCACCTCGTGGGGAACCCCATCGCGTTTGGCTTCGTCAGCTGTAATGCCGGCCCAGGCAATTTCTGGATCGGTAAACACAACCGCAGGAATGGCTCGTTTGTCGAAAGTCGTTGCGTGGCCAAGAATGACTTCGACCGCGTGACGTCCTTCGTGATTGGCCTTGTGGGCCAACATCGGTTCGCCGGCTGCATCGCCGATCACAAAAATATTGGACTCGGCCGTTCGTAAATTGTCGTCGTGAACGATGAAGCCACGTTTGTCCGTTTGAATAGATGGGATGTTCTCAAGGCCAAGATTCCGGGTGCTTGGAACGCGCCCGACGGAGATCAAAACGCGATCGTATTTTTCGGTCCCAAATTTCGCGGGGCCTTCGAATGTGACTTCGACTTTGTCTTTGCCCGATTTCGAAACGGTTCCGACTTTGGTGTTCAAGAAAATACGATCTTCAAACAGCGTTTTTAGTTTCTTGGCCAAAGGACGAACGAGGTCGCGGTCGGCTCCCATCAGCAATCCGTCTTGAAGCTCAACGACGCTGACCTTTGTCCCAAGGTTGGCGTAAACGGTGCCCATTTCCAATCCGATGTATCCGCCGCCAATGACCAACATCGTTTCCGGAATGTCGGCAAGATTCAAGGCACCGGTTGAATCCATAACGCGGTCAGAGTCAATCCTGAACGCACCTGGCATCGCCGGGGTACTGCCTGTTGCGATGATCGCGTGCTCGAAAGTGATTTTGTTGCCGGCCGGGATGGACGGATCGTCGCCTTCAAGAACGATTGTGTTGGCGTTTTCGAACTTCGCCATGGCCTTGACCACAGTTACGTTTCGCTTTTTCGCAAGGCCACCAAGTCCACCCGTCAAAGTATCAATGACTTTGTTTTTGCGAGCGCGAAGTTTGTCGATCTCGATGGTTGGTTTGCCAAATGAAACGCCCCAGTCGTGTTGCATTTCTTCGGTTTCAGAAACCACGCGGGCAACGTGCAAGAGAGCTTTGGAGGGAATGCATCCACGAAGCAAACAGGTTCCGCCAAGTTTCCCTTCGGCTTCAACCAATACGACTTGCATGCCTTCGTCGGCTGCCAAGAAAGCTGCAGCATAACCGCCAGGACCACCACCAATGACTACGAGTTGAGTTTGCATATTATTGTTCCTAATTGGTTCCCATGACGGGACGTTGTCGGTTGTTGTCTTGTTCCAAGCAAAAAAAAGGACCCGTCGGTGAAGACGGATCCAATGGATCGTTTCCCGCACTTTCGCGAGACAGTGGTTTTTAGCGAGACAAGAATTCGACCACTGTGTTGGCGTCTACCGGCAAGCTAATATCGCTGCCGGAAGGTTTGCCTTGAACGGTTGCCGAAAGCGATTCCGAATCGAATGTAACCCACTCGCAGCCTTCGCCTTCGACGCCCATTTCGCGAATCTTTTGGTAGAGCGACAAAATGTTCTTGCGTGGGCGAATTGAAATCACATCGCCGGGACGAAGCAAGTAAGACGGACGATCGACTTTTGATCCGTTAACACGAAAGTGACCGTGGGCAACGCCTTGGCGAGCCTGTGAACGTGTCTTGGAAAGTCCGACGCGTCGGATGACGTTGTCCAGCCGCTGCTCACAAATCAGCAACAGGTTTTCACCAGTGTTACCTTTTTGCTGAGTGGCTTTAACAAAGTAACGACGAAGCTGTCGTTCACCGAGTCCGTAATAGTGTTTGATCTTTTGTTTTTCCATCAACGCCATACCGTAGTTGGATGGGCGACGGAATCGGGTGTGCATACCCGGTGGCTGGCTACCACGTTTCTCAAGTGCTTTGACTGCACCAGAAGTTTCGTAAATCTGCGTTTGCAGACGCCTGTTGATTCGACCTTTTGGTCCTGTGTAACGTGCCATCTTCAATGAGCTCCATAGCTACATTTGGTGAACAATCCGAGAAGGTGTGTGTTGCAACGCCAGCTCGGCAGAAGCCGTCACTCCCCACAACGTATGAGGCGAGACTTCCAGAGTTAATTTGGATCGCTAAATATCGCGTAATCAACCGATTTGAGCAAGGGCTAATGGCCGAATTTCACGATGAAACCAGTGCATCGTCACAGGATCCCAACTCTCTTTAGCTTATTGAGCAATTCGTTGCATTGAGAGCCGATATTTGCATGTGCGTTGTTGTTTGCTTCGTCCTATTGCTTACATTTGCTAATTCTCGCAGCTCATCCACATATTAAACGCTGCCACCGAATTCGAAATCGAGCCCGCATACGATCAGTCGCCGCCCAACCAATCAATCCGCAACCTTACTCGACCTTGAAGTGTTTCCCGCTATTGATCGTCTACCCTATTGATCGTCTACCCGTTAATGCTTTGCAGGTATCGAATCGAATCTCCAGCCAAGGCATCAACACCGGGTGCGTAATCGAAAACTTCAACACTCACCCAGCCCGCATACTCAATCTCTTTTAACGACTCAAAGATCGGAGCAAAGTCAACATCGCCCATTCCAGGTCCAAGCCGATTGGGATCATTGGCGTGAAAGTGGACAAGCCAATCTTTGCTGTCCCGAATGATTTCAGGGATTGGCTTTGACTCGGTTGACATGGCTTTAACATCCAAGTGCAATTTCACATTCTGCGAGTCGATGGCTTTCGCAAGTTCAATGCCCGATTCCGCTGTCAGCATAAAATCGCCTTCGGCTGGTCCAAGCGGCTCAAGTGCAATCGTGACGCCGCAATCTTCGAGCACGGGCACCGTTGCTTTGAAAACTTCTATCGCGTTGTCAAATCCCTGCTGATAAGAAACGCCTTGCTCCAAGTTCCGTTGCGGCGGCGATCCAAAAACCATTACCCACCCGCCAAGGTCTCGGCAAAGTCGTGCGAGTTCGCTTAAGTAATCCGCAGTCCGTTTGCGTGTTGCTGGGGCATTGCTGGTCAAGTGCAACCCTTGCGTCTTGGCCAACAGCCAGTGGAGCCCGATCACTTCCAAGCCATGTGCTGCTGCCGTCTCTCGAACCGACGCGCGTTGCTTAGGCGGAATGTCAAACACGTTTGTCGTTTTGCCATCGCTGTTGATCGTAAACGGCGCGATCTCCACGCCCGTATAACCCAGCGCGGCCGCGTGCGCAAACGCCTTGTCAAACGGCCAGTCAACATACATCTCGTTACAAAATGCGTACTTCATTTCGTGTCTTATTTTTGCCATTGGTGTTTGGGATACTAATAAACGACATTGTATCCGCTTGTAGCTCGCAGGGCAGGCTGGTGCGTACGTTTGTGTATAGACCTGGGCATAGGTAACAGCTGTACCGGGACATGGGTAACACTTTTTAGATAGCTGATAGTGCTCAAAAAACGGACAGTCCTCGGTGAATATACTACCGCTTTGAATGAGACTTCTCGGTGAACGCCACCGTGACATTTGTACTACAACCCTTAACAACAAGGAAAACCCAACATGAAATTGATCACGCAAAGGCGCGAAATATCTCCGTGCCCCAGCAACTCTTGGATCGTCCGAATGTCGGTTCCCGACTGTAATAGATGGGTCGCAAAAGAGTGGCGAAACGTGTGCGCAGAAATCGGCTTCAGCACATTCGCATTTGCAACTGCCAAATTCAAATGCCGTGCAAACGAATCTCGATGAATGTGATGGCGATGAAACTTGCCCGTTCGCGGGTCCCGCGAGAGCTTGTGCGAAGCAAACAAAAATTGCCACTTAAATTGCTGAGGAGCATCCGGATATTTCCCAGCCAAAGCATCAGGAAGCCAGACCGACGCCATTCCGGACGAAACGTCATCTTGATGCAACGTCTCCCGATTCCGAATATGTTTCTGCAACATCGGCACCGCACAGGCAGGCAAAGGCACAAAGCGACTCTTGCTCCCCTTGCTGTTCCACACCCGGATCCGCTGGTTACCAAAATCAATATCCATCACCCGCAAACGCAAACATTCACCGATTCGCATTCCCGTACCATACAGCAACTGAGCCATCAGTAAATAAGATCCGGAGAGGTTCGACAGCACGTTGCTGACCTCCTCTTTCGCCATCACCGTCGGGACCAGTTTCCGCTTATCCGATCGCAACGCATTGATTCCACGCACATCTTTTTTCAAAACGTGCTCAAAGAAAAACACTAAAGCATAAAAAGCCTGTTCCTGAGTCGCAGCAGCC
>CAYZGP010000039.1:0-9337 GCA_964478065.1 uncultured Pirellulaceae bacterium
CGACAAACGGATTAACAGTCCGTTGCTCTACCAACTGAGCTACAGGGGATTAAATATCGAAATGGTGGCTTAACAAAGTGTCGTTTCACCGCTTTCGAAGCGTCGTAGTTTAGAAAATGTTTTTTCGATGGGCAAGGCCGTTTTGTTGATTTTAACAGTTTCGGCTAACTGGCTTTCCGACCAGTCCAGTCGCAATCAGCAAAATATCGTATTCTGCCGCGGATTCCCGTTTTTTGCAATGGATTTTCGCCTACCTCCACCGCGGGTGCATCTTCCGAACCGGTTGAAACCAGCGCCGGCCAGCAGATCGCAAACGGCATTGTACCGGCAGTGGTGAGTGCAAATGTTCAGGCTTTGGCCACCGTGCCTGCGGCGGTCCAGTCTGCAGGCGTCCCCGCGAAGTCCATGGCATCAAAGAGAGCTCCCTGCGGCCGCTTTATCACGTTGTGCCGAACTCGCGACTTGCGTGATCTCGTGTAACAGCCCAGCCCATGATTCCGTGTAACGCAATTCATTGCTTTGGTTCATAGCCAATGTGCGTCCGTGACCTGCTCGGCACTCGTTGCGAGGCCCTGAGTGCATCATTGTAAAGCTGATTTCATTATTCGTTCTGTTGAAGTACACAAAGATGATGAGTTACAACTGAAGCTCTTCAAGGAAAATGACAACTATAAAATAAGGCTGCCTTGCTTGACCTAAACTTCGGTCGGGTTCTCTTCGCAAAAGCGGTAGCCTACGCCGCGTACTGTTTGGACTCTGCTGGCGCTGTTGCCGAGCTTCTTTCGAAGTGATCGGATGTGGACGTCGATCGTTCGCTCTAAAACTAATGTGTCGGCTCCTAAAGCTGAGTCGATCAACTCCGCTCGGTCGTATGCCCGGCCTGGGGTGCGGATCAGTGTGTCAAGCAAACGAAATTCGCTGGGCGTGAGATCGACGATGCGGCCTTCAACCGTTGCCCGATGCTTGCTGCGGTCGACGGTGATTGGCCCGTGGCTGACGATGTCGCCGCCCGGTCCGTTGGTTCGATGATGGCGACGCAAAAGCGATTTTACACGCTCCAGCAATACGCGAACGCTGAACGGTTTGACGACGTAATCGTCGGCTCCGACTGAAAATCCGATCAGTTGATCTGTCTCTTCTGCCTTGGCCGTTAACATCATGATCGGCGTCTCACGTGTGCCTCGCTCAGAACGAAGCTGCCGGCAAACGTCTATGCCGTCAACAACAGGGATCATCAGGTCAAGCAAAATTATGTCGGGCTGCTTGTTACGCGCCTGGTTGATTCCGTCTTGGCCATCGTACGCGCAAAAGACTTCATAGTCAGCGTTGGAAAAATTGTATTCCATGATGCCAGCAAGTGACCGGTCATCTTCGACAATCAGGATTTTCTTTTTGGGCATCGTGTCGAGTCTGGTTTGCTAGTGAATAGTAAATGCTGCTGATTCGTGGCTGGTGGGATTGGGTTAAACCGTTTCAAGTTGCTTTTTGTTCGCCGCTTCGGTCGAAATTTTCATTGCGTGCCGATTGAGCCTGCTGATTGAACATCAAGAACTCGGTTGCTGCTTGGAAGCGAATCTAAAGATGTGGCCCCCGTTCCAGATTTTTCCCAATTTGATCTGCCAATTCGCCGTCAACAAAATGGCCGTGACGATGACGAATGATTTCACCTTCAACTAAATAGATGACGTCTTCGGCAATGTTCTCAGCGTGGTCTGCGATTCGTTCGACATGGCGTGACGCGGAAAAGCAATGAAGGGCAGGGACAACAAGCGAGGAGTCTTGCTTCATTAAACTTTGAAGCTCATTGATGACGGCTAAGTTGTTGGCGTCCACCGCGGCGTCAAGTGAAATGACTTGCTTGGCAAGCGCAACATCGGAATCCACGAACGAATCAAGAGCAAGGCGAACCATCGTTGTCGATTGTCGCACCATTTCAGGAAGCTGATTTGGGATCGGAAAATACGGATGCTCATGCATGCATTGGGCACGCTCGGCGATGTTGCAAGCGAGGTCCGCAATTCGTTCAAGGTCTGAGTTGATTTTCAAAACCGTTGTGACCCGGCGAAGGTCAGCGGCGACGGGTTGATGCAGCGCCAAAATCTTGAGGCAGTCCTCTTCAATCTCAACCTCGGCTTGGTTGACTTGAGTGTCCGTTGCGATCACTTCATCGGCCAGTTCAACATGCTGTTCGCAAAGTGCGCGAACGGCTTTGTCGATCATTTGCTCCACAATTCCAAAAACCGACATCAAGCGGCGGTGGAGAAGTTCGACATCATTTTGAAGGTGTTTGGACATGGCGGTTTGGGCTGTGAGTTTTGAATGTGGAAAGTGGAAATCAATCAAAGCCATACAAATTAACCGTTTAGCGAGGACAGCTAATTCCAGGGTTTCATCGTTGTAGAATGACTAGCCAAATTTTCCAGTCACATAGTCTTCAGTTTGTTTGACTTTTGGACGGGTGAATACGTCTTCGGTTAGTCCCTCTTCGATGATTTTGCCTTCGTAAAAGAAAGCGGTCCGATCGCTACAACGTGCGGCTTGTTGCATGTTATGCGTCACGATTACAATTGTGTACTGCTCTCGCAGCTCAAAAATCAAATCTTCTATTCGGGATGTCGATGCCGGATCGAGTGCAGAGCAAGGTTCGTCCATCAAAAGAACTTCTGGGCCCGTCGCAATCGCACGGGCGATGCAAAGCCGTTGTTGCTGGCCGCCAGAAAGTCCAAGTGCCGATTTCTTGAGGCGGTCTTTGACTTCGTCCCACAAAGCTGCCTTTTTCAAAGACCACTCGACCAGATCGTACAGCTCGGAGCGAGAAATTTTGTAGTGCAGTCGCGGCCCGTACGCCACGTTGTCAAAAATTGATTTGGGAAACGGATTGGCTTTTTGAAACACCATCCCGACTTGGCGGCGCAAATCAACAACGTCGGTGCTTCGGTCCAGCACGTTGACGTCACCTACAAACAGTTTTCCGTTTGCGCGAGCGATCGGAACGATGTCGTTCATCCGATTGCACCATTTAAGCAATGTACTTTTGCCACAGCCGCTGGGGCCGATGAACGAGGTGACTTGCTTTTCTGGAATTTTCAGGTTGAGGTTGTGTAGCGCTTGAAAGTCACCATAAAACGCGTTGAAAGACTCGATTTCCATGGCGAAAGAAGTCGGCTCTACTGCCGTCGCTGCTGTGGCAACGGTCGCTTTGAGATTCATTGACGGTACGATTTTTGGTTCGGTCAAAGTTGGTTCCTGCATATTGTCCTCAGTAGTATTATTTTCCGAGTCGTTTTTCGTAGCGGTATCGAATCAAGATTGCTACGGAATTTAGCAGCAGCAATATTGCCAACAAGATGATGATCGCTGCTGCTGACAGATGTTCGAATCCCTGGTTTTCATCGCCTGCCCATTTGAAAATTGTCACGGGCAAGACAGGTGTTTTGTCCATTAAGCTCGATAGATGATTTGTGGTTCCCAAAATTCCACCCATCACAGCGAGTAGGGGGGCGGCTTCTCCGACCGCGCGGCTCATCGCCAAAATGGCTCCTGTCATGATGCCCGGAGTTGCCGATGGAAGTACCGCACCCCGGACGACTTGCCAGCGGGTGGCTCCCATTCCAAAAGCGGCTTCGCGTAACGTTGCCGGCACACCGCGAATGGCTTCCTGAGAAGCGATAATCACGATCGGCAAAATAACGAGCGCCAAAGTTAGCCCTGCGGACAGGACACTTTTGCTGAACGGAAGGTGTAAGTGAAAAAATGAGTTTTCGCGAAAGATCGAAGCCGACGATCGTTTGGTGGGATCGGGTGAATCTGCAAACACAGAACGAAGTTTGACTTCCTCGTCTTTGGGTGTCGATGCGGTTCGAGGAAGCACGTTGAGTTGGAATGTTTCGCCATCAGGGCCGATAACATCAATCGGCTCTAATAGTTTTGCGAATTGACTGTACGTCGGTTTGGCGCGAAACGAAATTGTCTCACCGTCAAGCGTTTGGGCTTCGTAGAAATCTTTGCCGTCGCGTTGTACCAGTTTGGCCTTGGTGCCTCGAATCGCGTAGTTGGCACGGCTGGCTTCGGGAAGCGTTTTCGACTCTTCATTTGTTACGACGTTGAGTTTGAATTTTTCGCCATTGGCTCGATTGGCGTTGATCATCGTTTGCAATTCAAACGTTGGTTGGATCGCGGCGACGGCTGGGAATTTTACATAGGTCCCGCCCAGCGTTTTGGTTTGGTAGAAGTAAGTCGCGCCGACTTCATAGTCAGGCTGCGAGTTGACTCGGATTGAATTGAAAGTCCCAAACATATAGACGAATGCAGTTAACCCAAGGATTCCGTAAACGATTGAGGGCACACCCGCAAGGTTGTTGATATTGAGCTGGACCAAGCCATGAAACAGTTTCAAATATCGGTTGCGGGGTTGGAATTCTTCCAGAAAAATCGCGGTGCCAATCCCAACCGGAAGGGCGAACATTCCGCAGATCCCACAAATTACGAGCGAGCCAACGATGGCTTGACCGATTCCTGAGGCTTCCGGGTTGTTTTCGCGGTGGTTGGTAAACAGAAATTCAAAACTCAGCCAATTCCCACCGGTGGCAAAAATCGATATCAGTAACGAAGTCAGTGCCACAATTGCCAAACTGGAAACGAGTAAACAGATCACTGAGAACGAAGTGTTGAATCGCTTGCGACGCGTGTCTCCTCGAAACTCATGCTTTTGAACTGGGTTTTCGGATTTGTCTTTTTTGTCAGGAGTGTTCACTAGTCGTAGACCTCCCGATAACGCATGCGAATGATCTGTCCAACAAGCGTGATTCCGAAAGTTATCAGAAACAGAACGGCCGCGACCGCATAGATCGAAAAGTAAGGCAATGTTCCCGGCACAACGGATTCACTTTGAAACGTCTCTACAATAAATCCGGTCATGGTTTGTGATGGCATGCGCGGGTCGAGCGTGTAAGTCGGCGTACTTCCGGCGGCCAGTGCGACCACCATCGTTTCGCCAATCGCACGAGCGAGTGCCAACAAAAATGCTGAAATGATTCCTGAAAGCGCTGCTGGCACAACGACTTTGAGTGTGACTTCCAGGCGAGTCGAGCCCAGTCCATAGGCACCTTCTCGAAGTCGATTGGGAACGGCCTGAAGTGCGTCTTCGGCGAGCGACGTCACCAACGGCAAACATAAAATGCCTACCGCGATTCCGGCAGAAGTTGCGTTAAACGTTTTGAACCCGTCATCGAATGGAACCAGCATGTACGGCGTAATGAACTTGACTGCGAAAAAGCCTAAAACGACGGTTGGGATGCCCGCCAAAATTTCAAGCGTTGGTTTGAGAATCGAGCGCACTCGTTTGGAAGCGTACTCGCTGAGATAGACCGCGGTGATCAAGCCCATCGGGAGAGCGATCAACATCGCGATGCCAGTGATTCGAAGTGTTCCCGATAACAATGGCCAGATGCCATAACTCATCGAGCCTTGGCTTTGGCCAAGCGTCCATTTTGTTCCCGTTAGAAACTCAACCAGGTTGATTCGTTCGTCAGCAAAAAAGCCCCACGATTCAAACACCAGCATCACAATAATGCCAACCGTCGTGAATAGGGAAACAAGCGAGCAAAATACGAGGCAAGTCACCACAATCGCTTGTGAGCGTTTGCTCGCGGCAGAGCTGCGGACGCGAAAGCGTTTCTGGTTGGAATCTGCCGTCAAGAGTTTTCCTTCGGCAGAAGGAGAGTTGCTCATGTTTTTTCGTTGCTAAGTAAAACGGCTGCTGTTCGCGATGAGCAAACTTGACGATGGTGGGTGGGAATAGAGGGCGGACCTTGGACTTATATGTCGTCAGTCCGACCTCCAGTTCGAACATGTCAACTAATTTGGCAAGTTCTCTACTTTGTAAACATCGGTTACCGAGCCGTTGCGCTTCTCACCAGCGGTGTCAAGGTAGTGCGTGCCGGTTTGCTCTTTGAGAATGTGTTCTTTTGCCGAATCATAAATGGCAGGGGGCAATGGAACGTAGTTAGCGTCTTTGACAATCGACATGATGTCTTCGAGATAGAAATCAACGAACTCTTTGACTTCTGCCCGTTGATACGATTCCGCGTTCACATAAATGAATAGCGGGCGACTGAACGGGGCGTACTCACCGGATTCAATTGTGCCCATCGACGGTGTGACGGCAGTTGTGTTGGCTGGGTTTACGATTGGAACGGCTTTCAATTCAGACTTGTTAGCTTCGTAATAAGAGAATCCAAAGAAACCGATTGCGAATTTGTCGCCCTTCACGCCGGTGACGAGCAGTTTATCGTCTTCACTAAGTGTTGTTTGCTCGTCGGCACGTAGTCCTTTTTTGTCTTTCTTGCCAATGACTTCAACAAAGTAATCATGTGTTCCCGAAGCAATTCCTGGAGCGTAGATTGAGATCTTTTCAGCAGGCCATTCCGGGTTTACGTCTTTCCAGGTCTTCGCAGCCATGTCTTCGCGGAAAATTTGTTTCAGCTGCATAACGGTAAGCTCTTTGACGAAGTCGTTTGCGTTGTTGATAACGATCGTCAATCCATCGTATGCCACAGGGACTTCGTAGAAGTTAACACCAGCTGCTTTGCAACCATCGAGCTCTTTTTGCTTGATCGGGCGAGAGGCATCTGAGACATCACATTCTTTTGCAGCAAGCGCTTTAAATCCGTTGCCAGTGCCTTGGCCGCTGACAGATAGATTTACACTCGGAAACTGTTCGTTAAATTTTTCTTTGGCTCGGTTTGAAATAGGTTCAACCGTGCTGGAGCCCTCAATTGCAATCGTGCCAGAAAGACTCGTGTTTTGTGTGCTACTGCTCGCACTTCCCGAACTTTTTTTGGCATCCCCGCTCCTTGGATTTTCGCAGCCGCTGGCCAAAGCCATTAAAAAACAGCAAAATAGTGAAGCAAAAACGTTTCGACTCATAGTGGTTTGATTCCGTTTAAATAAACTACTTAAAGGTTTGGGCTCAAATGTCTCCCATCGATGCAAAGAGTAACAATCAAAAGTGAAGCGTAGGTTAAGAGTTCTTAACAAAGCTAAGTTTTCACATTGCCTCTATAAACACGTGTGTAAATCCCCAATTAAATTCGAATTTACGAGTGAAATTTTTTAATCACCGGACAGAAAGCGACTTTTATGAACACCCGCAAACTGATCTTAATGGCTGTTTTTTTTCTATTCGGACCAGCCGCCTTGTTTGCCGGCGGCGGGCCAGAAAATGTCTTGGTGGTTGTAAATGCGGATTCGGCTTCGTCCAAAATGCTGGCTAACTATTATGTTGCCGGGCGAAACATTCCAGCTCAAAACGTCGTGTACCTAAGCGGGATTCCAGATAAAGAAATCATGGATTTGAAGATCTTCCGCGACGATATTCTCAAGCCAATTATCAAAGAAATCGAAACCCGAAAGCTGGCGAGCAGCATCGACTACATTGTCTACTCGTCAGATTTTCCATCGATCGTCGCCAATCACAGCCACTTGAGCCGGCTCAAAAAAGCTGTTGCCGAAAGAGAAGGAGAGGGAGCCACGCCGCCATGGAAACTGTTCCATCCCAATATTTCGCTTACATCGGGAACTTTTTTCGCAGCTGCGATTCTACAAAACGAGCCTGGCTATATCGGGCTGTCGGCCAACAGTTATTACAGCCAACCAGCTGCAGCATTCCTGATGCGCCCGTTCATCGGCGAATCTAAAAAGAAATTTGATTCGGCGGTTGCTAAATTAAATTCCGATTCGAAGGACGATTGGAATGCCGCCGTCGATGAACTTTTGGCTTTGGCGGAAAAGAATCCTCAACAAGTTGCCGTTAGCTATTGGTTGGCAAGGTTCTACGGAAAACTGGGTGACTCAAGTCAAGCAACGGCTTGGATCACTCGAGCCGCAAGTGCAGGTTGGAGCTACCGAACTCATACGCTTGCCGATTTAGCATTTGAGAAAGTCAAAGATGATCCTGTTTTCAAAGGCATCGTGGAGCGACTGCCGGACGAGCCCTTTGACTATGCGCCATCGCGGCCTTTTAGTGGCCGTTATCCATGGGGGCCAAATGGATCATTGAATGCTGAACCAGGGCAGGGCAATCGGCATTTCATCTCCATGATGTTGGGCGTAACCCGAAACGAAGGCAACACAGAGCGAGAAGCATTGCGCCAACTAAAGGCCACAATGCGAGCCGACGAAACGAAACCTGCCGGTACGTTTTACTTCACCGAAACAGGTGACGTACGTACCAAAACTCGACGCCCCAACTATGACGCGGCGATGGAAGCTTTGGAAAAAATGGGCATGAAGACAAAGCTCGTCAAAGGCAAAATGCCAAACAAAGTCGACGATGTTGTGGGGCTGACGTGTGGCACCGCAAAGTTTGACTGGGGGCAAACAAAAAGCCGAATTGTTCCCGGTGCTATTTGCGACAATCTCACAAGTTATGGCGGCGCTCTCAACAAAGCGAGCCAGACAAAACTAACCGAATTCATTGCCCACGGTGCAGCCGGCGCAAGCGGTACCGTCATCGAGCCGTACGCACTTCAGGCAAAATTTCCTCACCCGATGATCCACGTTCACTACGCACGCGGTTGCTCGTTGGGTGAAGCGTTTTATCAATCGGTACACGGCCCTTTCCAGCTATTGATGGTAGGCGACGCACTTTGCCAACCTTGGGCTACGAAACCAAAATTGAGCATCGGTGGGATGGCTGCCGGCGACACAATCAAAGGAAGAATAAAGATTACGCTGGACGATTCGGCATCACCCGTACCCGTTTCAAGATTGACTATGTTTGTCGACGGCGTCCCTGTTCATCGAGCGCCGATGAAGGAGGCGATTCCTTTTGACACCAGAGGAATGACCGACGGCTATCACGAAATTCGGATTGTCGCTGTCGCCAAAAACCGGCTTGAAACAATCGGGAGTACGGCGATTCCAGTGATCGTAAACAACAGAAATATCTTGACGAAATTGGAAACTCAATTCGATAAAATGAATGTGACTGATAATATTACATTCACTGCCAAATCAAATTATGGCGATTCAATTACGTTGATGCACAACGGCCGCGCGTTGGCCAAAGAAGACGGTCGCGACGTAAAGTTCAAAGTGCCGGCTTCGCTGTTGGGTCGTGGACCAGTCAAGGTAGAAGCCATCGCGATTTCGAGTTCGGGCAAAGGCGTTGCCAGCATGCCACTCGAAATGACAATCGAAGGCAGAGTAAAAGCGATTAAAGAACAAACTCGCGCAAAGCCAAAGAAAAAGCCAAAGCCAAAGAAAAAGAACTGATCCAAACGTGACGTTGCGTTCTTTGTTATTTTGCGTTTTTGCGACGGTTCATTGCGACGGT
>CAYZGP010000039.1:9437-16283 GCA_964478065.1 uncultured Pirellulaceae bacterium
TTACCGTATTTCAACCGCTGGCAAGCGAACGATAAACTTGCTGCCTTTGCCTGGCTGGCTTTTTAAAACTACATTTCCACCAAACGCTTGCGATAAATGTTTGACGATCGCCAGCCCCAAACCGGTCCCGCCTTTGTCGCGCGACCGTGCTTTGTCCACTCGATAAAACCGTTCGAAAATGCGAGCGTGTTGATCTGCTGCGATTCCAATTCCTGTATCAGTCACTTCGATCACCGAGAATTCTTCCTCGGTTCGAGTGCTGATTGTCACGTTTCCACCCACAGGCGTATAGTGAATCGCATTGACAACCAAATTTGACACGATCGTTTCGACGGCTTGGCTGTCCGCCCGCACGATCGGCGCGGTGTCCGCTAGTTTAAGGTTAAGTGAAAGCTCGGCCTCATCCGCGGAGACTTTGAGATTTTCAAAGCAGCACTCGCAAACGTAGTTGATGTTTACGTCGGCAATATCGTATGCTTCCTGGCCAGACTCAACGCGAGCGAGCTGAATCAAATCAAGAATTTGCTGGTTCAAAATTTCCGCTTGATTTTCGATCTGTTCAACGAACGAGATGTTTTTTTCGTCGTCGTGAATCGCGCCCATCCGTAACGTTTCTGCATACGCCTTAATGGAAGCCAGTGGGGTTTTGAGTTCGTGCGAAACGTTGGCTACGAAATCGCGGCGAATCGTTTCAAGTTGTCGAAGCTCTGTTACATCATGCAGCACGATCGCAACGCCTGAATTGTCTTTGTTGGCCAGGATTGACACGCGTGCGCGAATGGTTCGTTGTGGTTCCGATAACGTTTTGAATTCGGTTTTTGAAAACGTTCGCTGTAATTGCGTTTCCTCGGTGGCGGCTTGGAGTTCAGGGATGCGAACGATATCAAGTAGTTTTCGGCCAACTAAATCGGCGCGAGAAATGGTCAGCATTTCACACGCAGCGCCGTTGGCAAGCATCACTTCGCCCGATGGGCTGATCGCCAAAACGCCTTCGATCATACTTGAGAGCACGGCCTCCAGACGTTGGCCGTTTTCGACCAGTCGATCCTCGCGACTGGTAAGCTCGGTTTGCATTTGCCTAAACGCATCACCCAGCTCTCGCCACTCGTCGTTTCGATGCTGGACAGGTGGTGCGGAGTCGTACTGCCCAACTCCGATGCGTCTGGCGGCTTGAGAGAAGAAAGTCAAAGGCTGCATGCTTCGGGCAGAAAAAATCGCCATCAGGAACGCCGTCAACGCGCTGAGCAAAATTGCGAACGTCCAAACGTAAGCCTGGATCGAACCGATCGCCATCGCAATGGAATCACTTGGAATCGCGACCCTTACAAATCCGCCACTATTCTCTGAATTGTCTGGCGCGACGTAGGTGCGCGCGAAGTACATCATCGGTTTCTCAAGCGTATCGCTGTAACGTTGAGAGAAACCTGTGGTCTCTTGTTTGGCAATCAGAATTTCTTCACGCGTTCCGTGTGGCCCAATGTCTCGCGTGCCAGTAATCGAATCGGCAACAACGACACCGTCATTGCGAATCAACGTAAATCTGACGTTGGTTTTTTCCCCCAGTTGTCTGAGATGGTTGTTCAGGCTGTCTGCGTTGATGCCGTCGTCCAGTTCGTCGATGTGTTCGCTCAACATCGTCGCCATCGCGCCCATTCGGGCTTGTGCATCGCGGATCATTTGATTTCGAACGATTCGCGTCAGAACCAGCACAAAAATACCGGCCGCCAAAATATGCAAAACGAGGTAGCCGATCAGCAAGCGTCGAAGGGCAAGGGGGAATTTCATATGCACATCCTGGAGTTTTTCTCAAGCAATTGTGGAAATCATTGGGTTTATTGAATGAATCGCAATTCAAAAGAGGGGCTACTAGATATGAAGAAATCTTAATACTAAGATCTCTGGCTTAAAGGTAAAACAGTTTTCAAATTTGGCAGCCAAATGAGCACGATCGGCAAACTTTTTGGACGCTCTCCATTCGGGCAGATTCAGCAGCACATGGAGCAAGTCACTAAATGTGTTGACAAAATGTCCGAAGCGCTTGATGCCGTCAAGGCAGGGCAGTTCGAGTTACTGGACCCTTTGTCTCTCGAAGTCTCCCAGCTGGAGCATCAAGCGGACCAAATCAAAGACGATATTCGTGAGCGTTTGTTGAAACGGTTTTTCATGCCGATCGACCGCAGCGAAGTTCTGGAAATCGTTTCGCTTCAAGATTCATTGGCGGACACTGCAGAGGACGTATGCAAAGTGCTTACTCTCAAGAAATTGCCGTTTCCTGGCGATCTCAAAGAGGACTTTGAAAAATTTGTTGGTCTCAATGTCGAGGCTTGTCAGATTTCAGCTTCGATCATCGGCCAAATGGACGAGTTGATTGAGTCAGGATTCGGTGGCGTAGAAGCCGAACGCATCCGCGGATTGGCCAAGGACGCTGCCTTTGCCGAACACCAAGCCGACGTGGTTCAGTTGCGGTTGCTTAAAAAGATCTACGCTCACGACAGCGATTTTTCAGCAGGCGAATTTCACCTTTGGATGCGAGTCACGCGCGTGCTTAGTCGGCTGTCCAATATTTCTGAAAACCTTGCGGACCGAATCCTTAAGACGTTGAGTCTTAAATAGAAACCAGATTTTAAATAGAAACCAGGTTTTTGAAGACTGGTTAAGAGTTTTAGTTTTATCAATTTCGATTGTTTATCAAATCATTTTCACTGCACGTAAGGGTCACCACACGACATCATGGGTGTTGAACTAGTACTGATTATCTTGATCCTGGTTTGTGGCTTTTATGTCGCTTGGAATATTGGAGCCAACGATGTAGCCAATGCGATGGGAACCTCAGTAGGCTCTGGAGCGCTGACACTTCGCCGGGCGGTTATTCTGGCAGCGATATTTGAATTCGCGGGTGCGTACATCGTTGGATCGAACGTTTCGAAAACAGTCCGCAAAGGAATTTTCGATCCGTTGGGGATTGTGAATAGCGGTTTTTATACACCCGAAGAAGCACCCTATATTCTCGCTTGTGGAATGATTGCGGCGCTACTTGCGGCGGGTACTTGGCTGCTCATTGCGACTTGGATGTCGTGGCCAGTTTCAACGACGCACTCGATTGTGGGAGCAGTAGTTGGATTTGGCTGTATCGCCCTTGGTTTTTCAGGCATTAAGTGGAGCCAAGTCGGTTTGATCAGTGCAGGGTGGGTGGTCTCTCCGTTGATTTCGGCGACCGTTGCCTACATCGTATTTGGGATCTTGTTGAAAACGGTGTTTTATAAAAAGAATCCGGTGGCGGCTGCGCGTCGTGTTGCGCCGAAACTTGTATTCTTTTTGATGTTCGTGATGACGGGCATGACTTGTTACAAAGGGCTGAAACCGCTTTGGAAAAAGTGGGACATGGATCCGAAAGATCCGACGTTCATGCTAATGGTCGTTGGTGTTGCCATCGTGCTGGGAGTCATCGGCTTTATCATCACCAAATATTCGTTGAGGAATTTTGACAACACGCCTGGATCGGAAAGCAAAAGCAATCCGTTGATGGATGCTGACGTGTCTCGATCGTTGGCGAAAACGATTAAGCATCTTCAGCGCGTGCGGAATAATTCAAGCGGTGAGCTGCAGGATAAAGCAACATCGTTGTTGGCCGAAGCGGAGTCACTTCAGGATTCCGCCTTGGAGCAAATCACGACCAACAGTGATTCGGATGAACTTCGAAAAGTCGAAAAGATCTTTAGCGTGTTGCAGATTTTTACCGCCTGTTTGGTCGCGTTTGCACATGGATCAAATGACGTCGCCAATGCGATCGGGCCTCTGTCTGCGGCTTTTCAAGCGGTCAACGAGCAAGCGATCAAAGCCAGTTCATCGACGCCAGGCTGGGCTCTGTTGTTGGGCGGAATCGGAATCATCGTCGGTTTGGCGACTTGGGGTTGGAAAGTGATTAAGACGGTCGGTGAGAAGATCACTGAGCTGACTCCTAGCCGTGGTTTCTGTGCCGAGTTTGCGGCGGCCATTACGATTTTGCTGGCTTCGGTGCTTCCGATTGGTTTGCCAATTTCGACAACGCACACTTTGGTGGGAGCGGTATTGGGTGTTGGGTTGGCTCGCGGAATTAACGCCTTGAATTTGCAAACGATGAAGCAGATTGTTCTTGGCTGGGCGATCACGATTCCTGCTGGAGCCGGATTGTGTGTTGTGTTTTACTTCATTTTGAAATTGATCTTTATCGATTCTGGTTGGATTGATGCGATCGAGATTCGTGATGTTGTCCCGCCAGCATAGTGTCGATCAAAAAAAGCCAGTTCAACCGTGGCCAATTCAAATAAAGTACCGCAAGACCTGCAATCTGGCGGTATTTTGTTTTAATTGAACTTCCTACGATCGGTTTCCTATAATAAACCAAGACATGTCCATTTCTGCCGAATTGAGGTGTGAAAGGCATTGTTGGAAAAATCGAACCGTATCCTCTAGGCAACTTTATGCGCCTGACCCACATAAAAAAGTCAGCAGTCGTCAAGCAGTCAGCAATTGTTAAGAATTCAGCTATCTTTACAGCGATGCTTATAGGCCTGACCTCCATTTCGTTTTTGCAATCACCAGTGTTTGCGAATCAAGACGAAGCCGCTGCAACGGGTGAGTCGGGCAAAAAGGTCGACGGGAAAGAACCCCAGCTTGGCTATCTTGTAAAAATACCGCTTCCTATCGATAGCGCGGTGTCTGCCAAAGTCCGTGGGACGCTCAAGCTGTTGGCTGAGAAATCGAAAAGCGTTGCCCGTGGATCCAAAGCGACAGTTGTTGTGCTTGAGTTTGAAACGTCAAGCAACAAAACGGGACGAGGCAGTGAACTCGAAGCCTGTCAGGCGTTGGCTCGATATCTTAGCGCACCTGAATTGAATCGGATTCACACCGTCGCGTATGTTCCGCGCCCCAGAGGATCACAAGTAAAAAAAGACGACGAGGATGGTCAACCGAAAGCTCAATTAAACGGGCATGCCGTGCTGGTTGCGATTGCGGCCAGTCAGTTGGCGATGGAACCGGAAACGGCAATTGGCGCGGCTGGAATTGACATTTCGAATTTGGATCCGCTGGACGAAAACGCTTACCGTCTCGTGGCCGGCAGACGACTCAGGTCGCTTCCAGTTCCCGTCGTAATGAGTATGCTCGATCCAGATCTCGAGCTATTTCGTGTCGTCACTCTCGAAAAAAGCGTTGAGTACGTCAATAGCGAAGAGCGGAACAAGCTTGAACTTGCTGGTGCCGATGAAGCAGATGAAATTTGTGCGGCGGGTGAACTGACTGTTTTGACCGCCGAGCAAATGATTGACTTTCGATTGCCTGTGTTGGTTCCCAATTCACGTCCTGATCTTGAGCGGACGTTGAACTTGAGCCCTAATTCACTCAACGGTAATCCGGCAGAAGGCAGCGAGTGGAAAGCGGTTCAAATCCAGCTGCCTGAAATTATCGACAAGAGTAGCGTAAAGTGGGTGATCAATAGTCTTAATCAGATTTCCGAAGACACAAACCTCGTTATCTTAAAGATGGATTCCTGTGTCGGTGACGTTAATGCGTGCATCGAATTGTCACAGCACTTGGTAAAGTACGATCCATCCAAGCTTCGCACGATGGCGTTTCTGCACGGCAAAGCCCAAGGGCCAGTCGGATTGATCGCGCTTTCGTGTAGCCATTTGACGATGTCCAAAGATGCTACCCTCGGCGGTGCGGTTGATGAACGTGCGATCGAGATTTTTGGAACGCTCGATAAAGAAGAGGTTGAATTCTTGAAGTCAGTTGTGCTGGGACTCGCCGAAGACAGGCAGGCGGACAATTGGTCGATGATGATGTCGATGCTCGACCCAAAGGCATACGATGTCACCCGCTACATTCATAAAAAATCAAAACATATTCGGTTTTTCTGTAACGAAGAACTACTGGCATTGGAAAATCCAGAAGAGTGGGATTCACTCGGGCCGATCGGAAGCACCAACGGCATTGGTGCCAACAAGGCATTTGAGTATTCGATGGCCCAGGAAATCGCCGAAGATATGGGGCAGATACAGACGTCATATGGGCTCAAGGGCAGCCCGCGCCAGTTGGTTCCTTCGGCAACCGATCGCTGGGTTGAACGGTTGGCGAAATTTCTGGCTTCGCCCGCGGTTGCGCCTTTTTTGTTGTTCGGCGCGATGTTCTTTTTCTCAACGGAAATGTCCGCACCTGGATTGGGAGTTCCCGGGTTCCTTGCGTTCGTTTGTTTTGGATTGTTTTTCTGGAGTCAATTTCTCGACGGCAACGCTGATTGGTTGGAGATCATGCTGTTCGTAGCCGGAGCCATTTTCGTTGCGTTGGAGATTTTTGTATTACCAGGTTTCGGAATTTTTGGCATTGGTGGATTATTAATGATGATCGTCTCGCTCGTGCTCGCGTCGCAGTCATTTATTATTCCACGCACCAACGAAGAGCTCGCACAAATCCCTTATTCATTGATGCCGGTCATTGGTGCCGCGTTTGGAGTGATCGCAGGTGCCTTTGCCTTGAGAAAAATCATTCCACATTCGCCTTATTTAAAGCACATGTTGCTGGAGCCTCGCGTTCGAGATGAAACTGGACTCGAAGGCGATCCGGAAGCCGTTGTCGATTGGAGCCATCTGTTAGGCCAAACCGGCGAGACCGTGACGCGATTGTTCCCGTCAGGCAAAGCCAGAATTAACGGCGACGTTTACGACGTGATTTCAAAAGGCCAAATGCTCGACAAAGGTGTCTCGATCGTTGTGATTGAAGCGGTCGGAAATCGTGTTGTTGTGCGGGCAGAAAACGCGAGCGAAGACGAACGATAGTCAGCAACCCAACCCATCAAAGCGGGCTTTGTTA
>CAYZGP010000039.1:16383-29833 GCA_964478065.1 uncultured Pirellulaceae bacterium
GGCTTTGTTAAAGCGGGCTTTGTTTGTGATTGTTGCTGTCCGAACGCGGCGGTTGGTTGACAGCCCGCAAGTCTATCCTACGATCAAGGTAGACATTTCCTCCCGCCATTGAAGGCCACTATTAATGGATCCGATCTACTGGGCCCTACTGCTGTTGATCGCAGGTTTAATCGTCGTTGTGCTTGAGCTGTTTCTACCCTCAGCCGGAATGCTTGGCGTTCTTGCAGGTGTCTTGCTCATTGCTGCGGTCGTGGTCGGGTTTCGTGATGGATTAAAAACGGGTGGGTTGATCCTTTTGCTGACCGTCATCGCGCTGCCGATGTTGCTTGGGTTTATGGTGAAAGTCTGGCCGCATACGCCGCTGGGAAAAAGAATTTTGTTAGGAGAGATCAAACCCGAAGACGTCTTGCCCAACAGTTCACACTATCAAAAGCGTAACGACAGTTTGGTCGGTGAGCTTGGAGTTGCCAAAACCAAGATGTTGCCCAGCGGTATTGTTTTGATCAACGGCGAAAAATTTGACGCCATCAGCGAAGGCTTCGCTGTAGAAGCCGGCGACGCGGTGAAGGTCGTCAAAGTTCGCGAGCACAGAATTTACGTTCAGCCATACGACGGCGATATCAAAATCGCAGACGCAAAAGAGTCCGTTCGTGATGGCGATATTCTCTCTCGACCGATCGAGGAATTGGGTCTCGAAGGTTTGGACGATCCGCTGGGTTAGGATGCCCGTTAGCATGCGGCGCAGAGGACAGAAGAAGCTTAGTCTCTTCAATTGAGTTTCAAACCGTCAAAACCGGAACACGCGATACAAACGCTTGCCATCCTCTGTCAGAATTCCTTGTGATTCGGTGCTTACCGTCAAAAGAAAGCTATGTTTCTAAACGGAAACTCTTCCATTCCCCTTTTAGCTAACCCATCGAAGAACATGTCTATCATTGGTACCAGATTTTACGGCAAAGTTGACTGCATCGAAGAAGTTGGTCACGTTGCCACCAAATTCTCACACATTCTTCTCGCGCCCATTGTCCCTCAGGGTAGTTACTTCATCCCGGATGACGGCGAACCAGTTCCGGTTGCTCTTAGTGCAAACTCACTTTTGATTGCGTACGCCCAGATGATCACAGTGGTGGTTGGGTTCCTTTCGTTGGTTATGTTGTTCGGTTGGAACTTGGTGGAGCATAGCTTGACCGAGCAGCAAACAACCGCATATCTAATCATGGGATTCTTAATCGGGTTCGCGTCGATTCTTGGATTTTTCGCTACCAAGCTTGAGTGCGTCACATCGGCTTCTTATAAACGTGCAAGTAAATTGGCCGAAGAAGCAGATTTAGAAGAAGCTTCAAGAATCTGGATCGATTTACACTATGGCAAAATCACTGACGATCAAGCGGATCAATTTCTAACTGGTCAAGCAACTCGTAAAGAAGATCCAAATGCGATTTCTTCCAGTTTGCAATCAGCAAAATATTTTGAGCAATCAGGTTCACAGCCAGTCGCTGGACCAGCCAGCTAATCCAGGGCTTGTTTGCAATATCAGGCGTAATCAACGCCCATAACTAAATTCAAAAACGCGAGCAGTACTGCTCGCGTTTTTTTGTGCTGGTCTGAAATGAGGGTTGGCCCAAAACAGCCAAAGTTACTGCCGCCACTTCAATTCATATCGCGTATCCGAAAAGGAATTCAAAAGAGATTCGTTACCAGTCGGGAGATCGGTTAAACTATCGCGTATCGCCACCGAGACCCGTGCCCTTTTGGAGTTGTGCCTTGAAATTCAGATGTTTACTCACGATCGCAACCTGTTGTTTTGTTTGCGCAAGCAATTCTGCTGATGCCAATTCTCAATCGTCGTCGACTCAACCGCTGACAAATCGCTTGTTAGCCGAACCGGTTGATCAATTGGTAAACGATGCGAAAAAGTTTGGTGACCCCCAGCGCGGAGCGTTCGCGTTCTACCAGTCGACAATGAACTGCGCAAAGTGTCATGAAACGCAAGGCTCGACAGATCGACGACTGGGGCCAAACCTGGCTGAGAAACGGGAAGTTAAATGGGACCACTTGATTGAATCGGTTCTCAAGCCCTCGGCAACCATCAAAGAAGGTTTCGAAACGGCCAACATATTTTTGGATGACGGAAAAATGGTCACAGGCGTGTTCGTAAAAGAGACTGCGTCGAGTCTATTGATCGATCAAATTGAGCAAACAGACAAACCGCTTGAGGTTTCCAAAGACTCAATTGATGACTGGAAGAAAACAAGACTCTCGTCGATGCCAGAAGGATTGGCAAATCAGTTGGCCGACCGGCAGCAGTTTCTGGATCTCGTCAGTTACTTGGCGGCTATTTCGGAAGGCCCTGGGCGGTGGGCTGAACTGAAGCCAGTCAATCTAGCTACGCTCGCACCGTTGCCGGAATACGAGTCGCGTGTTGATCACGCTGGTTTGATTCGCAGCCTCGATGATGATTCGCTCGCTCGCGGCGCCGAAACCTTTCGCTTGCGCTGTGCCAGTTGTCACGGTACCCTTGAGGAAGAAGGCTCCATGCCAACGTCACTTCGTTTTGCGTCAGGGAAATTCAAAAATGGAAGCGATCCGTTTTCGATGTATCAAACGTTGACGCACGGTTACGGGATGATGAATCCGCAGCGTTGGATGGTGCCACAACAAAAATACGAAGTCATCCACTACATTCGTGAGAACTTTTTAAAGCCAAACAACAAGAGCCAGTACTTCGACGCGACCAGTGAATTTTTGGCAAAGCTCCCCGCCGGAAATACGCGAGGTCCCAAGCCTGTTGTTTCAACGCCTTGGACGCTGATGGACTACGGTCCGAGTATGATCAATACGATTGAAGTCTCAGATGACGGTTCAAATATCGCCCAAAAAGGAATTGTTGTTCGGCTCGATGATGGCCCCGGTGGCGTCGAGTCTGGCAGTCACTGGATGATGTACGAGCATGACACGATGCGAGTTGCAGGCGCATGGAGTGGTAAATTTATTGACTGGGAAGGCATCCACTTCAACGGAACACACGGTCGCCATCCAAGCGTTGCAGGCGAAATTCATTTTGCCAATCCGACCGGACCAGGATTTGGCAAGCCTTCTGAAAAACCGTTGGCTGACGCAGGCGACGTGACTATGGGGCGATTTGATGATGAGCGAGTCGTCGGTCGAGATGGCAAACATTATGGACCATTGCCCGAGCACTGGGCGCGCTATCTCGGAATGTATCGCTTTGGAAAGCAGACGATCATCAAATACCGAGTCGCGGAAACGGAAATTCTGGAAATACCAGGATTGGCATTTATCGATGGCCAGCCGGTCTACACGCGAACTTTAAATATTGGAAAACGCACGAAGGACATGCTGATCCGAGTGGCCAAAGTTAACGGCGAATCTCACTTGGTCAAAGCAGGGCCTGCAAACGCATCGATTTATGTTACCGATCCAGCCGAAGCAGAAGAGGCTCCCACTGATTCGACCAGCGGACTTAGTTTTGATGGCTCAAAGTTTGGCGAAATTGCAAACGGTGAGCGGTTTGATATGACGGAATCGGACTATTCGATTTACGCGCGTATCAAGACACGAAAAGACGGAACGATTTTCGCACAAACCAGAAATCAGGAGGATTGGCTTCCGCAAGGCAAAACGTTTTTCTTGAGAGACGGTAGGCCAACATTTGATATCGGATGGGTTGGCGCGGTGCAATCCAATCGCAAAGTCAACGATGGAAAATGGCACGACGTTGTGTTGACTTGGGATGCTGGGTCTAAACAAGTCCAATTTTTCGTTGACGGCAAACCTGCAAGGAGAGGAAAACTCGCGCCCGAAGGAGAACTTGAAGATCCAGTTGTGCGGATCGGTTTTACCAACAGCAATTTCCCAGAGTCATCATTTTTTGACGGCGAGATGGAAGAGGTTCGATTCTATCAACGAAAGTTAACGGCAGACGAAACCAAAGATCCAAACTCAATTGGTACCGCGAAACTGGTTGGCACTTGGAAATCCCAAACAGGAAGTGAGTTTCTTGAGGCGGGCGATAACGAAAAATTGACCGCTGCTGTTTCGAGTTCGTCGGGAGCCAGGAAAACATCGCTTGGTTTGATTGCTGGAACGTCGCTCGGTGCGTCTTCGTGGGTTGGCGGCGAAAACTTGCATTTAAAAATCAAAGCCGGCGATCCAGTGAATTTGGTTATCTCACACTGCGCGATTGAAAACTTGAAACAAGCTCGATCCATTGAAAAACAATTGCCAGCGATTCAAAAACCGCGCGATCTGTCGGCACTGGTTAACGGTGGCCCCGCCAGCTATCCCGAGAAATTGACGGGCAAGATCATTCGTGGCAATGAAGACGGGCCTTTTGCGGTCGATGTTTTTGAGCGTCCCAAGAACAATCCTTGGAACTGCCAGATGCGGCTGACGGGACTTGATTTCTTGCCAGATGGAGACACTATGATCGTGACGGCTTGGGATGGGTCGGTCTGGCGAGTGACAGGTTTGAAAACGAGTTTGGAGTCGAAACAGGAAGGCGATACGAAAGAGCAATCTTTGACGTGGCAGCGAATTGCTTCCGGGTTGTTTCAGCCGCTTGGCGTGAAATATTTCAATGAAAAAATTTACGTGACGTGCCGCGATCAGATCGTGATCTTGCATGATCTCAATGGTGATCATGAAGCAGACTGGTATGAGAATTTTAACTCAGACCATCAAGTGACCGAGCACTTTCACGAGTTCGCAATGGGTTTGCAAACCGATGAAGCGGGCAATTTTTACTACGCTAAATCGGCGCGACATGCGAAAACGGCAATCGTTCCGCATCATGGGACTTTGCTGAAGGTCAGTCCCGATGGAGCGAAAACGGAAATCCTGGCCAATGGGTTTCGCGCGGCCAATGGAGTTTGCATTAACCCTGACGGGTCATTTCTGGTCACGGATCAAGAAGGGCATTGGAATCCAAAAAATCGAATCAACTGGGTGCGACCGGGTGAGTTCTACGGAAACATGTATGGCTATCACGACGTGAAGGACGAATCCGATTCGGCGATGCAAGACCCATTGTGCTGGATCACTAATGCGTTCGATCGTTCGCCATCTGAATTGCTTTGGGTGACCAGTGACAAATGGGGACCTCTCAAGGGTTCGCTTTTAAATTTTTCATACGGTTACGGAAAAGTTTATATCGTTCCGCATGAGTCGGTCGACGGAAAAGTCCAAGGCGGAATGTGCGAGTTCCCGATTAAGCAATTTCCCACAGGCGTGATGCGAGGGCGTTTTCATCCTAACGATGGGCAGCTTTATTGTTGCGGCATGTTTGCGTGGGCAGGTAGCCAGCAACAGCCAGGCGGGCTTTATCGAATTCGTTACACGGACAAGCCCGTTCATTTACCGCTGGGCTTGGCAGCCAAAACAGATGGCTTGGAGATCAAATTCAGTGGCCCAATCGATCCTGCGATTGCAACGGACGTGTCGAATTATTCTGTAAACACTTGGGATTTGAAGCGGACGAAAAATTACGGCTCGAAACACTACAACGAAGAACGCTTAAAAATCGAGCGAGTGACGGCCTCGCCCGATGGTCAGTCAGTGAAGCTGTTCCTGTCCGGCATCCAACCGACTTGGGGGATGGAAATCAATTACTCGATCAAAACGAAAGCGGGAAAAAAGCTTCAGGGCAAGATTCACAATTCGATTTACCGCTTGGGTAAGTAACGATCTTGTCCGCTATGTGAGAACCTTGTTCGTTGTACTAGAGTCCAGCCAAACAAAGCCGCGAAAACGGAATTGTGTTGCAATTCACTTGCCCATTTGAATCAAAAATTTTACCATCTCAACCGTGAAAGACTTGGTCTCAAAGGATATTACATTTAGACTGTTCTCTTTATTGGTATGTGCCCACGTACAAAGTTATCAGCGGATTTAGAAATGCAAAATACTCGTTCTGGCAAAGCTCTTGTTTCGACCATCATTGTTATCGTTTGGTTGGCGATCATTGGAGGAGGAGTCTATTGGTTCGTCACAAACGAAGCGGCAAAAGCAAAATTTGCCGCAGAGGAAGCCAAGCGAGTTGCTGAAGAAGCGTGGGCAAATGAAGATCGACCCAAGGGGCTCGGGGTACCGCGACTTTCTGTGCCCGAAGGCTATGTTGAGAAGAAGCGAACTGAGCCGTTCAAATATATTTTCTCAGACAATCCCAGTACTCGTTCTGCTGCTGGAGCCGCCGATACTAGCGCAAAATACTCTGGTGAAAAACAATCGGATGAAGATTTTGATGCCGGCATGCTTGCCTATCTGCTTGATGGCGCGAAGTGTTATAGTAAGGAACATCAAGAGGAAACAGAGTCCGTTGAATTGGAAAGTTTGCTTGAGAAAATTCTGCAAGAATCGCAAAAGCCAGATGGAGATGTGGCGTCTCACTTTGAAGCGCTCAAGCCGTTTGTTGAAGGTCAAAACGCATCGAGCGACCCGTTCGTGCAACACATCGCTGGAATCGTCTATTTGGCCAGTGATAAAGAAGGGCAAGCACAGCAATTTTTGCTTGGTGCAATTAACGACTATCCAAAATTCAAATACCCTTCACGGTTTCCTGTGCTCGCAATGACTCAGCGCATTAATACGAAACCGAAAAAAATTCCGACATTTATCAGCCACGAGCGTCATGTCGACGCAATCGCTTATTGGATGCAAGAGGATTTCTCGGAATCAGGTGTTGAGCATCGTTACTGCTGGTCGATTTTGAAAGACGCAATTGCGAGTGTGGGTGCCGACGGAAATATTGATGCCGTCAAAAAAATCATGGACAAGCATCAGGATAAGGCATTTATTTCCCCATGGTTGGCGGAAATGATTTCGGCCCACTATTACATTCAAAAAGGCAAATTCGAATTCGCGAGCGATGAAGTAATTGCCAATGCAAGAAAACATCTTGCTGCAGCACAGGAGATAAGCCCGAATTTTCCAGAGGCGAAGGCCGATATGGAAGTCGTTGAAAAGATGGAAAATCCCGGCGGTGACAATTAATTAGCCCGACGCTCTTCTTAACTGAAGGTGCACGCCGAATGTGCCGACCCAAACGTTTTGATATGATCAGATTTTGATATTCGTACTCAAAATGTTGGTCAGCTATGTTTCAAGTCCGCGTAAAGATCGTTCTGCTTTTTTGTTTGCAGCTCTTTCTGTCAGTTTTAATTTTACCGGTCTCGGTTTCTTGCTCCCAAGACTGGCCCGCACTCCGCGGAGCTAACGGATACGGATCTGTCTCGACCGATGGGATCCTCTCGACTACTTCGGCAGTTGAGCTGAAAACGCGTTGGAAACGGAAGCTTGGGAGCGGATACTCGAGCATTGTTGTTGTCGCCGATCGCGCGGTGACGATGTACACCAATGGGATCGATGATTTGGTCGTTTGCCTGAGTGCCTCCACTGGCGAAACGATTTGGGAAACCAAAACCAACTCAATGTTCAAAGGCGAAAACGGCTCGTTTGATGGCCCGCTTTCTACGCCACTTATTCACAATGAAAAGGTCTATGCGTTCTCAGCCGTTGGCGAGCTTTATTGTTTGAAGCTTGAAAATGGAGAGAAAATCTGGTCGCGCGACATGGTTGAAGAAGCTGACGCCAAAAAACCTCTTTATGGTTTCGTTAGTTCACCTATCGTCGTTGCCGACACGTTACTGCTGCAAGTCGGTGCTCCCGGAAAAATGCTTTTTGGGATTGATCCGGAGTCAGGCAAAACAAAATGGACCGCCGGAGACGACGTGATCAATTCGCAGTCGCCTGCGACGATGAAAGTGAATGGTAAAACAATTGTCTTGGCGTCGGGCGGCAAGAATTTAACCGGCGTCGATCCAGTCGACGGGCGAATCCTGTTTGAATACGCGCATGAAGGCGGAAATGGACAATCCGTTATGCCAGTTCCAATCGGAGGCGGAGCGGTCTTGCTGACGATTGACGATCGTCACTCTCGCGCTGTGACGGTTCAAGCAAAACAAAACGAACCGGGTAACGTCGATATCAACAATGTCCAGCAAAAATGGCAAGAAACGTCAATCAAGAACACTTACAATATGCCAGTGCTGGTCGATGGCGACAAACCCGGTGTGTTTGCCTACTCGACGCGTATCTTGACCTGTGTCGATCCGGAAACGGGACGAGCGTTTTGGAAAACTCGAAAGCCCGGTGACGGATTCTTGATCTCAGTCGATGGTCATCTAATTGTGATTACGAAAAAAGGCTCATTGCACTTGGCCAACGCGAGTGCCAGTGGCTATCAAGAGATTTCAAAAATACCGGATTTGTTCAAAGAGCTTGTCTGGTCGGTTCCGGCCTACAGCGATAATGCCGTGTTCGTGCGAAGCTTCGGAGAGATTGCCCGAGTCGATTTGAAAACTACAGCGGCGCCGGAAAGAGTTGCGTCCGGTGAGAAAATGGAAGTCGGTAACGGATTTCAAAAACTACTTGATGATGTCAAAGCGGCTGGGACTAAAGACGCAAAAAAAGCAATTGTGGATGACTGGATGAAAGCTCAGTCTGATTTCCCCGTCGTCGAAAACGATATCGCGCACTTCATCTATCGAGGTGATCAATCTGATGTTGCGTTGGCCGGCGACTTTTTTGGCGCCCGCCAGGAAAAGCAGATGAAGCGAGTTGGTTCAACGGATCTCTTTTATTACGCGATGAAATTTCCCGCCGATCAGCGCGTCAATTATTGCTTTTTCGTCAACTTCAAGCCAGCGATCGATAGCTTAAACGACCGCCAGATGACCAGCTCAATGTACGCGGGCGAAATGGAGTTTGCCACTCGACTGTCGAAAGCAGCTCCTTTGAAAATGTCTTGGTTTGGGATGCCGAAGTGGCCTGAGCCAGAGTATCTAAAACGAGATGATGGCGAATCAAAACTGTCAGGAAAACTGGTCGAGCGGACGATCAAAAAGGAAGACGATGAAGAAGGGGAAGGAATCAAGCTGAATGTCTATTTGCCGGGCGGATACGCGCCGGACAAAGTTTCCGGCAAAGGCAGGTGGTACCCAGTCGTTTATGTTTTCGATGGGGCCAACGCAGAGAAGCTTGGTGAGTTAACCAGTGCTGCCGATCGGTTGTTTCAGTTACAGCCTGACAAGGCTGCGATCATCGTATTACTAAATGGAGGAGGACCTGGATTCCGGAAGCAAATTGAAGAGCAGATCATCCCTTATGTTGATAAAGAGTTCAAAACGATTGCTGATCGCAAATCCCGGCTTGTATTTGGGTGTGGGTTTGTTGGAACCGAAGCAATGATGACCGCAGCAACCAAAAATGACTTGTTCGGTAACGTTGCAGTTCAATCTCCATTAGCATTCGCAGCTCAAGAAAAAATGATTTCAGAGTCGATGGCGAAAGTGAAACAGGAGACGCATGTTCTTCTTCAATGGGGACGATTCGACATGTTTAATCCCCATGAGAACTGGGACATTCGGGATGGTTCAAAAAAGATTTTTGATGGACTTGGGGAATACAAAAACTTAAAAGTCACCGGTGGAATGGTAAATGATTCAACCGATTGGTCGAGTTGGAAGAACCGATACGACGAGGTTTTTCAATTGCTCGTGAGATAATCGAGTCACAACTATTGGTTGCTGGGGAACAGTTTGTTTTTTTTTGTCACCGCAAGATTCCAAGATCATACGACACTTCAATTGCCCGATTAGAATCCATCCAGCAGATTGGTTGGTCAAAACAGAAATGCATCGGGATGATGAGATGAGTGAGGAGTTTAGCGAGCCAGATATTGTTCAACGACTTGAGCGATCGTTGGCGGATTGGATTGATGATCGAGAAGATTTTCCACCAGGAATTCGAGGCGTGGTCGCTGAGATCGGCGACTTGAAAGACAAAGTTCAACAGGCTGTTCAGAAGATTGCCCGTGATGCCAAGACGCCGGATCTTGAGCTGCAAACGTTGCTGTGGTTCGACGATAAAAACGAGAAATTGGATGAAGCCTGCGTTGAGGCCAAAAATGCGTTTGAGCCCCATCAAGTCAACACGGATGGTTTGATTTCGTGGACCGACACGGACAATCCATTGCTCGAAAATCCAACCCATCATCGGTTGGTGGTTACCGATGGGTTCGCCGGGACCAATTATAATCGGCCATCCGACGACTTGATTATTGATGATTCAGAGATGTCGATCACCGGAACACCGATCGAGGTGAAGCCGAACAGTTGGATGCGTAAGATTACGCAGACGGTTAAGCCGTGGAAGGTTCGCAAGGAAGGAAAGATCGTTCCAGCACGCGACCCAGACGATCTCATGTTGGCGCTCAACGGATTGTTAAGTCGGACCAAGCGTGGTTGGTTGGTCATTGACTTACAGAAAATCAAAGAGCGGCGGGGAAGTATGTTGACTTATGCGCGTACGCTTGAGTATCAGACGGCTGGTGAAAAACGTTTTGAGTTTCTCGTTCAGTTGTTTGGTACCGCAAAGGAGTATCGCCGTCGATTGGCGAACACGTTGGCTAATGTTGCGTGTATGTATATTGAAACCGATAAAAATGGCGAAGCCTACGTCACGAAAGTTACAACTTATTTGAATCAGACGCCGCCTGCCGATGCGAAGTTAATCGACATTCCGATCGATGCGAAAATTGTTTGTGAAGATGGCAAGCCCAGTCAGATCGTGCTTTGCAAAACCGGTAAGTACGTCGAAGCAAAATTGTTGCCACTTTTAAAGTCGGGAAAAAAGCTTGCCACCAAACTCGATTTACGAAAATCGAATTCAGAAGCCAAGTTTTATCGTTTTCGACTAAGGCCACAGGTTACTCGGCCGTTGCTTGTGGCGTCTTCTGGCGATGCAATTATTTTTCAGTTCAATGATATGCTTCGTCGGTTTAGAAAATCGAGCCTGGGCGAACTTCGGGGAGCAAGCATGGAATAGTAGCCACCGAAGATCAGGCCACGAGCATCGATTGATTGGTGATCGCGTCAAATGCAACAGTCAGTGTCTCAATCTCAACGTTGACGTCTCAAGCTGGAACGCTGGTGGCCGACCAAACCTTCAAGCTCTGCCAGTCTCGCGGTGTCATCGATCAAAGATTGTGGTGCTTTGTTGATTTGTAACCATGTCCGCACGCGAACAAAAGTATACACATTGAGTCCACCACTCCAGCGAGACGTTCCGGCTGTCGGCAACGTGTGGTTTGGGCCAACTCCGTAGTCGCCGAAAACTTCGGCTGATTGATGACCAATGAAAATGCAACCTGCGTTTATAATCTCGTCTGCGACGTCCTCCGCATTTTCACAATGCAATTCCAGATGCTCAGGGGCAAGTTCATTGCAGACTTCGATTGCTTCTTCGACTGAATCCGAAACGATCGCCGCGCCGTTGGCCAGTGATCGTCTGGCGATTTCTGCAGTGGGCAACACATTAAGTTGACGAATAAGCGATTCGACTACTCGTTCTGCGAGCGGTCGAGATGTTGTGATCAGGAACGGTCTTGCGTCGATGTCATGTTCGGCTTGCGCCAAAATATCTGCGGCAATCGTTTCCGGGTCGGCGGACTCATCGGCAACCAATACTAGCTCCGAAGGCCCGGCCAGCATGTCGATGCCACAATCGCCGCTGACAATTTTCTTGGCCGCAGTTACCCAACGATTACCCGGTCCGACAATGATGTCACACCTTTCAAAATCATCGAACCCATAAGCCATCGTTCCAATCGCATGTGCCCCCCCCACGGCCAACACGCGAGTTGCTCCGGCAACCATTGCCGTTGCCAACATCAAATCAGATGGATTGGGAGTCGCCAAAATGATCTCTTTGCAGCCTGCCGTTACTGCTGGAACGACAGTCATTAAAACGGTCGAAGGCAACGCGAATCTTCCAGCGGGTGCGTAACATCCAACTCGTGAAATTGGTTCAAGCGTATGGCCCGCCAGACCACCTGGAACTGGAAAGTTGAGTTCACTGATGCAGTCGAGTTGCGCTTGGGCGAAATTGGCGATGCGATTTTCGACGCGACGAAGCAATTCGACATCAGAATGATTGATGCGTTTGGCGGCGTCTTCCATCTCGTCTTGGGTGATCAAAAGTGGCTGGTTGTCTTGCCGTTCGTTGAATTGCCGTGCATATCTCCGGATCGCCGGTTCACCTTCTGTGCGAACGGCAGACACGATCGTTTCGGCACCAGCAAGTGTATCTGCGTCAAGCG
The DNA here is from genome assembly GCA_964478065.1 of uncultured Pirellulaceae bacterium. Lineage (GTDB taxonomy): Bacteria > Planctomycetota > Planctomycetia > Pirellulales > Pirellulaceae > Mariniblastus. Next base: position 28,562 of record CAYZGP010000039.1, read on the forward strand.
AAACTGAACCGCGATGTGGTTCGAACGATTTGGCGTCGATGATCTCAAAAGGAAACTGGGTCATGGTATTCATTCTTTGCTCACAGATTGAGTTTTCGAACTATCTATGTCTTGTACTCTGTGCCGAATCACGTTAATCGGATTCAAGTTTGTTCTTGCGACGAACCACACGATTCATCCGACGTGCGAGTTCCTGATAAACTTTGTCTAAACCGACGCCATTTTTTAACATTGCAACCAACGAAAAATACAAAACGTCCGCGGCTTCCCAAGCGATTTCGTGTTTGTCATCAGTCTGACTGGCGTCGGAAAGCTCTTTGGCTTCTTCCAGTAATTTCGTTTCCAGCATTTTAGCGTCTTGTGCCAATTTGTGAGTAAATGATTTCTCATCGGCTTCGCTCATTCGCTCAGATAGTCGTTGGAGAACCGACTGAATCGTTCGTTCTTCACCAAAACATGTATGAGTATTTCGATGGCAAAAACCCGGCGGGTCCTGCGTCACCATGAAACGCAAACAATCTCGGTCGCAATCCATCCGCACGCCAAGCAATTTTTGAGTGGCGCCGCTTGTTTCACCTTTGATCCATAGCCCGTCTCGAGAGCGTGACCAATACGTGCCACATCGGTTTTCGAGTGCGTGCAACAGGCTTTCTTCATTTGAGTATGCAAGCCCCAGAGCGATCCCAAGTGGGTCAACAATCAAAGTCGACCAAAGTCCGTCGGGGCGATCGGTCACCAAAACTTGTTTAAAGAAATCAAGAATCACAGCGGTGTTTTGGTTCAGGAATTCGGCGTCAACAAGACAATCAACGCGAGCCATTTCCAGCTCGGCGATTCGATTGGCCATTTGCTCTGCGGCAGGAGCCGATTCGACCAGCGAAACGACTTGGCCTTTCGGGATGGCTTGGTCAGTTGAATCGTCGTTGAAAATAAAGGTTATTCGGTCTTCAGGAATCGATGGAAGGTCGCAAGCTGCGTTTTCTGGATCCAGGCAAATGATCGAAGCTGCGCCGGCATTGAGCAAGCGAAGTGCGTCCTTGTCGGTTGGCGATTCCAGCCCGATCATCAAGTCGACTTGGCCTCCAATTCGTTTCACAATCTCCTCGAGCGCGTTGACGTCGGCTGGCGGGACGGCGGATACGGCGACCGTGCCAAACAAGTTCCAGTGGGACAAGCAGTCTTGAAGCTCGGATTGGTAGTTTGGATGTATAAGGAGTGGGATGATCATGTTATTTTTTCGAATCGCTTCTTGGTTTTAGTCAGCGGGCAAGT
>CAYZGP010000039.1:29933-48118 GCA_964478065.1 uncultured Pirellulaceae bacterium
GGTTAGTGCCAAAACGGCCCCGGGGTTAATTTTTGCAATTTGAATAGGCGAATCAATTTCGAACTTGTATGCCGTGTTTGGCAAGTGCTGTTTTGACTTCGGCGACCGTCATATTTCCGTCGTGAAAAATCGAAGCCGCTAAAACTGCGTGGGCACCGTGCTCGAACGCTTCGACCATGTGTTCGACTGAGTCGGCGCCACCCGATGCGATCACGGGCAAACTACAGGCTGCCGTTACCGCGTCCAGCATTGGCAGATCGTAGCCACTTCGAGTGCCGTCTCTGTCAAAACTTGTCAATAAAATTTCACCTGCGCCCAATTCTTGTGCACGTGCCGACCAGGCAACTGCGTCCAACGTTTCGGCTTCGGTTCCGCTTCGTGTGAGAACTTGGAAAATTCCATCGGTCAGTTTTGCGTCGATCGCGACGACTGTACACTGAGCGCCGAATCGTTCTGACATCTCGCGAATCAATCCCGGCTTGCGAACGGCCGCAGAGTTGATGCTGACTTTGTCAGCGCCGGCATTGAGCAACCGGCCCGCGTCTTCTTTCGAGCCAATACCGCCTCCGACGGTCAGTGGAATGCCAAGCTTTCGGCGGACTTTTTCTACCGTTTCCAACATCGCAATTCGATCCTGGCGTGTTGCCGTTACGTCCAGGAGTACCAATTCATCTGCGCCTTGGTCTTGGTAGTGAAACGAAAGCTCAACCGGATCGCCGGCGTCGCGCAGATTTTGAAATTTAACGCCTTTGACAACACGGCCATCGTTTACGTCGAGGCAGGGGATGATTCGGGACTTTAGCATAATGGCTCCACAGTCTTTCCTTGGATCCAGTTTTTCAAAACGTTTTGCCCCCACTCGCCGGAGAGTTCAGGATGAAATTGACATGCCAAAGTGCGGCCGCGCCAGATGCTGCTGACAAATTTTCCGCCGTATTCGGTTTCTGCGAACCCCCAGCCCTTGGGCTGATCCTGCAGCCGAAACGAGTTTGCGAAATAGGCCTCACCCGGCAGGTAATATTGTCCATTCGTTAGAACTTTGGTGCAGGGTGTGACTTGATTCCAGCCTAGCTGTGGAACTTTAACATCGTTGCTGAACCGTTTGATGGTGTGCGGAATGATTCCAAGACCCTTTGCGGTTGAAGCCTCTTCGCTTGATTCACATAACAACTGCATGCCCAGACAAATGCAAAGCGTCGGAAGTCCCGGATCGTTAATGCGTTTGAGAATTGACTCCCGAAGTCGCAATCGATCAAGTGATTCGGCCGCAGCATCGAACGCACCGACGCCTGGGAGAACCACGTGAGTCGCCGTTTCAATTTCGTTGGGGTCTTCGGTCAATTGCCACTCACATTCCAAGCGGTCGAACGCGGCTTGGAGCGAGCGGATATTGGCAACGCCTGTGTTGATGATTTGGAGCATGTGTTTCAATGAGTGAATTTGGGTTTAAAGAACGCCCTTGGTGCTGGGGACGTCGCCTTCGGTTTGGGTAAGGGCTTCGCGAAGAGCTTTGGCACAGGACTTGAATGCCGCTTCGGCACGGTGATGGTCGTTGGTACCTCGCAAAACATCGACGTGAAGCGAGCACCTGAGCGTCATCGCGAGCGACTGAAAAAAGTGAGTGATGTTTTCGCACGCCCAAGTCCCCACCATCTCTCGTTCCAGTTGCAAGTGAATTTCGGGCCACGGCCGACCGCTTAAGTCAATCACCGTTCGCGCCATCGCCTCGTCCAATGGGGCGTAGGCGTAACCGAAACGCTTGATGCCGGTTCGCCGGCCAAGTGCCCCGTCAATCGCGGTTCCCAGTGCGATTGCACAGTCTTCGGCAGTGTGGTGGTCGTCGACGTGCAAGTCACCATCACACTTGAGTTTTAAATCGAGTCCGGAGTGAAACGCTAATGCGGTGAGCATATGGTCAAGGAATCCGATGCCAGTTTCGATTTCGATTTTGCCCGTTCCGTCCAAATTCAATTCAAGCTCGATGTTGGTCTCTTTGGTTTCACGACTTGATTTCCAGGTTCGATCGGATTTCGATTCGGTGTTGGGTTGGTCGGATTCCGTCGCGACATTCTGGGGCTTTAGCATTGTGCCCAATGCGATTTTTTGTGGTTCAAAATCGGAGGCGGTAACGCGGCATAACGATTGAGCCAGCTGCAAAAAATCTGTTGGCTCGACTGGGCAGGTGATCCGAACGCGGTCTTTTAACAGCGAATGATTAGTGAATTTTCGAATGCCAACCCCGTCGGTGGCCAACCCATTCCAGATTTTGTCAACGTCGTCGAACTGGGCAAACACAAAATTGCCTTGTGATGGAGACGGGGTACCGCCGCAATCCGCGATCAGACCGGTGACAAGGCCACGCATCGTTTTGATCGTCGCGAGATTGCTGGTCATTTGGGTTCTGTAATCACTCAAGGCACGACGCGCCGTTTCGAGTGAAACAGCGCTAACGGGAAACGGACCCGACAAGTTTCTGATGACGTTTGCGAACTGGGCATCAGGGGCGATCAGGTATCCGACTCTCAATCCCGCCAACCCCCAGGCTTTGGAAAAAGTCCGTACGATCAAGAGGTTGTCATTTGCGATCAGTTTTTGGGTTGGATCATCGTCAGCGAACTCAATGTAAGCATTGTCGACCAGAAGTTTCGCACCCACGGTTTTTGCGGCTTTGTTGATCTCAAGAATCGTCTCAGCGGAAATTGACCCGCCTGTTGGGTTGTTGGGCGTGGTGAGGACAACGATTGCTGTATTGGAATCGATTCGATCGACCAGTTCAGTAAGTGGAAAATCGCCTTCGAGCCACTCAACGGAATCGACAATTCCGTCGTAATGTTTCGCATAGATGTCAACCATTTCAAACGAAGGCGCGTGGGTAACGATCGACTTTCGCTTTCCAGCAAGTGAATTGCGCAAAACGCGGTCGATTGAATCATCTCCGCCGGCAGTGACAACGATCCGATCGGTTTCGACACCAATCCACTGAGCAATCGAACGTTGAAGTTCGATATGGGAGGGATATTGCGAAATGAATTTTGAATCCAGCCTACCGAGTTCATGATCCAAGTCGGAGATCGCGCACTTGGATTCGTTGCTACTTAGCCGTAGTGTGATTTCGTTTTTGAATTCCGGGGGCTGATAGCCTTGTGTTTTCGACATGGTTCAAACGTTTTCAGAGAGGATCGTTTTGATTTTCTTGCCGGCTAATGGCCGCTATATATAAACGTCAAGTAAGTAACATAAGTCGGAAGCTTAAGGAATTAATTGCTGGCATGGTGTGGTTACGATGTCGCAAGCGCCCGCCGTTTTTAGTTTGGGAATAATCTCTGCCAACTTGTTTTTTGGGATCGCGGCGCGAACGGCAACCCATTCTGAATCGCGCAGCGGAGCAATGGTTGGCGTTCTCATGGAAGGAAGGCATTCGACAACAGCGGACAGGTTTTCCTGAGACACATTTAAGTCCATCATCACTCGTGTTCTGGCTTGCAGGACCGATTGAATCAACATGACCAAATCATCAATTCTAGGTTTGATTTTCTCGTTTTGCATGGCTTCTTTTGAGGCATACAAACGTGTCGACGAAGTCATGATTTCGTCGATAATGGCCAGCCCGTTGGCGCGAAGCGTTGATCCAGTCGCGGTGTTGTCGATGATGCAATCAGCGTCTTCAGGCGGAAAGACTTCGGTCGCTCCGTACGTCTGGAGTATTGTCGCGTCGAGTTGATTACTTTGGATCCAGCCTTTTGCGAGGGTAGGGTACTCAGTGGCGATGACGATCTTCCTTTTTGGAAGTTGTCCATTCTCCAGGATCTGATGAGGCGCTGCGACAATCAACCGAACAGGATTAAGTTCAGTGTCGAGTAGTTCGATGAGTTCAGTATTTGTTTCTTGAATCCAGTCCTCGCCTGCAAATCCAATGTCGCGGGCTCCAGCGGCCAGCATACTGATTACGTTACGCGGTTTGAGGATTTTTGCGGTGAAATTTGGCAATGAGATAGTCGGGCGATAGCCACGCTCGGAATTGCGAATCGAAATACCGGCACCCTTTAGGAGATCGACGACTTGATCGAACATCCGACCTTTAGGCAGAGCCATTCGAACGGTATTTGGATCGTTTGTGAGAGACATCATTACCTCAAAGCGTAAAACTAAAAACTTGAAACAAAAAAACGCTGGCGTGAGGGCCAGCGTTTATTGATTTTGCAAATGCAGCGTCAGACTAGTCCACGATGTTCATCGAAGATGATGGTGCAAATGGTGATGCATATTGTGGACAGAAAAAATCATGACAGAATCATAAACTGATCGGTCAAGTTGTCAACGCTCAGTTTTGAATTGGCATCAATGAGCAAATTCAAGACGAGTTTTTGTCTGCAACCGATTGAAAGTCCGCCACGAATTCTTCAAGCGTTTGATAGCGGTCACGTCGGCGTCCGGTTGTGCTTTTCTCTATGATTGTCGATAGGCCGACTTGGAATTCGTTTGCTGTTTCACCGTTTGGTGTACTTACGCGTTGAAGCAATTTTAGTATTTTGCCCAGCGAATAGATGTCGGCTCGTATGTCAATATATTTAACGTCAAGATTTCGACTTTCCGGCGACGCGAAAGGGTCTTTTGATTCCTTGGGTTCGAGCAGGTCGAATAAATACCGGCCGTCCATTGCAAAACCGAAATCGGTCACCCTGACGTGTGGCAAAGTTTCGCCTTCAACGGATTCTAGAAAAATGTTGCTTGGATTTAGGTGCCGGTGCAGCACGTTTTGTTTGTGAGCGTACTGGAGCGCACTTGCAGTTTGTTGAAAGATTGAAACCAACCGTTCATCGGACAGGTTAGGGGCGCTGCGAGAGTATGTGGTCAACGATGTGGAGAACAGGTACTTGGTTGCGTAGAAAACTCTATCCCGGTCCCAGAGTCCGTGGTCGATGCAAGGTAAAACATTTGGATGATCCAGCGAACTGGCTGCTTTGCAATCCGCAAAAAACTGTTGCTTGTGTCGTTCAGAAGTCAGTTTTTCTGCCCAGGGAATTTTTATTGCTAACAAATTCTCGTCAACATGATCAGCTGTATCTGAAAACGCACCCACGACACGTCCGAATTTCCCGTCTCCGACAGAAGCAAGAACTTCGTAACGATTTTCACCCAGCGTTCTGGGATCAATGTAAGAGGTTGACTCAGAAGTGGACTGAATGATTGAAAGCAAGTCCAAATAATTGCTTGAAGATTGTTCATCCTCCCGGCTATCACCGATTGTCATATCGTCTGACGAGTTGCGTAAGCCTTTGGCAAGCGGTCCCGAAGGCATTTCGTCAAGAATTAGAAGGCACTTGACACATTTGCCAATATGAAGCGTAATCCGATCGACTTCAGCAGGATCGGTAATTCGACCTTCGTTATAGTCTGTTAGTGTTTTTAAAGTTGGACAATCGTCCATCGATGCGGTTTCGGATTTAAGAGGTTGCGGGGAGTTGGTGAGGGTGCGATGTTCAAAACAGATCTTTGTAGACTGCACGGATACGTGCGAGGATTCGAGATTTGTTTTGGTAGACCACATTCGTACTTACGTTGAAGTCTTTGGCGACATCTTTGGGTGGGCGTTGGTCAATGACGACACTACGAAACATCTGATTTTTTTCCTCAGAATATTCTTGCTCGACCCAATTCATGATCTTGCGAAAAACAAAGCTCTTTTCTTCCGGAGCATGATGGGTGGAAACGGAATCCAGTAGTTCGTCTTCGCCCTTGGCAGTGATCGCATACTCGTTCATGCGACGATGCCACGCTGAGCCGCCAATGATGATGGGGGACTTACCCATTCGTTTGGTCACGATATAGTTCCGCGTGATAACACGAATCCAACCACGGAAAGAGCCTCGACCATTGGGCTTGGAAAACGTGCTGAGGCTGTTGAACATCCTCGCCAAAACTTCCTGGCAAACGTTTTCGATTTCGTGTTTGTCTTGGACGCCTTCTTGCTGCGCCCAAAATTTGATGAGCGGACTGTATAACGCAAAAATTTTGTCCCAAGCAAGTTTGTCGTCCAGTTTTGCACACTCAATCAAACTGTTATGAGTATCTGTTGAATGGTCGTTGAATTTCATAAGATTTATCTCAGAAACATTTTGCCTGCTCTTGATTAAATAAATATATATAAAAATCGGTCAGCCTGAGCGAAATCGATAAGTGAATTTCGAAATACATCCTTAATTTTGAAGTGCGGCCAGTTCAGCCTCCGTTTTTGGGACCAACCAAAGCAGCGTAACTGGATCTTCGCGAAATCTTGGGAGTTTGGGTTGATCGTCAACGGTTAAAATAGCGCCCGTATATCCTGGAATAACGTCCGAGAAATCGCATGTGTGGCCAGCTCCCAGCCAAGTAAAATTTTGCCAAGGGTACGCCGCCAAGCCACTCAATTGTGCTCCAACATTCTCTCTCGCGAATTGAATTTGTTTTTTCCCATCAATTCGGATTCCCAGTTCAATTCTTCTTTGTTCTTTTGGAGTGTCTGAAAAAATTTCAACAGCCGGTTGAGGGCAAAGCGACATTCCCACGGTCAACAAGACCAACGAGTCGTCGGTCAAATATTGGATCATTCCGCGTGGTGGAAATTTTCCGCCATCGATTGCAAAGTATTTTTTGTCAACGGCTGCCGATTGGTTTGGCTCATTTAAAAAATGGTCGTCGTAACACTTAAGTAATTCCTGTTGGAGTCCAACGAACGGAGCGTCGGAGTAGGTTTGATTGTCAAACTCTGGGCCAAGGTTTTCTGGTTCGAATTGGTTCCAAAATTCTTTGGCGCTTTCAATGCGTTGTTGCAGTCGAGGGTTGTCGGGCATCGGCCAGCACAACGGACTTTCCATCGCGCATTCACTTGCGTAACCATGAAACCCCTCGAGTCCGCTCCATGGTGGGATGATGGCCAGCGTTTTTGGTTCGGGAGAATCGGGTAAGTTCTCAATCAGCGCCGCACCGTTGCCTTCCTCGAGCCAGACGATTTCCAGATTTTCTGCAACTGGAATGGAACCAGGGTTAGTATCGACGCAGTGAGTTCGCGGAAGCATCGGTGAAATGCCGCGCCGCATTTCCTCTTCGTTCAAAACGTACGGCCCAATATCGAGGTTGCGAACCCAGCAGGCTCGTGTTCCAAATTTTTGGTTCGATTCCGTTGGCTGTCTGTCTTGGTTCTGCGCCGCGTTTTGTCCTTCATTCAGGTAGAAAAAGACCGCTTTGCCATCGTGCTGCACAATCGCGTCGAGTGTGCCGTAAGGGGATGTTTCAAAAAGTAAGACAACGGGATCTGATAACCGCTCAGAGGGATTGGGTGGCATAAGAAAAGTTAGGTTTAAACTGGAAATTGACGTCAAGATACTGGGCTGATGAACGAAACAAAAGCGAAACAAATTTGATTCGATACGGGTATGAACTGGATGTACAATCTACATTCCCGCTCTGCCTCTACCTAGGCCCGTGGTCTGGAGTAAGCTGGGAACGTCTGGGTTGGTTTGGATTATCACGCAAGCTTGAGTGAGCTTTGCCGAGATGACTGGTTTTGGATTGTTGAAGCCGGTTATCACTTTACCGGACGGGGCTTTATAATTTAGCTAAGGTTGGGATTTCTTGTGCCAAGTCATTAACGTTTGAGCGAAAACACACCTCGCTAAAACACTTCGAGACCACTTCAAAACTTAGAGATTAAGATCGAGCATGATTAAGGATTCCAGTCCAGCACCCGTGATGGCTTCTCTGGCTATCGATAAAAGCGTGCCTGCGATTCAGGCAAATGGCTTAGGCAAAATTTATTCAGAGGGTTTGGTTTTTCGTAAAAAATTCCAAGCACTCAAAGACGTTTCCTTCACCGTCAACCAAGGCGAAATTTTTGGGCTTCTCGGTCCCAACGGTGCCGGCAAAACAACATTCATCAAAATTTTGCTTGGAATCATTCGAAAAACGAGCGGCAGTGCTTCGATGCTGGGCCACCCCGCGGGTAGTCGTTCTGGTCGAAAGCTGGTGGGCTATCTGCCAGAGCATTTGCGAATCCCACCACACCTCAACGGATACACGGCGCTGGAATGTTATGGCAATCTCAGCAATGTCAGTAATGCAGTCGTGCGTAGTAAACGTGACAAGCTTTTAGAGTTGGTTGGTTTGGCCAGTCGCGCCAAAGATCGCTGTGGGAAATATTCAAAAGGGATGCTGCAGCGGTTGGGGCTCGCACAGGCGTTGCTTCATGATCCCAAACTGTTAGTGCTTGATGAGCCAACAGACGGACTTGATCCACAGGCCCGCGCCGAAATGCGACAAGTGATTCGGCGATTAAAAGGGGAGGGCGTTACGATTTTTCTTAACAGCCATATTCTCCAGGAAGTCGAGATGATCTGCGAACGTGTCGTGATTTTGACGCGAGGCGAACTGCGATACAACGGTTCGGTTGCTGATATTGGCGATTTCGTTAAAAGCAAAGCTGACGTTACAGATAATAAGATCGTTGTCGAAATTGAAGTAGCCGGTGCGCCTGATGTCGTCAATGAAGGTTTTACTGGGCAGAATTTTGAAATCGTTGGCAACAGCGATGGAAAGTTCGCAGTCAAAGTTTCACTGAACGATCAAGACGGTGTTGACGCGCTAGTTGATGGCTTGCGAGCCAGAGGTGTCAGTATCCACCGAATGTCCAGAAAACAGGTAACGCTTGAAGACGCGTTCCTGAAAATCGTGGGCGAACCAAAAAGCGATTAGTTTATTTGTCCAGTTTTACGTCTCATTGCAAATTTTTGCACCCATATTGAAAAACCAAGAGAGCAGTCGATGCGTCCTTATATTGCGATCATCAAAGATTCATTCCGTGCCGCCATGGCATCGCGGGTGCTTTACGTTTTGTTAGTGTTGATCACGCTATTGCTGCTCGCGATTTCTCCGTTTCATGTGCGCGAAACGCTGGATTGGGAGTTGAGCGAAGCAAATGTGCGCAGCCCTGATCGGATGGTTCGTCGAATCGTTTCCGGAAAGTCTGAAATGCCAGTCGCGGCGATTTGGGAGTCTTTTTCATCTTCGACCCAGGAAAAGATGATCGAGATTGTGGATGGCAAAGATGATCAGAACGAAGAAAATGAAATCCCGGGTATGTCCAAGCCAGAACAGGATATGTTGACGTATCGGGACGTGATTATCGAACTTAATGAAGCAATTGAAGACAGGGATTTCTATCAAGCTGAGGATTGGGAGAAAACGGTACTCCCTTCTGAAGCAGAAGAGTTGAAGAAATCAGGTGGCCTGACAGGCGTTCGTTCAAAGCGGCTTAATCGTTTGTTGATCGCCACAGCATTGTCGCCTGAAATTGAAACAGGCAAAGAAACGGCGCTCGAGTTTTTCTATGCCTTTAAGGGGCTGATCGGTCCGTTCGGTATGACTCAGGGTCAGTTTGCGCAAATGTTGACTTCACAATTACCTCCTTTCTTTGACAAATTTGTATTGTCAATTGGGTTGCTGATCGCGGTGCTTGTAACCGCAAACTTGATCCCGGAAACCTTCGAGGCTGGCTCGTTAAACTTGCTGTTGAGTAAGCCCATTTCGCGATGGGGATTGTACGTCGCCAAATTCATCGGTGGATGTGCGTTTGTGTCGCTTTGCGCGTGTTACTTGTTCTTGGGGGTCTGGTTGTGGATGGGACTGGCGATGGGTGTGTGGGACCGCGCGATGTTATTGAGTATCCCACTGTACATCATCGTTTTTGCAATTTACTTTTCCGTTTCTGCTTTCGTCGGGTTGCTCTGGAGAAGTGCAATTGTCTCGGTAATTCTTACTTTTGTTTTTTGGGCTCTTTGTTTTTCAGTCGGCACGGGCCATGGCGTTTGCAATATGCTGATGGTCAACAACAGTATTCTCGACGTGGTGCCTGTTGGGGATCAGGTGTTATCTGCTGACCAGCTTCAGCAAATTCGAACTTGGAATGAATCAAAAGGAGCATGGGAAGAGAAAACGGAAGCTAAAATGGATAGTCAAGCTGAGATACTCAGAAGTTCTGTTATGTGGGCGGCGCCACTGAAGGAACATCCGGTGTTTGCTGGTTTGCGAGACTATATTTCGCCAGTAGTTGATCAAAAGAATAATCGAATCATCACGAGTAAATACGAGTTTGGCCAGACGTCCACCGGTAAAAAGGAATTGTTGGCCGCTGATATTGGGCAAGGCAACGTCGACCTAAAGAAGTTGAAATTCAAAAAAGTCGGTGACTTTCCAAGTGATACCGTAATCGCGTTGGAAACCAAAAACGGGATCGTTACGGTAAGCTCAGACGGAACGTTTTATCGGCTGAACGAAGACAATTATCAATCTGCAAGAGATGAAAGTTTTCAAGCACGTGGAGTTGAAGATGAATCAGGAGTGGCAAAAAGCGAACCACCCACCGCAGAAGCCGATAAACAAGAAACCGATAACGATAAGGAATCCACCACGACTGACGCTGGCGACTCACTAGAAATGGCTGAAACGGTGGACGAGCCGTTCGAGCTGTTCGATCCGATCGGCCCTTCCAAACCAGCGTATGTTCGAAGCGTAAACCATGTTGATTACAGCATGGAGCGAGATGAGTTTGCAATTTACCAACGTGGTATGCTTAAGATTTTTGCATCTAAAAAGGGTGGCAGGTATGAGGCGCGTGCGAGCTTGACACTGGATCTAGATTTCAACAAGAACATGACCGCGTTGATGGCTTATGCGGGTCAAACGATTGTGGTCGCATTTGGAAATGGCAAAGTGATTACTGTTGATGCGGAGAAACTTGAAGAGGCGGAAGAGTATCAACCCGAGTCGCGATCGGGTACCGTCAAAGTCACGGCATCACCTTCTGGGCGGTATTTTGGCATCCTTTATCGCAACGGAAATTTGTGGTTGAACGATTTACAAAGTAGCGATCGGAAAATCGAAAAAGCAAAGGTCAAAGGCCAAGGACAAATCTGTGCGTTCTCGTTTACAGACGAGGATCAACTGTGGGTCGCCAGTGATGCTGACCAAATTGCTCAATATGGCTTGTCCAACAATTCAGCCACGAATCAATATGCTCCGTCGGGCGGGCTGTTTGAAAAGTTCTTCCGCTATGTCCTGCGTCCGTTCTATCGCGTTTGTCCCAAGCCCGGTGAGTTTTACAAAGTCGTCACGCACCTTTCCTCTTCGGGTGATGCATTGTCCAACGCTGATGTGGATAATAATCGTGGTGACGAAGCCAGTAATCCATGGCTTCCGTTGTGGAGTGGTTTGGGATTCATGGCAATGATGTTGTTTTTGGGCTGCACCATTTTTCACTTTAAAGACTATTGATCGCGTGAAGATTGTTTTCGGCAAATTTCGCGGAGTTCGATTTGCAAAGTCAGAATTGATGTCGCGGGTGATGCACGAAGTTTCTTGTGTCTTTTGCGTTACCCAGAGGTTTTGTTAGGAACCCGAAACTGCCTCGACGTTCAACATTCAGTAATGACGAATAACCAAGAACAAAATCCGTACGCCGCGCCGAGTTCTTCTGCGCCAGAGCCAACTCGGGATACATTTACCGATTTCTCAAATGTCTATTTGACCGCTGGAAAATGGTTAGGTGTATTTGGGATTAACTTGATCGTGCCAGGAGTGTTGGGTTACGGACTGGTCGATCAATCTGGTTTGATTGGTGTGTTGATTGCGATCGTTCTTGTTTTCTTGGTTGGCGGCGTAGTGTTTAGTTACCGCAAGGGCTTCGCAGGGCCAGTCATGGTCGGCAGTTTGCTGGTTGCCGGTTCTCAATTGTTTCCAGTCGCGCAGGTGCTGGCAGGGATGTTTGGGATCTTGTTCGCGCAATCGCTTGGGTTTGTAGACGGTGAGTTCGATGGTGGTCCCGAAGTCGTAGGGATCGGTAGTGGATTTATTGTGACGATCGTTACCGGTGGCTTGTTGATCTTGGCGGCAACGGTAATTGGGATTCTGGCCAGAGTGTTTACGCCGGATCATTGGTGGAAGTACAAGCTGCTTGATTGAAGAATCGTGGTCGGAACATGGTCGTCAGAAAAGGACATTCAAACTTCACTCGTTGAGTTTGCGTGTTGTGTTGAAGCCGACTGGCAGATTGAATTCAACTGACAGGTTGAACTTGATTCTACCGACTGGTGTAAACTGCTTGGCTTTGGCGGAGTTTGCTGTTCAATCAGGTTACGAATTCTACCGAGTTGTTGTTGGAATTCTGAAGCCTTTCCTTAATTACTTAGGTAATACAGAACGAACAACCGGACGGTGGCTAATCCGAATTCAAATCGAATTGCCAATGTTAGCCGACCCGTTTCTCAAGGGCGTGTTATCTTTGAGAACTTTACGCGCCACAACGGAGTGCCTCCGCGTATTCGGGTGAATTCAGGGCAGAATTCGCATAAAAAATACGAATTTTTAAAATCGTGTTGCCGGAGGACCTCATGTGTCAAACGGCTCTACGATAAAGATAGTGCAAGACAGAAACTGCACTTTCTTAGGAGAACTCAGACATGGCAAAATATTATATTCAATCCGGTGGCGTATCTTTCGTTGTTGGTGCCTGCGATGTAGAAGGTGCTGCTCTATGGGCGATGCATCGCATCATGGACGAAAAAATTTGCGACTATGAAGACGGATTGTTGGGTCAAGACGGCACCGAAGTCGACCCTTTCGAATTGCCAATCGCATCCAACGAAATTGATGGAGTTCCACTGGCGATCCCATACGAAGCGATGCTCGAAGGCTTGGCAGAATTTGATGAGCAAATCGCGGTTAGCGAAATGGGAATGGGGCGCGACGAAGCCGGCCAGCTTAACACCGAAGACATCTTTCACCAGTGGCGACAATTGATGCAAGCCGTTGATCGTTTGCATGAAGAGTTTTAAGCCAGGCTCTGCGGAGTGAGCTAGTCGCTGGTTTTTCTTGGAAACACGATTAGATGATTAGGGAATCATGCACTCCTTCACTGGATCGCTCGAATCGGCCTACATCGTGCATCCGGCCGCCTGTTTGGCCGAAGTGCGCGACATCAGTCCAAGGAACTTGGTCGGGTCACCACCGAAAACGCGTTTTCCAAATTGCATGAGCAGCGCCGGGAAAAAGTCTCTCGCAAAGGCGCGATGGCGCAAAGTCAATGAATTAACAATCTTTGCGCCTTCGCGTGAAAAATTCCGCGCTGCGATTTTCTTGTTGTTGAGGTTTTTGTATTGATCTTACAGTGGCATTCACTGATGCGGTTTCTCATAAAAGCTGGATTGGTGGCGTTTGCCGAGAAGTCTCGCGATTCATGCGACTTCATGATGGTCGCCGCGCGATGAAACACAATGGCGAAAATGGGTCAATCTCGCTAACGCATCGGGTTTCCGTTTAGCAACACTCTCAATCGCCAACTCCGATATCTTCATTGCACAGGCGCATCATCAGCTCCATTTCGTTTTGCTCGTGAGCGGCAAGTCGTTTGCAAAACTCTTCGAACTGGTCGGCAATTTGTTCAATCGGTACATCGTGGATTTCGTGATACAGCACTTGCTCTGCCAGCTCGACCAAATCGTTGAGTTCCAGGAACAGCGTTTCATGTTCTGCTTGCAATCCAACCGCCTTTTTATTGACAGACGGATTGCTGACCTTGGACTGTGAAAAATAGCCGTAAAACTCTTCCAGTGCGAAATATGTCTTTAGCTCGTCGCGTAGGTCGCTGAGTAAATCGGCAGCCTCGTTTGACGTGACGTGCTTATTCGCAAACGGACCGTCCCAATTCGCTTGCTCGGAACTGTTTGGCTTGAGCCGTTGATAAACTTCGTTCAGCAAAATGCGAAAACCAAAATCGGTTTTGATTTCTTGAAGAAAAGCCACGTTGATCGTGACGCCAGCGGATTCTGCGCCGCTTTGGCGATACTCTGTTTCCGAAAGCCATGTACTCATACCGTCACCCATTGAAAGAAAGGCGAACATGCCGGCTTAGAAGGCCAGTCAGTTCGATGCGGCCGTGTGAATGATTCGTGCCCCGATTTTAGAAACTTGTTGGGCTATTTCAAAGGAATTGGTGAAGATTGATTTGCTGTCAATAAATCTAAAGTCGTAATTCCTTCCCGCGAATAAGCCGATGGAAACGCTTTCGTCATTGAATGGAAATTTCGGTTCCTTTGAGATGGGGGGTATGTAATTGAAAATCGTTGCTTACATTTGACCTAGTTTACCAATCTCCTTTTCACTTTAAGGCTGGTACAAAACGACCACCTTTCAAATCTATCAAACGAACGAAACATGATTCCTCACGGGCCTTGGAAAATCAAAGAGACGGACGACGTTTATCAAGATCGGTTTATCAAGGTTCGACTTGACCAAGTCATTCGTCCTGACGGAAAAGATGGTCAACATGTTGTCGTCGATATCAAACCTGGTGTTTGCGTCCTGGCGATGGATGATGAGAAAAACGTTTACCTAACCAGCGAGTTTCACTACGGAGTTGGCCGCTACTCATTGGAAGCGGTTTCCGGCGGGATCGAACCGGGCGAAGACCCCGACCTTACGGCTCAGCGCGAGCTTCAAGAAGAAATTGGTCTGGAAGCTGCGCATTGGGAGCACGTCGCAACAGTCGATCCTTTCACCACTATTGTTGTCTCGCCAACCCGACTTTACATCGTCAGCGGATTGACTTCGGTTGCGAAAGACCCCGAAGGAACCGAGCAAATCGAGACAGTTGTGATGCCGCTAGACGAAGCCGTGGCCAAAGTAAACAACGGCGAGATTACCCATGCTCCAACCTGCGTCGTAATTCTCCAAGCCAAACTACGTGAGCTTTCGGCGCGGGAAACTTAAGCACTCAAACGTTGGTTGCTGTGGCAAAACAATAGCGAGCTTTTGTGATAAAACGTGGTGGTAAACGTCTTTCCTTTGATGTTTTGACGAACCGGCTTCAACGTTCGCAGTTGGCGGCGGTGGATCAAGAGGTTTTTATTCGTCTTGCTCTTTTACTGCTTCGCCAACGAACAGGTAAGGCTGGACATGCATTGAATCGTTGATTGAAACAAAGAATTCAAACTTCTGTTCGAATCTACCTGGTGATTTCGGATAAACATGAAATCGGCCCACTTGGGTTTCGCCAGCGGGTACTCGGCATTTTCTTGACTTCGGACCGAAGTCGGCAGAGAAACCTCAGCACGCGGCAACACGAACAATCTCCAACGGATCGCTCGTGATGTTTTTCAATGAGAACACAACTGTTGACTGGGCGTTTGCCGGCAGCTTGATATCGGATTCCAGACGGATTTCAATTTGCGTTTCTGTACGCTCCAAAGCAGGTTCAGCAAATCCATAAAAGGACAACGCCATGGTGTTTGGATCAAGGTCGTTTGGATCAATCCGACTGTACTCGACCTCGTAGTATTCGTCACTTTTTACCTTCTGCCAGCTTGCATCCAAATCGAAGTCGCGTCGTCGGACAGGCAGTCGAATACCACGGAAGAATTCGGTATCGAATTCGTAGTTGATTTCCACGTATGTGCGTTCTTTGGCCAATAGTTCAGCCTGAAGTCGGATCGTTAGCCAGTTGTTATCAGCGTCCAGCCACAGATTTCCCTTTTGCACAAAGTTGTAATGGTAGTCGTTATCAGACTTTCTAAAAGGATGTTCATAGTTGAAGACAACTTTGAACAGGTTGGGATGCGCGGTGGTCGGCTCATGCTCAACCGAGATTAGTTCGAAATATGGTTTTGCAATCGCATCGAGAAGCGAGTCCTGGCGCAAAAGAAAATCAGGGTAGAACGAACGATGCAGCCCACGCATAATTCTGTGTGACGTCGCCATGTCTGATGACTTTGCGATGTGCTGCAGCTTCCACGTTGTCTCTTCGCTTAAGCGGCTTACCCAGAATGCATAGTCCTCGCGGCGACAGTTGATCCACACATCTCCGTCATCAAAGATGGCCTTGCTGATTGCTTGCGTTGGACCTAGCCAGTGAGTCTCACTGGAACTCTGAGACGTTGTTTTGTTGTCGTTGTCAATCCAGCGAGACAGTCTTTTAATGCTGCACCGCTGCATGGCTTGGCCGAATCGGCGCCATCCGTCGGGTGCTTCGGCAAGAAATCGTTGTTTTGGCGTTCTGTGTGAATTCAGTTTGGAGATCCTGATTGGCTGCGGCTGATGAGAGTACGACAAAAAACTGAAAGAAAGGTTCGCAACACACTTGCCAGTTCGTGCCGACGACCTTGATGAGGTGTTGGACGATGCGCAAAAAAGGCGCGTCCTTTGCTAAACTATTTCCAGGTGTTGTTTTCCTGCGGCTTGCCATTGGTTGTCAGGATTTGAAAGTGGTGGAATCCAGCATTCATACCGGAGAACCGCCAGACGACTTTCTTTTCTGGTGTTACCTCCAGCAATTTTACTTTGTCACCTTTGGCATGATAGCTCGCGATGACTGTATTCCCGTTGGGCAATCGTTGGATGCCACAAGCGTCATCGATCAAGTTCTCGCCGAGGTCGTCATTGGTGACGCTCCAAACTATTTTCCCGTCGCCATCGACTTCGATCACTCGATTTCCATTGGTGCAGCCGATAACTGTGTTTCCATTCTCCAAACGGATCGCTGTAAACGGCCAGTCGTGTTTGTCGCGGCCTCGTTCATCGGTTGCAAATGAGTTAACGACTTTGCCAGTCGTCGGCTCGTATTCTTTGACGGCGAAGTCGAGCAAGTGTGGTGCGATGTAATTGCCGTTTGGTAACACGCGAAGCATTCGCGTCTGCATGTGAGCGTTCTTTTTTTGGCAAGCAAGTGGCATCTTGCTTAACACGTCACCTTTCTGGTTGATCACAACGGCTCGCGGTTCATCACCAAGTTCGGAAACGAGATAAGTGTTGTCTTTCAGCGGAACAACGGTACTAACTTCTTTTTGTTGGCCTTTGTATTCCCAGACAATTTCATTGGTCGCACGATTGACTTCGATCACGCCCCCATTGGGAAAGCCCTTGGTTTTGTAAAGCGCCAATAGAACGTTGCCAGATGGCAAGACCCAACCGTCGCTCGCGGGCATGTCCCATTTCCACTCGACCTCGCCACTTTCGTTGACAATCACTGTGCGGTTCGCCTTTCCAACGCCAAGGAAAGAATGGGTGACGGCGACATCCAGTTGCTTGACCATCAGGTCTTTATAAAAAACTTTACTGCCAGGATCATGAGCTTGTAGAGCGAATGTTCCATGCGAAAGGCAACGCTCGGGGCGGTCAAGATCATCAGGTTCGGTGTAGTCGGAAATGGTTTTGTCGTTGATTTTGACAACGATGTGTTTCCCTTGAACAATAATTTCGTAGTCGAACCATTCATCGTCTTTACAGGGAGGTGTGAAATTGTCTTGAACGTTGTAAAGTCCGCCCGTTTTCTTTTTGTCTTTTTGCGTATTGTTGACTTGGGCTTCATAGCCACGGTTAGGCCAACCTGATTCTTGAAACCTCGTGTGAAAGTAGATGCCAGAGTTGGCACCCTTGGTCGTTTTCACTTTGGCTTTGAAATGAAAGTTGGTGAAGTCCGCATTACCATTGGCTCCCACATAAAATGCATGAGCCCGAGCGCCGTGTGTGACGAGGCAACCGTCTTCAAGGTAAACGGATTTTTTATTCTCGTTGACTTTCCAGCCCGCCAGGTCAGTGCCATTGAACATGGTCTCCCAGCCGTCGGAATCCGATTGGTTTTGAGCAAGAGTTGTTTGGCAAGTGAAAAAACCTGCTGCGACAAAAGTGACAGCGAATAAGAAAGCCAGAGGCAATGATCGTTTCATGGCGATACCAAGTGGATTGCAATTTAGTTGGCTGAAACACGCAACGTGTTCAAGAATGGATATCTTAACCAGTACAATCTCGCGCCAAAATCGGCGCATAAAAAAAACCAACAACCCGGGGAACAGTAACCGAAGGGAACGGTTGGGCGTTGGTTTATTGAATCGCTGGGTGGTAGGATCCAGCTCTTGGTAGGTAAAATAGGAGTGAGCGAAATAGAGGCAATAGCTTCGGGAGATCAAAGATAAGAACTTCACTCACTCCGAAATATCCATACCGCAATCAGTGTGCCAAACGACAAAAATACCCAAAACCCGGCAAAAACCCCTTCAATAGCATGTCTTTCAAGCCAAAATTCTCTCGCTACGAGACGCTTGTCTCACGTTGAGACGAAAATGTGGATTTTTGAGAGAGTTTTGATGGGTTTCGCAACCGATGGC
>CAYZGP010000040.1:0-25929 GCA_964478065.1 uncultured Pirellulaceae bacterium
GCTTATTTTGAATACCAACTGGGCATTGATCCGTCGCAACCGGATTGTTGATCGGCGATCGACGGTGATCGCACATTCTTCACCGGTAGAGCGTTGGAGAATATGGCCTTCAGTCAATTTTTTTTTCTGCCTTGGGTGCTGGGCGATGCCAGGCTACGGTGAAAGAAGCCTTTGGCCAAACGGAGGTCATGCTGTGCATGACATTTTGCGGACCAATTCTCTTGCCAACGTTCAAACTAAATAGCCGCTGCGATATTCTCTTGTGCTCTGTGGCCAAGCTAATTTTAATAATCGGCCAAGGCCGGCGCGATTGAATCTACGAACTTGTCCAATGGATTGTTTGAACGTGACGTTACGACAATTCGGTCGTTGGGATGAAGTGCGTAATTTTGCTCTTGGCTGACTGATTTTGAGCGGGAGTTGTAATCAACTGGCATTCGCAAACCTTGTCCCGATTCTCTGATAACTCGAAATACGGCGATTTCCATGCTGCGATATTTTTCGACCGCACCAGCGGCTTCAAGGGCCTCTTGAACAGTCACTGGCCCAGTCAGTTGGCCTTGGAATTTAGTCGTTTTGCCAAATCCGCCTGTCATTTCGACTTGATAGACACCGTTGCTCGGAGTGTTCGGTTGCGTTGGCACCGGCGCGTTGGAAAAATTGTTCAACGTTGAACAGCCGGTTGACATCAGCAGCATCAGCAAGCCACAACTTAGGGTAAGGGCAAAAGCTTGTGATGATCTGAACTTGTTTTTTGTGGACATGGATTCAACCAATTTTGGTTCGTGTTAGAATCAGGCGTCAATCTTTTCCCAAACCCCCTACCTGATACAATCGGCATCGACAATCTGATCGGTTGACTTGAACATTTTCACACCGCTTTTGGTATTTCTCTTAAAGCACTACAAAAAGCCAATCAAACTTAACTTCGCTAGCACCTTTAAAGCCACGTATGCCAAATTGGAACAACAAAGTCGTCGTTGTCACTGGCGGATCAGAAGGGCTTGGAAAAGCGATTGGGCTCGCGTTTGCAGACGCAGGGGCGACTACGGTTTTGCTGGCTCGTGACTCAACGAAGCTTCAAAAGGTCGTTGACGAATCTTCGAGTAACCAATCCATTGAAACTCAAGTTTGCGATGTAACGAATGATCAAAGTGTGACTCACGCGATTGGTGAAATCATTGCGAAGCATGGCCAGATCGATGTCTGGGTCAACAACGTTGGTAAATCGACTCGTGCAAAACTGGATGAATGTACGGTCGACGATTTTAAAAATTTGATTGAGATCAATTTCTATTCCACGGTCCGCTGCACCCAAGCGGTGTTGAAGCACTTGGAGAATTCGGCGGGACAAGTCGTTAATATCGGCTCGTTGGCAGCCAAAACGGGGTGGCCCAATGTTGCTCCCTACTCGGTTAGCAAACATGCATTGGCGGCGTACAGCCATCAGTTGCGGATTGAAGGACCGTCGAGCGTCAACTGTTTGTTTGTTTGCACTGGTCCGATCCAGCGAGCTGATTCATCAACGCGTTATGAAAAGGAAGCAAGCGGACTTGGCGATACAGCCAAGCAACCGGGGGCGGGTGTCAAACTGAAAGGCATCCCACCAGAGAAATTGGCGCTTCGAATTGTTACCGCGTGTGAGCGGCGGAAGAAAGATTTGGTAATGCCCTTCTCAGCTCGAGTTCTGTTTGCAATTGCCCAGTTGTCCCCAAGTCTTGGGGACTATCTGTTGCGTCGTTCTAGCAAGGAAAAATAGGTCTCAGTTTTTTGGGAATAGTGAACTAGCGGCTGTCTCATGTTTTCCCATTTGCTGCGAATCTGCTGTTATATTCGGATTAACCTTTGGGATACTGAGGTTTAAGGCAAACCCTCCTTCAGTTTGAAGGAAAATGTCGTAATCGTTGGCAAGCGACCGGTTTTTAAAGGCATGTTTTACTGGCGAAGCGCTCAATATTTTCGTTGAGTGTTCTAAGTAATATGCAAATTTCTGTCCGATGTTGATCGGCGACTCTTGGTGGAACCAACGATGATAAAAAAGAAGCCGACACTCGAAGCGTTCTGTCGCACGGAAGCAATCGAAGACTTTCGCGCGCTGCTGGGTGAGATATCGAATTTTGCACCAGAAAACGATAGGCGCAAACGGATCCGTGTTGCTCGTAAACTTATCCTCGTCGTTCAGCCACTGGATAAGAACTTTCAGCCAACGGGAGAAGCCTTCAAAGCGATGACTGATGACGTCAGTGCCAACGGGCTTGGGTTTAAACATACGTCCAAGTTTCCAACCGAATTCGTGCGAATTGGCCCAACGAAACACAGTGTCACTCAGGCGATCTGCCGAGTTTGTTACAACAAACCATTGTGCGGCCGAGAAAAGCTCTTCCGAATTGGCGTTGAATTTAGCGACGAAGAATAGATCGCTCAGGTAAGCGATTTGCGAGTGCCAAGTCGAATTAATTCCACATATTTTCAATCGCCAACCGCTACATGCACGGTGGACTCGGCATTCGTGTTAGTTGTTTGAGAATCGAGCTTGTGGCAATTCTGAGAACATGCTACTTGAGTTCAAATGATTTTGAATTCGTCCAACCAAAAACAGTCACACTCTCGATTGTCAGAGCGTGCGCAGAGATTTAGTCTCGCGATTTGCTTGATCGTTTGTGCGGTTGGATGTCAAAGTCAAAACCATCCTTGGGTAGGATTGCCGTACCAGGCGCCTTCTGAGATTCAGCAAGATTCTTCTTCAACGTATGCGCCGGTCCCAAGTATTTTGCCAAGCGTCGAAGCAAGTGAATACGCTCCCGGACTTCAGGTGCAAGCGCTTCGCAATAACGAAGTTGACGAGCAGTTTCTGGAATCGCTTGACCTGGACGATCTTGATTCGCTTGATCTGGATGATCTTGGGCTCGACGAAGAAGATGAATAACTAGTTGCTGCGCAATTAAATCTAATGATTTGTCAAAACCGCAGGGCATTCAAGGCGGCTTTTATTGGGCTCGCCTGAGTTCAGGCGTCCGTCCCGGCAACTGGCCCGAAGTCTGGTGACATCGACGACGCCTTAGAGACCACCAATGCAAGCCAGAGCAGAGCTTACTTCTGTCGCTTGAATTTCGCGTTAGGTTGCACGTGAGTCACGAAATCGTACACAGCGTTGATTGGGATCGCGAAGGTTGCAACTCGCATTGAACGAGCGATGTTGATGCCGACAATGTTTCCTCTTAAATCAACTAGCGGCCCGCCACATTGCTCAGGTTCAATCACCGTGTCGTGTGAAATTACTTGTTGAAAACCAAACCGCTTTTTGCTGAATGGTCCGCCGCCCCAACGGTCATGCATGATTTTAGGTGCGAAGTCGCTAATTTTCGTAGTCAGCCGTTGGGTTGCTCCATTTCGAATCACGATGATCTCAAGCTGTTGGCCGACACGGAGGTTTCTGGCGATCGAGTTGAGCTCCGAGCGACTGGAAACTCCAACGTTGTTTACTGACTGGATCAAATCACCAACCAACAGGCCGCTTTGCTCGGAAATCGTTCGCGGATAAACACGTGAAACTTCTAGTCCAATAGCGTAGCCTTCATTTTGCTGGATTGTGATCTGATTTGTCGTATCAACAAGGTTTCCCAATTCAGAAGACGCTTGGGTAAATGCCTTTGTGACGCGAAACGGAGACACGACTGCTCCCAAGTCGATGCCGTCTATGATCTTCGGTTGTTTGATGTCAAACCGTTGGGGAGCAACGGATACCATTCCCAATCGTGCTGCATCAGTTTGGGTCATTGAAGCGACAAGCTTACCGACTCGGAAAGTCGTGTTGGCTGCCGGAAACGTAATCGGAGTAAGTTTAGTCCTGTCATACTCTGAAGTATTTAACGCGATTAAAGCCAGGTCATGATCACTTTGGTAACCAACTAACCTGGAAGTGACTTTTTTGCCATCGATCAGGCACGTAAACGACTCACCCAGTTCACTTCGTTTGCCAACGACCAAGCCGTCTGCGACAACAGTGCCAAGCGAACGATTGCCTCGAACAGATTCGAATTCGACAACGCTCGGTTGGAATTGCAAAGCGATTGGCTCAAGAGCCGTTTGAATTTCGACGGTACTTTTACCAAATGCCATGGCTGGTGTGATGGGCGTTTTTAATACGCCCTTTCCAATGACATTCGAGACTTCGGTGCGATTGGATATATTCGAATTTAACGTTGTCTTCGGAGACTGCCCCACGGCATAGTTGTGAGCAAGCAAGCTGAAAGTCAGAACTAAAACCAACCATTTGGATTTTTGTCGTTGGTTCATAATGAATATCAACGGGTTGGCGGGGAGAATCGGCGAGGTAGAGTCACGTTTCATTTTCCACCCTGCGAGCCAAGTTTTACGGCGACGACCATCAGACTGCCAAAACGATTCAGTTTTGTGACAACTTGTTCTCCAGGTTTGCGAATGGTGAGGATCTCAAGTACATCATCAAATTTTCCGATCGGTTTTCCATCCATTTGCAAAATAACGTCTTCTTTAAGCATGCCTGCAACTGCTGCCGGCGAGCCTTGGATCACACGCCGAATTCTTACCTTGTCATTGTCGGTTTCACCAAGTATTCCAAGGTAGGCTTGTTGTTTTTTTGTACCGGTTTTCATTCGCGGCGTGTCGATCGAATTGGCGAGCTTTTGCCAGTCATCCTGAAAGCTTTGAATTGGAACGTGAATGTTTTGATTGATGTCATTCTTGATTCGGCTGCTGATTCCAATTAGCGTCCCGTTCAGATTAACCAGCGGTCCACCAGAATCTCCACCGGTGATCGGGCAATCGGTGATGAGGCGTTCTTCAGGGCCTTTTGATATTTTCAAAATCCGGCCCACACGCGCTGCCGCGGGCTCGCCACGTTTATAGGAAAGCGGATACCCAAGTGCTAAACACCAGTCGCCTGTTTCCGTCAAAGTAGAGTCGCCAGTTGGGATGAAAGGCCATGGCCCCGGATCCAGGATTTTCAGTGCTGCGGTGTCAGTGTTAGCGTTTGTGCCCAAAGTGATTGCTCTTACGGTTCGTCCGTCGGGCAATCGAACGTCGACTGTTCTGTTAGCTTTTTTTGTGACGTGTGACGCGGTTAAAATATAACCTGACTCGCTAACGATCACGCCGCTTCCACCTTCGATCGCAACGACCGCCGGCAAGATTTTTGGAAGAGTCTCTTCAATTTTCTCGTCAATTGCAATCAAGTCACCAATCGATGTTGGAAACGTTTTGACGGGTAGTGACTTTGTCGCTAACGATGGCACTGTTCCGGCAGGTTCGTTGGGAGCAAAAAAGTTGGGTTCAACTGGCTTGGGTTCAACTGAGTTGTTTTTGCTGGCCGGATCAAGCTCTGAAATTGATTCCCAAACGCGGCCCAGCGGATCGAACCACGGTTTCGTTTGAACGCCTGGTTGAACATTGTTTTCATTGGGGCTGCCCGTTCCCGTTGTTTTTTTCGGTTGGGAAATTGTCCTGCTTGCCGAAGGCCTGATCGTCTCTGGCGGTACCGTTGATGGTTCAGTTATGGGACGTTTTGTAATCGTTCGCTGGATCAAAGGTTGGGCAGCGAAAGGTTGAACTCCATTGAATTGGTTGTTCGAGGGAACCAGCATTCCGTTTGGTTGTACGACAGTAGGTTGTACGACATTAGGTGGTACGACATTAGGCTGTGCAAAACCGTGTTGCTGATAATTGGGGAATGGGTGAATTTGCTGTGGATAAATTGGCTGAACGATATTCGGCTGATGAAATCCGGGTTGTCCATGCGTTTGTGTTGGAAACGGATGATGCCCTGGCAGCAAAGTATTGCCTTGATAAGGCGAGTTCCAACCTGTCGAAAATTGTTCACCTTGAATAACTGGGTAAATATATCCAGCTTGAGGTTGGATCGGTTGGAATTGTTGCTGTGGAAAATAGTTTTGCGCAAGCGTACGAGCTTGGTGATCGATTAGCAAAACAGATGCACAACAGAAAACAAATAATCGAAATAGCATAATGCACTTTTTCAAGGAACCGATTGCATAACCGGTCCTCGACAATTTTTCATTGGAGTAAATCAAGTATGTTTGAAACGCTCGAGAGAAGTGGCTAACTCGGGCGCGTCCCGAGCATTATAGCGCAAATAGTCGGAATTGGAATCTCGATTATTAATCTGCCATCAGTAGTGCAAAAATTACCCAATTAATCGTGTCAAGTAACAATAGTCTTTGACATTATTGAATGTTGTTAGTTCCCAAATTTGATGACGGGTTTTCGATTCGTGTCTGAATACACTTTGCCAAGACAATTAGGGCTCCGAAAAAAGCAAGCATTGTAACGCTACTGGCCGTTAAGCTGGGCCAATATTTGATGGCTGTTGACAAACGCCAGCAAAGTAAGTGAAGCAGAGTTGCAAGCAGCATCCAAGTTGAAGCGTTAAAAAAAATGGACGGTCGCTTGACCAGGAAAATCATGCAAAGAATTAACGAAATCGAAAGCGCTGATTGCCAGCCAAGAAACAAACCGATCAAGCCAACTCCAGCGATACACTCAAATACGCTTCGCTCTTGAATGACCGGAGTCTCAGATTTTTGTTGGCTTGGCGGAGATTCGTTTTTGACCTCAAGATTGGAGAATGGGGCGTTTCCATCGGGCAGCGGAGCGAGGAAAGGATTGGAGTTTGTCGTTTCAAGTTCAGTTGGTTTTAAACTTGGTCCGTCTAAATTTGCTCCAACCAAATTTGATTCTTCTGAATTTACTTCGTCTAAATTCGTTGATTCGTTCGATTCCAATTCGCTGGATTCCGATTCAGTTGAATTGGAGCAGTCAAGTTCTGCATCTTGATGATCTTGAAGAGCATCCGAATTAAAGTTCTGTTCGGATGAACCACTGGAATCAAGTGAAACTATCACTGAGTCAAAAACAGGAGGCTCGTTGTTTTTGAAGCCCAAAGCCCATTGGAGAATTGCCCCAAAACCAAGTCCGCTTAATAGCCCAATGCTGAGCGTCAAAATTTGGTCAAGTGAAAAACGCGGAAGCGTTACCAGTTCGTCTAATCCTATTTGCCAGGAAACCAATAGCATCGCTGGCCAAATCAATGGAAGCGCGAAACCGAAAACGATTCCTGATGCAAAAACCGGGACGGGGATTTTCAGTCGTTCGCTGCGAATCAAAGCAAATGTGAACAGTAGGCAGATCAATAGCAGGTGGAAAAGTGTAAGCTGAATCAATTCCCATTTGGGGTCAAGGATCATGTACTCGATCCCGGTAAGCTGTTCGATCTGGCGAATCGGCAAATTGACTCCACCAAAAAAAAGTTGAACGATGGCGACCAAAAGAAAAATGCTGCCTAGAGCAACTTCGACCCAAAGGTAACGTGGCGAAATTGGAATGCGACACGATCGGCATTTGCCTTCGTTGCGCAGCCAGCCGGTGATCGGAATTTTGTCGAAAAAGCTCAGTTTCGAATTGCAATTGGGACAATGGCTTGCACCATTAATCCCCCGTCCGCGCGGAACGCGCCAGGCCACCACGTTGAGAAAGCTCGCAAGGGAACTTCCAAAAAAGAAGAGCCAAAGTAAAGCCAATCCGCGCGCCAAATAAGCCTGAATCGTTCCAATAGTGCCAAGCAAATCGACATCGATATATGGCATGTTCGCTGAGGTAATGAGCCAACGGGTGATCGATGGAATAACGAGCAGCAGCAAGAATGCCAGTACTACGATCAGCCAGAAGGTAAGTCTTAGTACGAGATAGATTTTCGATTTCATAACGTACGGACTCAAGATTGCGGGCTCAAATGGGAGCTAACTGTTTGATATTGGTGCGCCGCCGTAGAGCAGCGGCGCACTGGGAAAACAATTGAGCGTTATGAATGCCCGGATTCGAAAAATCTAAGAAGCGATCAACTAACTCATCTTAGTGATCACTCATATCGTTACCGACTAAGATTCGTTTGAATTCGCCGTGTCAGCTTCAAGCGATTTATGAGTACCATCGCATTTGGGGGCATTGCCAGTATGTTTGCATTGGCAATAGTGGGCCGTCTCTGTTTTTTCGGCTTCAAAAACCATCGGAACAAAATCGGTTCCTTTGTGAGCGCCATCGCAAAATGGCTGGTTCGCAGATAATCCACAGGTGCAATAGGCGTATTTCTTTCCCGCTTCAATTTCAACTTGCTTTGGAAAACATGCGGCAATTTTTGGCTTGTCCATAGTGATCATCCTCAGTCCAGAATTTTGTTTTTCCCAACTCTCGCATTTGTGTTGGTAATCGCAAGTCGAGATGAATGGGTGAATATACATCCACAGCATAATTGCTTCGAATCGCCCCTAACAGGGGAGCGGTCGTAAGTCGTTGACTTCGGTCAGTGTATATTTACCCCGAATGAGGTTTTGTTCTGCTGCGCGGTGCGGTGTCGCACACGTTGGAATCAAAGCTCGCTAGATTGTGCCGACCTACGGCTTATGCAAATTGAAACGTCTGAACTACGTGCCTTGAACAATCAACTGCCAACGACGTCGGTGATGTCGATCAAACCGATTGCTTTTCCAGTCAGGCTAACCACGGGAAGTTCGCTCAGGTTGCGGCAAGCCAGAGTTTCAATCGCCAATACGACTTTTGAACCTGAAGCAATCGTGATCGGCGAGCTAGTCATCACGTTCTTGATGGGCTGGTCAAATTTGTCATCGCGCTGTTGCTCCAACATCCGAGCAAGATCACTGTCGGTAAACAGGCCGGTTAGCACGCCAGCATTATCCGTTACCAAAACGACACCCGCACGACGATCACGCCCACTATGGCGAATGTAGATCTCGCGAACCGTTTCAGATTCCTTGGCCAACCGGCATTCGGTTAGTGGGCGCATGACTTCGTCGACTAAAGCCAAGCGTTTGCCAAGCGAACCTCCTGGGTGAAATTTCGCAAAGTCTTTGGCCTCAAAGTCTCTCATTTGAGAAACGACCAACGTCAGTGCATCGCCTAGTGACAACATTAATGCGGTACTCGTCGAGGGGGCCAATCCCATGTGCCCACATTCTTCAATTGAGCCGTAATTCAAAACGGCAGTGGATTGAGACGCCAGTGTCGATTTCGCTTTACTCGTGATCGCAATGACTGGCGTTGCGAATTTTGAAAACGAGGGAAGTAGTTGGACGACTTCGTTCGTTTCGCCGCTGTTGGAGAAAACAAGGATTACATCGTCTGGGCCAACCCGACCAAGGTCACCATGAATCGCTTCTGCTGGATGAAGGAAATGACTTCGTGTTCCGGTGGACGCAAGCGACGCCGATACCTTTTGCCCAATCCAACCTGCTTTGCCAACGCCCGTCACGATAACGCAACCTTTGCAATTGACCACTAAATCAACGGCCACGCAAAAATCGTCTGGCAGGTTCGACGAAAGATTCTGAAGCGCTTTGGATTCTGCGCGAATCACGTCGGTCGCGAATCTCAATTGCTCAAATTTGGAAAGTCCTGAGTCGCTTGCGGAATGATCGCGGGAATCGAATCTTGAAATCCCGCTGGCTCGGGCTGCATTGGTTTGTGCTGCATTGCTCATTCGAATTCCCTTTCCAAGTCGTTTTGTGTCAGTCGCCAAATCAGTCCTTTGATGACAACTGCTAATCGCTGCTTATGCCGCTTCTTCCAAGTCCATGTTTCTCATGCGTTGGTATTCCGGGCAGCGAGCAAGCAACTGTGGGTGCGTTCCGCAATCGACCACTTTGCCGTCCTTCATGATCATGATTCGATCTACCAACTCCAAGGTTGACATACGGTGTGTGATTACAACGGTCGTGCGATTCTTGATAAATTTCGCCAGGGTTTCGTGAATCAGTTGTTCGCTTTCCGGATCAATTTGGCTGGTCGCTTCATCGAGAATCAAGATCTCTGGATCCTTCAAAATTGCTCGTGCCAATGAAAGCCTTTGACGCTGGCCGCCGGAAAGTTTGCCGCCGTGTTCGCCGATCATGGAATCATATCCATGTTCCAATTCGGAAATAAACTCGTGAGCATGTGCTTTTTTTGCTGCTGCTTTGATCTCATCCAACGTTACGTCTGATTTTCCGTAGGCGATATTGTCAGCGATTGAATCATTAAACAGCATCGTCATTTGAGTGACATAGCCGACTTTTTGACGCAGCGATTTAACACGCACGTCACGCACGTCAATTCCTCCGATCTTGATCGCGCCCCCATTTTCTCCTTCGCCCGCGTTAGTATCAAAGAAGCGAGGGATCAGATTGATCAATGTGCTTTTTCCACAGCCATTGTGCCCGACGATGGCCAGCGAAGTACCTGCAGCGATGGTTTCGCAAACGCCGTTAAGAATCGGTTTGCCTGGTTCATACGCAAATCGGACGTCGTCGAATTCGATGGCAAGCTCCCCAGTTGGAAGCGTTTTTGGATTTTCAGGATCACGCACAGCAGGGACTTGGTCAATCAAAGGAAACACTCGGTCGGCGGCAACCACACCGCCCTGCACCATGTTGTAAACGTCAGCCATTTTTCTCAATGGATCCGCGATGCCGATTAGGAACCCAAAGAACATCATCAAACTGCCAAATGTCATGGGAGCGGAGCACATTCGAATGCCGCCTAGGTGAAGCGAGTTGTTAAGAACCAGATATCCACCGGCCAGAACACTGACTGTGATCATGCTGACGCCAAGCAATTCGTTGTTGATTCGTGAAAGCGCACCGAACACCGAAATTTTCATTGAGCGTTCGTACACGTCTTGTGCGACGACTTCGAAACGCTGCCGTTCGGCGTCTTCGTTGGTAAACGCTTTTACCACTCGCATGTACGTTAGGGCTTGGTAAAGTCGATTCAACAATCGAGCCGACTCTTCCATTGCACGTTTGTTTGCGCGTTTGGTGACTTTGGCCAGTTGAACCATCAGATAGCCCGCGATCGGGCAAATCAGCAATGAGAAAACCAGCAACCGCCAGTTAACCCATGCTGCGCCTGCCAAACAGCCAAACATCTTTAACGGTTCACGAACCGTTTTTCCAAACAGTGTGTTGATGGCTTGGCAGATCGCGCCGGTTTCGCCTCGAATTCGGCTAATCAGGTCACCTGTGCCTTTAACGCCCAGTTCCGAAGTTTCCATGTCCAGCACATTTTGGAAGACCTGATTTTGCATGTCGAGCATCGTTCTTTGACCAACGCGCGCCACGGCAACCATACTTCCCATCAAAAAGAGTCCGCGCAACACGGTGCCAAAAAACATCAGCCCCATCAACAACGCCAATGTGTTGAACGGATCTTTAGGTGCGTATTTGGCTATGTAAGGCGCAATTTTGGCGCGGGCTTTAGCTTGCGCTTCCTGAACGTCAATTTCAAAACGGTTGGCCGAAATTTGGTTTTTGAGTTTCGCAATTTCATTTTCAGTGAGTGGAATCGGTTTCGCTTGAGGGGCGGCTTGGGCCGCATCGCCCTCAGCGGCGGCGAGTTGTTTTTCTAACCCAAGAATCTTCGAGTTGCGTTCGTCGATGATTTTGTCGGCCGCTTTTTGCTCTTCAACAACCCACTCATGAAGCGATTGGTTTTTCAAAACCACTTCGACGAAAGGATACACAGCTCCGAGGTTCAACGACCAGAGCACCGCTACCAAAGCGCTGCAAACGAAAGAGGCGATCAGCGACCACCGATATTTGAGCGTCATCCGTAACGCTCGGCCTAGATTTTTCATAAGTTGGGTTTCTCTAAATGCTTCCTTGCAATTTCCAAAGCCGTAAAGTTGCTAGCGTTGGAGCGAGATCTCTTCCTATGTTCTAACCTTTGGCCGGGTGAATCTCCAAGGTCATTTTCCGGCGGCTAAATGCGGCGATTCGGGCATTCCAAACGACAGCGGAGCTAAGCAGTCGCATTCAGCGTTTTGATCCATTTCCGAATTTTCGTGCGTGCCCATTTGTAATGGCTGGCAGTGTTACCGCGCAAGTAATCGCTCACCGTCCAGCTCTTTCCAGTCCACTCAAAAAAGCCAATCGTGGTTAGCTGTTTATTGTTCAGCTTCGCAATCAGACGCAGCGTCGAATCATGAGCCGCGTCGAATTCCTCAAGCACTTTTTTGACCGATTTGCGGCGGTGCTTGCGGTAAATTTTTTCATTGAGTTCGCGCAATTGGTTCCACTTAAATCCATAACCCGGCATCTCAGGCGTTTCGCCGGTCGCACCTATCTCACACCAATTGACGGTGCGGATTTCCCAATCAACCAAGTGAGTTAAAACGTCTTTGATGGACCAGCCGGCTTTGTTGATTCCCGTTACGGTTAGTTGTTTGCGCGGAATCGAATCAAGCAACTCCATCAACTGCTGCCGTTGGGAGAGGATCTCTGCAAGAAGTTCTTTTTTTGCCAAGCGTTTGCCCATGGCTTCATTATACGAACATTCTACGCGACGTGCCGCCAAGCCAACGGTGTGCCACGCGGAATTTCTTCCGAAGCCGTGCCTTCGAGAATCGCGTCCATATGTTTTGGCTCAAGCCCTTGGCCAGGTCGAATCGAGCGAACATTGTCTGGCGTAAAAGCTTCGCCCGCTTTGATATCTCGAATCGCAAAAAGCGAACGACGAAACGCCAAATTGTTTTTGTCCGTTTGCGTGGGGCCGTAGTGCACCGAGCCGATGGTTGCTTCGGCTTTTCGGATCGAATTCACCATGTCTTCAAATTCGTCCGGCTCAAGCGAAAACGAACTATCTGGACCTTCGTCGTCGCGCGAAACCGTTAGGTGTTTTTCGATAATCGACGCACCCATCGAAACGGCGATCACCGCGGTTTGGTTTTCAAGTGTATGGTCAGAAAGTCCAACTGGAATATTGAATCGAAACGCAAGATCTGGAATCGTGCGGAGATTCATTGCTTCAACAGGCGAAGGATAAGCGCTGGTGCATTTCAATAACGCGACTTGGTCACAGCCGTTGTCGCGCAGTGTTTTTACAGCAAGCTCGATTTCCTCTACCGCTGCCATTCCGGTCGACACGATTACTGGTCGGTTCGTTTTGGCGACTTTTCGAAGCAGTGGAATGTCAACAATTTCAAACGAAGCAATTTTGTAAGCGGGCACTTTCATGCCTTCCAGAAAATCCACCGCCGTCGCATCGAATGGGCTGGAAAACAAATCCATCCCAAGCTGATTGGCGACTCGTTTTAGTTCGGGATGCCATTCCCACGGTGTGTGAGCTTTTTGATAAAGATCATAAAGTCGTGCGCCATCCCAAATCGTTCCCTGCTGGATTTTGAAATGCGGCTGGTCAGAATCAAGCGTCAAAGTATCGGCGGTATAAGTCTGTAACTTCACCGCGTCAGCACCGGCTCGATGGGCTAGATGCACGATCTCGACTGCACGATCAAAGCACTGATGATGGTTAGCTGAAATTTCCGCGATGATATACGCCGGGCAGCCCGGACCAATCGGCCGGTTGTTGATCCGAATGTTTTTTTTAAGTTCTGTCATGGTATCGCTCAGCGAAAACTCTCAAGCAGATTTTCGTGCGGGCAGGCTTTGTTGCTGGGCATCCCGGTCCAGCGAATACTGCAAAGCCATTTTTCCGTTAACAATTGTTGGCTCAATCGCCCGGAATCCCGCCGCGCGAAACGCACGTTCTGATGCGGTGTTTCCAGGTTTGATCTGAGCAATAATCGTTTGCGTTTTTGTTGTTGCGAAGATTTTACGGGTCGAACTTGTGATTAGCATTCTGCCAAATCCCCTGCCCCGTCGGGCTTGATCGACAATGATGCTGATCACGGCTTGTTCGCCATTTTGGGAAAAGTCAAAACGCAATTGGCCGATGGCTTTTCCTGCTTCGTCTTCTGAGATCCAGATTTTTGTGTTTGCGTCTGCCAGTTTTTCTGCCATCCATTGTTGGTGGTCAGCCAACGAAATAAAGTCGTTGTGAAACGAAACGGAACGGACTTCTGGGTCGTTTCGCCACTGCAGTATCGATTTGGCGTCCTCGATAGAAGCTTCTCGGAAATTGAATTCGAGGGATCTGGTAGGCGACATGGATTTTTTTTCCGAGACGGCGTCGACTGGTGCGATTTGGATTCGATTGTTTGCATCTTGCATACTAACCATCTCCCCGACAATGCGTTGAGCACCGCGTCCATCGACCAACGATTGACCACGTTTGGACATGGCTTCTCGAGCTACTGGATCTTTTAGTAACTGATTGATCGTAGTTCCCAGCGTGTTTCCGGAATCGCCAGCGATCGAAACCATGATCCCTTGATCGTCCATCGCGCACGCAATTGGAATTTGGTTGTCGGCAATCGCGATCACTACCGCTGGTACACCGCAGCGGGCTAATTCGTAGCAGGTTGACCCGCCGGCTGTAATTGCCAAATCAACGCGAGACATCAATGTCGTCATGCGATCGACGTTGCGATGAATTCGCAGGTTCATGTTGGCTGATTTTTTGAAAATATCCAACTCACGCGTATTGGAGTAGCAAGCTCCAACGACGCAATCGACCACCATCCGTTTTCGTTCAAGATCGGAAAGTGATTGAAGCGTTTTCAAAGTCCAGTTGTCTGGATCGGCGCCGCCAAACGTGACGAGCAGGCGGCGGGCTTCGACGGCGGTTCGTTTAGGAGTAAGCTTGGAAAACTCATCGCGAAGTAACGCGTAACTCGGCCCAGCCAGGATTTTCGAGTGGCTTGAAGTCTCGTATTGGTCGAGGTCAGCGTAAATGTTTTGGTTCAGGATAAGATCGGCGTGATGATGCTGGGCGTGCTGATAGTCATCGAGAACTAAAAGCTGTGAGCCGGAAGTTTTTGTCGCCTTTTGGTATTCGTCATCAAATCGGTAGCCATCAACCACAATCCAGTTTGGTGTGATTGAGGTGACGACGTCAAGCAATTCGCTTGAGTCCGCTTCATCGCAGAGTGAGTTCTGCAGAATTTGAACTGAGAATTTTTCGGCTTCAATTCGACGGAGAAGTCCACGAGGAATTTCCCCACAAACAACGGTCACCTCGCCACCGTTTTGACTCCAGGCTTGTCCCAGCGCGATCGTTCGCATCAGATGTCCAGTGCCTACGCCGGGACCGACGTCTGCTCGAATTAAAAGCTGATTGGTTGCTTGCTTCATCACGCAACCTTTTGTTTGGTGTGTTGATTAATTGCTTGCCACTCCGGATGAGATTGGCAAGCGGTAACGATTTGCTCCCACGTGAAATTCGATTCGCCTAATGATTGCTCAAAGTACTCGTAGATGGTTCGCACGAGTTCTAAATCATCAGGGGTGTCTACTGTCCAACGGAGATGCGAAAAATCTTCTTCGCAAAGAACTGAACCAATCGAAAATCTAGCTTCGTTGCGATAGACGTATAAAGTTACGTGTTCGCGATAGCGTTGTTGGTTTGCCAGTTGGTCGATTTTTTCCAAAGTCGAACGGGTCAATATTTCGCAATCCAACCCCTGCGGAAAACGTCGCAAAGGATGAAAGTTGCAGGCGTAATCGTGATGACCAAGCGAGTTAACGACTTGGTCAATGATGGTTGGTTCGATCAGCGGGCAGTCGGAAGTGATACGGACAATTCGATCGGCCGAGTATTCCTTTGCCGTTTTAACATAGCGATCAAGCACGTCATGTTCGCTGCCGGTGAAGACGTTCCAAGATTGTGATTCGCAAAAATCAACGAGTTCCTGATCGGCAGGTTCGTTTGTTGTGGCGATAACGATTTCATCAAGCGTGTTGGCTTGTTGAACGCGTTCCACAACACGTTGGATCATTGTCTTGCCCGCGATGTCGCGAAGGACTTTGCCGGGAAGCCGCGTGCTTCCGAGGCGGGCTTGAATAATTGCAACGGTTCTTTGTTCTTGCGACATGGCTAAGCAACCTTTCGAAGGCGGCTTGAGTCTTCAATTTGTGGTTTAGGGCAGATTCCAACAACCGATGATTCTGCAATCGCTTCCAACTCAGCAACGACTCTTTGAATGTCGTTTTCGGCAATGTTTGGGAAAATTGGCAGGGACAAAATTTCTTCGTACACCATTTCCGCGTTCGGACAGCTTCCGTTTTGGTCGCCAAACGTTCGCTCATAAAACGGATGTTGGTAAATCGGCTGGTAGTGAACATTGACGCCAATCCCGCGTTCTCGCAACATGTCGAAGGCTTGGTCACGCGTGATGCCTGTTAGTTCAGTGTTCCAGCGCACAACGTACAGGTGGTAGGCGTGGTTTACGCTGTTAATTTTCTTGAGCGGTTGGGCAAACAATTTGCCGTCCAAGAGCTGATCGTAAAGCCGTGCGACTTCGTTTCGTCGCTCGGTAAACACTTGCAGTTTTTTAAGCTGTGAAATTCCAAGGGCACATTGGATATCTGTCAGCCTGTAGTTAAACCCAAGCGTCTCCATCGAATATTGATGTTTCGCAAGTTTTTGGCGTTGCTGGTGATCCGTCGTGATCCCGTGGTTGCGAAATGTTTTCAATGCCGTTGCGACAAAACTGTTGTTTGTCGTGACGATGCCGCCTTCACCTGCCGTGATTTGTTTGATCGGATGCAGACTGAAACAAGTTAGATCCGCCAGCGAACCGACCGGATGGTTTCCAATTCCGCCACCCAGTGAGTGGCAAGCGTCGGAGATCAAAACCAAGTCATGTTCGTCACAGATTGCACGTAGACTTTGGTAGTCACATGGCTGTCCGCCATAATCCATCGCAACAATGGCCAGTGTGTTGTCAGTGATTTTGCTTTTTACGTCTTCAACGTCGATCAGTAAAGTTTCAGGATCGACGTCGGCGAAAACAGGTTTGGCTCCAACGTAAACCGCAGCATTGGCTGTCGCAACAAAAGAAATCGCAGGCACGATGACTTCTGGTTGTGCCGGGCTTTTGTTTGCAAACGCGTTGTCTTGGATTGCAATGGTGCTCATTGCCGCGTGGAGCGCGGCGGTTCCGCTGCTGACGGCGACGGCGAACCGGGAAGACGTCGCTTTGGCAAAAGCGGTTTCGAACTCTTGGACTCTCGGACCCGTCGTCAGCCAATCCGAGGCGAGCGCTTCGGTGACCGCGTCGATGTCGTCTTGTTCAATTGTCTGTTTTCCATAAGGCAACATCTTTTGATTCCCGAAATTGTGTAACACTTTTCGACTTACACTAAGCGACTAAAAATTGCGCGACTAAGAATTGTGCGACTAAAACTCGCCGTACGACTGACGACCGGTGACTGCGTCTCGGATGAGGCTGCGGAAGTGTGGATGAATGTCTCGGGAGAGAATATTTCGGCGGGAGTTGATGTGCGTTGATCGCAACAACCAAGAAAAGCTGGCCCATTGAATTGATCGGATGGATCCAGAACCTGTGCGAACTGGTTTCCAGGCGAACGGGCGTTGCCGGTAAATAAGATATTTTGATCTCTAAGCCAGAACATCCTTGTTCCTTGCGTGATCGGAGAAAATTAGGTGCTTTAAGCTATCTCACATCGGTCCAGGCAACAATACGAATCTTGTTGATGTTCTTGGTGCTGTTTGGGTTGTTTTCTCGTACTGTTTTTGGATCAGTTGCTCGTTCCTGATATTGCGTCAGGACTTAGGTTGGTGGCATGTTTACGCTCGCGCAAGTATGTTCGAACAATAGCTGGCTTTTGTGTGTTTCATTAATGTATGCAAGCACTTAGTGGTGGTTCGAATAAATGGCCAGCAGTCAATCAACGGCCAATCATCTTCGCAAGCATCTTTTTCGCACCCTTTTCAAGTCGCTTGAGCGATGAGTGTTTGGGCCGGGCATACAACGTTTGGCCTTTGAATTGCCCTTCAAACAAACCTGTCGACTCAAAATAAACGTGCCGATGGCCACGAGTTTGAAGCCAGAAACCATATTTTAGCGCACTGGTTTTTGGTTGTGCTTCCAAGTTTTGTACAAGTAACTTGATCGTTTCTGTGTGTGAATCGGGACGATAAATTCCGCCAAGGTTTTGATAAAACGAAGGGCCAAGTGAAACCGATGGGGTTTCCCAAAATATTGCTTCGCTTCCAACGGTTGAACCAAACGACACAACGGTTTCGCTCGATCGAAGCAATGCATAGGTATCGATCGTCGCGTCAGGCGGAATCACGGTCAGATTTGGATAATCAAGTGCCAGCATTTCGCGCTTTCGCTGATTATCGACCTGAGTCAAATTCGGATGCATTCGAAGGTAGATTTGAACTTCCGGTGCAGCGTCGAGCATGTCGGCTGCGATTTTGGATAAAGCGATGACTTGATTGCCATAAAGCTCGTTACGCCAAGCTTCGCCAATTGCGACAAACTCATCATCGGACGAACAAAAGATTGAAATGTTTTTTTGATTGGGATCCCAGTTCTCAGGAAGGCGACCCGAGTCCTGGTTTTTCACAAACGAATGCCACACTTTTTCGACACGGTCAACTCGGTCGTGAAAAAACTGAGCTGCGATTTTGTCGCGATCCGGGTTGGAAGATTCCGCCTCCCAGCGAGCTTCGATTGCGGCTTCGACTTTGTCTAAATCATGTGGCAAATGGTTTTTGAAAATCTCAAAATGCTGTGCGTCGCATCCACGCTCATGCATGTAACAATCGACTTTCATCAATTCGCACGCTCGCAATACGGCACGCATTCCCGCAAAACGTCCGTTGTAAAGATAGACGCGATCAATGGAGTTGTTCTTGAGATAGTTGATCGTCTGTTGATACGCCTGTAACGCAGTCGTTATCAATCGTCGAATCGTTTGTTCGTGTTCAATCAAATCGGGTTCGGGATCACGATGAAGCGAAACCAAAGAAGACAACACGGCATAACCGATATCGAAATTGTCGATTTGATACGAAGTCAGCTCGTCAACGGAATCAAATTTGAATTGAACGCCAGAAGTATCGGCTTGCTCGGTAAAAGTCGTGCATTTACTCGATCCACCACCTACCAATTCCAATCCCATTTCGCGTCGGCCAATGCAATCTTGGCAGACCGAAGGTTCACGCTCGACGTTGAAATCACAACTTTGTAACGAGCCAGTACAGTAGAAAAATTCAACGGAATCTCCATCATCAATGTGCTGCTGCGCAATGTCGAGGTCGGTTTCGAAATGCGGAACGACGGTCGCGTTTGGCGAAATGATTGCAATTTTCATTTTGGATTTATCCAGCCTGCTTTCGCGTGAATCGGTGGTACCACTTCGCATTTTTGGGCGATTCGATTGCCCCGACAGTGTCTTGTTTGGGTGCAAGTACGTTTTCCCAAGTGTGCTGGTCAGCAATTCGGTTGGGTGCAATTTTTGCTGGATGGATTAGCTCTCCAACTTCCGTCGTGAGCAAGTTGGCCAGCTCAGAATTTGAGTCCGTTGTGTGTGTTGCAGACGGGCCGAATCCAAGGTTGGTGACAAGATTTCGTTCGGGCAAGATACAAAGCCCACCCATTCGCCAGCATGCGTAACTCCAGGAAAAATCCCAAGTGTCGATGTTGCCTGCATGGTGCTGGTCTAGTGTGTCAGACCAATATTGGTACTCTTCGTCGCTTCCAAACGTTGCACGGAGTTGGCCGGTCGATTTCGTTTCAGGCCAAGTCTTTACGTCGGCGTCAAAATGATTCCAAGCTCGCCGCCAACTGGCCCAGCCCCAAATATGTGGCCAGCGAGAAAAGTAGTAGCTGTTTTCCGAACGTGGCTTGGGCTGGAAATTATCACCACTGATCATCATGACACGAGGCTGGTCACGGTATCGCTCAAGCAATTTTTCGCAGTATCCAAAAAACGAAACGGCTGGCAGGCAGTCGTCTTCGAGAATGATCAGTTCCTCGGATTGTTCAAACGCCCAGTCGAGCCCCGTCGCAATGCGTTGCTTGCAACCTAAGTTTCGCTCGGCAAAATTCGTTTTGACTTCGCAGTCCCAATCAACTCGGTCCACGACCGCTCGTGTCTGCTGAACCAAAATGGCTTCATTGGGTCGATCTTCGCGGGCACCATCGGCGACCACAAACAATTGTTTGGGTTTAGCCGTACGAATTCGATCGAAAACCTGAAGTGTCAGTTTCGGCCGGTTGAATATGCAAAAAGCGATTGGAGTTTCGAGCGGCATACGTTTCTTTTTTGTTAGCTAGCAAAAAGGCTGATGGTGTTGGCAAATACTTTTTGCGTTGCGGATTAACTTAAACAAGTTAGGTTTGGCGACCAAGGTTGATGTTGGATTCAGAAATTGGATTTTGTAGGCCAAAAAATGTATTTACGCGTAGTTTTGGATCTGATAAATCTTGTGGCGCTTATATAGCAAAATTCTGCTTCTCCTTTCAATTACTAACCAACAAACCATCGCTGAAGGCTTCATTTTGAAATCATTGATGCGTAGGATTCGTAACCCGCGAAAACGTCGGCTTGAAAATCAAGCAAACGAGCCAGGTAGCGATGCGCGATCGTTGAAACAAGCGATTGAAAAACTTCGCGCTCAGATTCCTGACGCTACCGATCATCAAGTGCAGATTGTCAATGCAGTCCGTGAACTCACGATGACTTCGCCCGAGCGGATTCTTGCCGTTTGTAACGCAGTGGAATACCTCGCCAAAAATAAAATTGTTGGCGATTTTGTCGAGTGTGGTGTTTGGCGTGGTGGCAGTATGGCGGCAGCGGCCAAAACGCTCGTCCACGTTGGCACGACCGACCGGCAATTGTGGATGTACGACACCTACGATGGAATGTCTGAGCCGACCGAAGAAGACGTTGATTACCTCGGTCACACCGCCGAGAAACTTCTCAATGAGCAGGATCGAGATGACGCAATGAGCGTGTGGTGTTGTTCGCCGCTTGATCAAGTCAAACAGACCATGGCTCAAACGGAATACCCGATTGATCAGGTTCGTTTTATCGAAGGCAAAGTTGAAGATACGCTTCCGCATACGACGCCTGAGAAAATTGCGATGTTGCGATTGGATACCGATTGGTACGAATCGACACGCTGCGAGTTGGAGCATCTTTTCCCCAAACTTGTTCCTGGTGGTGTTTTAATCGTCGACGACTATGGTCACTGGGAAGGCTGTCGACGCGCTGTTGATGAGTACTTTCAAAAAAACAAAATCCCAATGCTGCTGAACCGAATCGACTATACGGGTCGGATCGGAATTTATTGTCCTGGCTCGAATTGATGAAATCAAAACGTACAATTCGAATATCTGAAAACCAACGATATCTAAATATCGGTTGTGGCCGGCGCTACCATAGCGATTGGGTGAACCTGGATTTGGAATCAAGCGATCCAAACGTGATTCGCCACGATATCACCAAGGGTGTGCCGTTCGAAGAATCACAATTTGATGCGGTTTACCATTCGCATGTGCTTGAACATTTGCGACCACAGCAAGGGATCGAGTTGATCACTGAATGTAGCCGGGTGCTTAAGCCAGGTGGCGTGTTGCGGATTGTTGTTCCAGATTTGGAACGAATCGCGCATCTTTATTTGGAAACGCATGAGCGAGCTTGGTCGGGCGATCAACCAGCGTCGATTGACTACGACTGGATGAAGCTTGAGTTGCTTGATCAATTGGTTCGAGATCATTCCGGTGGACAGATGGGCCGATATATGGCCAGTCGCAAGATTAAAAATTCGGAGTTTGTGAAATCACGAGTGGGTGATGAACTTTTGATTTGCCAGGACGCCGCAAAGCTGGAACGTGCAGAGCAGACAATGTTCCAACGCTTGGTCGCGTCGACGTTTGAGTTTCGCAAGCGGATGGTTAGGCGAGTCGTGCGTTGGACGCTTGGCCGTAGTGCAGAGTCGGCTTTTGACGAAGGCATGTTTCGGAGCCAAGGCGAAATTCACCGTTGGATGTACGATCGTTTTTCACTCAGAGAGATTTGTCAAAACGCAGGATTGGTCAATTTCAAAGTCTGTGCCGCAAACGAAAGCCGGATTGAACGCTACACTTCGTTCGAACTTGATTCAGCAAGTTCTGGCGTGCGAAAACCCGATTCGATTTTTGTCGAATGTGAAAAACCACGCGAGATTGCGGCTGGCAAAAAAGCGGCTTGACCAAGCTCAAATTCCTGTTCGGGATTGGAAAACGTCGCCGGCATAGTAACGATTGTCGGCTGACTTCTTCTCAATAGTCATCGCTTCTTTGGTATCCGCGACCTGCGGTGACTCTATTAATTCACGCGAAAACTGGTACGATTTCAGCTTATTAATCGGCGACCATTTTTCCTGTTTCTAAACATGTCTTCCCACTCAATTTCTGCTTCCAATCAAGCTTCAAACGTCAAAATGTCAGAATCAAATTCTGATCAGTCGTGGCGTTGTGAGTATCCATTTGCGTCCAACTATATGGACATCGGCTCCAACCGGATGCACTTTGTTGATCAGAAACCGATGGAAGAAACCGGGCAGGATCCAGTGTTGATGGTTCACGGAAATCCGACATGGTCTTTTTACTGGCGGCGTTTGATTGACAGCCTTAGCCAAACCCGTCGCACGATCGCTGTCGACCACATCGGTTGCGGGCTCAGTGACAAACCGGCCGACTACCAATACTGTCTTCAGAATCACATTGATAATTTGTGCAAATTAGTTGACGAACTGGATTTGAAAAACGTGACGTTGATGGCCCACGATTGGGGCGGCGCGATTGGCATGGGAGCTTTGTTGGCTCGTAAAGACCGGTTTAAGAAAATCGTTTTGTTTAACACCGCTGCGTTCCCGCCACCGTTTATTCCGTTCCGAATTCGGGTCTGCCGTTGGCCACTGGTTGGCAAAATTGGCGTGCAAGGATTCAATCTTTTCGCTCGTGCTGCGACGTTCATGACCACCGAGCGTAAAGGCGGATTGCCTAAGAGTATTGCCGACGGAATGTTGGCTCCGTATGACAACTGGGCCAACCGCGTTGCGATTTATAACTTTGTCAAAGACATTCCGCTGAGTCGAAATCATCGGACCTGGTCAGTGTTGGAAAAGATAGAATCTGGGTTGCAATCGGTTGCTGATTGGCCGATTTTGATGATGTGGGGGATGAAAGATTGGTGTTTCCGCCCCGAGTGTCTCGACCGCTTGACTGAGCATTGGCCTGCCGCTGAAGTCCACAAAATCGCCGACGCCGGCCACTATGTCATCGAAGACGCAGCCGAAAAAGTTGATCAAACGGTTGTCGAATTTCTGGCTCGACATCAATCGTGAGTGAGTTGACACTGACGGCAGGCGGAATCGCAACACTGGCTTGCATGTTAGAAGTCACCGCGCCCAAGCCTGGAAATGTTCACCGTGGAGCCGATTTCCAAGACGTGACTTTCTCGGATTTTGCGACCAGCGCAATCGTGCTTGGCCAAGTCATCGATTCGTCAATGAAACAAGGCGTCGGGCAGACGATTCTAACGGCCGTGGAGCAAACCAAGTCAATGGTCGGCGTTAATACTAATCTTGGAATCATTCTGCTTTTGGTTCCATTGGCCAAAATCGTCCAAGCTAACCCAAAAATTGACATCACTCCCGCGATCGTGAGTGAATTTTTGTCGACTGCATTGGACGCCCGCGACGCCACTTCTGTTTTTCAAGCCATTCGAATCGCGAAACCTGGTGGGCTGGGCGAAGCGAAGGAAATGGATGTCAATTCCAACGAACAAGTGACCGATCTCTTGCAGGCGATGAGGCTAGCGGCAGATCGCGATGACGTCGCCCGCCAGTACACCAATGGTTATCAAGACATCATCGAAACGGGTATTCCGTTGTTGCTGAGAGGCATTGATCTTTTTAAGAATTTAAACCAGGCC
Organism: uncultured Pirellulaceae bacterium; assembly: GCA_964478065.1. GTDB lineage: Bacteria > Planctomycetota > Planctomycetia > Pirellulales > Pirellulaceae > Mariniblastus. The sequence goes on from CAYZGP010000040.1 coordinate 23,685, forward strand.
ATCGTTTTCACGCATGTCAGTTTGATGGCCAGCAGTGCTGATACACTGATCGCGCGGAAATGCGGCGCCGAGATTGCAGACCGTTCACGCGTTATGGCATGCAAAGCGATTGATGCGATACCCGGCAGTGGCAATGAATTGTTGAATGAAGAAAAACAAGAACTGTATTGGTCGCGTGTTGGGGACTTGGATTTTTGGCTTCGATCTGATGGCCATCAACGCAATCCTGGCACGACGGCAGATTTGATCGCAGCGATATTGTTTGTTGCGATTCAGAATCAGGAAATTCAAAGACCCTTTAGATAGCTACTGAAGATAGCCACTGAAACTTTTTAGATAATCACTGTACAAGAATCGTAAAACTCATGTCCAACGAAACCTATCGAGTCAGTTTGGAGAAAGACAACCTTGTCTTTAGCGCTGCTCACTTTATCACATTCAACGGTAATGTTTGCGAGTCGATTCACGGGCATAACTATCGTGTCAAATGTGAGGTCATAGGGCCTCTTGACGAAAACGGTTACGTGGTTGACTTCATTGCTCTGCGGGATGCACTTACTGAGATCGTAGGCACACTGGATCATCATGTCGTGCTGCCGACCGAGCATGATGCGATCAAAGTCGTTGACGACGGGACCGAAGTCACTGTCACATTCGAACAAAAGCGCTGGATATTTCCATCCGAGGATTGCGTGTTGCTTCCGATCGCCAACACGACCGCCGAATTGATGGCTTGGTATATCGGTGTTGAATTGAAGGCAAAAACCAAGTCCAAATTCAATAACGTTTCAAGGATTGTGATTGCAGTAGACGAAAATCGCGGCCAGTGGGGCGTGGTGGAAATGGATTGGTAAGCGGTTCGAAAAGCAGAATTCGATGCAGGGTTAGAAAACGATTTTGTAATAAGCGATTGCTGTAATCGCGACCATTGCATTGACCAAGTATCGAAATCGCCATGTCCAATCGATGACGAATTGATTTGAGCTCAATGATCGCGCCAGAAGCATCAGGTAAACATTGGTGAATGTTGATAGCGCAAACGTAACAATTGCCAACAGTAAAAGTATTGGCATGTTTATTGGGTTTCCAGGTGCTGGTTTGAAAAGTGAAACCCCAATCACGAATCCAATCAAGAAGTTGGCCGACCAAAAGACCACCAAGACCGGGCGCAGAAGCGTCGGCGGATCGAATTGGTTTTCAGCGATATTCTTTGGCGATGGGATTTGGCGTTTGAAAATGGTTTTCCAGGTCAAAAACTGACACAGGCACTGAGACGGAACCATCACCAGCATGATCGGGATCCACCAGCTTGGCGGAACGTTGTGCATTACTTGTTGCGGCTGTGTGATAAAGACAATCCCAATCAACGTGACTGTCGAAAGAACGGCAAACATCGTGTTGAAAAAAGCAGCCAAATAGTAAAACCCGTTTAGAATTGAACCCAAAAAAGTGATTGGCTGCGGTTCATTTTCAATGTACGTGTTTTGCATAGATTCTAAATATCGTAGGCCGGCTCCTCCGAGTTGATTCAAACGCTCGCTGGGAACGGCCCGTTGGGTTGGCTCTTTGATTCAATGATCTTAGACTACTGGCTCGCTAATTTGGTTCATTTGGAAAGGTAATTAAGTGGAATTTTTAGTCGATTTCTGGTTGCCGATTTTGGTCGCGACGGTTGTTCTTTGGTTTATGAGTTTCTTTTTTTGGGCACTGCTGCCCCATCATTTTGGAGACTTTGCCAAAGCCGCAAACGAAGACGAATTGGTCGCGTTTCTTAAAACTGCCAATCTTCCCGCCGGCAATTATAAATATCCATACGCCGGTTCTGCGAAAGAGCAAAACGACAAAGACTATGTCGAGAAATTCATGAATGGCCCCCAAGGTGTGCTGAGTGTTTACAACACGCCGAATATGGGAGCCAATATGGTTAAAACGATTTTTTACTTTCTCGTGACCGTCGGAACCATTGGCTACATCACCCATGTTGCTTGTCCGCCTGGCGACGAAGCGACCACGTTTATGAAACTATTCCGTATCGCTGGAACGATCGGCGTGCTGACATTCGCGTCAAGCGGCGCGATGCATCGGATTTGGTTTACCGCGCGGCATTGGACTCATATCGTCGATGGCGTTGCCTACGGTTTGGTGTGCGGTTTGATCTTTGGGTTTCTCGGGTAACAGAAAACGCGTTTAAAAAACGGATTGAATACAAAAGCCGCCGCGTCGTAACGCAGCGGCTTTTTTGTGC
>CAYZGP010000040.1:26029-45164 GCA_964478065.1 uncultured Pirellulaceae bacterium
GCTTATCTGACATATATCGGGTGACGTTAGGTTTTGTCAATTTGTAATGTAAAAGTACCGATATGCTTCGAGATGCTTGAATTCAGAAGTCATGCACACGCTTACCAGTTGCTGGGACAAAAGTACCGGTTGTGATGATTGAACCGGCGTTGGCTGTAACATTTTACGACCGTTAGCCGCCAATGGAAAAAAGCGAAAACGTTGGTGATTGAATGACCTAGATTTTCCATGAAACGCCTTGTTTTTAAGGCGCGTAGGTCCGTCAGGCACAGACTGACCTACAAATTAACTATCACGCACAGCCTTCCAACACTTTTCGACATTTAACCACGGACCATACAGTGATCATCAAAGCCACCGAACTAACGCAAACAAAAAATGACACGGTGAAAGTTCTTCACTTGATCAACGGTGAGCATTTCTCCGGAGCTGAGCGAGTACAAGACTTGCTGGCGATGGCGATGCCGAAGTTTGGCTACGAAGTTGGATTTGCGTGTGTGAAGCCGGAAAAATTTCCCAACGTCCGTGAGTCAAGAGGTGAGCTTTTTGAAACGCGAATGAAGTCAAAGTTCGATGTTTGGTGCGGTGGAAGAGTCGCCAAAGTATTTCGCGATAACGACTATCAAATTATCCATGCACACACACCGCGTACTTTGATGATCGGTCGTCTGGCTGCTCGAAAACTAAATTGCCCTTTGATTTATCATGTCCATAGCCCGGTCGGCCGCGATTCAGAACGCGGTTTGGCGAACATGTTGAACACGAAACTTGAAACATGGAGCTTGGCAGGCGTCGACCGAATGATTTGCGTTTCCAACAGCCTCGCCGGTTACATGAATGAGCTTGGACATCACCAAGACAAGATCACGGTCGTGTCCAACGGAGTTGCTGCAATCGACGACCTTCCCGCTCGTGATTTGCCAGGTAGCCGCTGGACGATCGGAACGATGGCTTTGTTCCGTCCACGCAAAGGAACCGAAGTATTGTTAGACGCATTGGCGATTCTCAAAAAACGCGATATCGATGTGACGTTGCGAGCCGTTGGGCCGTTCGAAACCAAAGAGTACGAATCAGAAGTCCTCGCCCAAGTTGAAAAGCTTGGGATTGGTGACATGATCGACTGGACTGGATTCCAGACCAACGTTAACGAACAGCTTCGCAAGATGGACGTGTTTGTTTTGCCAAGCCTGTACGGTGAAGGATTACCGATGGTGGTCCTTGAGTCGATGGCAAACGCGATCCCGGTTGTCGCAAGTCGGGTGGAAGGCATTCCGGAAGCCGTTCGCGATGGTATTGATGGTTTGATTTTTGAACCTTCTAATGCAGAAGATTTGGCGGAAAAGCTTCAGTCGCTGATCGGCGACAATAGGACTTGGAAGTCTATGAGTGAAAGCGCCGTTGAGCGTCAACGCAATGATTTGTCGGATATTAGTATGGCGCGCGGCGTTGCGACTGTGTACGATGAGCTGTTGAAGGGTAAGTAGTTTCCTCGCTTCGCGTCGGGTTTCCATTGGGCTATCGCCCAAATGCTTTCGGCAGTTTGCTTCGATCGCCAGAACAGTTAATTAAGCCGGCTTTCCGTAGACTCGTCTCCAGATGATGACCGTCAATATTATGTGAGTCGTCACCATGGCCACCATTGTTCTTGGGAACCAGAATGAGTGATGCGAAACTGCGTCTGACCATAATTCTCGCCTGAAGTAAGTCATTCCGATTCCGACCAGACTAATGGCCGCCAGAGTAAACGCGTAAGTTCGGAAAGCCCGCGTGGGATTTTCTCCGCAAAACATCGCGCCCGCGAAACTGATCAATGCAGCCGATAACAGCACCGAGGTATCTATGAACAATCTGGCCATAGGCTGATTCATCACCATCACGGCTTTGCTGAATCAGCTCAGCATCGGAATTCGGTTGCAAAAAATTGGCTGGCATGGTGTCCTCCCAAACGACTGGAATTGTTGACTCTACATTTCTAGGAGCCAACAATTGGTCAGTCGGTGACAGAATCTAGGCTGGTTTTTCAAAATTGTCCAATAAAGTCGGATTCCGACGCGATTTTGAATACTTTGGAGTTCACGGATGCTTCTATACTAGTCCAAGCATCTCAATATTAAGGAAGTCAGATTCGTGTGGCTATCGGCAAAACGGCTCTGAACTCTGGCGAGTCCAGCTACTTTTGCGCTCATTGGGCGGTGTTGGTTAAGTCCCAGAGCACCGCTGTCCATTTCATATGCGATACGATACCAATCATGAAGAAACACGAATGGCGAGAGACGACCGAAGATGGCGAGAAGCGGCTTGTCACCGCGACGCGACACGCAGGAAAATGGAAACTTCGTTCTCGGCTCAAGTCAGAAACGGAATGGACTGAACATCCAGTGATCGCGTTGGAGGATCTCGAAACTTTGAAAGAGATCATCGAGAAGAAATATCAACGCAGCCGGTTGCCTTATGGGCAGATCTTGGAAGTCGATGCGTTGATTGAAAAAGCCAAACCTCGAAAGTAACACGCTGGCCCGAATGGTTTCACCGGCGCGAAAGGCTTGGTGGCGGACGTCGTCAAGACTTCCGTTTTCGAGTTTAACGCCAAACTCAAGTGCCCAAAAATCTTGATGAGTTCTGCTAGGAGGCCGCCCGCTTAGGCGCAATAATCGACAACCCGTTTAAGCGGCGCGTTGCAATGCAGGATACGAATGGTTGCGCAACGTTTGACCAACGACTGATTCACTAAGGTCAATTAGTTTCTCGGCATAGTCTTCGAAGCGATAGCGACTATGGACTCGCTCAAATGACCGCTCTCGAATTCCCGAGGCGACTTCGGGCTGGGTTGCGAGCAAGCGGATGGACGAGGCGGCTTGATCGTAGTCCGCGTAAGGCACGATGATCCCTGCCCCGTTGTCGATGGCTTCAGATGCACCTCCAGAGTTGGCGAATGTGATGATTGGCAAACTGGTCGCCATGGCTTCGTGAATAACGCACGGAAACGGATCAACGCGAGACGACATCATAAAGGCATCGGAGCCAACAAAATACGGTTCGACGTTTTGACGTTCGCCGATGAAGTGGACGTTGTCACGGGCAATTGATTTGTCGATATCCAGTTGAACGTAATGATGAGTCGAATGAGTCCAGCGAGGGCCTTCGCCAACCCAAACGAAATGGATGGGAATGTTCGAGTGGTTGGTTTCGCAAACTTTTCTGGCGATCGCCGCGTAGTGATCAATTCCTTTTCTCAAATCCAAAGTGCCACACCCGAGGACGATAAACGCGTCACTTGGAAGGCCTAGCTCTTTTCGAATTTGAGCGTGGGCACTTTCTCGAGTGATTCCTTTTCCAAAATCCGGATCGAGTAGGCCTTGGGAAAGCACAACAGATTTTCCAAGCGGCAACGGGTTTTTGGCATCGGCTGCATCTCGAACGGCGTGGACCGGAAATACGACTTTGCGTGAAGCTTCGAAAACGAAATCGTAATCTTCTTCGGTGTAAGACGATGGAAGTTCGTGGACCAGTGAGATACAAGGGATGCCTTGTTTGGCAAGATCACCGGCGATATAGCGAGATTCCATGCTGTTACAAATCGCCAAAATCGGGGCGTTGTTTTTTTCACGCGTGATAACTTTTGAAACGCGTTTGGGAATCTCTTCCATGTTCGTAGGCGCGATGTTGAGACAGTCAACGATGGAATGTTGTTCGAATTCCGTCGCCAAGTGACCGCCCGTTTGCAAAACAGATTCACATTGTATGTCGCAGTTTTGACTGAAGTGTTTCAAGATGTTGAGGATGATTTTGGGAGCACCGGTTCTGGTGGCTTCATGAGAAACGAAAAGTACTCGGCGACGTGCAGGGGTGAGGTCGGCAGTCTTTCGCTTCTTTGATTTTCCGAAGAGTCTCATGTTGTTTCCTGGGTTGCCAGAATTATTCTGGTTTGCATTCAGTTGTTCTTACGTGACAAGATGATCGTCAGAATTGGTAGGGCTGAACGAAATTTGATTTTTGGTTGGCAGAGAATATCAACATGCGCAACACCACGAAAGAGCAGGAATTCAGCAAGTGCTAGCGGTGTGATTCTTCGCAAATTGACGAGTGGTTTAGACGATCGGCGGAAGCTACCAACGGGCTATCAATCCGTGGCTATCGCCAAAACGGCTCATGTTTGTGGCATGTCCAACAACAGAAAGTCTTGGTGACCAATTGATAACTTCCGCTATCAACTAAGCAGACTTACTGAACAGGCATTGGAATTGCTCAGAGTGCTCAGTGGCATCGGCGACAGAGCTGTCGTGCTCGATGCGTCCAAGATTCATAACAAGCACACGGTCGGCCAATTTCAAAGAAGAGTGCCGGTGAGTGATGATGAACGTGGTTCGGTCTTTGATGAATTCCGCAAGCGAGTCATGAATCAGGTTTTCGGACTGCCCGTCGATTTGGCTGGTTGCTTCGTCGAGAATCAGGATTTTCGGGTCGGTCAAAACCGCTCGAGCGATCGCAACACGCTGACGTTGTCCGGCAGATAGATTCTTGCCATCGTCGCCAACGTTGGATTGGTATCCCTGTTCCAGTTTGTCCACAAAGTCATTCACGCGTGAGACTTTAAGTGCCGCGCGAATCTCATCATCGGTCGCGTTAGGGTTTCCGTATTTTACGTTTTCCCAAAGCGTTCCGTTGAAGAGCACGGAGTCTTGAGTGACCCAGGCAATTTGTTTGCGAACCTTTTTTGGGTGCATTTGACGGATGTCTTTTCCGTCGATCAAGATTCGCCCGTTGTACGGGTCGTAAAAACGAGCCAACAAATTCATCAGTGTCGATTTTCCACAGCCATTGCCACCGACGATGGCAATCGTTTGCCCTGCCGGAACGGTTAAGTTGAATTTGTGAATGACCAATTGTTTTGGCAGATAACCGAACAAAACGTTTTCGAAAACAATGCTTTCTTTGTGTTCGGGAACTGGAATCGGATTCTCGGGTGGTCCGATCAATGGCTCTGGACCGAATGTACGAAACAGGTTGTCACACGCGGTACCTCCGCGAACGATCATGTTGACAATCTCGCTCATTTTTCTGGCAGGATCAGCAGCACCAGCCAGCATTGCGTAAAACACAAGCAGCGTTACGGGCTTGATCGGTGTGTCGCTAATCTTGATGAATCCAAACAGATGGGTTTCTTGGTTAAGCACAAGATACGCACCGATTAGCATGGAAAGCGAAATCGAAATGATGCTGAGAACTTCCGTGATCGGGCGAAGCAACGAATCATAAAGTGCGATTCTTAGCTGCATTCGATAAAGGGTGTTTGAGTTCTTTTTAAAACGATGTCTCTCGGTACGCTCCTGGTTAAAGATTCGCACGGTTTTGACGGCTTTGAATGTTTCAATGAGAGTTTGAAAGACGTCTGCCATGCCTTCCATTTCGACCTCGGTCGATCGTTTCATTCGCCGTGAGATCGAGTGAATCAAGAATGCCCCGGCAGGCACGATGCACATCGAAATCAAAAGCAGTGGAAAAGAAATCCAAGCCGCAACCGCCAGGCTGGAGATCATTTTGAGTGGTTCACGGAGGCACTTTCCATAAAACATTCGGAGGCCAGAACTGATCATTGTCATGTTGTACGAAAGGTGGGTCATCATCGCAGATGTACCAATGTTGTCGATTCTTCGCTGATCCAGCTCCAGGGCTTTGCGGTAATAGATTCTGCGCAAATCGAGGACCGTTTTCTCTGCGACTCGCGCATCAAGGATCGCACCAACGATCAGCAAAATGCCTTTTAGAATCGTGACGGTCAGCAAAAACAATAACGCAACAATGAGTGTTTGAAATCCAGTTTCTGGTGCGTATTTATTGACCGTTGGTTGAGCGTTTCGGTACCACTCAAGCGATGTTTCTTCGCCCAAAAGCCGGTCTTGTTTCAGGTCGAGCTTATTAGCGACCAACACGTCGCCAGTGGTAGCGTGTTCTTGTTGGAGAGCCTCGATTTCTTTCTCGAGACCACCGACGATCATTTCGCCGCTTTTGATTTCGTGTTCTATCCACGTTTTCGCAGTTTCGCCTTCAAGCACAATTTTGACGATTGGAAACACCGTCGTGATACTTGCACTCCAGATTACAGCGACTAGTAACGCGCATAAGAATGCGCCCGCAATCGACCAGCGATAACGTAATGAATGTTTAACAGCGCGAAAAAATGGCTTCATTTCCGGAAATGTCTATTTTGTAGCTGATTGGTTGTCGGGAAAACGATCGAAATCGCTGGCAGGCCTGAAGGAATCGGTGGGATACTGAAAAGATATTGATTCTCAGTCAATAACAACTTGCAGATTGAGGTCGGTATTTTGTTTAACGGCCAATTGAACGTGCCTGCGAAGCAATACTGGGGCTGATAGCAAAGGTGCTTCGCTGGCAAACTGGAGGCAATTTGGGAGAGCAACTGCCAATTGAGAGCGATAGAAACGCGAAATTGGCTTACAGTTTAGATCCATCCACTAAGTAAGTGGGCGGCGTGACGTAGTGACGAGTCAAAGCGAGATATTAATTGGCCGTCAAATGCGGACATCGGTTGATCCGCCCGCTTGTCCGGCTACCCAATTCTGAGATTAGATTCGATTCGGCGAACGACTTCTTTGGCTGGATAAACAGCATTGGGAAGAGCGATACCCTCATCGTCGGCGAGCCATTTTGTGACTTTCTTTTCAGCCGCAATTGCCGTGCTGTGGCTGCGACCGCCAAAATAATCACCGATCTCTGAGAAAGCCGATCCTGTGTATTGCCGGGAAAGGTACATCGCCAGCATTCTTGCTGAACAGATGCGTTTTTGGCGACTGGATGATTTTAGCTCAGCCGGTTTGACGCCACAAAGTTCACAAACGGCTTGTTCGATCGTCACCATCGATGTGCAATTCGGACCAGTCAATGAAAACAAATCACAAAGCACTTGCTGGGCAAACTCTGGTGTGATCGGACCTTCATTAACCACCGAATAAGCGTGCAGCCGGTTGACGGCGCCGGACAAACGGCGAACGTCTTTGGCCAATTGATCGCAAATTAGTCGAAGCACATTGATGGGTAGGTTAAGGCTTCGTTCTCGGCACATTCGCTGAACAATGTGCATCCGCCCGTCAAAATCAGGATACTGAATGGGACACGTTAGTCCTTGCGAAAGCCGTGCACTGATTTCATTCCCAAGTACCCCAAGTTCAATCGGTGGCCGATCTGATGCAACGATGACTTGTTTGCCATTTCGAATCAGGTTGTCGATCGTGTGTTGGAACTCACCCAGTGTTGCTCGTTTGCCCGCGAGAAATTGAATGTCATCAATCGCCAACAAATCGAGGTCGCGATATTTGCGACGGAACATTGGAAGTCCCGTTCCTCCACGCAATGAGCCAACAAACTGGGTCGTAAATTGTTCGGCCGACAGAAAAACACAACGCTTTAATCTAAGCCGCCGCCGAAAATCGTTGGTGACCGATTCGAGCAAGTGAGTTTTACCGCAGCCTGTTGGACCGTATACAAAGAATGGCGAGAATTGACCTGGTTGTTCAAACAGACTGTCGACTCCAGCGTTGACCAATCCATTATTTGGGCCAAACCAAAATGACTTGACCGTTCGCAATCGTCGTTGTGGCGTGGGTTCGGTTTGAGTGGAAAGTGCAGTTTCGGACGCGGGAGCAAACTGAAGGGTAAGTGCCTGTTTTGCTTCTTTGGCTGGTTCGCTATCAACAGAATCAACCTGAGCACCACATTGAGCAGATTCGGGCGAGCTTGAATCGGCCTCTTGCGTTTTTTGTTCGTTAAGTAACTGATACTTTATTTCAAATTGTGGACCGCAAACTCGGTCAACCACATTTCGAACGTCCAGCCCAAAAGTGTTTTGAATTCGTTGAAGTGAAAAATTGTTTTCCGCGTATACAAGAATGGTGTGTTGGTCGTGTTGAATTCTATCTCGACTGGAAAACCAAAGATCGAATCGAGCGAGCCCAATCCGTTCTGTTAGTTGGTCAGCAATTTCGTGCGCAAAAGCCCTTGGCGCGTTTGCTGTTTTTTCGAAAGAATCCTGAGACGACAAAGTCACTTCCTGACACATTTATCGGCCCGCATTTCGGAAGCACTGTGTTGATGGGTGGGACGCGATGATGTCGAGTGTTAATTCAACAACTGGCCGGTGATCACACGGAAGTGCTTCGCGAAAAGCGTCCATTTATTTTTTCAACCCGCGTCGTGCGAGTTGTTAACGAACCTTAAGCGAAGAGATGCGATTCTAAGACTGCTAGCAACTGTGTCAAACCGTTACCTGAGATTTATTTCCAAGTTCGAGTTTATTGTTGAAACGAGAGCGGAGTTTTCAAAATACACGGCAAATTTCCGCGCGCTTTTTTCGTTCCAATCATGTTTGTTTCGGTGGATAAATTGTCTGTCAAAACCAGTTGAAAAAAACACTCGGTAAAATGCGTTTTGAAGCAACGATTTTATGTTAAGAGACAAAAGTCAAACGAGTAGAGGTGGGTAATTTTTGATGAAAAATTGCTCACGATTTTTTTCAGGCGGATTTCAAGAACCAAACCAATTAGCTACTTGACAAGCATTTTGGCCATCGCGATTTTTGCTCGTCTGGTTGGACAGTGATTCGATAACGTGTCCTTATTGGGCAGCGTTTGCTCCCATGATAAGCGAGCGAAAGTCATCGCTTAATTGAAACGGACCGTTGGGGTGGTTCATTTCCATGACCAGTGCGACCTGTTGGACCGGATTGTCCGTGTAGATAACGGCGGGGTGTTTAAGCAACAATCCGCCCGTCGGTTTGCCGTTTGCTTGAGAGAGATAGAAACCGGCTGTGTGCGTTGCTTGTGCTTGAAAGTTGAATTTACTGGTCAAAAGGTTTACGAACCTCGAAGAGTCACCTGCCCAACCGCGAAATGTGATCCGTTGAAGCTGTTGGTTGGCCGCAAAGTAATAGGTTAGCGAACCGTGTAAGTCCCATGAGTTGGTGCCAGTGACCAACGCAACTCTTAAACCGTGCAGGCCTTTGTCGCCGGGGCTGGTGGAGACCCGTTTCCAACGACTTTTGATCCAACCAGGTGAAATGTCATAGCGGAAAATCTCTTCAAAGTTCATTACTGGGATAAACTGCATCGGCTCGGCAGTTAAGTCCGGTCCATTTGCATTTCCAGGAAACACAAACGTCTGAGCGGCAGAATAGTCAGGCTGCATTCCTGCGATTATTGGTTGGTTAGCAAAGTTCACGGGAGCCACGCCGCTCGAAAAACCTCCGCTAATTACCGGGTTGGTTGGGAAAGTCTGATTGGGTTGAAACACCGGATTGGCCGACAGCGCAGGATTGATTTGAAGCGCAGGATTGACAGGCGTATTACCAGTCACAGACTGATTGAAAACAGGATTCCCAATGGGCGCGTTCTGAATGTTGATTGAACCGGTTTGTTGATACGGACTCCTTGCGTTACCGATCTGGGCTCGAGGTAAAAATGTTGGCCTTCCCGACTGTTGGTAACCGGCTTGGATTGTCGTTGACGGTTGCCCGGGCTGATTGGTTTGTGGCGCACCTCTATCTTTGACGCTACTTATTAGTACCGGTGCTGCGATAGCGCAAACAATCAAAGACGGTAAGAGAATGGAACGTGAAAACATATCAATCTCGAATGATGGAACAGACCACTATCAAGATCGACTTTGGCGTAGGGTTTTCTTGTGCGTGAGCGGCGCGGCAATCAGGATCAGAAAAATGAAAGGTTTCGTCGCGAGCTATTTAAGTTATTTGAGCCTGATAAGTCCAACCCTATAGTCAGACCAATTGATTCAATCCTAATGCAGCTCGGCGAAGCAGTTGCAGTTCGGCGCCAACGGTCTCCAGCGGTTGCCGTGGCGATGTCTAATAAGAAGTCGCGATTGTGCGATCCAGAGACCGACCATGTGACGCTGAAATGACCTGCCGGAAAGGCGGACTTCCGACGAGCCGCATTAAGTTGCACCGAAGTGGTCTTCTAGCCAATCGGGATCGACGCCCATCACCGCGGCAGCGTATTCCGTGTCGGTTTCGTAATCGGATTCGCGAACATCGCAGAAGTACTCAAACGCAGATAACTTGTTCTTGGCATCAACAAAAGAAAGTTTGCGACGAACCTGTTTCAGAAACACGCTAAAGTCGGGGTCTTCTAACGCATCATGGAACGTCTCATACTTTCTTAGCATGTGCCCACGGTTATTTTGCAGCACCATCTGTTTGCAAAAATTGGCAATCGAATTCATCTTTAGCATCGAAGCGCAGGTTGCGGCAAGTATCAGAGCGCGATCACGGTCTGACATCTGGAGACGATTTTTGAACGCTTGTGCGACCCGTAGGTAAACGATCAATTCTTTCAGAGGATCCATGGGTTGGAGTTGTGCCGTGAAGTGAATAGTTGTTGAAGTTCAAGACAAGGAAGGAACCTCTATTGTATGCTCGAAACGAATTTGGGGAACCGATTTGTTTGTATCATTCTGTGACTTTTTGGATATCTTGCCAATCTACGCATCGGCTCCCGACGCTTATCTATGACTTCGTCTCACTCACTCTCCCAATTCATGCAATGTCGCAACTTCTATCTTCAAAGCCCCTGAACGTCTTTTGAATTGTCGGCTCGTCAACTATTATCAAGGAATGAATCCTGATACCCGCGATGATTTTGTCTGGCTATTGTCCGACGAAGCAGTTCCCCTCCTTGAAAAAGTTCAACAAGCTTTTGAGGATAGGATTAACGCGGTTCGAATCGCTAAATCGGTTCGCAAGAAAACCACGCCTACCCGCTCGGCCCTGATTATGGAGCAGGCCCAGCTTCGAATCAAAGCGAACATTAAATTTACGCTGGCCAACAAGATGTTTTTTACACGCCGTGGCCTTGAGCAAGCCACCGGTCGGCGTTTGGCAATTTATAAGGCCGCCCGATTTGCAGGCATGAATCACGTTGCCGATATTTGCTGTGGCATTGGAGGAGATTTACTGGCGCTGGGAAAACGCGACGATGTAGATGGCTCAGATAACCGAACGACCGCCGTCGACAACGATGAGTTGACTTGTCTGTTCGCAAAAAGAAATCTTGAGGTCAATTCAATTGACCCTGATTTGGTAAGCATCCAGGAAACGGATTTTGCCAACTTTGACCTCAAAGGAATTGATGGCATACACATTGATCCAGATCGGCGAGTCAAAGAAAGAACGGTACAAGGAAATCGGTTTAGCCCAAGTCTTGTTGATGTGTTTGAGCGAATTGATCCCGACTGTACCGTTGCAGCAAAAGTTGCTCCTGCGACGCCAGTAGCCAGTTACTTTCCGCCAGGACTCCAGCGGGAGTGGATCGGTGACCATCGCGAGTGCAAGCAACAGATTCTCTGGAGCGGCCCGGCGACTGATAAACCTGGCCATCGCACGGCAACTTACGTTGGGAAACAGGGTGTGATTAGTCAGGTTTCAGTTGAAGAGTCCGAGCTGGAACAACCGCCAATCGTTTTCGATTCGATACGTCGCTATATCTTTGAGCCGCATCCCGCTGTGCTGGCGGCTGGTTTGGCAGATGCACTTGCTCGAAAAAATGGGTTGGGGCGATTCACGTCCAGTATCGTTTACCTGACCGGGGACGAACCGATTTCCGACCCGCTGTTACCCCAATTCGAAGTGCTTGATATTCTGCCGCTTGATCTTCGGACGACTGTCAAAGCGCTTGGCAAGCTGGATGTTGGGGAGGTTGAATTCAAGAAACGCGGAATTGAAAACGTAACGGCCGCACAGTTTGCCAGAATGAAAATTGATGGACGCAATAAAGCGACACTTATCCTTACCCGGCTTGGGAAAACTCGCGTCGCCGTGATTGCAAAACGCCCAGGGAACGATTTGCCAATTCCAACTGAGGGAAATAAACCTAACACTGACGATGTTGGTGGCGCTGTTGATCCCGAGGTCTAGTGAACCGGTCGACAAATTGACTCTGGCGAGAAAATCCAGCGCTCCAGCGACGCGTCTGTCGAGGACGCAGCTGATTCGATGAAGCTAAACGCTGCTTCTTTTCCGATCGAAATTGAACCCAGTTTTCGCTCGCAGCCCAACGCTTTTGCCCCGTTGAAAGTGCCCATTTTCAATATCTGTCCAATTCCAATTCCAGGAAATGAATCTGCGATCAGTTTAAGCTCTTCAAACAAATCAAGATCAGGGTTGGAAGCTCGCGAGTCAGTTCCAACGGCAACATTGATATTTCGTTTCCGCAATTTTTCCAGCGGGTACTTTGAATGTCCAAAGAAGCGATGCGTTCGCGGGCAAAATACGACAGACATTGTTTTTGATTGACTGGCAATGAAATTCAATTCAATGTCGCTTAGATAATTTCCGTGAATCAACAAGACATTGGAAACCTGACTCAACGTCTGTAATGTCTCCAGTATCGAACACCCTGATGCAAACGTTTCAGGATTCCAAACACCAAAGTCTTTTAGTAGTTCAACAAAGTCACCGGTTCGGTGTTCCAGTAACTCGCGTTCTGCAATCGTCTCGGCAATATGCATCGCGACCGACCGGTTTTGAGTTCTGGCCTGTTCGCAAATTTGTTTTAGCAATTCAGGGTGAACGGAATAGGGAGCGTGTGGGCTTGCGCAAAAAGTGTGACCTTCGTTTTCCCCTTTCAAGGAAAAATGAGCATCTAGTTCGATTCGTTTATCAGGAAATGAATCAACATCACGCCCCAGTTGTTCCAGAAACGTAACGAGGCAGATGGGAGAATCGCTGGAATAGTCTTCGACGCGAAATGGAGCCGTCGCAATCTCGCCGATGGCTGAAACGCCGGCTCTAACTGATTCCTCAATCCCGCGTTTTATCCTTTGCGTTTTGTTTGATTGATTTGTGTCGCCTTGATTCGTGTCATCTTGATTGGCTTTGTTGCGACAAGTGACGATCAAACGAATCCAATCGGTGAATCGGATCCCAGGATGACCAAGCGGCGTTTCAATGTCACTAAACTCGAGATGCGTGTGGGCGTTGACCAAACCTGGAATCAGCGCCCCCTGCCCTAGATCAATAACATTGTCATGCGAGATGGACTTGAATTTTCCGACTTCTTGAATTCGATTTTCGGATACAACGACAGCGCCGTTTTCGATTGGCGGCTGGTCAACCGGGCAAACCCATTTGCTTCGAAAAACGCGTCGTTGGGTTGGTGAAGATTCTGCCGAACTCATTTTGATCTACTGAGGTTTGTACTTTCGTGGGCTCCAAACAATTGAAGCCAAAACTCAGTTTATCGAAAGTCAAACTTATTCGCGACTCGCCACCGCAAAACAAACTTTGCCGAATTGAAGCGATTTTGCTTTGCCAGTTAAGCAGTTGGCCGCATTGGCGAAGTCCAACGTGAAACAAGTTTCATCAGTTTCGACTGGCCGGAGGTTGCCGTTTCAGTTGGGTCTAACTTCAAGAACCAAACCATCATTAGCACGCCGACGACTGTCATCAATATGCCGGGCAAGATCGAATATTGAAAGTGTTGTCCGTCGGTAGAATAAAGGACCGTTTGAAGCAGCGGTGAACCGCCAACGGCGGCAGCATCTGCTTTGGAAAGCAACACGGCAAGGCTGTTGTGAGTCAGGTGGAACAAAACGCACGGCCAGATGCTTCGAGTTTGGATCGCGATCACACCCAAGAGCATGCCGACACCAAACGTGATAATCGTTTGTTGGATGATTCCGTGGGCGATACCAAACAACAGGCTTGTCAAAAAGATCGCTTGCCATTTGTTTCGTAACGTCTCCATCCCGGAAAGAATAAAGCCTCGGAATGCAAGTTCTTCCAGGATAGCCGGGGCGGCGGCGAAAATTAGCAATACTGCCCAAATGCTTGGCGCAGTTCCAAGGATGTTTGATACAGCTGATTCCAATTGAACCAAATCACCACCTGGCGGGTAGACTTGCATGACCAATGCCGAAAACCAAGTCATCATCGGATTCAAAAAGATCGCAGCCAATACTGCCGCAGAGGCCATTGGGATTGAGCAAAGACGAAGGCGTAGTGACTTTCGCGGGCTTCGCGTTAACACCAATGCCATCATGACTGCTGGAACTGCGATCGTTGCAGTAAGGATGATGACGGTTGTTTTTGCAAACTCCAAAAAGTTCTCCGGAGTCGTTGCAACGAACCCAATAAAGAACTTGGCGACAAGGATAATAACACCACACAGGATTGCGTTGCCGAACGATGGCATTTCATCTCGCTCGCGCATAACGTGGCGGCACCAGGCACCAATTCCGAATCGCTCGCTGGCACGAAACATCACCGTCTCGCTGTTGAATTGGTGAATCACCCAGCGGACAGATGCCCAGCAACAAATCAAGGTAACCGCACAAACCGGGCTTACGAATTTCGCACACTCAGCGTATTGGCCTTCCATTAACCCACGAAGTAAAAGCATCAAGCCGCTTACTGGGATAAGGCTGGTTCCAAAATCAAGTTGAGCCGCGGGCAACATCGGGATCATCATCAGCGGCATCGAGATCATCATCATCGGGACCAGATAATACTGGCCTTCTTTACTACTACGTGCGAACGCGGCAGCTGCCAAAGCGACGGCACTGAATAAGGCTGAGATTGGAATTAAAGCCAGCAATAACCAACCAACACTGGCCAGTGGTGGCGCTCCGATTGGAATTCCACCCATGCCGGCGCCGCTTCCAAGTCGGGCGACCACGAACATTCCCGTGAATCCCATGCTCAGTAAATTAAGTATCGATGTCGCAATGCTAAACGTCATTACGGTGAGCAATTTTCCAATTGCAATTTCTGACCGTTCCGCTGGGCTACTGAGAAGCGTCTCAAACGTTCCTCGCTCTTTTTCACCAGCGCACAAATCAATCGCAGGATAAAAAGCCCCGGTCAGGGACCAAATCATGACGATGAACGGCAGGATCTTTGACCAGGCAGCGGCCTGTTTTCCGATTTTGTCCGCGACATCAGCGTTGCTTACTGAAACGCCTCGCACCAATGACAACGGAATGCTGTTATCGGAAAGTGATTGCTTGATCATTCCAGAATTCCATCCCTGCAACGCCTTGTTAAAACGATCACTTCCGATTCGGGATTTGTCGTTGGCTGAGTTTTGGAAAACATGAACACCAACCGCCGCAATTACGTCGTCGGGTTGTGTTTCGTCTGGCGGCTCAATGGCTGAAGGGATGAAGACGGCGAGGTCGACACCACGGGCCTTCATTTCCTGTTGAATGGATGGGTCAATTGACTCCAATCCAACAGAACCATCGGCTTGCTTGCGCAGGTGTTCAATGATCGAAGAGAATTCAGTGTCAATATTTTCGGCAATCGTCAGATTCATTAGTCGATTGTCGCTGGGCGTCGCAAACTCTGAACTGATTTCGCCGTCAACAATCAAAGCCGGTTCATCAGGAAGATTGTCAGCCCCAACAACCAGGATTTCAGTGGGGTATTCTCGCATGAACTGGGCGACTTGCAGCATCGCCATGCCCATTAGCGGATACAGAACCATTGGCATGATCGCAACCGTAAAGAGCGTACGGCGATCGCGCAGTTGATCTCGCAGTTCACGAGCAAAAATCAATTTGACGTTTGGCCATTTCATGTTTATTTGATTCGGTTGATTGGTATGGCTGATGTGTTTGGTGTTGTTGCGGGGTCGGCGTGTTGTATTACCGTGCCAAAGGGATTCCTGCTTTTACGTCGCTGGCAAACTGGGCTTCATGATTCATTTCGGATACTGAAATGATTTGGTAGAACAGCTCTTCGAGGTCCTTTTCTTCGTACTTCTCGACCAGTTCCTCGACGGTGCCTTCGGCCAAAATATTCCCACGGTTCATGATCGCGACCCGATCGCAAAGCCTGTTGACTTCGCTCATGATGTGCGAAGAAAAGACTACGCATTTTCCGTTGTCGCGAAGTTGTTCCACAGTTTTCAAAACTTCTCTTGCGACGAGAATGTCCAATCCCGAAGTGGCTTCGTCGAAAATTAGAACCGGTGGGTTGTGGATGATCGCACGCACGATGGAAACTTTTTGCTTCATTCCCGTCGACATTTTGCTGCACAAGACATTTCTGATTTCGTTCATTTGAAATCGGTCAAATAACGATTCCATGCGCGTCTCAAGGTGCTCCGGTTCCATCCCATAAAGTTGGCCAAAATAGTACACCAACTCCCAGGCAGACATCCGATCGTAGATAGCCGTGTTAGTCGAAACGAATCCGATTTGGCGCCTTACTAGTTCAGGAGCCTCGTTGACGTCAAAGCCGTTGACGATCGCAGTGCCTTCGGTGGGGCGAAGCACCGTGCTCAAAATCCGAAGTGCCGTTGTTTTTCCTGCACCGTTGGGGCCGAGTAATCCGTAGATTTGGCCGGGCATCGCGTCAAAGCTAATACCGTCGAGCGCAGTGAATTGCCCCGTCTGCAGGTCTTTGTATTTTTTGGTAAGTCGCCTGACGTGAATCATTGATACAACACGAATAATGTTTTGAATAAATGTAACGGAGCATCGGGTCAAACGGGTGGTAATAAAATCCGTGGCTTGTTACGGAAAATACGCCGAATGGATCTTCAGAGACCGCCTATCGAGAAGCGTAGCTTACGGAATCGGACCTGCCCCGATGGATTGACAATCAAACCGGTTATCCGGAAAGTTGGGGCGAATTTTCAGATCATTTTAAGTCAAGAGAGCCACATGGATTCCCAATCAATTTCAACAGCACCTGGCACCATGGATTCTGCGTTGAATATGCCAGTCGTTCCAGCTACCGAAGCTGCGTTGCCGGAGCTTGATACCAATGTGTTTGTTCCCCAGCAACCAAATTCACTAAAAGAAGCTGGTCTCCACCAGAACGATTTGTTCCCACTTGTATTGAAATTCCTTTTTCTACACGGGAATCATTCAGGCGGTTCAATTGCCAGACAGGTAAAAATTCCTTTTGCGTTGCTTCGACCTGTGTTGGACATTCTTAAATCTGACCTGCTGATTGGACACAAGAGCTCAGCAGGTGTTGGAGATTTCGAATACGAGCTTTCACCCAAGGGTGTTGAGCAAGCGAGAATTCATCTTTCTCGAAGCACCTATTGCGGGTCGGCACCAGTGAGTTTGTCCGAATACCGTGACGCGATTATGACGCAGTCCATCAAGAAATTGAAACCAACCTTTTCCGATGTTGCAGAAGCGTTGAGCGATCTCGAAGTAACCGATCTTCAAGTCAGCCAACTTGGCCAGGCGATCAATTCAGGCAAGAGTATGTTCCTGTTTGGTGCACCAGGTAACGGAAAAACAAGTATCGCCAAACGAGCGATCGCTTCGCTGGGTGCGCATATTTGGGTTCCTCGTTCGCTAACGGTCGGCGGAGAAGTGATTCGCTTGTTCGATCCAAGCGTTCACGTCGCAGCACCTTTGCCTGAGAGAACGGGTTTGCTTAACGACCTGCGTGTCGATGAACGATGGATTCGAATTGAGCGTCCAACGATCGTCGTCGGTGGTGAATTGGAAATGAAGAACCTCGATGCGACATTGAATCCCGTAACTGGAATCATTGAAGCTCCGATCCATATCAAAAGTAATTGTGGTTGCTTGGTTGTGGATGACTTTGGTCGTCAGCAGATTTCGTCGACTGAGTTGCTGAATCGCTGGATCGTACCGATGGAGTCAGGGAACGATTTCATTAACTTGCCATCTGGCCGTCAGATTTCGTTGCCGTTTGAACAACTGTTGATCTTTTCAACCAACCTTGAGCCGACGGATTTGTGTGACGAAGCGTTCTTGCGACGTATTCCATACAAGGTAGAAGTATTTGATCCGACCGATGCTCAGTTCCGCAACTTGTTTGAGAAAGAAATTCGAAAAATGAATTTCAAGGTAGAAGATGGCGTGCTGGATCACATCATCGAGCACCACTACAAGCGTGTTGGACGCCCTTTCCGATTTTGCCATGTCCTCGATTTGCTGAATCAATGCAAGGACTTCTGTGAGTTTCATCAACGTCCAAATGAACTGTCTCGGGACATCGCCGAGTTGGCGATTTTGAATTACTTCTCTGGGATGGCGGGGCACGCTGGCTCGAGTCAGCGGCGCTAGTGCCGGTCTGTTGACGGCTGTCGTTGGTTGAACGGAATTCCGTTGGCGAGAAATATCAAAGGCGAGAACCGTTTCGTGTGCGAGAACCGTTTCGTGTGCGAGAATCTGTCGCGGTGGTGAGAGTCGACATGCTCATTGGCGAGCAGTTCGTACAACCGTGGCTATCGCCAAACGGCTAATGTGTGGATGAAAGTACCTCGACGCTCCGAGTCGAAAGCACCACCGTCGCGGCATGCGCCCCAGCGAATTCAGCCACTCAAACTAATCGCTGTCGCTTAAGAAATGTACGCGATGCAGTTTTATCTTTGCTCGACGTGTACAAATGTACATGTTTTGGCTGGATTGAAAACCAGGGGTACGGCAAAATTTACGAAAAAAAAGGTCGTCTCGGCATCGTTTGAGAGTCCGACGCCATCTGTTTTGCATCGAGAACAAGTCTGCCAAGCGGTCAGAATAAGTCGTCGCTCTGCCAGCACTTTTTTCAACGAGCAGTCATAATAAGTCTTCAAACAGCCCCTCAAAACGGTCATAATAAGTCTAGGAACCTGTTATGACCTTAGTAGCAGGTGATAAACAAGTTATCCCGCTCAATTTACGCAGCTTGTAAATCTCAGTTTCCATTTGTCGGCGAGCCAAAAAGTGATACTCAAACGAATGCTTCTGATCATATTCTCGGCTGGAGGGTTTGGGATTGCATTTGTGGCATATCTAAATGAGCGCCCAGAGGTTTCGCAAATAATCGCTAGCTGGATATTGGGAATTGTGGCAATTGCCGGCTCAACCTCGCTCATCTTATTGGCGGTATTCGGTTCAAATGATTACATTGACAGAGAGATCAGCTGGAAAAAATTCTGGGATCGTTTTCCATTGTGAACGCGTTTTGGACAGGGAAATTATGCCAGAAACGCGGGATAACAATGTGATGCACACGCAGCCGGACTTGCGCGTGGTTTGAAATGGAAGATCGCTGGTTCCGGCTCGGTGATCACTGCCGTTATCCCGCTTAGGTATCAATTGATATGGAATCTACAGGGAAATTGATTGA
>CAYZGP010000041.1:0-6769 GCA_964478065.1 uncultured Pirellulaceae bacterium
CCAGTTGCGAAACATCCGCAACCGTTATCTGACCGTTGCCATCAATCGCAAACGCACCGAGTCCAGTTCCGCCAGTCGCGCTAAACGTCAAATCTCCGTTGGCTCCAGCGTCGACATCGCTGCCAAGCACATTGCCGACAACCGAACCATTGACCGTATTTTCATCGACATCAAACGTTTGATCGTTAACAACCGGTAGTTCGTTGAGATCATTTACGTCAATCGTGATCGTTGCAGTATCGGTCAAAGCCGGAGTGCCACCATCACTTACCAATACATCAAGCGTAAATGAAGTCGTCGTTTCGAAATCCAACTGCGAAACATCGGCAACCGTGATCTCACCGTTGCTATCAATCGCGAATGCACCAAGACCTGTTCCGCCCGTTGCACTAAATATCTTGTTCCCATTGGCGCCAGCATCTAAATCGGCACCAAGGACATTGCCGACAACCGAACCATTGACCGTGTTCTCATCGACATCAAACGTTTGGTCGTTAACAACTGGAGCTTCGTTGAGATCATCCAGGTTGATTGTGATCGTCGCTGTGTCAGTCAAAGGCGGCGTGCCACCGTCGCTTACCAATACATCAAGCGTAAATGAAGTCGTCGTTTCGAAATCCAATTGCGAAACATCGGCAACCGTGATCTCGCCAGCGCTGTCAACCGCAAACGCAGTCGATCCCGTTCCTCCGGTAAGCGAGTAAGTCAAATCGCCTTCAAGTCCCGCGTCGGGATCTACCGCCACGATACTTCCAACAATCGCCCCGTTAGCGGAGTTTTCATCAATTTCGAATGTCTGATTATTCACGACAGGTGAATCATTCACGCCTGAGAATACAACGGTAGCAAACTCGGGACCATCGATCAGACTACCGTCGGATACAGTCAAGTTGTAACTCGGCGCGATTTCGTTACCATCATCAACGAAAACCACCTCACCAGCGATAACCTGGGCTTGGCTAAACGAAGTGATCGGAACTGCCGGAGTAACACCCAAGGCAAAATGTCCGCCCAAAACGTTTGATGGTGTAAAAACCAAGGTTGGGTCTGAATGATCTACATCCATTGCGGCAAGATTCGCTGGCGAAAGAACCAATGTCTGGCCTTCGGCAATCACTAGTTGATTCGAAGTAATCACCGGCGCGTCATTGACATTGTTGACCGTTAGGTCAAACATCTGAGTAGTCGAACCACCATTGCCATCATCGGCAGTCACTTCGATCGTAATCGTTCCAGTATCGGCATTCGTTGGCGTACCTGAAAACACGCCAGTATTTGGGTCAAGTGTCAACCAAGCTGGCAATGCTGAGGTACCTGCGACAACCGCCGTGTAACTTAAATTGTCAGATAAATCGACATCTGAAAAATTGCCTGATATGTCGTGAGTAAATAGAACGTCTTCATCCGTCACCTCGTCCAACAAAGCGGTTGAAGTTGGAGCGTCATTGACTCCATTGATAGTGATCGTGACCAGTGCTGAGTCAGTCTGGCCATTGGAATCTTCAACGACGTAGCTAAACGTATCGGTCGTGGATTCGCCTACTGCCAGATGGTCAAACGTGTTACCTGCATCATAAGTAAATCCACCATCAGCATCGACTGTAACGGTTGCCCCACTTGCGGAGAGGGCGTCATGCGATACCACTGTCAGTTCAGTAACAGCGTCAAAATTGGATTGAAGTTGGGCTGCCGTCAGTCTCGAATCGTATAGACGGAAAGCAGCAATTTCTCCTTCGAATTGGTCTGCGGTACCGCCATCAACAAAGAACGATCCATCTGCGCCTCCGAGTGCGAAAGTTTCGCCGAACGCTCCCGCCCATGGCAAAAACGCGCCGTCGTTACGCACAAACGCATTTCCAGCAACACCATCTACAGCCAGTCCGACGAAGAGGTCATTAGTACTACCGTCCGAAAGGAAATCGACGTGGTCAAGAACGACGGCGACCTGAATGAAAGGCATATCTGGATCTGCTAATTGAGCAGAAATATCAACAGTGGCAACTCCAACAGTTCCGGGGCCGGAATATTGATACAACCTCAATTCCGTTCCGTCGAGTTCAAGAGAAATTCCTGCGGCAATTAAACCATTGCCTCCTATTTCGAAAATTAACTCTTTGCCAACTGCATCGGAAGGTCGAATCCACAACTCAAATGTTGCGGGACCAAACTCCACATTCCCCGGGAGCTCATCAATTCTGTTGCTGCTGACTGCGGTAGTGGTTCCATCAAAAACGTATGCCGAGACGACTCCCGGAACGTTATCAACTGTATTAGAAAGCACCCCATTGGTGAAGTTTAATTCAAAACCAGGCTGACCGGTTATGTCATCCAGAACTGTCGCTGTTCCACCCCGATGCGCTTGGTAATCCAAAATTGCGCCGGGAACGATACCTGCGACGCGCAAATCGTCATTGGCCCAAACGCCATCAGAAGCGTCAACCGTTAGAACGGAATCTTCATCCGTGGCGTAGGAATCTGGTTGCGCAATAAGTCCATCCACAACGCGCGCGTGAGCGGATTCGACTGCCGAACTGAACGATGCAATACCACCAGAATTTGTTGTATCAACTCCAGTGGTGCCAGATAGAATTCCATCTGTTTGGTCCCAGGCGCGAAAATAGATATTGCCTGAATCGCCTTCAAAATCCACAGGTGGCACAAAACGAATACTGTCTGTGTCACTTAGAACGACTGCATTGGCGTTATCAACCGGTGGAGTGACTGAGTCGAACGCGGTCCAAGTCGTACCGCCATCGGTAGAAAATTCCCAACCAACCCCGTCCAATCCAACAACTGCGATGCCTTCAACGTCTCCATTAAGATCGGTAATGCGATCACCACCATTGGACGCAATAAGTTCCGCTACCGTATTTCCCGGATTGTCAAAATCGTTGGTGACAACCCTCAAGATCAAATCACCAGATGTATCAAACACGGGTGCGTTATTGGAAACTTCAATGTTCGCTGAAAACTCAGAAGTGCTTCCATCAGAGTGCGTGGCGGTCGCCGTAATGAACTCACCAACCTGAGCCGATACGGAGTTGAGCGTGATATTGAACGTGGCATTGCCTGAACCGTCAGTTGTTACAGTTCCTGGCCCAAGATACCGCTCTGCTTCTCCATGGTTTGATCCGTCAGCGGATAGGCTCGCGTAAAAGTCAAGTATAAAGGTGGTGTTTGGCTCGCTGTTTATTGAACCGGCTACCTGCAAATCGCTTCCGTCAAATACTACCTGAGAGAGAACCGGATAGTTCTGAAGCCGATTGGGTCCGTCATCAATGTCATTAGTGTCGTTGGCAGTGACGCCTTCGGCTGCAAGATTAATTCCCAGCAAACCATTATTGTAGATCAAGTTGCCGCGAATCGAGTTCCCATGTCCGGCGCCCGCCCCAAAACCAACAAAGGAGATTCCGTGATTGGTATTATTGGCAATAACATTGCCTTCACCTGGATTTTCACCACCAATAATTGAATCAACTACCTCGTTAGCAAGAAATATTCCGTCGGCTCCGTTTCCTAGATCAATCGTTGCGCTAACATCTGTCCCAATAAAGTTGCCTTGGATAACAGTTCCACTGGTCGACAAACCGTCAACCGAAATTCCAGCAAAGCCGTTTGCTCCAATAACATTGCCTTCTCCCGCAGCCGTTCCTCCAATTTGAATCCCCGTCGCAGATTGAGAAACGATCCGGAACCCAGACCCGTCATTACCAATGCCTGAAACGCCATCAGCACTTACGCCAACCAAGTTGCCTTGGACTGTAGCGTCGTTAACTTGGTTGCCATCAATCCGAATTCCATCAAATTGGTTTCCTGACACAACATTGTCGATAATTTGCAATCCGTCGAAATCAACAGCTGCTTGAACGCCGAATCCAGCATTGCCAATATCAACGAGGCCAGTTGCATCCACACCGACATAGTTGTTCTCAATAACATTTCCTGTCAGCACGGTGTCGTGAAAGAACAAAACACCATGATCTTGGTTGCCGGATATGATGTTTCGATCACCATCGTCACTCCCACCAATCAGAGTGTTATTGGAACGTGTAAAAACACCGATGCCGCCATTGCCGGCATCCAACGTTCCCGATACATCCGTTCCAATGAAGTTTCCTCGAATTGTTACGTCATCCACACCTCCGTCTACAACAACACCGTGGCTTCCAAATTCATTGATTGCAACTCCTTGAAGCGTTGACCCACCGGAGTTCCCGCTAAAGAAGAAACCTAACTTGTTGTCTGCCGCCGTACTAGTGAACTCAATTCTCAAGTTCGCATCGTCACCGATGGCTAGTGTATTTTCGCTTGCGCCCGATTGTGAGTATCCGTCAATGAAAACGGCATCGGTGACGACCAATTGAGGGAGGGTGTCATCAATATCGAAACGGAACCAACTGTGGGGTGTATAGGCGTAATCCGGATCAAAATCGGTGATTGACCCATCGTCCAGTGTTGTGGTCGCGACCAACGAAAGCGAATTGGGGATTCCGTCATCTCTGTAGTAGTAGTGCCCCTTATCATCGTCAGCGATATTGAACAAGATCGTATCAGGTGTTCCCTCTCCATTGACCGAATTGTTGGTCGCCTGCAATGCTTCACGGAATGAGATCAATCCGTCAGCACCTCTGTTAGCCAACAACGCATCCGTTGAACTTGTATCTCCGTCTACTAAATCCGCCGTCGTATCAACAATCAATGTTGTTGCCACAGGAGTGACGCTATTAATAAAAGACAAACTTTCCAGGGTCTCAGCGCCGGTAGTCAATCCAACATCATTACCCTCAAACAGAAGCGTTGCATCAACAATTGATGTGCCGCTTGGTGCAGCTTGAACAACATCCAGAACAAAGATATCATGTGGACCAACGGGCAAACCACCAACTCCGACCGTCTCCGGCCCATCCAGGATGAGAAGAATTGAACCCTGATTGAGGGTTGTCCCACCGATTTCGATCGTATTTTCCAGGAGTTCAACACCCTGAATTTGTTCGTCATCAATCCCAACGCCGCTAGAACTGCCGTCCAGGAACAAGACTTCATCGCTGGTACTGGTAGTTGAAGTCGCCCCGATCGATGTAGTTTGGACTGAAACTGCATAGAGATTGTCTTGGACAGTTCCTCCCCCTCCTAAATGGCTTGTCAACAAAGTGCCAGCCGCTAGATCGACGCCGCCCACAGTCGTTGTTTTCTCAACCAGTGTGAACCCACCTATTTTGAAAGTGTCCGTAGCGTTGTGTACCGCTTCATCAAGAAATAGTGAATACGTTCCGGTTGTGTAGTCGTTTGCGACATCCGGTCTAAACAAAACGATATCGTGCTCATCTGCAATAAAGCTGCCAAAGTCGTAGCCTGCCTTAACTGAGAATAATAAATCTCCCTGAAACAAAGTCGAATCACCAACCTCAACTGAATCCAAATTGACGACGTGCATTCCTGCGACGCCAACAGGTGGTGAAAATCCAACGATCTCGAATGTGCCAGTCGTTGTGCCTGAAACTGGTTCAAACTGCAAATTCGGATCGCTAAATTGCAATACATCCCTGCCCGACCAATTTAGTCCAGTGAGGTCGGTGCCGTTACCTACTGTGGAGGTCCAAAGCGCCGCCGAAACGCCACCGCCACCAACTGCGTCGATTGTCAGCGTCTGGCTCCAGTTTTCCTGAGTCGCAGCCGATACGATTACTTCGGTTGTAAGCTCACCGACAACGTATTCCAGATTCCAGTCACCGCCGAGTGCATCGTGTCCGGTCAAGTCACTACTGGCAGCAATGTCCGCATTGGTCAATTCCGCCAACGAATCGGCAAAGTCAATTCCCACTTGAGTCTCAGTCAACTCGCAACCGTAAAACAAGAGGTCAGCATCTGCCGAAAGGGAATTCGCCCAGCCACTAATTTGGTCTTGATATTGCAACAACGTTTCGGAGTTCAGTCGCGTGTTCCCCAAAAGCAATTCACCATCGCCACCATGGGTAACAAAATGTACGGCGTGAATATTGGTGTACTGGGCCAACGTATTGGTGATCTTCTCAATTCCGTTTTCCTCGGAATCCAGAATAATGATTTCTGTGTTGCGGCTGGAATCCGTAGAGATCGAATCGATCAATTCCTGATATCCATCCACGTTCTCGCTCACAAACACGATCTCTCTCGAAGACGCGTCCTGCACCAACCCAATCTCTGCGGTAACCATGTCGTCTAGCGCGACAAGCTGAGCAAAACTCTCGTCCGCTGTTTGATTACTCCAATCCAATGCGGGTGCATTTTCGAAATCCGTTTCACTCGCATCCACCTCAAAGCCTTGGTTGACTTCTGGCTCAACCGCACCAACATCAAGTGGTACCGCACTATAAAGAACTCGTGATTCCAGCTCCGCGCAGGAGATACCAGGGCTAGTATCTGAACCACTTTCTTGAGCCTTTCGAAGCAAGAAAAAGTCAGTCAATTGTTTGTGCAATTTTGAAAACATCGAGCGTTAAAAGCGCCATTCACGAATTTTTGTTAATTCCATAAGACGTTAAAAAGTAGCTTTTCTCTGAGACCAAACTGCAAAAAAGATGGAATTCCACCAATACCTGATCCCCGAATAATCGGTACAAACCCACGGCTAATCGCTATGGCAGAAAGCATTGAAAGAGAATTGGACGTTTTGGTGTCGCCGCGCAAAGCTCTGGCTGAAAAACGTCTGGATTGGTAACCCGCAGCGTTAGCGAAGGATTGGAACAGCTTGGATGAAGGCTGATTCCTCGCTCACACATCGAGTGACCCA
>CAYZGP010000041.1:6869-41610 GCA_964478065.1 uncultured Pirellulaceae bacterium
GGATTGGAACAGCTTGGATGAAGGCTGATTCCTCGCTCACACATCGAGTGACCCAACGTAAAACAAGTGCCGTGTGGATATCACCTAAACGACCTAGACAGCTAATAGCGATAACGGCTTTCTGCTTGCCTTTCTGCTTGCTGAATCAAGCAATGGAAATCAGCAATGCGGCGCAAGCTTGGTTGATCGATTGTGTGGGATTCAACCCTCTTCAAAACAGCCCAATGACATGTCGCAAATTCAAGGCTGTTGATTTGCCGCAAGTGCTTGTCTGAGTGTTGGTTGAGCAAATAAATCCACAAGAAATCCTGATCATCTTCATAGCCGTTTTCGGATCCAAGCAACGTTGCAATAACTTGCGGCTTTCGAATTTTGGATATCAAAAGCAATACGTTTTTAAACTGACAGCAACCAACCCGTGTTTGATATCAAACTTATTGGAACTCCAAGTATCTTTTTGGCGTCGGTGAAAAGATCGGTTCTGCATTACACTGGGCTCGGTCGTTCTATTGCAAGAAGCCAAAAAGCAAAGCAGTCAAGAAAAGGAGTTTGGGCGATGATCAATTTTTCCAAAACAAACAAGTCTCGAAAGCAATTCCGAAGCCGCACAAAAACGGCCTTTCAATTCGAGAAGCTCGAACCCAAACGCTACCTTACCAGTGTTGGTTGGGACGGCGCAGGCCAAGGAAGCGCCGAATTGACGTACTATTTAGGCGATGCTCCAGCCCAAATCGGTCAAGAAACATTCGAGAACACGATCAGGGAAGCACTCGACGTTTGGTCAGAAGTCGTCGATGTCACATTCACCGAAACATCCACCCCTAGACTAAACGACTCGTTGGATATCACGTTTGCTTCGCTGGACGGAAGCGGCGGAACGTTAGCCCAAGCCTTTTTCCCTGATGATATAAATCCAGCCAGAATCGCTGGGGACATTCAATTTGACTCAGCAGAAAGCTGGGAAGTCGGCAATGCCCAGGGCTCACGGGCATCGGACTTGCTCTTCGTCGCCGTCCATGAGATTGGCCATGCACTTGGTCTTGGGCATTCCCATGATGCAAACTCGGTTTTGAGTTCGACCGTATCACCCAACCAGCAATTTGCTGGTTTGGCAAATAGCGATCGAGCGGCGGCATTGGCTCTTTATGCTCCCGCTGAAAACATCACTCCGACAGTAACTCCTCCTCCTTCGACAACGCCTTTAACACCCACTATCACACCTGAGGTTGAACAGCCAACTTCCGATCCCCATGAGCATGAAGACGAAGATGACCAAGAGCATGGGCACGATGATGAAGAAGAAACTACTGAACCGGATTTAAACGACAACAACGACCAGGACGAAAGACGCAATCGGTTTCGTCGTTTGCTTCAGAATCGTTTTCGCCGAATAAGTAACTTTATCAATCGTTTCTATCAGCGTTTTACTCCTTCGACGCCACAAGTTGATTCACCAACGATTGAAACTCAAACGGGCGATTCCGACTCATTTCGCCCACGCGTGGTTTTTCAAGTGAAGTTCTTTCGGTTTTTCCGGTAGGGAGATTGGATTTTGCACGATGCTGATTCCTCAAAACGTGCATTTGAAAATTCGTCTTATTTAGCTTCGCACTTTGGCTATCGCAATTCCTGCTAAGCTGAGCTAGAACAAGTTTTTTGCAACTTGATTGACGCTTAATAGACTTTCAGGATCATCTCAGTGCGTATTGGAATTGTCGGAACCGGAATCGCGGGCTTAACCGCTGCTTGGGAACTGCGCCGAGCGGGTGCCAATGTGACCGTTTTCGAAAAGCAAAATACACTGGGGATGGATGCGCATTCCGTCAGTTTTGATTTAGACAAAAACAATTTAGACAAAGTCGAAGTTCGAGCTGACGTTCCTTCTCGAATGTTCAATCCCGCTTTATGGCCTAACCTTTTCAAGCTTTACCAATCGCTCGGAGTTGAGACTTGTTTGGTTGATCCTTCCAAATCATTTTCAAATCTCGATCAACCTGCGCTGCTTCGAATCAGGAAATCGTTTGCGCCCACCGCTGCGGCTAGTTTATTGCTCAAACCGGCGGCTCGTAAGATATTCAAAGACATCGCGCGAATGATGAACGCGGCGCCAGAATATCTCGCATCGACACGCGCGAATCAACGCGAAACGATGGGGGAATATCTCGCGTTCAACCAATACTCGCAGGCTTTCATTTATCAATTCCTCTACCCTGCCCTCTCATCGACCGTTTGCACTTGCTCGTATCCCAGCCTCGATTCGTATCCTGCAACCACATTGTTGTCAGCGATGTTGAATTTGACGTCACCCGATTGTTTGTTACGAACACGAAACGGAACGCGGGACGTGGTGGAGCGGCTGATGGGACTTGACCAAGAAGCCAACCAAGCTCAACCAGCGATTGACGTTCAATTGAGTACTGCTGTCCGGTCGGCTCAACAATCAAAAGAAACCGTTACGGTTGAGACGGATTCAGGAATGACATTTCACTTCGATCACTTGGTTGTCGCAACGCAAGCAAACGCCGCAATGCGAATCATTGATGATCTATCCGTGGCGGAACAAAACGGACTTGGCTCCTTCCGATATGAGAACGTTGCGGTTGTCGTTCATACCGATCCGTCTTTGATGCCTGCACGAAAAAAAGACTGGTGTACGTTCAACATGATCAGCGATGAATCAAATTCTTCTGCGATGTGTTCGATTTGGATGAACAAGTTTTACCCTGAGTGGCAAATTGAAAATGGGCAACCGGTTTTCCAGACCATCATGCCAATCAAACCACCGCGTGAGGAAGCGATTGTTTGCCAAACCGCGATGCAGCGCCCCGTTGTTGACAAAGAATCGATCAAAGGAATTGAACTGCTTGACCAAAGCCGCAGGCAACTTGATCGACGAATTTGGTTTTGTGGATCCTACGCCAGCCCTGGCATTCCCCTGCTGGAAAGCGGCGTAGTTTCCAGTCAGAATACCGTCTCGCAAATTATGGCCCGACAAAAACGGATTTCATCCAACACAGCGGCGGTTTAACTTAAAATTCCGGCGGCGAGACATAACAAAACGATGGACGATTGGTACTCGATTGGCGGATTCAATGACCCGATGAGCAGTTTGTCTCATCTCGTTGGAACCGTTGTCTTTTTTGTTTTCTCAATGTTTCTTTTGCGCAGCGCCTGGCACTCACGGTACAAATTCTGGTTCTGTTTTCAGTTCGCATTGGCAACACTATTCATGTTGTCGATGAGCTTTGTCTTTCACATGATGGCGGTCGGCGGAATCGCGCGAGATGTGATGCTGCGTTTGGATGTGGCATCCATTTTCGTGTTGATCGCAAGCACCTTTACTGTCATCCACGGCATGTTATTCGAGGGGCGCAAACGTTGGGTGATTCCTGCGATCTTATGGCTGATTGTCGTCGTGGGCGTAACGCTAAGGACGATTTTCTTTCATAGTATTCCGTCTGTTTTAGGCGATGGGATTTTCTTGTTGATGGGCTGGATAGGCGCTTTGTCGGCGTACCACATTTGGAAGGTGTTTGGCCTTGCGGGAGTGAAACCTGTGCTGATGGGCGGATTGTTCTATACGACCGGCGCTTTGATTAACGCGATCGGATGGCCAATATTTATCCCAAAAGTTTGGGGGCCACATGAGACGTTCCACCTGCTTGTGCTGGCTGGCCTCGGCACCCACTGGGCGTTTGTCTGGGCGATCGTCGACGGTTCGTTTCATCGGCGGGTCAATCTATCGTCCTGAAAATGGAAGCAGTTGATAAAAAAACGACAGGACATCTCAATGATGACCTGCCGTTTCGATTCAAAGTGATTGAGCACTTTGGCATTAACGACGCAAACTGTCGCCCGTTCGTTTACGGTGCGACTTGATCTGCTGATGCGTATTGGGAAGATGCTCGTAGTCAACGGACTCGCCAATGGTGAGGACTTCCCAACCGTCCTCCCACTGATCATTGGCGTCTTTGAGGCGAACGACTTGGCGTGGTTTTGCAAATTGAATTGGCAAATAGGTCACCATGTGCGCACTTCGATCATTGCCAAGCTCACGCCGGAGACCGCATTGTCGATACACGTTTCGTTTTGTCATCGTAGGTTCCTTTCGTAGCTTGGAATGCCGTTTTTTGGGGTGTTAAACGATATTTGTCATCTGGCAGACAAAGCCATTACGAGCAGGTTCACACCGTATTTGCGACAAAACGATATTTTTTGTCACCAAGATCAACTGAAAGCACATTTAGTTAGTGAGCAGCTTGTGAAACTCAGCAGGAGTCGCAAGGCCGTGGGTGCGTACCCGTGGTAAAATCGGAATTGAATCAAACGAAATCGAGACCATGCAACAAAAACCAATTCAGGACATCGTGAGCGCGTTTCAAGCCGGAAGCCGTGAGGCTTTCGCTGAATTGGTGCGTCACTATCAAAATCTGGTGACATCGATTGCTTACGCGCACATCGGTGACTTGCAACGATCCGAAGATATCGCACAGCAAACTTTTATCGTTGCTTGGCAAAAGCAAAATGAAAACGTTGAACCCGATCGGTTTGGAGCGTGGCTGCGCGGCATCGCGAATAACTTGGCCCGAAATGAAAACCGGTTAAAGGAAAACGTGAGGCAAAAGACTTCGGTTTCTCTCAAAGATCGTCATGTAACCGCCGGTTCGAACCCCGAATCCGAAACGTCGCAGCGAGAACAAAGTGAATTGCTCTGGGCAACGCTGGACAAAATCCCATTGGAATATCGGGAGCCTTTGGTGCTGTTTTACCGCAGCGATAAATCAGTCGCAGAAGTCGCCGAGCAAATGGACTTGAGCCAATCGGCGGTCAAGCAAAGATTGAAACGTGGCCGAGCGATGGTCAAGCAAGAAATCGCATTGATGGTCGATGAGTTTCTGTCAGAAACAAGACCATCTCGCAATTTTGCTTCTCTTGTGATTGCGGCACTGCCGGCCGTCGGGAGCAAGGCTGGTTTGTCGGCCATCAAAGCTGGAGCCGCGATTAGTGGAACCAAAGTCGTTGGAAGCAAAGTCACAACCGCCGCAACCGTTGGCGCCGTAAGCACACTTTCGATCGCTGGCCTGATCACCATCATTGCAAGTGGGTTTGGGTTCGCGGTTGGGTTGGGCGTAGGGTGGTTGCGCACCAAGAAAATCGTCGACCGTTCGACGTCCCAAGCCGAAGAACAAGTGCACTGGAATTCATTCACAACGATATCTTTGGTCGTAGCCTTGTTTTCGGCAATCGTGGTAGTCTCCTCACTGATTCAACTTGGTCAATACGCCGGCTTGATTTTTGGCTTCGTCGGCCCTGTGTTCATGCATTGGGCAACTTTGTATCCGATGAAAAAGGAACTCAAACTTCGAAGGCTCTATCAAGTTCACGGTGTGCCTGAACATCTCAAAGGCAAGAGCCAAGAGCGTATGTTTCCGAAGATGGCCACTCATTCCAACGGCGGAATGATTGGCGGGATTATTGGGGCGTGGGGTTGGTTATTGTTACTGTTGCTGGGGGGCTCATTTCTTCACTGGTCGATTTTTCTGTTCTTTGTAGCAGGCACGACGATTTTTGTTTGGCTGATTGCGGTGGCGTCGAGAGAAATAGAAGAGGAAATAACTTTCGCGGACGAGATTCGAATTCAAAGCGATTTTATTTGGAAAACAATTTTGATTCAGGCTGGATTCTGCGCGATCCTTTTGCTGGTTTACTCGTGGCAGAGAACTGGCTTTCAGCTTATCCAAAGCATGCAAATGGAGCTTGATTGGGAATCCATCTCAACGTTGTTACAAGTCCCATCTCAAGGCCTAGCGTTGCTATCTCTGGTTTGTCCCTTCCTCATCCTGTTCGGATTTTATTTACGTTGGCTGAGTTTTACCAAAGCAAACATCGCGGAAGAGGAAGAGTCCATTGGCTGGGACTTGGGAGATGGCAAAATTGTCTTCAGCCACCCAAGTGATGCCGTGAATTCGAAAGTCCGCACGAAAAAACGGGCTGGAAAATAAATCCAGCCCGCCAGGTTTTGTTGCGTTTTGCCTTGCTGCTTACATAATCGAGAAGTAGTTTTCGCAAGCGAAATCCAATGATTCCTTGGTAAGGTCGAGCGGCTGTTTGAGATACTTGCAATAGTTGGTCACCTGCAACAACAAGTCACGTGGGTGACAGTTTCGCAACGGGCGATTGGTAGGCATGTAATGCTCTTGAATCAAGTATTGGATCAGCTCGGGCTTCCATTCAAATTTGTAAATCTTGCACATAATCTGGAAGAGCTTTACAAAGTTTTCGACCGAAGGGTTAGGCACTTCGATTTTGTAAGGAATACGACGAAGAAACGCGTCGTCGACGAGATCTTTTGGTTCGAGGTTAGTTGAGAAAACAACCAACTGATCAAACGGAACCTGAATCTTCTTACCATTACTTGTGTTCAAAAAGTCGTAGCGCTTTTCCAAAGGAACAATCCAACGGTTAAGCAATTCGTCAACGGACATGCGTTGACGGCCAAAGTCATCAATCAACAACAATCCAGTGTTGCTTTTCATTTGCACAGGGGCTTCACTGATTCCGGTCTGTGGGTTGTATTGGATCTCAAGGTGTTCCATTGTCAATTCACCACCAACGACGATAGTTGGACGCTTGATGCGAACCCAACGCTTGTCGTAGCTTGCATCTGCGAGCAAACCGTCGCCTTGGTCTGGAGGACATTCCTCGTGACTCATCGGATCGAATACACGAACGATATCGCGGTCCATTGAGATGGCTTTTGGGATCCAAACGTACTTACCAAACGCAGCTGTGATACGCTCGGCGATACTTGTTTTTCCGTTTCCTGGATAACCGAACAGAAACATACCGCGGCCACTGTTAACAGCAGGACCAAGCTTAACCATCATTTGCGGGTCAATCAAAAGATCCGAAAACGCACGAGCCAAATCTTCTTCACCAGGATTTTGATCGTTAATCGTTTGTGCATTGACGCTGTCTACGTAGTCGTTGAACGACACAGGAGCTGCACCGAAGTAGGAGCAATAGTCGGTGTACTTTGTAGCACGGGCACGGCCAGCCTCTGTCAATTTACAGATGTAGTCGTTCATCGCAGCCTGATCGGCGTAACCAAGCACTTGCTCTTGCTTCAAGTGAACGACTTGCTCTTCGACAAGTTTAAATGGCATTCCGATTTGGTTGCTGATATCACGAATTGAAGCTTCACCTTTGGCCATCAAGAACTTACAGATCAGCTCTTCCATCATCGCGGTCGAGACTCTTGATTCACGAAGTGCACGTGGCTCTTTTGGGAAAAAGCTTCCGTCAGGTGCCCGATGCTCCAAAGGTTGTTTTAGATCGTTTGGGTCCGAGGCAGGTGCTTCATCACCAGTAGCGAGGCCATTGATTCGATTTAGTAGAGCGTCAATATTTGCAGGGGAATCAGTTGGAGTTTCCATCGTTTTTATTACCGTGATTGTTTTCCGAAAGGGCGTTTTGACATCCATAAAGGAAGATGACGCGAAAAATTAGGTTGTGAATAACACTCGGTCAAACGTTGTAGGGACTGCCCAGCACCGATTTCTAATGAGGACGAATGTGACGATTATCCGTCCCACTAATTGTGGGGCTTGTAACGAACGGGCACTTTGTAGCGTCAACGTTCGACTAAAAACAAATTAGGAATGCCAACGGCGGATGCAGCGATTTGGCCCGAATCGATTCCTCATATTGTTAGCGAGCGTGGGCAGCAGGGCTTCCTAAGCTATTCCCCAGCATTTTTTCCGACACAAACAGCCTTTCAAACTCCGGTAAAAGAAATATCCGGGCGAGCCACGAGAAAACCTGCATGCAACTGAGCGACCCACTAAGATGGATACGGGGTTAGATATTCAATACAAAGCACACAACAACGCCCATCAGCTCTTCATCGCTCAGGATCAATCAACATGACAGGAAACAATTCTCCCACCACCGCCACAGTTGCTGGGCCTGGAACCGAAGCCTCGCCTGAGCTCAAGCATGTCATCGACTTTATCGAAAAGGTTCGCACGCGAGTTGGGACCGTCGTCGTTGGCCAGGACATCGTTGTCGAGCGATTGCTGATCGCACTTTTCACTGGTGGTCACTTGCTCCTCCAAGGCGTTCCTGGTCTGGCGAAGACGTTGCTGGTTTCAGTTTTGTCGAAAACGATTGATCTCGAGTTTGCCCGAGTTCAGTTTACGATCGACTTGTTGCCTTCGGATATTTTGGGTTCAGAAATTCTTGATCAAAAGACAAATGAATTCCGCGTCCACAAAGGTCCAGTTTTCACGAACTTACTCCTGGCAGATGAGATCAACCGTGCTGCGCCCAAAGTTCAAGGTGCACTTCTTGAAGCCATGCAAGAACGTAAAGTCACGATTGGTGGTGAGAACTTCAAACTTCCTGCTCCGTTTCTCGTGATTGCGACTCAAAACCCGGTTGAACAAGCCGGAACGTTTGAGCTTCCCGAAGCCCAGCTTGACCGATTTATGCTGCTTCACCGCTTGGTATACCCGACTCCTGAAGAAGAAAAAGAGATCCTTCGCCGCAACGCGACCCTGGGAATTCGTGTCGAAGGAAAAGGTGCGGTTGCGCAAACCGAATTCGATATGCTATCCAATGAGCCCGTTGGCTCTGGCGACGAATTGATCGCAGCGATGCAAGCGGTGCAAAATGTTTACGTCAGTGAAGCCTTCATCGAACACATTGTTGAAATCGTGAACCGAACGCGAAACCATCCTTTACTTGAACTTGGCTGTAGCCCTCGCGCTGGAATTTCGTTGATCAAAGCCTCTCGTGCTCGGGCGCTGATTCGCGGCCGCCACTACGTTGTTCCGGATGATCTTTATGCACTTGCCGAAGACGTCATCCTTCACCGTATTCGTTTGAACTACGAAGCGTTGGCTGACGGCCATACAGGCCCCTCGGTTTTGCAAAGTATCTTGCGCGAATTCAACTAGTCAAATTTGTGCTTGAGTTCATTCGCGCGAATTTGCCGCGGCCCGACCAAAGAGTAAAACGAAGAAACAGACACTTTCAAAGGAGTCACAACCGACGTGGAAGGCCAATTGGAATTCATCGACCCGCTTGATTGGCGGCAATTCATCATTGCCATCAACCGTTTGGCGGACAGCTTTAACTACGGAACGGACAAATCACCGTTTCTTGGTTCGGGTGTCGAGTACGTCCAATCTCGCCGCTATGAATATGGTGATTCTGTCAGGTCGATCGACTGGCGAGTGACCGCACGCACAGGCAAAGTGTACGTCAAAGAGTTCGAGACACCCAAACAAATGCCGTGTTACATCATGTTTGACACGTCGGCGTCGATGATCATCAGTTCGCAAAAACGCAGCAAGTACGCCGTCGGATTGCACATCGCTGGCGGTCTGGCGTTTGCCGCTTTGGATCGAGTTAGCCCCGTTGGATTGATCACAACCGGTTCGGATGAGTATCGCGTGGAGCCCAGCCTATCTAAAGATCAGATCATGCAGTGGTTGCATCAGCTTCGCCGTTACTCGATGCATCAACAATCGATTCTTAGTCGCCGGTTGAATGAACTTTGTGGTCGCTTGAAAAACCGGGCTTTGATTATCGTCATTAGCGATCTTCACGAACCTCAAGCCATCAGCGCGCTCAAGCTCGCCGCCCAACTCCACGACGTCGTTGTGATTCAACTTCGCGATCCAGGTGAAAGACAGATTAGTGGAACAGGCTATTTTCGTGCTCGCGAACCGGAAACAGGAAGAGAATTTGTGACGCACGGCCGGCGCGAATGGCTTAACAACGAAGTGGTGGCCAAAGAAATGAAGCGATGTCAGATCGACCATATCTTGATTGACACAGACCAAACGTTCGCCCACAAAATTCGTTGGTTCTTCAAGGCGCGTGGCAATGTTGGAAACGGAGCAAGATAGATGAAACCGAATTTGACAAATTCACTTACTCGACAGCTCCGTTTGAAACGGCAGTCGCTCGCACTTCCACTGGCAATGTTTGCCTTGCTGGTGTCTTTAACTGTCGTTTCAAGTCCAGCATTCGCGCAAGATTCTTCAACTCAAAATTCGTCAACAGAAAAAACAGCTCCTGCAAACGAAGCGGCCGAAGAAACTGGCCCTACAGAATCGCCCATCATTTACAAAGCAGCCGAGGACAAATCGGCATTTGAATCAACCGTTGGATTTCCGAAATTGATTTTTCAACACGTGATTCGCGGCTCAAAAGTTGTCGCCAAACCGATCACCGATCCAGCCCAAGCCATGATCATACGAATCGTTGAGACTTATCCGCATGGATCAGACTTTCGCTATGACATCGAATACAAAGGACTTGAACCAGGCAAATACAATCTGGCTGATTACTTAAAACGCGAAACGGGCGAAGAAGCCATTCCTGCGATCCCAGTGACAATTAAGTCGTTGCTTGGTCCTGGCCAAATCAAACCGGGCGACCCTCCGACCGTTTCTAGTGAGTTCCGCAGCTACTACTTGCCAATGCTGTTGGTGGCTGCCGCTGGCTGGTTGGGTGGACTATTGATGATTTTGTTTTACGGGCGTGGCAAGACGAAACGGCCCGAGTCGCATCAGGTCAAAGTCACCGTCGCCGATCGCATGCGGCCATTAATCGACGCTGCGGTTGCAGGAAAATTGAATTCAAAAGAGCAAGCCGAACTCGAGCGAGTGCTTTCGTCGTTCTGGAGCAAGAAACTTCGACTCGGCCATCTACCCGCCGACCAGTTGCGTGAACGTTTGCGAAATCATCCTGAAGCAAGTGTGATGTTGAATCAAATCGATAGCTGGCTTCACCGCCCCGCAACCGATCAATCAAACCAAGTCGACGTTGGCAAGATTCTGGAACCTTATCAGTCCGTCAATTACGAAGAAATTTCTTAGGCAGCCTGTGCAGTTTTTTCTCGACAACCTGAACTCGATTCCAATGGCGACCGCGTCATTGATGGCTCAATCGTGGCTGACCGATATCTATTGGATACCCAACGGATTCAATCGGCCGTTTGTGCTGTGGTTGATGATGATTCCGTTCTTGTTGCTGGCTTGGATTTGGACGCGGCGATCACACGGAATTCCATTGCCACTGGATCACAGCAACGCCGGGTCGGGAGTCATCACACGAACATTGATCAATATGGCTGAGTCGCTCGCGCCGATAATTCTTGCGGTCGTGATTTGGATTCTTGCCGGGCCAGTGATCCTCGGTAAACCGATTGAAAAACGATCCATCACCAATATTCAATTTTGCGTCGATATCTCTGGAAGCATGACCGCCAAATTCGGTTCTGGCAGCCGCTATGACGCTTCGATGAAAGCCATCAATCAGTTTCTGGATTTCCGAGAAGGCGATGCATTCGGGCTTTCGTTTTTTGGGAACTCTGTTTTGCACTGGTGCCCGCTGACGACAGATGTGTCTGCCATTCGATGTTCGCCGCCGTTCATGAGACCCGAAATTGCGCCGCCTTGGTTTGGCGGAACCGAAATTGGAAAAGCGATTTTGGCCTGTCGTCAACAGTTGATGGATCAAGAAAAAGGCGACCGCATGATCATTTTGGTTTCCGATGGTTCCAGCTCTGATCTCTCCGGCGGAAACGACGCCGATATTGCAAGGCGTTGTCTCGAACAGGACATTAAAGTCTACGCGATTCACATTGCAGACTACGATGTCCCTGCGGAAGTTGTAACGCTTACTACGCAAACAGGTGGCGAAGTTTTCAACCCGGGTGACCCGGAAGCGCTGGCTTCGGTGTTTCAAAAAATTGATTCAATGGAAAAAGCAACCGTCGAGCAAACCATCGCCGAACAACTTGACCACTTTGGTCCGTACACGATGATTGGATTGGCGCTGCTTGGATTGTTGGTCCTGTGCTCTTATGGGTTGAGGTACACACCATGGTAGAGTTCCTTCCCGAGTTCATCACGATCGGCGTTTTGATTTTGGCTGGCGGCGCCGAAGCCATTCACTTGCTGCGAACGCGCAAACTGGCTTCGCTCGCATTTGGCTCCTCACGCCGACCGGCTTTTTGGGCCCATCTCGCTGCGCCACTTAGACTGCTGGCCATTGGAATGCTTTGCTGGGGATTGATCACGCTCTTTTTCGTACCGCCGCGCACGCATAACTCGCTGCAAATTGAATCCTCAAAACAGCGACATGTCGTATTGCTGCTTGATGTTTCTCCAAGCATGCGATTGGTCGACGCTGGACCAGAAGGTGACCAAAGCCGAACCAAACGGGGCGCCGCAATTTTGGAATCGCTTTTTGATCGCGTTCCAATTCGGCAGTACAAACTAAGCGTCGTCGCGTTTTACAATGACGCGATTCCGGTCGTCGTTGATACGCGTGACTTGGAAGTCGTAAAGAATTGTCTCAACGATCTCCCCATGCACTATGCGTTCAGAGGCAAAGACACCGACCTGATCAAAGGCTTGAAAAAAGTCGCCGAGATCACGCGACCCTGGCAACCCGAAAGCACCGTTGTGATGGTCATCAGTGATGGCGACACCGTTCCATCAACAGGAATGCCGACGATGCCAAAATCCGTCAGCAACGTTTTGCTTGTTGGCGTTGGCGATCCAGTTACTGGAAAATTTATCGCGGGAAAGAACTCGCGGCAGGATGTTTCAACCCTTCGACAAGTCGCGGCACGGCTTGGCGGCGAATTCCACAATGGTAATGCACAGCACATTTCTTCTGCTGTCATTTCCAAACTAACCCAAAAAGTTGGAAAGCGACGCTTCGAAGACTTGACCAAACGCGAGTATGCTTTGCTGGCGATTACAATTGGAGCGGGTATTCTGAGCTTGCTTCCGTTGCTATTGCACTACTTTGGAACATTTTGGCGACCGGGAGTTCGTCATTCGGCGGCGCTGGGGACATAAATTGGAAGTTTTAACGATATCAAAGAAAAGGTTTCTGTTTTGCTGCCAATTCGTTACGATAGATACTCTACAAGACTGAAATAAAACGTAATCAACCAACTCAACAATTCAGCCACTTTGGTTCAGTTTAAGAACGATCCGACAGACCGTTTTTAAATCGCTATTCTAAAACCAAATTGACTGTACAACCGGCGGAGAGAGCGGAATGAGAATACTGCTTTTAGTGCTTTGGATGCTGATTCCGGTGGGGGCGTTCGCCTACCATTTGGGGCCTGGCCAAAGCGACATGAAATGCGACAAAGTTGCCGAGCTCCTGAAGGACGCCGACAGCTTGGTCGTCGAAAAGGAATGGGCAGAAGCTGAATCGCGTTACAAACAAGCGCTTCAATTGCTTCCCGATGATTCTGTCGTCGCACAACGGCGTGCACGATTGGAGTTGGCAAAATGTCAGCTCAACAACAGCGGACTTCCAACGGCCAACGAAGACCTTAAAGCTTTGGTCAAAGAGTTAATGGAAGACGAAGACGCCGATCCGGAACAATTGGCTGACGCCCGTATGACGTTGGCAAACTCCCAGTACTACATCACTTGGTTGATGCGACTGGAAGGACGCGAAGAAACTGTTTGGGAAAAAGAGATTGCTTCATCGCAACAGATTTACCGCTTGTTGGCAGAAGAAGCCGAAGCAGTTGGTGACGAAGAATTGCTTGCTTCTCGCAAGTGTGATCTC
The DNA here is from genome assembly GCA_964478065.1 of uncultured Pirellulaceae bacterium. Classification (GTDB taxonomy): domain Bacteria; phylum Planctomycetota; class Planctomycetia; order Pirellulales; family Pirellulaceae; genus Mariniblastus. Next base: position 20,487 of record CAYZGP010000041.1, read on the forward strand.
GAATCATCTGTAAAACTCGCCCGCATGGATCTTGGACAACTCGAAGGCCTTCCGTTACCTAGCCAATGAGCTGGCTGAAGTTCATCAAGCAAACGCGGTCGCGTTTCAAGAAAATCAGGCAAGAAAAAAAGTAAAGATGCTCGTGGTGCAAGTTCTGGTCCTCCACCAGATGACGGCGGAAGCTAAACCACATTGAAAAACTCAAAGCCACGTAGAACATTCTACGTGGCTTTTTTTTGCATACCTAATGAATGAATAAAGGGTTGCGCCAAACGAACTGTTTGCTTGCTGTTAGTACATTCATTCGCCGCAGCAGAACTTCGTCAAGAGTTTTGAACAGCTTAGACTCCTGGTCAGCCAAACCGGTCAACCGCGCTAACTCACAAAATCGTGGCGTGATCGGTAGCCGATCAATCTGGCAGGTGTCCCCAAGCCTTCTTTTTCGATCGTTTTGCGATTTTCGGTTTGTAAATCGACTATCATAGAGAGTAACGATTTGGGCTGGCAAAACGGTTTGCTGCTCGACTTTTCGATGACTAGTTTTCGCTGGACTACCATGAAGAACTTTCAACTCATCTTCGCTGTTTGTTTCGCTGCCTGCTTCGCGTTAGGCACGGTGAATTGCCCAGAGTTATCGGGACAGATCGTCATCCGGAGTTCAGCGCTGACGCCGGCGCAGCTTCCGCCTGAAATTCAAGCACAATTAGAAGCACAAGCGGCAGCGCAAAATGGTGCAGCGGTTGTGGCAGCGCCAGACGCAGCAGCAGTTGCAGTTGCAGTCGATCCAGCAGTTGAACGTGAGCAACAGAGAACCGCGCGATTCAACAAGCTTTCCAAACTAACGTTCAATCGATTGCCATCCAAAATCCTTGAGACTTGGTACAAAGTCGAAGTCAACGAAAACAACACTGACCTCCCCCCTGCTCCGAAAACTGCATTCCTAGATAGCGACGTTCGATTCGATATCGTGACCGCCAAGCTGCAAAAAGATTTTACGCTGGGCAACTGGGACGCGATCGGTGAGTTCCTTGAGATGATTCCAGAAGCCAACCAAAAGATCGTCTATCAACAGATTTTGACGGCCGCAACAGGCGCCAACGCTCGCAAACTTCAAGGCGCACAAAGCGGCGGTAGCCGAATCGATCCACGCAGCCTTCAGCCTCAGTATCTTTCTTTCGGCGACATCATGTCGATCGCAAAACTTGCACCCGAGAAAGTCGAAAAAGCACAGATCAGCCTATTCGGTTCTGCATTCGCCCAAGCGATCAGTCGCGGCAATACTTCTGAAGACTTAGTCGCACTGTTCAAAGAAGAAGGCAAAAAAGAGAAACCGGTTTTTGAGAAACGGCAGATTGCCAAAATTTTGTTTGGAGCTGGACTTCCGATTCCCGCTGGAGATTTCTTGCCCGAACTTGAGATCGCGAAAAAAGAAAATGATCACGAAGCACTCAACCTGCTTTCTCGCCACTACCTTGCACTTTACGAAAAAGACGAAGACAAAAAGAAAAAAGGACTTGAGCAAGCCTGGCATGTAACTCAAGCCATTCTTGCTGCCAAAGACGTTGACAAAGACGAACGAAAAATGGCTCTCGCAAGAGCGGTCAAACTTTCGAACGAAGTAAGTGATGAGCTGGGACAAAAATGGTTGGCCGATAGCTTTGGTGACCAGATTGAAACAGGCATGGAAGTGCTAGGCGCGATCGGCGCTGACACGTCTCAATCGCTCAAGAATGACGCTCGAACTGCAGAAGTGAGACTCGAACGACTGAAGCTGCAAAACGATGCCGTCAATGCGTTCCTGAACAAAGCATCCGACCAGGCCGCAGCAGACTGGAAAAACCAACTGGAGTTGCTCGCCAGTAGCTGGTTGCGAGAAGCCGAGGTTTCCTACACCGATGATGAATCCACATCGATGCGTCCCAACATGAACCGCGATATTTATGGAAACATCTTTTATTACGACATGATGTATCAGCAAAATCGAAATCGCAACCGAATGCTTTCTCCGATTAAAACAACGGAATTGATTGAGATTAAGCCATCGGAAAAATGGCTTGCTCTTGTTGATCCAACATTGAAACCAAGATTCGATTCGATCATGGCTCAGCTTTACCTTAAGGTCTCCGAGCAGGATCTGGCTTTGCCCTACATCGAAAAACTTGCCGCAACTCATCCGAAAAAAGCAGAAGCCCTCGTTAAGGAATTCATCACCGTTTGGACGAGGAATCATAACCCTAACGATGACCGGCGGCGAACCAATAGTTACATGTACATGTACGGTTTCGAAAGTCGCGCCGAGTCGATTCCGCTGACTCGATCCAAACAACAACGAAACCTCGAAGAGCTTGGCGAGATGGTCAAGCGCTTGGAAAAACTGGGTGGAAAGAAAATTGACGAAAAACAACTTGTCACCGCCTTCACCGTTTGCCACAGCACTGCCGAAGTCTACAAGCTCAAAGAAATCGAGCGTGTGTTCGGACCGATCAACAAAATTGAACCCGAAACCATCGCTTCACTGGGCGCGAGGATGCGATCCAACCTCGCAACCATGTGGCGCGACGCGCGAGTTCAAAAAGACAAAAAGACCAAACGAAAAAAGAAAGAAATTGAAAAAGAAGTCGTCGATGGATACGAGCTTGCCCAAAAACTGATCAACGACGCTTTGAAAGAGAACCCAGATGAGTGGAGTCTCGTTCGCACCAATGCCGAACTACTGCACGATGAAAATAATTATCGAGCCGAGTTGAAAAACGATGCGAAATTTTCAGATCGTCGCGCCAATGCGATGCTGATGTTTCAAAAAGCGGCTGACATGTACATCGCCAAAGTTTCGGAACTGGAAGAAAAAGACTATTCAACAACCGCGTTTGAAACATGGTACTACGCCAGCTTGGGCGCTTGTGATCTCGCTTTGGTGACAAAAAAACACCGCGCCGATCCCAAACAAGCCGAATTGATTCGTGCGGCGATCGAAAAAATGCCTGCAAAAGTTTCAGAGTGGCATATGGCACGTTTTGCCAACTTGCTCTTCAATCGAATGAGCAGTGTAAAACCTGAACTCAAACACAAATATCTCGACATCGGATTCAAAATTGTTGGCGACCATAAGCAAGCCAAAGAAGCCAAAAAGGTTCATGACTATTACAAGGACCTCGTCAGCGAAATCAAACTCGAAACCGCAGTTGATGGCGACTCAAGAGTCGGCCATGACAAACCGTTCGGAGTCCATGTCCATTTGCGACACACCAAAGAGATCGAACGCGAGTCGGGCGGATTTGGACGATACCTGCAAAACCAGAATGCGAATGCGTATTTCTCATACAACTACGGGCGTCCAACAGAAGACTATCGCGACAAATTCGAAGAAGCAATTCGCGAAACTTACAGCGAGCAATTCGAAATTCTCTCCGTGACGTTCCAGAAACCGGAAGTCAAATCCATCCCGGCCAAAGAAGACGGCTGGCGAATCACGCCTTACGCCTACCTATTGCTTAAAGCAAAAGGTCCCGAGGTCGACAAAATTCCGCCAGCGAAACTGGATCTCGATTTTCTCGATACATCTGGCTATGCAATCCTGCCCGTCGAATCGGCACCGCTTCCTGTTGACGCATCGGAAGTAAAACCACGTCCATATCGTAATCTAAGAATCACTCAGATCTTGGACGAACGTCAGTCAATGGACGGAAAATTGATTTTGGAAATCAAAGCCGAATCACAGGGGATCGTACCCGAACTCGAAGACATCATGACGATTGATCCAGACAAATTCACCGTCAAAAACATTGACGACCAAGGCGTTTCGGTCGCTCAATTTGACGAAGAGGAAACGCTTCCCACTGTCATGTCAGAACGTAACTGGATGGTTTCACTTGAAGCCAAACCAAATTTGCCAACCAAGCCCAAGACGTTTGATTTTCCTGAACCGACTACCGAATTCAAGGAAGTCGTTTACCAACGTTACGTTGACGCCGATCTGGCTTCCGTCACAGGCACCGTTAACTTGGAAGAAAAATATGGCAAAAAGAGTTACGCGTGGATGATTTGGGTGGCTCTTGGTGCGATTGTTTCGTTGGTGCTCTTCGTCGGCCTGTTGGTTTGGTTGCTTTCACGTCCGAAGAAAGAGCGGAAGAAATCGCGATTGGATTTCGACCGCGAACTTTCTCCTTTCACTGCCATTTCATTGCTTCAGGAAATTCAAGCCAACAACGGCATGAGTCAAAGCAAGAAAGAAGAACTGGCTGCAGCGATCGACCAACTGGAAGCTCAGTTCTTCGGCCAATCCGATTCTTCAGGATCGGTTGACTTGAAAAAAGAAGTCAAGAAATGGGCAAAGCATTCGAAGCTTGCCGTTTAAGTTGAAGTTCATGCGAAATCGAGCTGATCAAATTGGCTTTGCACATTACGTCATGACATATCACTGTTGTATCCAGTTCCCAGCGCACCGGCGATATCTAGTTCGCTGGCGGTGGGCAAAGCGATCGAACTGAAAGCGCTAGCCAGATACAAATGCAAATCGGCGTGATCAAAATGAAAGAATAAAATGAAAATTTCTACAGCAACGGCCTGGATCTTTCTGGTTATAGCTACGATTTCGCCATCGCTTTTCGCTCAGGAGAAACCGAAACTGATCCTTGACGCTGACACCGCAAACGAGATCGACGACATGTATGCGATCACTCGTATGCTCAAACAGAACAAGTACGAAGTGCTTGCGCTGACTTCCACGCAGTGGATTCATTATCTGGCCGAAGATGATTCGGTCGGAGCCAGCCAGCGGGAAAACGAAGCAATGGTGAAGCTTCTTGGCCGGCAAGATTTACCGATACCGATGGGATCCAAAGAACCGATGGGCAAACCATGGGGCGGAGACGAAGCGAAAGACTCTCCAGCGGCTCAATTCATTATCGCATCAGCAAAACAGGCTTCGCCAGAAAACAAACTAACAGTCGTTTGTCTTGGAGCTTCAACGAATCTCGCGTCGGCGATCAAGTTGGCTCCAGAGATCGCGCCAAACATCGATGCGTACTTGCTCGGTTTTCGTTACGATCTGAAAAAAAACATCTGGAATAAATCTTCTTTCAACATTCGTCGTGACCTCAACGCGGCAGATTTCGTACTAAACCAAAAAGATCTGAAGCTGACTGTGATGCCAGCCAACGTCGCCAGACCGCTGACTTTTCCGCGAGACGAAACGTTTGCAAAACATGAAAACCTTGGAGCTCTCGGCAAACACCTGACGACAAAATGGAAAGAAAGATTCGCCGAGTTTGAAAATTGGGTCATGTGGGATTTGGCGCTCGTAGAGGCAATTCTTGATCCCTCAATGGCGAAGACCAGAAACGTCACCACGCCACCAGAAAACACCCAGCGTACGGTTCGGCTGTTCGAGTCAATCAACGAAGACACGATGCGGAAAGACTATTGGTCGGTCGTGTTGCCAGCCAACAAACAAAAAACGAAATAGATTCACATGCAACCGTTCGGTCATGCACGCACCGATCACGGTGCATCTGTCTGCGGCGCAGTGATCACACAATCCCGTACTATTCCTACTTTACGAGCGGGTATTAAAAAAGCTCCCGACAAAATGTCGGGAGCTTTATTCGTTCAAAAAGAACGATGCTGTCCCATCGATCATGGTGAATTGAAAATTAGGCTGATGGTCAACTAACGGTGCGTCTGAGGAGGAACACTACCGTCATGAAAGCGTAACCTCTGGGTACACGGGGTGTCGAGGTCAATCTAGTTTTTCATCGTATCATCAATATTTTGGCTTGTTGACAACTTGTTGAGAATGAAATTCCCTCTATTTTTTCCCAAATTTAAAGCGTTTCCAGTTCTACTTTTAAGGCGCCCAAGATTGCCAACTTGCCAGACTTGCGGAAATCCCCTGTTATCGAAATTGCTGGCAAATCTTTGAGTATTTTTCGCAATACTCTTTCCATATTCGCCTTTTCAATCTCTCAATTTGCATTTTTTGTTACGAAACTCCGCACCACCTGCCAACAGTGAAAACCGATTTTTTCACCTCCCAACACAATCAGAAAAAAGCCGTTTCCTGTCAGCCACGGTAGGGCTTGCGCAAGATTTTGGCCTGCACGTTACGTCCGATCATCGAAGCTCGTGGTTGCTTAATCTGTTCAACAACGAATCGTTAAATTCACTTAGTCCTCCAGTGAGCCTGATCATCAATTTCTATGTCTCCGAGCAATTACAGCCCCGTTACCCCGTTTTGGTTCAAGCAAATATTTGAAATGAATGTATACTGGCCACTTACAACATCTCATTAATTTTTTAGCAACGTTCGAGACGGGGAGCCTCAATTGTCTAGCACGAAATCGCACTTGATTGCATTCACCTTTATTCTGTTGGGCTTTATTGCCGGATGTGATAGTCAAAAAGAAAAAGCAAAGCAAACTCCACCAGCCAACAATGTTGCTTCTGACTCCGACAAGGATATGCCTGATGGGTCTGCCAAAAAAGAAGTTGTTTTCGGTGATCAGTTTCCGGAGGTATTAGAAGTGAAGCTAACACCCCTGACCGGCGCAAACTGGCGATTTGCTGTTACGCTTTCAAGCAAATACGATACGCCCCAACGGTACGCCGACGGGTGGCGAGTCCTCGATGCCGAGGGGCAGGAACTTGGCTTACGAGTGCTGGGTCACGACCATGCGAGCGAGCAGCCTTTTACCCGCACGCACTCCATCGAGATTCCAAAAGAATTAAAAGTCGTTTACGTCGAAGGACGAGATCAAGCAAATGGTTGGTCAGGACAACGATTCAAAGTTGAAATGCCCAACCAGTAGTGAATCGAGAATTCTCGGAATGTAATCCTTTAGCGCAATTCCTTGGCACAATCCAAACACCGGCTGTTATCATTTGAAATTGTTGAATTCCTGTTTGGATTAGACAACAACATTCTCTCCTAACTTAAAGACAACCATTTGAACGCAGACGACCTCGCAACGACCCCCGAACCAGATCGAAAACGCCCAAGCACTCGTATTGATCGGCCAAATATTCGTGGAGTTTCCGGTAGTGACGCTTCCCAAAACCTCACTTCGAGTTCTGGTTGGTCCATTGCCGACGCGGTTGAAACGTATGGCATTGATCGCTGGGGCATCGATTACTTTGGCATTTCCCCGCAAGGAAACGTGACCGTCAAAGCTCCCACAGCAGCTGGCATTCAAACAGTTGAATTTTCTGAAATTCTCGAGGGCTTAAAGCAACGCGGATTGGGGATGCCGGTGATGCTTCGACTTGAAAATCTGGTCGACGATCGAATCACGCAGCTCAACGAAACTTTTTCACGTGCGATTCAATCCTCGGATTATAAAAACGTATATCGTGGCGTATTCCCGATCAAAGTGAATCAACAAAGCCAAGTGATCGAAGAGATTGCCAGATTTGGTGAGCGATTCAATCATGGCTTGGAAGCGGGCAGCAAAGCCGAGTTGTTGATTGCGATGTCGAATTTGACTTCGGTTGACAGTTTAATCATCTGCAACGGCTACAAAGACACCGAGTTTATCGATCTTGGTTTTCAAGCCAGACGGATGGGTTGCAAATGTTTCTTTGTAATTGAAACTCCCAAAGAGCTTCCAATCATTCTTGAGCGAGCCAAACACTGGGGCGTTGAACCACTTTTAGGTTTGCGAATTAAACTTTCGACGACTGTGGAAGGCCACTGGAGCAATGACAGTGGCGACCGAAGTCTGTTTGGACTTTCGACCGTTCAGTTGATCGAAATTGTCGATACACTTCGCGAAGCAAATATGCTTCACTGTTTGCAGATGCTTCATTTTCATCTTGGCAGCCAGATTCCAAACATTCGTAACATCCGCGATGCCGTCACGGAGGCATGCCGTTTCTATATCGACTTGATCGAAGAAGGCGCGCCGATGGGTTACTTCGATTTGGGTGGCGGGCTGGCGGTAGACTACGACGGCTCAAACAGCACTGAAGGCCACAGCCGGAACTACACTTTGGATGAATACTGCGTTGACATTGTCGAATCGTTGATGGCTTCGCTTGACCCACAAGGCATTCCTCATCCGGTTCTCATTACTGAGTCGGGCCGCTGGACCGTTGCGCCCATGTCGGTACTCCTATTCAATGTTCTAGACGTCAACGATTTCCAGCCGCAACCTCTTCCGGATCCGCTTCCAACGGAGCAACACGAATCGGTCGAATGCCTGCTTTATACGCTTAACCATATTGACGTACGTCGGCTGCAGGAAAACTACAACGATGCACTTTATTATCGCGATCAAGCACGAAAAGCGTTTCGCGTCGGCAAAGTCAGTCTGCGCGAGCGGGCGCTGGCCGAGAACATTTGCCTGACGATTCTCCATGAAGTCGCCAAACGCGTGCCGGAAATGAGGCGTCAACCTCCGAGCCTGATGAATCTCAATGACTCGCTTTCGGATATCTATTACGGAAACTTCAGCGTGTTTCAGTCGCTGCCAGATGCTTGGGCGATACAACAAATCTTTCCAGTCATGCCAGTCCATCGACTTGACGAAGAACCGACACGAAACGCGATCATTGGCGATTTGACATGCGATTGCGATGGAAAACTGAACCACTTTGTTGGCAGTGACTCGGACCTGTCAACGCTTCGGCTGCATGAACTTACCGACGCAGAATATTGTTTGGGTGTTTTCCTGGTGGGAGCCTACCAGGAGACATTGGGGGATCTTCACAATCTTTTTGGTGATGCCAATGTTGTTAGCGTTCGTGTAAGCGAAACGGGTAAGCTCGAGTTTATACACGAACTCGAAGGGGACAGTATCGGCGACGTGCTTGGATACGTTGAATATCAGCCGCAAGAACTCGCCAAAAAATTTCGCTTACGAGCCGAGAAAGCCGTTCGCGATGGAGAGATCACGGTATCCCAGCGGCAGGAAATGCTGACTCTGTTCAATGAGAGCCTTCGAGGTTACACCTATTTTGAAGGCTAACGTCAGTTGGAATTCTGGCTCGGCAATACGAAGACGACGTATGTGTTTACTTGTTTGAAGCTTTTTGAAACTGCCTAGGCGTCATCGTAAATTGTAATAAGCCAAAAATTGCCAATCTCAAGTGTATTCGCGACAAGAACCTTACTCAGAGATGATAAATGCGGTTCAGCCTAAAATTCTTGTTAGTCATTTTCGCTTTGACCGCAGTCGCCGTTATCGCTTACGTCAGGCATCGCGAATCCGAATTGGGTGTGAAGTTTCCAGTGCCCAAGCCAGTTGAAGCTGAAGAAGAGGCTAGTTCGCCGCCCGATTTCATAATCGAGATTCGAAGTAAAAGACAAGTTCGCGAGCACGACCAGCGATTGGAGCTGAAAGAAGCCAAGGATAAAGCGGAAAAGCTCGATGAGCTTCGCTTAAGCCTCAAAGAATTCAGCAGTGGATATCACAACGAGATTATCACCGAGCATCGTGACGAGTTTGAGAAGCTTGCGCGAAAACAAATAAATGATCCTGATTTGGAAACGGCTTCGCATGCCGCTTGGATTCTGGATTTTTTCGGGGACGAGGACGCTTACCAATCCATTCGTGGGCGTTACATCAAAAAGTACTCAGCCAAACCGCAACCGTACTATCGAGGGCTCTATGAATTCATAGAGTTGTTTGAAAGAGAGCGTTTACAAGAAGACCCGGTGTTCATTGATTTCCTTCGATCAATCATCGAAAACAATGGGAGCCAACTCGATTGGACGGCAACAGCTTTTTTGAGTTATCAAGGAATCGACGACGAGCCGTACTATCAACACATGCTTTTCGACGCCAAGCGCAAACGAGACCCATACTATGCGCTAACTTGGCTGATGGAACACAAGCTTACACCCGAAGTCAAAAAGTTAATTACGCAGTATGTTGACGAGGGAAATACGCCAGCGTTTTTTCGAGCCTACTGGATTCTACAGGTTCAAAACGAAGATCCGGATTGGATTCCGCTCCGCAACCGGATTGAGCAGGCGGTGCACAAATATCTTCGCAAGCCGTCCCCCAACTCATGGGAAGAGAAAGGGAGTCACTGGAAAAAGTTTTGCGAAGTTGCAACCGAGGCTTCTGTAGATTTTTTAAGCAATGCCATTGAGAATACTGCTGCTCAGGATGACTACGCTCGTTCGTTGCGTGTCCTTTATGCCTGTCAGGCGCTCGATCGACTGGGCCATCGCGAGCAATCGGAAGAGCTTTTGAAGACAGCAATAAAATTGAATTACAAAGATGGCTTCAATGTGACATCAGCAACCCGGCAGAAGATGTTCGACTTGGCGGAAAAATTGTGGGGCCGCGAAGAAACGATCAAGCTTTGCAAAGAACAAATCGAAAGCTCTCGCGACGAAGGCGCTTGTTTGAAGTTGGCTGAAATCTACGCAGGAACGAGGAACGAAGAAATTGTTTCTTTGATCAAGGGCCTTTGCGGTGTTAAGCCGATCGAAAAAATCGGATCAAAGCGTCTTCCTGAGATTTGGAAAAAGATGGAACAATATCGGACAAACACTTTGTCGGTTCACCAGCATCTCGAAAAAGGCGGCTTGCAACGGCAGGACATCATCGACTGGATCAACGCTGAACTTTCTCCACAAACACCGCTTACGATTCCAACGGTGATCGCTCATCCAAACTACATCAACGAAAAAAACACCTGGAATGTCAGATCGCCGGTTGTCGATACGGATCACCAGTTTTTGTTGATGGCGCTGGCTCACTCTGGAAAAGGAAGCTTGGTTAGCGACTGGCACGATAACTCGCGAGATGAAGTAAACTCGATCGTGTCGTTGTTGGCCGAATCGACTGGCAAAGAGTTTGATGTCAGTTCAACAGACAGTGAGTATGGTGAAAGTTCTTTTAACAAATATTCAATCGTCGTGAACGGTAAGCTTTACAAGTATTCGACTTTTGCAAGCCAACACATCATCTACGATGACCCGGAAGATGCAGAATACGACGCACGTTTTCCAATTGAATCGGTTCTCGAAATAATGAATGCGATCGCAATTCGCCAGAATCTTCCCGGACGGTTCTTTTACTATATTGGTGAAGACATCGGGGAATACGATATCGATCTGGTCGCCTTTTTGACTCAAAAGCAGGCAAAGGAACTGCGCGACAAATTCGGACTCGAACCGCGAAGTGAGTTTGAATATTATCTAACTCACTAAGTCGTTTTCTCACTGGCTACTTTGCTGAGGGGCATGATGCGGCGGCGCACAAGGTCGCCCGTTCCTCACAAAACACGGAAAACACAAAAGATAGTTGGGACATATACGACTACGTTCATGTTAAACTTTTGCGTGACAAGGTTCTAAAATCTGAGATAAGTCCAAGATCAAGCCCATGAAAAACGCAATTTGTTGCTACTTTCTTACCGCAATTACTTTGGTTGCAACTTCAAGCTCTCTGCTCGGCCGTTGCAATGGAGACGCTGCCGCAACCGCTGCGCCCCGGCCCAACATCATCATCGTTCTGGTGGACGACATGGGTTTCTCGGACATCGGTTGCTATGGAGGTGAAATCGAAACACCCAATCTGGACCGGTTGGCCGCCAATGGATTGCGATTCACCCAGTTCTACAATTGCGGCCGATGTTGCCCAACTCGAGCGAGTTTAATGACTGGGCTACATCCTCATCAAACAGGAATTGGACACATGACCGAGCCGCCCGGACAACCGCTGGGCATTACGGGCGCGTATCAAGGATACCTTAACGACAACTGCACTACTTTGGCTGCGGTTTTAAAATCGGCAGAATACCACACGCTGATGGCGGGAAAGTGGCACCTTGGAATGCAATCAAAAAAAGTTTGGCCATTGCAACGTGGGTTTGATCAATTCTACGGTGGCCTAAGCGGCGCGTTCAATTACATCAAACCAGGTGGCGATCGAAAGATGTCGCGCGGAAACAAACCAGTCGAAACAGATGAGACTTTTTACGCTACTGATACGTTTACCGACGAAGCCTGTCAGTTTATTTCCGACGTAACAAAAAATGACGACAAGCCGTTTTTCCTCTACCTTGCCTACAACGCGCCTCATTGGCCACTTCAACCAAAACTGAAGGACTTTAAAAAGTACAAGGGCAAGTACACCGAGGGCTGGGAATCGGTAATGAGAAATCGACTGGCCAAACAAAAAAAGATAGGCATGTTTGAAAACGACATCACGCCCGCTCCGCATGTTGGCCCGAAATGGGATTCGCTCAAAGAGAAAAAGCGAGACCAGCTTGACACGATCATGGCTTCTTACGCCGCGTGTGTTGACTCGATTGATCAAAACATTGGCAAACTTACCGAACACTTGAAATCAATTGACCAGTTCGACAATACAGTGATTTTCTTTTTGTCTGACAACGGCGCTTGCCAGGAAGGCGGAATCCTTGGAAGCTATAAACCGGGCTGGGAAAAAGACTCGCCGCTGGAAACGGTTGACGGAATTCGTCAGGGTTTGGCTTGGGCAAACGCATCCAACACGCCATTTCGTTTATACAAACACTTTGTTCATGAAGGCGGAGCATGCACGCCAATGATTGCCCACTGGCCCAAAGGCATTGCCAAAAAGGACAACGGGACATTCGTTCGCCAGTTTGGTTACCTGCCCGATTTTATGGCAACTTGCATCGAACTTTCAGGCGCTGAGTATTCCTCTGACATTCCAATGCACGCAGGGGCCTCACTCGTTCCGTTGTTAAAAGGCATGGATGAACCGGTCCACACAAAACCAATTTTCTGGGAACACGAAGGCAACGCGGCGATGCGTTGGGGCAATTTCAAATTGGTCCGCGAATACGAAAAGCCCTGGGAACTGTATAACATCGATGCTGATCGAACCGAGGTGAATGACTTGGCCAGTTCCGAATCGACGAAGAAGGATGCAATGGTCTCGATGTGGGAGTCATGGGCGAAAAAACACGAGGTGGCTTTTCCAAAACGATTCAACATGTACGAATTTCTGAACGAGAAAAACAAAAAGCAGAAAAACAACGAGCAAAATAGTAACGGCAAAAAGAAAGCTGGCTAGACTCAAGCTAGATTCTTTGAACCACAAAAACGTTGCGTGAAAACTATGACCAAAACGATTGTTAACCGTACGATCTCGGCGCCACGAGAGCTTGTTTTTAAAACCATCGCCGACATTCGTGAATTTTCCAAAATCATTCCTGGTATCATCAAGATTGAAATCCTGTCCGAACAACAAGTCGGCGTGGGCACTCGATTCCTTGAGACCCGGGTGATGAATGGACGCGAAGCCGTTGTCGAACTCGAAGTCACCGAGTACGTCGAGAACGAAAACATTCGAATCGTGTCCGATACAAACGGAACGATTTGGGATACCGTGTTTTCAGTCAGCGAAAATCCTGGCAGTGAAAACCAAAACGGTATTCCAACGACCGAATTGAACCTCGTGATGGATGCGCGGACGCCGAAAATCACCGCCAAAGTCATCAACTTTCTGATCAAAGGGATGATCAAAAAAGCGATCGAGAGCGATATGGATTGTGTGAAAGCACATTGCGAGGCACACGCATAATCTTTAAACGTTGCTTCAATCATCGCGTCGATTGCTCTGACTAAGACAACACTGCCGCCTCGCTAACTTTCTCGCTCAGTAGTTTCGTGCTTTTAACTCAAGCCATTTTTTGAAACGCTTCGAAACCCGCGATGTCATCTGGAGTGAATTTGCCATCGTGAATGGCAGACGCGACCAACGCATGTTTACAGCCAAGGTCCAAAAGAGCTTGGACATCTTTGGGTTCCTTCACGCCGCCACCCGATATGAGGCGGACATCGGGTAGTTCGCTCTTGATTTCTTGAATAATAGGTGCGACAGGAATTTCTTGATTGGTATAACCACTCATCGTTCCAACTGAATCAAGATCCAACACGATCATGTTTCGTACACCTCGATCAAAGGCCATTCGCACCAGTTCAAGCGGCGTGCGATCCGAAAGCTCCCCTTCTTGAGTAATGATCGATTCGCCTTTTACATCCAAACTGAAAATCGGTTCGATATGGTTGCTGATCAAGTCCTCAAAACAGGCGAACTGATCGCTCGTTGCCAACGTTTCAGAAGACAAAATGATGTTGAGCTTCTCCGGTTTTTCAATTTCATCAGCAATTCGATCAATGCGTCGATCGGCCATCCAGTTAGCGTCGATCAAAAGCCCAAACCCACTATTGAGAAGCGAGTTGTAAACCGACCAGCTCAATTTGGCCCCAGCAAAACTATCAATGTCCGCCAGGTAAAGGCAATTGCATTCCGTTTGGTTAAAAATCGCTTTTGCGACGTCGATTGGTTGACTGCTGTGCGTTAACCGTGAGTGAACTGGCTGGTAAGAATCACGATTGCCTTCAGTCGCCAACACGATTTGACCAATCATCAAATCAAGGACTGGAATGACAGGGCGAGCGTTTTGAAACATGGGTGGTGACTCTTGTGGCGCAAAACCGCCATCGTAATGTGACTGGCTTGGTTGATTAAAACGAGGACGCAGGAACATTGCGTCTGTACGAAAAAGCTGAAAAGGAGTTGGTGGGTTGGACGCGGCTCAGAATAGACTTGGTTCGGATGGGGCTGGGTTGGGATGAGAAGACGCAGAACAGAAGAACGCAAAACAGGAACGCAAAGGAAATCAAAGACTCAAAAAAGAGATGCCCTGATTCTATTCATCTCCCGTTACAGACTCCATTGCTTTCTTTTCATAAAGTGGTAGATAGCGATAGTAAACCTCTAAAATCATCACGGACATGGCCGTTGTATAGAGTCGCCCCCCCGTTTTGCTGTGACCAGCTTTGTCGGCGAAATACCAACTGCCAGCTTGGTGCGAATTGCTCTGATCTTGGGTTTGTATCAGGAAATCTCGCATGCCTAATTCTCGAATATTTCGTATACGTTTACCTTTTTTCGCCCCAGTGCCTTTGTTCCAGGCTTGCCATGGCTCGCCGCCGCGGTGATGCAAAATCTGAGTCGCGTAGTAGTTGAAATAGATATCAGAGTCCGATGGGCCAGTGTCAGAAATGAAATCGGCACCCATAATCAAATCGAGGTCTTCGTAGTGGGTACCAAGGTACATTTTTGAGAGGACACCTATGGCCGTGGTCGTATCGGTCACTTTGGCAGCAGACTTTTGATAGCCGTATTTGCCATCACTGGAAATCAGAGAATCAACAAAAGCTTCACTTCGCATCCAAGTGGCTTTGTCCGTTTCGACACCCGCCAATTGACAGCTTTTGAGTGCCATGATTTGCCAGCCGCTAACGGTGAGATCGCCGCGAGGTTCAAGTCGAATATATCGCCAGCCTCCCGATTTATTCTGGGCAAACTCGATGTAGTTCCTCGCCGCTTCGACTGGTCGAGCCAATCCAGAATCCGCCGTTAACGCGTAGGCTTCACCTAAAGCAATCGTGGCAAGAGCGTGACCATACATGCCTTTGCCTCCTCGATCGGCCAAGCTCCCCACCGAGTTGCCATTTAATTGGCTGTATCGCATTTTCTTTTTGAGATAGTCCAAGCCCTTACGAATCTCTTGTTGGTATGGACCGACTTCGTGCGTGTAACCTGCTCCCATCAAAGACATCAAAGCGAGTCCGGTCGCGGCATTGGTAAAATCTTCGGAGGACCCGCTATTGGCGCACTGGCCTTTGCACGCCTCGCAGTTGTGTCGAAACCGCCAGCTTCCATTTTTCTTTTGATGGGCAACGATCCAACGAAGTCCATTTTCAACGGCGGCTTCGCTGGCTAGCGAACCACCTTGGGCCGCGGCAAGTTTCGCACGAGCTTCGTTTTGGCGGCCCTCCAAACCTCCACCTGTTGGCAAAGTTCTTATCGGGGCGCTGGGAACGGTAATCCGTTCGTTAGGCGTTGGTGCGATGTCATTGATCGCAACATTCGGGATGACCTGACTGTTGTCAGCCACTTTCATTGTTTCATTGACTGACGTATCCGTGGCCGTCGCATCAGTTAGTGATTGGCTGTCGTCCGGAATTTCGATCTTCACCGTTTCCGTTTCCATGTTGACCGGTTTCTCTGGGACAGGATTGGCATCAATCGAAGCAAGCACACTAATCCGCGGCTTGGGTTCAGGCCAATTCAAAACAAAGAAAGCCAACGTCAGAAAAATCGCTAAATGAACAACCATGCTGAACAAAGCAGACGAAAGCGGATGGCGATGCCGGCGCAGGTTGGTCGTGATTACGGTTGCCGCTTTTTTTCCGTCCTCCGAATCTTCTTCATTCGAATGTGGCTCGTAATCGCTGAGCGCTTCATGAAACGCGTTTGGATCAATGGGAGTTCGAACACCGCCAAGCCCATAAAACGGATTGTTCTTCTTTCGCGCAAGCGACTTTGCAGCGGCTCGTTCATCTTCCAAAAGTTCTTCAAACGTTCGACGCCGAGTGATTCTTGGAAACGACGTAATCTTCTTTTTAGGCGCGGTACCGACAGGAGCAAGGACTTCAGGTTGGTCGAGTTTGGGTGGAGCCTTGAATCGCGCATCTTTTTTGGCTCTATCTTTTTTTATTTTATCTTTCTTACTCGGATCTTTGCTCACACGTTTGCCAAGATCTTTAATTGAATCTTTGCTCGCAACTTTACGTTTTGCTTTGACGTCTTGTGAAGACTTCTTGGATGTCTTTTGCGAGTGATTCGATTTCGGTTTGGCAGAAGCTTGCTTGGCTGCCGGTTGCGAACCAAGTTTTGAATCACTTTTACCTGGTGACGAATCTACCGATGAGGAATCCACTGGTTGAGTTTTGGAAGTGCGCGACGGTGAGCTGCCTGGCTTTTTCTTACCCAGAGGCGCGACCGTTGGCAGCCGCGGTACGACAGGTGATTCTTGAGCATCTGCAGACCCATGGCGCGGAAAAATCGAACCGCTAGAATCTGGCTGCTTCGTCATGGTGAATCTCGTGTCCGCATGAAGCCGATTAGATGTCGCTTCTACCAATATTCTAATCGGAAAATCGCTGGACGTTTGGACCGTTTGAAGGGCTTACTCCTTATCCACCAATTCGGCCGGATCTTCAAAGCGAATTAACTCAAATTGAGCAGGCCGCGACTCCAACCCAATTTGCAGGCCGGTTCGCGCGAAAGCCGGGATTGTCGAGCCATTTTTCGTTTGATTGATGCCCTGCCCCATGCTTTTTTTCCAGATATTTCGCTGATCGTAGCCCCGTCTCGCGACTTGAAAAGCCCAAGTCGTGCCGTGCTCAATCTGCGTCGGCATGATCGCCGAAAGTGGAATTGCAAACTCAACTGTCCAACTTGTTTCGTCTTCGGATTGACTGACGTACCAATCAGGGTTCCAGCCAATCGCACCAGTACAGCTTTCATTTACCCAACCACGATGATCGACAACGAACAGACTGCTGGAGCGATAATCACGATCCAAGTCCAGCGCCAACTCAATACGATCACGGCGACTCAAGTCCGCATCGCGTGGGCGCGCCGTTTTTCGAGAATTGTAGTACTGACCGCGAATTTTGTGACAGGTAAAACCAGCGTACAAAAACTCTTCGTCGTATGCGAACACCGCCATGTCTTGAAACGCTTGCGAAGCATCTCCACCGGATTCAATTTTTGAGGCAACTACATTCCCACTGGCGATCGCAGTTTGCCAAAACGCTTCATCGAGTTTCCCATCAAGCTTTGGCCGCTCCGTCGTTTTGGAACAAGTCAAAGAACGAATCGGCGACGCTGATTCCCGAAGCAATCCATGAAGTGCAAGCTCCCGCTGGGCCCCCAAAGAAATTCCAACGCCGGTAAAGTCATACTTTTGCAAAAGGTTTTTAAATCGGCCTTCGTTACCAGCCGCACCGCTAACGCGGCGCGCGATCTGAGCTTCTAACAAACGATACTGAGAACCGGCTGCCAAATCCGGGTCGCGTTGCTTTAACTGCGAAAGGAATTGGCTCGCAGTGGTCAAACGCTGCTTAAAAAAAGCGGGTTGTTTGTAGACATCTTCTTCGTGGTTGACCAATTCGACTTTTGACTCTTCTTTGATTCGTGCACCCAATTCGATCATGGCTTCGGTAGGAACCCAAACAAGGTTTTTACCATTGCGATTGATTGTCTGCGGAGCGGAGGCGTATCGATTTCGGTCTTCTGCTGGAGCAACTCCAGGCAATTTCTTCTTGTTGAGATATTCAATCTGACCGAACTCAACACTCGCGAAATAATGAGCCAACCAAGTCATCGCCGCTGGCGTCAACGCATGGTCTGGCCAACGAAGCGCCAACATTTGAGCCGACGCGGCAGCAAGCTCCGTTTTCCCAACCGCAAGGTATCGTTCGGCCAATTGCATCATCCAAACACCAGCCACATCGCGGTCCATCGCCATGGCATACGATTCGATTTGTTGACGCCAAATGAGTAAGTCCTTTGACGTTTTAGCTTCAAACTTAGCGAAGTCCTCAAAGCGCTGTTTCTTGGATGTGACCTGACGAATCATCGCCAGACTTCCACGTTTTGTATTGGTTTCTTTGCGAGTCGGAATGTTGTTTTGGAGACCCAACCCAGAAAGCAAATCTCCTGCTGCAAGCCTGTTGCGATTGGAATAATGCGACACACGGTAGCTTGCATCTTTACCAACAGTGATCGGTTGTCCGACCAACGCGCGACTGATGGCGACCTGGTCTTCAACCAATACCCCAGCGTGTGGCAGCAACCGATGTGAGGCGATTTTGATTTCTCCGGTTGGATCCAGAATCGCCAAGCGGTCGACTTTCCAAGCCTCCAGTCCCAGATCCGACAACTGTTCCGGAAAAGCATTGCGATCCCCTGCCATCCGAATCGCGTCTTCCAACAACAGCACTGGATTTACTTGCCGTTGGTCGCCTCCTACAACGCCACTGAACCCCAGTGAATGGCTCGCATTGCACACGACTACATTGGGTTGAAGTGATCGCAACGTGCGCACCATTTTTCGAACTGTTTCGCGTCGATCGGCATTGGACGCGATGCTCGTCGTTAGCACGCTTCCCAAACGTTCTGTTGCTTGAACAGCCGTTCGTCGCTGTTTAAATGATGGATCCAATAAAACGGTCGCGCAAATCCGGTGCTCTTCTGTTGCGTACTTGGAAAGCAACTCAAATGGAATTGAATTTTGATTGGGGGCCACACAAATGATTGCAGTTCTTCGATTGTCGCCGCGCTGCAGCTGCCAAGTTTCTCCACCATTGACCGTCATCATGATCATCCCAAGTGAGCCAACTGCCCATCCTGTTTGATCGTCAACGAAATGAATCCTGTTAATCCGCGAATTGACAGGCGTGCGAAACGCTTCCGCCTTTCCAGTGATTCGGTCGATCGTGAAAAGGTATGAACCTGGGTCACCGGCAAAGCAAATTTTCTTTTCCGAAACTGCGATCGCTTTCAGGTCAACCTGCTTGACCAGTTTTTCAATTAGCGGCGTTTCGGCGTGTGACCATGAAAGTCCGCCATTGTTGGTTTGCAAAAATGTTCCGTTCTCCCCGACCGCCCACCCTGCTCGACTATCCGACATTCGAAGTTGAGAAATCGCTGCGCCGGTGTCGCTCAAAATCACCGACGATTCGTAGCGGCCTGACTTGAGCACGCCCAACCGGCCATCGTAATTGATCGTCGCCAATCCGCCTTGCACTTCTTCGGCGTCAACCCAGCCAACTAGTCGTTCGGCAGTTTGACTGGACCACGTTTCACCTCCATTGGACGTGTAGAAAATTCCTGTTTGAAAAAGATTGCCAGTTTCACCGATCGCCCAGCCATTGTGGGCATCTGAAAACTTGATTCGATTGATACGCGGAAGCATCAAACCTGAAACTTCATGCCACGTCAAACCGCCATCGTCGGTCCGCATCAACACTGCACGTGACCGACCCACATAAGGAATTTCATAGCCACCAGCCACCCAGCCATGTTTCGCGTCAACAAAGTGGACGGACTCAAAACGACAACTGATTGGCTGGTAAGTTTCCTGGAAGTTAGCGATGCCTGTTGAGCGTGTACGTTTGCCGCTGCGGATATTGCGGAGCTTCACATCCAATGGCAATTCACTGGCCGTTGCATTGTTGGCTTGGGAAATCTCTCGCCAATCTTTTCCTCCATTGGTAGTCCGAAGAACTACGCCTTGAGCACCAACAGCCCAACCAAGATTCTGGTTGAGGAAAAACACATCGGTTAACTCAGCGTCCGACTTCCAATTCGTCGGAAGCGATTCCCGTGCAATATTGTTGTCAGCCATCACAACACTGCCGATCGCGCAGTGGAACGCCGCCAGAATCAAAACGAACAAAAGAGTTTTCGCAAGAACGTATTCGCGCATCGAACCGCCATGGTTTGTGGGTCGAACAAAGGACCAAAATGGTGGCAGAGTCTAGCAGGCTCTAGCGACTGCAACCATAGAAAGTCGCGCGGTTTACGCGACTCAATCCAACCGTTTTTTTGGATCGAACTTCACCATTGTGAGCAGGCGATCCGCTCGATCGTTGGCATTAAAAAGAAAGGCTGATTTGCCTTTTCGTTGATCAATTGCTATTTGGAAAAATTGCTAGCGTTAAGCAATGGATCGATTCAGTGGGTCGTTGCCAGCGAATCCTGGTCACGAAAATCGCGTATCCGATCTTCCGTTTTTGCCAAGACCCTTGAGACGCGTGGGAACATTACGAGCATCAGCAAGAATCCGGCTCCCACCACCACCAAAGAAACGAGATGTGGCTCTAACAAGAAAACAACGAGATTGAGAAAGATCGCACCTTCGATCAATGCACCACGAACAATTTTTTCAGTCGCCAACATGTTCAAAATCAAATCGGCGGTGACTTTATCTTGCGCATCCTTATCCAGCTCATCAAAGTTCGAAGCTTTTTTTAACACTTCGAGCTTGGTTGGAACTTTTGAAAACAGAATCGGTAGCAAGAGCGACAATATAAAAACACTAAACCCTGCGACCGCTCCAATAAGGGTAAGCAATTTCAGCGGTTGGCCATAATTTTCCCAATTGGCAATCAATGAGATACAGCCAGAAAACATAATCACTCCCATTAGCAAACCGCCGGCAATAAATTGGCCCACTCGTACTTTGGGAACGATGTATTGCTGCAGTTCTTGAGAGAGCATCTAATTTCACTCAGTTGGTTAAACTCTTCGATGGT
>CAYZGP010000041.1:41710-45004 GCA_964478065.1 uncultured Pirellulaceae bacterium
TACTCGCATGGGAACTGGCTTTTAGCCCGCCTCGCGCCCCAGCTTTTCGACGAGCTTGGCCGCCATCTGCGGATCGTCTTTGGAAACAATATTGTCAATCACTTGCTGCTTAACCTCAAGCTTCAACAAATGGCCTTCGAGACTTTTCCAGTACTTGGCTCGTTTCTTGCCTTCGGAAAGATAAAGTTCGGTCACAATTTCCTGAGCTCGTTGAAGCGAAATTGTTTCTCGATTTTCATAATAATTCTTAATTATGTTTTGCTGGTATTTTGATCTTTCAGCCACGATTAATCCTCAAGGATGCGGAACAGACAACACAATTTCAAGCTTCCAAACGCCATTCAAAAATCAGGCGACAGCTTCGAAACGATAATTTGATTTTCGGCAAACGTAAACCGGCCGCCCAATCAATCTTTCTGATCCGTCAGATGTGTCGATTTTTAGGGCCATGTTAAAGCAAAACTGGCCAATCGTTTGGTGAATTGCTGGACCAACGCAAGAGAAATCCCACAAAACATCGCAACGACTACTCGTCGCCGATTGCTTCCTGAACAGATTTTGGAAGAAAAATTTTGGCCGAGCGGGTCCATTTTGACTTGATGGCGTCAGCGATTGAGATCCGAAATTTATCCTTCTTCTTTTCAAACTGAGCGTTGATCTTGTCGACCAGCTTTTGCTTTTTGCTCTCTATCTTTTCGTCCAACTTGGAACGCACGCCCCTACTGACTTGTTGAGCAAACTCGCCGCCAGCCTTTCCAATTCGATCCAGACGAAATTCGTCAACTACGATATCAGCACCAGTCGCACGGGGCACAAACACCATGTCTGGCGGAAACCCTCGCAAGTCCATTTTGACTTCGAGTTCAATCGAAACAACGAGTCGAACCTTGGTATGGCCTTCGGCTCCAACACTATAAAGCTGAACTCCTTTTACCCATTTCGACTGCCTACCATCTATCTTCAGGTGGGCTTGAAAGTGAACATCGAACGCGAGTTTTTCGTCAGGCGTCTCGCGCATGTTTTTGACTTGAATAGCAAATTCTTGTTCTGGGTTGAGCAGCTCTGCCGAGTACTTTTTCCAAGTGCCATGGTTAACGAGTTTCTTTCGACGCTTGGTTTCCAGGCGTCCGTTCTCGCGCCAAATTTTGATCCCGTTCCAACGCTCCTTTTGGCCGCCCCAATCTTTTTTCTCTTCGAAATTGTGGGGAATGTTTTCCAAAACCAAATGCGTCAGGAGCGCGTCTAACTCCTCCCCGGCATCAGCTGATGTTGCGGCTGGCTCATCCTGTTTTGCCTTATTCTCGCTGGGCTGGGCAACATGACTTTTTTGTGCCGGTCGAGCATGTAAACTTTGATCAACGGGTTGGCCATTGTTGTACTCAAGAATGCTTTTTTGTTCCCCGTCATTCTGCTGAGCGCCCGCAAACGTCGGGGCAAAAAAGATCGGCGCAAATATCGCCATGCAAATTGTCACAACGTACAGTGAGCTCGAAAACCGGGAAGATTCAAATTTTGGGATTTGATTTTTCACGAGCGCACTTTTAACCTTGGCGAATAGACACAGTATATATCGACATTTTGCCAGCCGTTGGCTAGCTCGATTACGTCTACTATTAACAGGTTGTTCGCGATTTCGTGATCGAGGCAAAGAACAGTTGCCCAATCAATGCGGAACGTTTAAAACGCGACAAGAATAACAACGTTGAAAAGAAAGCTAAAGTGATAGCGTCAAAGAACAACCAAAAGAACAGTTGGAAACGCAAATTCGTTTTGGCCGGTATTTGTTTTGTTGGACTACTGGTGATTTTCTTTTCCTTGACCAGTCTGCTTGAAATGGCGATCTCAAAATCATTGCCGGCACCGATTCGTGACCAAGTTGAATACACGATGATTGGTCATGCGAATCGTTTTTGGGGCAGTGACAATTTTGAATTCGGTGATGCCAACGAACTTCACTTTGTTGTGATACGGGGGTTGAGCTCCCCCAAGCCCGGTCAGAAATACTACCGCGAATCAGTCACTGCTCTTTCTGAAATGGTTGATGGTCGTAAGGTACAGGTTGAAGTCGTCGATCGAGACTTCATGATGCGAGAGATAGCTCACGTGTATCTTTACGATCCCACGACAGAGCGATTCAATGTCGGCCTGGAATTAATTACCTTGGGGCACGCTTGGTATAACGGAGAGAAGTTTGAAGGCTGGGAAGCATACGAGCAAGCGCAAAAAGCCGCCCAAGAAAATCGAATCGGGCTTTGGGCACAGGAGTCACCTGTGGCTCCATGGGTTTTCTGGGAAGAACGCAAACGGAAGCAGCCGAAGCTCAAACTTTAGCCACACGCAGCCGCAACCATCGCTCTCTAAATGTGAATGCTCCAAAGCTTCAACAGCCCAGCAACCATCACTGAACATACTTCGCGCATCAAATAGATGCGCTTAAAAAACGCCCAAGACAAAAATCCTGGGCGTCAATGATTCCATTCAACGGTCTCGAATGCGAGAACCAAATTGTGTATCGATTCGTCGACTTACTCGACCATTCGAACTCTTTCAGCACGTGGACCTTTGGGACCTTGGCCCTCAGAATACTCCACCTTTTGACCTTCACGAAGGTTCTCGTAAGTAGTCTCTTCCAAAGCAGAGTGGTGAAAAAAGATATCTCCACGCTCGCCTTCGATGAAACCAAAACCTTTATCAGTCAACTTCTTAATTGTACCTTGCGGCATTCCGCCACTCCCAAACAAAAACATACTTCGTCGGTCGCAAATACTCTCGTTACCAAATGGCAACCCGACGAAAACAGAAGTTCTTGGAAGTCGAAAACCGCAAACAGTTTCTTAGCTTTGTGAAGGGTTGCTGGAAACGGACATTGATTGGTAACACATTGCTACCAACTCCCGGCCAACATAATTCGTCCGAATTTTAAGCAATAAAAGAGGTCGATACAAATAAATCATTCAACCATCAACTTTAAATAAACCATTTCGACAAATAAAATTGACAATGACACCAAACTTGAAATTCAATTCACGCATTGTTGCAAATCAAACAACCTGCGTAAAAACTCATCAAATACAAGGTAAAACAAAGAGTACATCTAAATTGTCATAACCAACGTTTATGGCTCGCGTTTTCTATTGCCCGTTTATTGAATACAAGAAACGCCCCATCTCTTCTCTTTTGACATTTGCAAATTTCAAAAGCAAGTTTCACTTCTACATTGCAATACTCAGTTTCAAGACGATTTTTTAAGCAAGTCCCGTGGGATATCAAGGCAAGTCTTGTCGCGCGGGCCAG
>CAYZGP010000042.1:0-26931 GCA_964478065.1 uncultured Pirellulaceae bacterium
GGTCAAGGCGAGAGTCAGGGTCAAGGCGAGAGTCAGGGCCAAGGTTCAGGCTCACGAGGACAAGGCCAGGAACCGGGTGGTCAAGGTCAGGGAGAGGGCGAAGGACAAGGCGAAGGCGAACAACCAGGTGAGGGTGGCCAACCCAGCTCTAGTGGTGGAGAGCCCGGTGAGGGTTCTGGTGCTGGTGAATCCGGTTCTGGAGAATCGGGTGAGAGTGGTGGAGAATCCGGTGGCGGACAACCATCTTCTAGTGGTCAATCTGCTGAAAGTAAACCTGGTTCTGGTGGCGGCAAACCCGGTTCCGGTTCTGCTGCTGGTAGCGGGCAACCCAGTGAAAGCGCTGGGCAAGACAGTTCCGGGGGTGGACAACCCGGTGCCGGTGGTGGGCAATCTGGTATTGGCGGAAAGCAAGATCAAGACGATCAACCAAAGCAAAACCAAGGCGCTCAGCCCGACGCAGGTGATGCACAAAAACCATCAGGTGCTAGTCTTAAAAAACCTGAAAGCAATGCCTTTGGAGAAGGCGGCGATGGCGTTGGAGGAACTGAGCGAATGGAACGTGAACAGTTCGATACTGAAAACGCAAAAAAAGCGACTGACTTGGTACTCGAAAAACTTGCAGACCAGAACTACGATCCTGAACTGCTTGACAAACTGAACATGACCAAAGCCGACGTTGACAAATTCCTGAAGCGTTGGGAAGAGATGAAACGTAAAGCCAAAACCGGAAACGAGCGTGATCGCAGACGTTACGAACGAGCACTTAAAAGTCTTGACTTCCGTCCCAAGTCAAACCGGCGTTCGGTCAACCAAAACGCAGACGAAGTCAAAGGCTTGAATGAAGACGGTGCGGTCAATCAAATCCCACCGGAACATGCTCCCGACTATAATTCATTCATGCGCGACTTGAATAAACGCTAATTGCCAAAAACGGCAGTCTCGGTGACTACGGCGAATCGCATCCACCGCGATTTCTGATTTGGTTTCTTGACTACTGACGCTCCGCAAATAATCACTTGACTGACGGTCCACGGTCCTCTTCTCCTTTGGTCAGCTGAATCCTGCCAATGCCGGCCGTGGTTGACCACTTGTCGCAAGGCATGCCCGGCTTGGCCAACTTTTGATCCGCGTTTGAATACCGGCCCGCAGGTCCCAATGCGACGGCGTTGCGACCACCCCGCCCTCTGCTCACCCCTATTCTGCGTTCGAAAATCGTTCGAACCCAAACGGCAATTAAATCGTAAAAGATAGAACCCTCGTTATTCTCCACCACATTCGGCGGTTCAAACGCGTTTCTCGGCTGGATGGATGCTCGACATTTTCTTGTTGACCAAGCAAAATGGGTGTTCGACCGGCCAAACCACCCAGGTTGGACCTTTATTCAGTCATTCATTTTTCATTCAACTTCCGAGCCAATCAAGATGTCTTCTGCCCCCGATACTCCTGTTGAAAATGAAGATGCAAACCAGGACCCATCCAACGAGGTCAACGATCACGTTGAGGATGCTGGAGAAGCAAACCAACACGAGGTCGAACAAGGCCCGGCCGATGTGGAAGTCGATCGCTCTGGCGAAACTCCGATGATCGAAGCGGATCGGCTATCGAAATCCTATGGGATCTTTGCCGCAACCCGTGACGTCTCTTTCAAAGTCTACTCCGGCGAAGTCGTTGCCTTTCTGGGGCCTAACGGTGCGGGCAAAAGTACGACGATGAAAATTCTGACGGGTTACCTTTCACCAACGGCAGGCATTGCGCGAATCGCTGGATTCGACATGAGCGCCGATCGTTTAGAAGGCTCAAAAAAACTTGGCTACCTTCCCGAGACTGGCCCGCTCTACCCTGAGATGACACCTTATAGTTTGCTTGATTTTTTCGCCGAAGCACGCGGCATGAACAAAGCCACGAAACGTGAGCGAATCGAAAAAGCCGTTGACCTCTGTGCATTAGGCAGCGTCATCTATAAACCAATCAGCAAACTTTCCAAAGGCTACCGTCAGCGCGTTGGCATGGCTCAGGCTCTCATCCACGAACCCGACGTTTTGATTCTTGACGAACCCACGTCCGGATTGGATCCGAACCAGATCCGTGGAGTGCGTCAAACAATGAAACGTTTGGGCGAAGAAAAAACAATCTTGCTTTCGACTCACATTCTTCAAGAAGTTGAAGCGATGGCCGATCGCGTGATCATGATCAACGAAGGTCGAAAAGTTTACGACGGCAAACTGAAAGACATTGACCCAGGCAAGAACGGTCTCGATCACGTGTTTGCCAATTTGACCGGACACGACCCTGAGACGGGTGTCAAACTTCCAAATAGTTACGACGACGAGTAGTCATTTCTTTGAGACGCCGACAAACGCTGTGACGTCTCAACCTTTTTGTTTTATTCGCTGAATCATTCAACCAAACCTATCCGAAACTTCCAATGGACTACACTCCGCAAATCGTCGAATTCGTCTACATGCTTGTCATCGACATGATGTTCCTGGTGACATTGGTTCTACTAATGTTGCCGCTGGGGATCTGGCGTCAGGCCGCATTCGCCGTGATGAAGCGAAACTTTATTGGCTATTTCAGTAACCCGACTGGATACGTGTTTTTGTGCCTGTTCGTTTTGCTGACTTCGTTCGCCGCGTTTTGGCCGCACGAATTTTTTACGACCAACCTGGCGAACTTCGACCAGCTCAATAAATTCCTGCCTTACATCATGTTGATCTTCATTCCTGCGATCACGATGAGCATTTGGGCGGAAGAACGCCGTCAGGGAACGGATGAACTTTTGCTGACTCTGCCAGCCAATGACTTTGACATTGTGATCGGGAAATACTTTGCGGCCGTATTGGTGTTTACCGTTTCGCTTTTGTTTTCCCAGCTTTCAAATTACGCCGTGCTGCTCGCGATGACGGGTGGTGCACTGGATAACTTGCTGTTGTTTTCGACCTACCTGGGATATTGGTTCGTTGGAATCGCGATGATTTCGCTTGGCATGGTGGCTTCGTTCTTAACCAGTAACCTGACGGTTGGATTTATTATTGGAGCCGCACTCAACGCGCCTTTGGCATTCTTTTCCAATGCCGATGTGATTTTCTCCAATTCAAAATGGATCCAACGATTGTTTGACTGGTCCTTGCTTCAGCGGTTTGAGCCGTTTGGCCGTGGACTGATCAGTGCCTCGTCGATTTTTTACTTTCTCGGCCTGGTCGTTATTGGCGTCTACCTCAGCATGATTTTGATTGGGCGTCGTCACTGGTTGGGCGGAAAAGATGGCACGTCGATGCTTTGGCATTTCGTTTGCCGAGCCGCATTCTTGATCATTATGATCGTCAGTCTCGTGTTGGTGGTTCAACACAGTCCGCTTAATCGAATACGCATGGACATCTCAGACCGTCAGATCAGTACGCTGGCTCCTTCAACGACCGAGTTGTTGAACAAACTTTCTCAAGAGATCCGCGATGGTGAAAAACCGATCAAGATTGAGGCCTACATCAGTGACAATATTCCAAGCGAATACGTTAAAACAAAATACGACTTGGTAAACCTGTTGCGCGAATTCGATGTGCTTGGTGGAAAGCGAATCGAAGTAAACCTTTACCAAGGCATCCGTCCGTTCAGCGAAGAAGCCATTCTTGCGGAAAAGAAATACAACATTCGTCCACAAAAAGTTCGCAGCGAGTCTCGCGGCGCACTGAAAGAAGAAGACGTGATCCTCGGAGTCGCGTTTTCCAGTGGGCTTGAGCGGATCGTGATTCCGTTTATGCCTTACGGCGTACCAGTCGAGTACGAGTTGATGCGTTCGATCAATACGGTTTCGAAAAACGAGCGGAAAGTCATCGGCATTGTGCAAACGGATTCGCTAATCATGGGTGCGACGCTTCAGTCGGATGAAGGCACTTTTCAAATCCCGAGGCTTGCGATTCTTGACGAACTTGAGAAACAGTATGACTTGGAGAGCGTGGATCCATCGGTTGAGATTGCGCTTTGGGACACTGACGAAAACGAAAAACCAGTCAAACGTCGTTATGACGCATTGTTAATCGTCCAGCCATCGCAGTGTACGCCCACTGAAATGGACAATATCATCACCGCGATTCACTCGGGGCAGCCAGTTGCGATTTTCGAAGATCCATTGCCGATGTCACAAGGCTTTCAACACGTCCGTCCAACGTTTTTCCCTCGTCAGTTTGCTCGTGGCGGACCTCAACAAGCCGACATTCAAAAACTTTGGGACGCATTGGATCTCGATGTCGACAAACAAAGACGTCAGATCCCTCAACGAATCATCCCGCAGTTTTCGGTCAATGGAAAACCGCCGACTCGCGATCAGATGAATCAGTACACTTCGTTTATCGTTTGGCAAGGAAGTTTTGAGAATCCGTACAAGCGAAACAATCGTTTAAATGTTGAAGAGCATTTGATCATTCGAGAAGACCCAGGTCAGGAGCCAAGATTTTCTGGCGAACACCGTTCGACCCGAGGAATTCAAGAACTCTACATGCAGGCGACAGGCTATTTGCAGCTGGCTCAAAACGCGACATTGCAACTTGACCCGTTGGTGAACACGGGTTTGGCAGGTCGAATTCAATTGTTTGATTACGCTGGAAATCCAAGCGAAGAAGCTAGAAACCGACTTCGCGGTTCGGCCAACCGCCCCTTTACCATCGCCGGCTACATTTTTGGCTCCAAAAAAGACGATCCGCTTCCGGCGGACGCGAAGTCATTCAAGCCATCGAAACAGCGAACCAACGCGATTTATGTATGCGATGTGGATACGCTTTCCGACTTCTTTGTCGGGTCACGTGCGGCCCCGATTCGCGATTCGGTTGAGTATCGCTATCAAAACGTTGGTTTTGTCTTGAACATCATCGACTCATTGGTAGATGAGGAAACCTATTTCGATATTCGTAACCGCCGTGTAGATCATGTGACACTTGCCGTTGTTGAAGAGACTTATGAAACGGCGATGAATAAGGTTTACGAGATGGACCAAGTGTTTTCAATTGACTTGGAAACCAGCCTCAATGCTGCTCGTGCCGAAGTGCTGGAGAAACTTCGACCGCTTCAGAATTCGATCGAAAAAGAACAAAAGCGAAAAGAAAAAGCGGAAGAAAACGGCGAAGCCTATGACTCCTCAAAGCTGGATGCGTTGCGGCGATTGCTGGCTCAGGAAGCACAGGAAAAACAAGCAAAATTCAAAACCAAAGAAGCCGAACTGCAAAACGAACGGCGTGAAAAAAAGCGTGGCATTGATCTCGATGCCGAACTTAAAATCCAGGAGATTCAGCGAAAGTTCAAATTGGCTGCCGTTATGATTCCGCCCATCCCGCCATTGCTGGTTGGTTTGATCGTGTTCACACGGCGTCGATTGCGCGAGCGTGAAGGAATTTCCAAAGCACGCCGACTCAAGTAAGTTTCAAAAAGCGATTTGAAGGTGATTTTATATCAGTCACCTTTGGATACAGATAATACAATCCGAGGCGCTTTGCCGCTTCCAATTTTTAGTTGTAGTAAAATATGAATTCGCCAATTGCAAAAACGTTGATCATGGGTTTAATGGCCGCCGTCACTTCGGCTGCGGCTTTTTACTATTACCCTTGGCCTGTCGAGGTCAAGCAAAGCGCTCGTGTTGGGGCGTCATTGTTTGAAGAATACGACAGTACAGCAGTTCGTTCGATTCAGATTACGAAATTCAATGATGACAGCGGATCATTGGATAGAATCCGGTTGGACCGGAGTGGCGAAAAATGGGTCGTGCCTTCCAAGCGAAAATACATTGCAGACAATACGCCGCAAATTACGCTGACAGCTAACTCACTGGGCGAGTGCATTGTTTTGGAGGAGACAACCGACCAGCAACGCGATTACCTGGAGTACGGCGTTTTGGATCCAGCTGATTTTTCGAGTACGCCAAACAAGTCTGCTTTGGGTGCGAAGATCGTGCTTGAAGATCGCGACCGCAAGGAACTTGGAAGTTTGATCGTTGGCAAACCGCTCAAAGATGGAACAAAGCACTGGGTCAGAATCCCCGGCCAACCAACAGTATATGTTGTCGAGTTCAATCCGCGTGCAATCAATACAGACTTCAAAAGCTGGGTCGATCCTAACTTGTTTCAGCTTAGCAATCAGATGCCAACCAACAAAATTGTGATCGAGAATTATAAGATCGACAAAACCAAGTTGGATGAGAAACCCAAAAACGACTATCGCGCGGTGTTGAAACCAGGCCGCGGGAAATTGGATTTGGCAGAAATCAAGCGTGGTGACGGAAGCGGAGGTTGGGTGAACACCCCAATGACTCAAGAAGTCAGTGACCAACTTCAGGTCATTGCGTCACAAATCGGCATGATTCAGTTTCCCGATGTATTGCTCAAACCAGCAACAGTGGCTGAAGCAATGGGTGACCCCCAAGCCACGGTCAATGACGCGATTTTTGAACCGCTGCGGCAGTACGGTTTCGTTAAAAGAGGATTCAAGAATGGAATGTATGAATTCGATTCAGTCGGCGGCGAAGTCAGCGTTGCTTCGGCAGATGGCGTGGTCATTACGCTTTATCGTGGTTCAGTTTCCACTCAATCTGGAGACGGGATTAGTGACAACGTGATGCTGACTGCGAGCTTTGATGACTCAATTCTTCCGATAGTGAAACAGCCGCCAGCAACGATTAAGCCAGAAGAAGCTGAAAAAGCAAAGAAGGCTTATCTTAGAGAAGTCGAGGCGCGAAAGAATATCGTGCAGGCTTCGTTGGCGCGAACAGCCGCGATCAATCAACAGCATGCGAAGTGGATCTACATCGTTTCAGAAGAGTTGACCGATCGGATTTTTCCAGACGTGACGTTGCCCAAACTGACGAACTCGCCGAGTGCCAAAGTCGGCGTAGACAATCCTGCAGATGGCGAAATGGCCAAGGAAGCTGTTGAAGAAAAAATGAGCAACGAAAAAATGAAGGAAGAAAAATCCGGCGAAGAAGAATCCGCCAAGGAAGCAACAGATAATAAAAACGAAGACAAGTAGATCCGCAATTCGTTTTTGCTTTGACACCGACCTCAGAGGATCGAAATTGAAGCAAACTCCACCATTGAGACCGCCGTCCCGAACCCGCAATAATGTTCAATAGGGCATATTATTACCGGCTGCGGCCGAAATAATGTTCCCCAGAGAGCGCTATTGTAAAACTGAATAAAATCACGCGAGTGTGTTATGAAGCTTGAAGAACAGTTGCGAAGGGAAATTATTGGCGCTGGGCATGCCTATAACACGGAAAAGGCCTATCTTCAAAATTACAGAAAGTTTATCCAGTTCATCAAGGGTAAGTATAGTGAGTACCGCCATCCAAAGGAACTTACCAAGCAGGATGTTTCGGATTTCCTTACCCATTTGGCGGCTGATAAGAACTTAGCCGCCGACACTCAGCGAGTCGCGCTGTCAGCGCTCAAGTTCTTATATGAAAACGTTCTTGATTTAGATATCGGTATCGTCAAATTCACGCTGTCGACCAAGCCGAAGAAACTTCCAGTGGTGACCCCAAAAATATGGGCAACCGTTTTAATTTTCGGTTGCCTGTTTTTGTTTACTTCGCTTGCCAATTCTGCTGTTAATGCTCAAGAAGATTTTGAAATTGGCGATCGTGTCGAGTTAAAATTTCTGGGAAAAACACTCGAAGGCGAAGTGATCGAAACTGGCCGCAGTTGGCCCAAAATCGAATTCACGTACAACGGGGAAACGCGGACACAACGTTTTCCGCCTTCTAGATTGACGTTACTCGATGAGGCGGCGTCCGAAGCGGAGGAGATGCCAGCCACAACTGAGCTTACCAGTGAGTTTCGAGAATGGTCCGATTCGACAGGCGCTTTTAAGATCAAAGCCAAACTGCTGAGCGCGAAGAATGGAAAGATCAAGCTCGAAAAAGAAGACGGTTTTGTCGTTACCTTGCCAAGTCTCAAATTAAGTGACGCCGATCAGAAATTCATTGCTGAACTTGAAAAACAAAAGGCAATGGAAACAAGTGAAGACAATCCGTTTGCTGGTGGCGTAAAAAAATCGAGCGGTAAAGGTCGCTCCGCCGGCGATTCTACCCGCTCTTCGGCGAACAAAATCGAAGCAATTGTTCCCGAAGTTTCCAGCAATGAAATCGCTTTGTTTGCCGACGGCTGGAATGTTTCGCCTGATTCAGGAGGTGATGAGTCATCAACTAAGAAACGCGCCATTTCGACACCAACGCTTTACACCAAACACGCATTTCACAACCGAACGTCAAAGGTCTCATTTGGACCAGGCAATAAGTTTGCCGCACTCTCACGATCAAATCCGTTTGAATCCGGATCAGAAATCGTGGTCCTCGATTTGGAAAACGCCAAATCCAAAGCGCCTCTGAAAATTCGCTACAAGGATTGTACGTTGTTGGCAATTTCCGCTGATGGAAAAACGGCCGTCACATTTCGCAAATCGGAAGGTCGCAATCCGGGCTACGTCGATTTTTGGAATCTGGATAATGTTGCCAAGCGATACGCTTCCTGGAAAACAGCGACTTTTTTTGAGCGTGATGGGTTCAGCCCAAAATCCGGAGTTTTCCTGGACGAAAAACGATTGCTCACGATCGGCAAACGAGTGGTGCTTTGGGATTTTGAAACTGCGGCGGCACTTTATTCTGTCCCACTTCCAAAGACGGCCAAAATTGCATTCAGTGCAAACAATAAACAGATCGCGATTCCTTCGGGCGATTCTGTTTTCGTAATTGATACCGATGACGGCAAAGTCCTTGGAGAGATCGAAACTCCACATCCAGCCGACGTGTTGGCGTTTTCTCATTCCGGAAATTTCCTCGCGGGGCTTGCGAAAACCAATGGCAGCATTTGGGTCTGGGATTTGGCAGCCAATGAGCTGGTTCAGGAGTTGTCGACTAATTTGCGGTCTACCAAATCGATGGTTTGGGTGGATGATGACTATTTGCTGGTCGGTAATTCTGACTTAATCGACGTCGAGCTTCGCGCCTCTGTTTGGAAATACAAACCAGGAAGGGGCGCGTCGATTATTCCGTCAAGCGACGGTGAGTTCTGGTTGAGTCGTGACACAAAACTAAGCCCACTCAAGTTGCCACATAAACCACTCAAGGTAATGACGGCCAAATTCGATCCAGACAGTTTGTTGGTGTTGAAGCCAGGTGTCGAAGTGTCTTTAGAGTTGGATTTACCATTTGCCCCGGCCGAGCAAAGAAATATTCGCGATCGCTTGGTCAAAAACTTGGAATCAAACAACGTAACGGTTCGCGATGGGGCTGATTTGAAACTGGTGGCGATCATCAAAAAAGGGCAACAAAAGACGAGCGAAGTTTCCGGCTTCTTTGATCACTTTGGACGCAAATCCGAAACGATCAAGTACACTCCGAATCATGCTTCGTTGGTTTTGAAGAAGAAAGACGCTGTAGTCTGGGGGCGATACCGTACGTTTGGACCGTCCGGGATGATCTCGACAAAAGAAGGCGAGACAACTCAACAAGCCGCCGATCGTACTTGTCAGCCCACCCCCAGCTTTTTTACTTCGGTCGTGTTTCCAAAATACATCGCCGTTCTCCCGTCAGGCAAACCACTTGGCGAATCCACTCTAGGCGGTCGTTAAGCAGGATTCAACGAAGCTTATTTTCTGAGCCACTCCTGCCCTGTGAGCACCACTCCCCTGCCCTGCGAATTTCTTTCTGCTGGCTTCTTAAGCTCATTAGAATTTGGCAGAAAAAAGCCTCCGACAATCGGAGGCTGATTCGTTCTTGGATTACCAATGGACCAAGTATCCCGATAGCCTTAACGACGGCTTAACGACTTCTGCTACCTGCCAATTCATGTAGCTCTAATCCATTTTTCACATTCAAATTTGAATCAAGCCAAGAAATCATTCTATTATCGTGGCTTTTGGGTGGTTACATTAACAGTCTGGTAACCGTTTTTCATAACCACCTTCTCTCATTCTTGACTTGGCCAAATGAATACCAAGCTTTTCCCCCTCGCCATCATCGCCACTGCTTTTTTCATTTACTCGGTGGCAGCTTACGGAAAACAAGCCACCCAAGACCCGCCAAAGATCGAAATGGATTGGAAAGTCGGCGACAAACACGCTTATGAATTCGATATCGAATATAAAGTTGACGGGAAAAAGAATTTGGCGTCTGGCTACGTTGCAATTGAATTGGAAAAGAAGAACGTAGAAGTGAACCTGTCAGGCAGCGAGCTGGAAGCTTTCGATGAGGGCGAATCAACCTCAACTGCATTTGCCGTAACGGCCGATGGTTACTTGTTGACTTGTGCTCACTGTGTCAAAGGCTCGCGAAAGATCATCATCAATGTTGGCGAGAAAGAGTATCCGGCAAAAGTCATCGACTCAGATTCCGAACTCGATTTGGCAATCATCAAAATCGAAGCATCCGACCTGCCGACGGTTTCACTTGGAAAAGAAAAACCGGTCGAGCTGGCACAAGAAATTCGCGCGATTGGATATCCGTTAAGTAACTTGCTGGGTGAAAACGTAAAAATTGCCAAAGGAAGTGTGGGTGGTTTTACGACGATCGAAGGCGCGAAAATGATCCAAATCGATGGCGAAGTGAACCATGGAAACAGCGGCGGGCCTCTAGTGGACGAAACGGGTTCAGTGGTTGGCGTCGTCAACGCGAAACTTCGCGATTCAAAAAAAATTGGATTCGCAATCCCCATCAAATACGCTTGCAAAATGCTGGATGAGAATGACATCAAATATCGCACCGATTCTGGAAAAGAAAAACTGGAAGGACCGACACTTGCTAAACGTGTCACGCCATCGGTGCTGTTTGTGGAAACGGAAGTTGGGCCGGGCGGGCACACTGACATTGCGCCTAATCTAAAATTCTCAACCAAAGGCTCGATCAAGCGGACGGAGAATGGCAAAATCAGTCACGCGATCACGCAAGACGATTTGATCTTGAGCTTGGACGGCACGTTAGTGGATCTAAGTGGCGATGAAGTCCACTTGCCGCTGCGACTAGGTCCCATCTCGCAAATCGCGTTTGAAAAGATGCCTGCACAGCCAACCGAAAAATGGTCAAAGGTCGAGCGATTCCTGATGATGCTCCCCAAGTCAAAACCCAAAACTGAAAGATCTGGTTTTGATCCATTTGCTGGATTGCCCGGTATGCCACGTGGGTTTGGCGGAAGATTTGGTGGACTCGTCCCTCGTGGTTTTGGGCCGCGAGGGTTCCGCGGACGATCACCATTTGGGTTTGGAGCTGGCGCGGAGCAAGCCAAGCCAGACATGCGTCCTACCGTGGCCGAATCCACCACGACTTATGAAATCGTCAAACAAAAAGCAAATCTAGTCACAATCAAATGCACTGAAGAGTTCAAGTCAAAAGACGAAGCTAACGACTATTGCAAGATTCGAACCAACACCAACAGTACGCTTGTATTCGACCGGACGTTGGGCGTTTTCGTTTCGAAAGAACTTACCGGATCGACCAAAGTTATGATGGGCGATGCACAAGTCACCATTCCGATCAAACTAACTTACAAACGGGTTGAGTTGGATAAATCGCTTTCGAAACCAACTGAAACAACCGACGTCGCCGTTGGATTGTCAGACGAGCAATTTGATTTTCTTGCAAATTCCGATCCTGCTCATACGGATTCGCGAGAGCTTTTGAGGATCTTAAATCGTTTGGCGGACTGGAAATCGGAAGACGGCTCAAAGCAAAAATCGGTTGTGGAATCACTTGCTCGCATCGCCAGCTCTGACGTAAAAGAGTTTCATAAACCAGCGATTGAAGCCCTTTTGAAATGGGAGCCCAGCGCGGCCACTGCGTTTGTGATTGCCGCGTTCAAAGATGCGAATTTGTTCTCAAAAAAGTCGTGGATCATTCGGTTGGGGCGCACAAAAGACTCAAGAGCCGCTATGTTGTTGTGCGAGCAGTTGGCAAATGTTCGCATGAGTCAGTCGGCAAAACTCGCCCTGATAAACCTCGGCATCGCGGGAGAAAGTGCCGTTATTGATACTTTAACCAAATCAATTGACGCAGACGAATCACAAAAAGACGTAGCATTTCGGTGCGTGGAAATCTTGGGCGAAGCAGGCAGCAAAGACTCGGTTAAACTATTGGAAACGATTGCCGGCGAAAACAAGTGGGCGATCAGAAACCCCGCCGAGCGTGCCCTCACAAAGATTCGACAACGTTCGAATTAACTCCATCGGAAACGGTATGTGAGTGAGCGGCCGTTCACTTTCACATCAAAGATTCAGGATAACCATGATCCACGAAACGGAATTCACAATTCGAACTTTTCACACCGATGCGTTCGGGCACGTCAACAACAGTCGTCACCTTGAGTTGCTGGAAGAAGCACGCTGGCAATACGCTGAGCACATTGGGCTGATCGAACTATTGGCCGAGCAGAATTTGGGTTTCATTATCATTGATTTGAGAATGCGTTTTCGTGAACCGGTCACTGAAGGCAATCAGATTCGGGTTTTGACCAGTTTAGTGGCGCTCGGTTCTGCGAGTGGCGAAGTCAAACAGAACATGGAAAAAGTCGGTCAAGAAAAATCCTGCCTCAAATCAATGTTTCACTTCATTTTGATTGATCGTAAAACGGGTGGCTCAGTTCCGATCGAAGGCAAGATTCGCGAACTACTTTTAGGTGTAATTGAGGAAGTTAAGTGACCGAAAAAACCCGGTGATAGCAGATTTTCGCTTAACGGCTTTTTGCTCAACGGCTTTTTGCTCAACGGCTTTTTGCTCAACGGCTTAACGGTAACCTAAAATAGTCTAACAACAAGCTATAGTCATTTTACGGCCAGCATGACCTGGCAAAACAAGTTGAGTGATCAAGTCATAGATCGAAATGGAGAACGGTATTGTGAATCAAAAACATATTTGGAGACAATTCGTTTTGCGAGGTACACTGACATTGTTGTTTGTGTTGGCGATCAATTTCAATACGTACGCTCAGCAAACAAACACGTCGACCGACATCACTTACTTACAGCACCCAGGAACCAAAGCGTACTACCTCGACTCGGGAGACGTGCTGGGGATTTTCATTGAAGGCGTATTGGGAAAACTTGATTCCAATCCGCCCATTCAAATGCCGGCGCCTGGAAGCGATCTGCCACCGTCGATGGGCTATCCAGTTGTGGTTCAACGAGACGGAACAGTTTCCCTTCCACTGGTAAAACCAATTTCTGTTCGCGGCATGACTCTTGAGCAAGCCGAACAGCGAATCGCTAACACGTACCGAGGTGCCAACAGTCGTGGCGAAAGAATTTTGCGTGACACAAATCGGATCATCGTCACGCTCCAGCGAGAGCGAACGGTGCGCGTTACAGTGATTCGCCAAGACAACTCGCGTTCGGCATCTGGCTTGAACCGCGGGACCTTCAACTCACAAGCGGTCAGCAATCGCAGCGACCAAAGTGGGCGTGGCACCGTGCTGCAAATGCCAGCCTATAAAAATGACTTGCTCCATGCGATGCTGCAGACCGGTGGACTGCCTGGCGTCAACGCCAAATCCGACGTGCGCGTGCTGCGTTCTCAGAGTCAGTACGGCGGAAGCTCTTCCTATCGCCAGACACCATCAACTCAGTCTCCATTTCCACGAACGGGCCCAGCTTCGCTCTCCAACCGTTCATCTTCGGCTAGGCCGTCCAACTATTACCGCCCTCCGGCAGAGTCGCGAATATCAATTCGAGGTGGCGCGGTAACCAATCGAGCAAATTCCGTTTTGCAAAATGGCGATGTTGTGTTGATTGAGTCCAAACCAACAGAAGTTTTTTACACTGGCGGATTGCTTCGTGCGGGCCAGTATTTATTACCCCGCGACAAGTCGCTTAATATTTTGGAGGCCGTTGCGATTGCAGGCGGCTCAACCGCGCCCCGTTCAGGGCCACTTGGCTTTCCACGTTTCCCAGCCAGCGAATTGACCATCGTTCGAAATCGCCCAGGTGCGAACTCTCAAAATATCCGAGTCGATCTCCAACGCGCCTACTCGGATCCATCTCAACGAGTGCTTGTTAGGCCCGGCGATACTTTGATACTCAATTACAAACCGCAAGAACAAGCTGGCAATGTGGGAATTGGTGTCCTGCGTTACCGAAACTAGGGAACGAAGAAAATTTTGGTGTACTTGTTTGTGATTTGACACGATCAGTTTTTGACTGCGCCATTTTGGTTAAGTTGCGCGTTGATCTTGCGTTTTAATCTTGCGTCTTTACCGAGCCTAACACCTTCAGCTCAATTGGGGACAGAAAATTGTGTCCGCTGCAAAAAGTTGCGACAAAGACAACGTAAATGCTAGAGCAAAATTTGATAGTTATGTATAGTCATAACTGGAACGGAAAGCGTTTTGAGACGGCGCTTACAAAATTGGTGGCTAAGGAACTTTTTTAGCCTTATTCTTTCCCAATTTTCCGATTGATGGTGTCTTTATTACCAGCAACGAAATTGAATAAGAATGCAAACATTGCGCGAAATACTTCGCGGTGCTCAAGCGGGCGATGCGGAGGCGATTGAAACACTTGTAATGAGATTTAGTGGATTGATCCAGCGAGAATGTGCCAAGTATGGGATTTGGCAACATCCGGATTGGAGCCACTCAGATCTTATTCAAGAAGTTGTCTTTCGCGTTTGGACCAAGATTGATCAATTCAAAGGGACGGAGCATGAACACGCTTCTGCCATGTTCGATCAATGGGTGCGAATAACCGCGCAGTCCGTTTTGAAAAATCTTCATCGATCTCGGACAGCCAAGAAACGCAACCCGGAAAATCAGATTCAACAAATTGACGAATCGAACCAAGTATTTGCCCAGAAGAATCGCGATCAAACGGCAAGTGCGATCTATTCCACCAAGGAACAGGTCGAACGTTTGAACACTGCGATGGATCAATGCTTGAATGACGAATGTCAAAACATTGTGAACCTGCGAGTGGTTGAAGGCCTTTCGTTGAAGGAGATTGCCGAGCGTCTTTCGATGACTTATGAACAAGTTCGATACAAGTTCAAGACATCGTTGGAGACTCTGGAAAAAGGACTGCAGGCTTCTGGGGAATCCAGCTTTTATATTGGCTGACTGCCCAAGACTGCTGAATGTTCCAGACAGATTGCTGATGGTTCAAGATTGCTGATGGTTCAAGATTGCTGATGATCGAAAATTGCTAGTTTGTCTGAATACCCTTGAGTTGATAGGCCGTGTCATTTTTGCTTTCCGATGTATTACCACTTCCACTAATTAGCTAACTACACGAGGTTGACATGCAGCACGTACAACGAGTCCACTTGGCCCCAAGTGATAACGACGAGTTTGTCTTTTTCTATGATCATGACAAAAATGGTCACGCATATTCACGCACTTCAGTTGCCGCGATTAAGCCATTGGAAATAGCTTCTTCGGCTTGTTGTTTTAAACTTCCCAAAGGTTCGTCGGCAGTCGTCGATACTTATCAAAACTCGGAACCTGGAAGTCCACTTGTCTTTGACGTACAAATTAATAACTGCCAAGCTCACACGCCGCTAACACGAGAGCATGTTGAGAATCTTCACAGTGCTTCTCCCGTTTTTCATTCGCTGGCAGAATCGACCATGTTGTTCATGAATCCCGGCCCAAGCGGCCCAGGGGGAATCTGCACACTTCCTCTCGGAAGTTCTCCATGTAGCGGGCAGACGTCGAGGAGTTGCCCCGATCCTACCAACACGCATGCGTTTTGCGACAGCGGTACGCTCGTCTGTAAAGCGAATGAGCCGCCAGAGGGGTAATGATTTTGCTTGGTCTAAAGGCGATTCTGCGAAGGGTCGCCTTAAGAACTTTTTAACTCCAATCAAATATCCCGGCATGAATTGGCGATGAACCAAAGTCATTTTGCACCAAGGACTCGATATGGACTCCGAAGAACCAGATGATAACGAACGAACAGAAGACTTTTCTACTGAAGAGTCTATGGGCAGCGAGTTTGATAATAAAATCAAAGATATTGCTGAGGCCTACGTCGAGAGCCTTCGTAAAGGTAAGTCCAACAACCAACAAGAACTGGTTGACCGCTACCCTGAGCTTGCTCCCGCGTTAGAAAAAAAGCTCAAACAGTTCGAAGCCATTTATCGCGCGACGTTAGGGTCCAGTCGGGTTGAACCAGACGATTTTCCCTCGGTTGAAATTAGCGACAAAGCTGACAAGAGTTCAGCTGATGACAGCTTTGAACTCCGTGAGATCGCCATCACCAACGTACATCGCGAAGCAACCGTTCGCATTCGCTGTCCTCATTGCGGGACCCCGGTTCAGTTAGTTAGCAAAGAGAATCATGAAGTCTCATGTGGCAGTTGTGGTAGTGCGGTTCAAATTCAAGTCCCTGATACGCAGGCCGATGAAGCGCTTGCGATCCCAAAACAAATTTCACGATTCAACATTAAGCGGCTATTGGGCCAAGGAGCATTTGGTTCAGTCTATTTAGCGGAAGACCCAAAACTTGACCGTGAGGTTGCGCTCAAAGTTCCCCGCCGAGGATTTTTTACAACGGACAAAGAAGAGCAGCGTTTTTTCCGGGAAGCCAAAAGCGCCGCACAACTTCGACACCCCAATATTGTTCAGGTCTACGAGGTTTCTGAGCAAGATAACATTCCGTATATCATTAGCGAATTTATTGACGGACTAACACTTGGAGATATTGCCAGCGCGGGCCTGATGTCGTTTCGTGAGACGGCTGAATTCATGGTCCAGATTTCCAATGCCGTGGACTATGCCCATCGCAAAGGCGTCATTCACCGCGATCTCAAACCTGCCAACATTCTGGTCGATCATGACCGAAACGCCTACGTCACCGACTTTGGACTTGCACGGCGGGAAGATCCGGGCGAAGTAACGATGACGATGGACGGTGTGATACTTGGCACGCCGGCTTATATGTCGCCGGAACAGGCAGCAGGAATTCACGATCGAGTTGACGCAAGGAGCGACGTCTATTCACTGGGAGTGATTTTTTACCGTTTACTTTGCCGCGAGCTGCCATTTAGCGGTACCAAGCGAATGTTGATTGAGCAATTGATGCGTGACGAGCCAAGACCGCCGCGCAAATTCAACGAACACATCCCCAAAGACCTCGAAACAATCACTTTAAAGACGTTGTCCAAAGAGCCTAAGAAACGTTATCAAAAGGCAGGTGATCTTGCAGATGACATTCAACGTTGGCTCGACAGAAAACCCGTGCTCGCCAGGCCAGTTGGAAACATAACCAAGCTTTGGCGTTGGTCCAAACGACATCCCACCGTCGCGGCACTCTGTTCGGCAATTGCTTTGCTGCTGGCAACGGGAGCGATTTTGGCCGGCGTTTGGGCGACACGTGAAATCAAACTGCGGACTGTTGCTAATCAAAATGCCGAACGGGCTGACCTTAATCGACTCGAAAGCGAAGGAAGGTTGAATCGCTTACTGATGGAAAGCGGCTCCAACGCACTGAACAAAAACGATCTTACCCAGTCGTTGGTTTGGTATTCCGATGCGCTGGAGCTTGTTGACCGTGAAAACAGTCGAACACGGATTGGAATGGTTCAAGATCGCTTACCCAAGCTGAATCGAATCTTGACAACCGAAGCAAACATTAGCGACATCGAGTATAGCTCAGACGGCAAACGGATCGTTGCAATTGGAGAGGGTACGCTGGAAGTATTTGATGCGATAACTGGACAGACGCTACTGAAGCAGAACCCCGAATGGTTGCATCATTCAGGGTTCGCGATCTCGCCAACAGGCCACCGTATTGCAACGGTCGCAATAAAAAGCAACGTTTTTCAGCTGTGGGATGTCGATGGCGACAAACCAATCAAGAACCTCGGGCACGCGGATAGAGTGTCTTGGTGTGAAATTGATCAGACGGGTGAGTTGGTGGTGACCAGTGGCTTTGATTCTTACATCAGGTTGTGGAACAGTTCTGATGGATCAAAACGATCGGAGGTCAAATTTGATGGCCAAAAAATTGAAAACGTCCACTTTGTTCCCAATACAAGTCTTATTTTTGCTGTGATGATCAACGACCAGTACGCAAAGTCCATTCGCGTTTGGGATCATGCCACCGATAAGGTCGTCGTGCTGTTAGACAATCAATACGTCGACCTCGGAAGATCAATGTTTTTGGATGACGGAACAAAAGTCATCACTTCAATGAGTTTTTACGGTGACGATCAGGAACAGGATGAACGTGTAAGTCATCTCCAGGTGTGGCAAATTGCCACCGGAGAAAAAGTTGGTGAT
Source organism: uncultured Pirellulaceae bacterium (assembly GCA_964478065.1). Classification (GTDB taxonomy): domain Bacteria; phylum Planctomycetota; class Planctomycetia; order Pirellulales; family Pirellulaceae; genus Mariniblastus. Next base: position 18,240 of record CAYZGP010000042.1, read on the forward strand.
GCAGTCACCATCCCTCATGGGATTCACAACGCGTTTCTATCCGATGATGAAAAAGGGGTATTTGCTGTTTCAATGAATGGCGATTTCAACTTGTGGAATCTGGAAAACGGCGAGTCTCAAAATCTGGGCATTCCAACCATTCGCAATAAAACCGTACGAATGGACGATACGCGTAGGCTGATGGCGTTTTCTTCCAACGACGCGACCGTTCGTTTTTTCTGGAGTGAGAATGGTGGTGAAGTCTGTAGCTTGGTACGCAACAGCGGAAAAATCATGGGGTTTGATTTTCATCCCAATGGCCGCCAAATCGCTGTGGGTGGTGAAAATGGTGTATTGCAGATTTGGGATTTCGCAGGATCGCTTTCAACAGCAAAAACGTTTCAACATGAAGGTCGAGTGCATGATGCGATCTTTACTCCCGACGGAAAACGTTGCCTTTCAATTGGAGACGATGGAAAAGGCTACATATGGAATTCCGCGACTGGTGAAAAACTTGGTGCGGTTCTGAATCATGCAGGCGAGATTAAGTACTGCAATGTGAGTGCCGACGGTAAACTTTTCGTAACGACGGCAGACGACAATAGCACCAAAATTTGGGATAGCACCACGGGAGCACAGGTTGAAAAAACACTAAACCTCGAATGTCCCTCGCTATTCGTTACGTTTAGCCCAGGGCAAAAATACGTTGCCATTGGAGGAACTGATGGCAAAGTTACCTGCTGGCGAGTCGCTGATATTGCGGCGACCACCACGCCCGTATTTGAAATCCAGACTACAGCGAGGCACCTTCAACAAATTCGATACAACCAAGACGGATCGTTGCTCGCAACGGTCAACAGGCAGGATGGTGTCAGGATTTGGGATGGCGCGACTGGCAAGCCGCGGAACGTGCAGCTTCAAGGCATGGCAAACGATTGCCAATTTTTACCCGATGGGAAACGGATCGTTTGGGGATCTCCCGATGGTTGGTTGAACGTCTCAAATTTGTCTGATGGCAGTATGGAACAACGATTTTTCGCAGGTGGTGGTATTTCAAGCATCACTGTTAAAGACAAAAAAGTATTTTCCAATGCGTCGGGTGGAAAAACCAAAATCTGGACTGAAGTTGCTGGGAAGTATCAAATCGAATCTGAATTTGAGCACCCGGCTATTCCACATGTCTATTTTTCTGATCACGATTCCAAAAGTTCGATGCTCGCAAATGCAGGCGGCGTTCTAGGCGTCGAACAATTGAAATGGGGATTGGGCGCAACGCTACTTTGGGATCTCGAAGACGGCTCACTTCTTGCACCGCCGCTGCTACAGGAATGGCCAACTCACCGTGTTTACTTCAGTCCAGATGACACCAAGTTTCTGACTTCCGGTGACAATTCGGCTCGGCTTTATTCGGTGGCGAAGTCTGAGCTTCCTGTTGAAGACATACAAAGAATCAGCCGGCTTTACGCCCAGTTGGAATACGACGATGACTCATCAAAACTAAAAGTGATGCCGCCGGCGAAGCAATTTAGCGAATACACTGAGCTTTCCACAAAATACCCGGAATTGTTTTTTAGTGATGCGGCCGAAATCAAAAACTGGAACGATCACGTCAAACGAATACCTGAACTCAACCGAAATTAAGCCTGAAGTACGATGGGAAATGGTCATGTATCCTACGATTCGAATCAAAACCGATACTTTGTTGACTTGGCCATTACTGGCCGCAATCACGATGCAAGTGAGGCCTGGAAAAAGTCCTTTGAGTATGTATCGCAAATTTTGTTCGAAGCGACCTGCGGTCAAGTCCAACTTGGCAAACTTTACTGGCTAAAAAACGGCGGAAACAACAAAGTCGACGATGTGTTTTTGATTGATTCCAACGACACCGCTTCGACCAATAACTTCTCGGCATTCAACAAACTCTCTGGCTATATCTACGCGACGAATCGAGCGATGCGCGAACCGCTCGTGCTTGTGCATGAACTTGGACATTACCTGTTCGGTTTAGGAGAAGAGTACAACACAAGTTGTTCCGACCAAATCCGCCGGTGCTCAAACGACCCTACAACGCATCGCTCGATTATGGAATTCGCAAGCGGCCACGGCATCAGGCTGACCGATCAAGGCGTGCCCGATACGAAACAACCAGCGCCAGAGATCATCGTTTCACAGTTTTGCACCAAAGAAAACCACTCGTTTGACCCAAAGAATCCTCAGCAACAAACGCATAACAAATCCTGCTGGGAAACCATGATTGATGGCTATCCGAAACTAAAACCGCCACCTGGTTTTCCGAAAAACAAGATCGTCCCGGTGACCTGGATTGAACGCAGGAATGTTAATTCCTATTCGCTGGCGATTCTGGGATCGGTGGCGTTCGCTGCGCCCAAAACAACGGCGGCAATCAAGAATGCGACCCAAGCGTTGGCAGATTTCGCGGGAAAGGACAACCATCAACTCGCTCTGTTTTCTGACTCGAACGATCGTGGGATCATCCGATTGAGAAATGAAAAAACGCTTGAGCAGCAAAATGAATTCATCTTGGAAATTGAAAAACTCGATTTCAATCCGCACAACGACACAACTGGGTTGCTCAATGCGCTCGGTTCGTTTGGCTTTGAACCCGAAGCATCCATGGGCGCGTATCAGCATTTGGTAATTCTTGCGTCAGGTGACTACCCAGAAGATTTATCCCCGCTGATACCGATGCTCAGCGAATACCGAATTCAGTTGAGTGCCACGACGTACGGGCCAGGTAAATTTGCTGACCAAATGAAAGAGGCAAATGAGGCGAGCAAGTGGATTGAATACCACAACATTCCTGCAAAACCCGATGACCCAGAAGCGTTTGCGTTTAGCCTGCAAAACCATTGGGTGGAAAACTACTTTTTAAACTTAGGCAATGTTGGAATCGTCGAGTTGCAACGGGACAAACTTCCAGAGCTGGATGCTCTGCAGGATCTTTTGCCAGACGACTCGGCAGCAGATGCGACTCCCAACCCAATCAATCTTGAAATCAGAAGTGTCGGAGCTGATTTGTCGGTATTCGTGGAAGAGACCGCAGAGTCCGCTTTTTTTATCCTGAGTGAACTTGAGGCGGGGAATATCGAATTGACTTTAATTGCTCCCGATGGAACTCGACTAACCAAAAATTCAGTCGCGGTTGATCAAGCGATGGATGGGCGAAACGTACATTGGTTAAAGGTTTCCAAGAAAACAATGCCGATCGCAGGACGTTGGTTTGTACGGCTTCGTCGGATCAAAGGCGATCATGTGTTGCCCTTTCAATTGATGGTAACTTCGACCAATCCTTCCATTTACATGACTTCCGTTTCGCAGCCGAAGGGAGGAGCTGTCAATTTCGAGATGCAGATTGGCTATCAATACCCCCTCGATTTTGTTGACGCAACCGTTGACGTGTATCAAGCACACTCCGACGACAAGCACAGCTATCGAGCTCAACGAAGTATGATTTTGAAACGTCAGCAGGTGACAGAAAACGGCATTCAAGTTGCACTTTCAAACGGAAAATTCGTTGGTGCGATGGATTTAGAAGCGGGAGACTACATAGCGATCTTCCGAACTTCAAATAGTGGCCGCGCGGCCTACGCGACTAATTCGTCCGCATGCTCAAAAGGAATTCAGGTTGAACGCGAACAGGTGCACATCCCCACGTTTACTCGTATAACCAAATCCAGATTCACAATTGAGTAGGATTTGCAAGCCGAAAAATCCTATCCTCTTTTCCAGCCGATTCCGTTCTAATACAAAAAACGCCAAGTTATAGCTTGGCGTGGATTGATATTAACTCTGGAAAAACATGGCAGACACCAAAAAGAATAAGCCTTTGTCGCAGGACACAACCGTTTCGACGGACGCATCAGTTTCTAATCCAGGTGTATTTCGGGTGATCCGAAATCGAGTGATCGCTGGACTATTTGTCGTTCTTCCATTGTTCGTCACCTACGGCGTGATGAGATGGCTTTACGATACGTTAGTCCACTTCGTCTTAAACCCGGTTGCGTACTTTCTACGGTATGCCTGGAACCTGGACGAAGAAAAAAAATCGTGGATGATTGATGGGTTATTGTCGCTTTCCGCATTTGGATTGGTGATTGGCGTTTTGTTTGTCGCAGGCATGTTTTTTCAAACGCGAATTCATCGCTCGGTTGACTGGGTCTTGATGAATGTGCCCGGTGTCAACACCGTTTATTCGACGGTCAGTAATGTTTTCAAAGCGATCTCGGGAACTGCCAACAAGGATCAATTTAAACGAGTGGTATTAGTCGAGTTTCCACATCCCGGCATCAAAGCTCCAGCCTTTGTGACAGGTGAATGTACTGACGAATTGACTGGCAAAACGATTTTGAGTGTTTACGTGCCAACGACGCCGGTTCCAACATCGGGATATATGCTGCTGATTCCACAAGAGAATGTGATTGACCTGAATTGGGATCTCGAAGAAACGCTTCAGGCGATTGTTTCGGGTGGCATTTCGCTGCCCAAGACGGTCACCTATGAAGAAGAGCCGCCAGTTCAAATTTCTACTTGAGAATTTGTCCAGCCCGTGAGCGACGGAGCGCTGGATATCGTTTTTTTGTACGATGGACTAATACGATTCTGGTCAAACAACGAAATTGCCAACGATGTCAGTAAGAGAATTTAACTTTGATGGATTGATCGGCCCCACGCACAACTATGCCGGGCTTTCTTTTGGAAACGTGGCTTCGGCGGCGCATCAACATCAACCATCAAGCCCCCGAACCGCGGCGCTGCAGGGACTTAAGAAAATGAAGTTCATGGCGGAGCTTGGTTTGGGGCAAGCGATTTTGCCACCACTTGATCGGCCAAACTTTCGGTTTCTTCGAGAGATTGGGTTTTCCGGAACAGACAAAGACCTGATCGATAAAGCCTACTCGCAAGATCCAACGTTGCTTGCCGCATGTTACTCAGCGTCATCGATGTGGACGGCGAACGCGGGAACAGTTTCGCCATCGATGGACTGCGGAGACAATCGGTTGCATATCACGCCTGCGAATTTGTCGAGTACGCTGCATCGTTCAATTGAACATCCTTCAACCGGTCGCAACTTGCGGTCGATTTTCTCAGACGAAAAACATTTTGCGGTGCACCCTGCCCTGCCCTCGCAGCCGGGCCTATCGGATGAAGGAGCCGCCAATCACACGCGATTTTGTGCGAATCATGCTGATCGTGGAATTGAGTTATTCGTCTATGGTACTGGGCGAGAGTCAACGATCGCACCCAAGAAATTTCCTGCGCGACAAACGTTGCTTGCCAGTCAATCCGTCGCGCGGCATCATCAGCTTTCAAATGACAGTTCCGTTTTCATTCAGCAAAATCCGAACGCCATTGACGCAGGCGTTTTTCACAATGATGTGATCGCGGTCGGAAACGAAAACGTTTTGCTTTGCCACGAGTTGGCATTCGTCCAGCAGGGTTCGCAACTGAGCACATTGAAGGAGCTTTTCTCACGCAAGTTTGACAAAGAGCTTTGGGTTATCGAATTTTCCAAACAGGAAATTGAAATCGCCGATGCTGTATCAAGCTATTTATTTAATAGTCAATTGGTGACAAAGCCCGATGGGAAGATGGCGTTGATTTGCCCAACGAATTGTCGTGAAAACAAATCGGCTTATCAATGTACCCAGCGCCTGTTAGAAGAAGAAAATCCGATCGAGCAAATTGAATTTTTCGACCTCAATCAAAGCATGAACAACGGAGGCGGGCCAGCATGTTTGCGTTTGCGAGTCGTATTGGATGAAGCACAGCAAGCCGCGATTCACCAAGGCGTTGTTTTAACGGATGATTTGTACGAAAAATTAGTTGACTGGGTGAACACGAATTACCGCGAGCAAATTGCGCCGGAAGATTTACGAGACCCAAAATTAGTGGATGAATCTCGACGTGCGTTGGAGGCTTTAGAAAAACTTCTTGCAATGCCGTTGTTGGACGAATGAAGTCCCACCATACCTCCGCCAGTTTATTCCAGTTTAACGACTAGCCGGAAGGCGCCGCCGCGAGCGACAAAAGCAAAACGTCGCTTTCCAACTTGTCGTTAAAACTGGCGTGCTCCCCTTTTACCATCATTCGTGCGTTGCCGACCCAGCGTCTTGGGGATTTCGAATGTTCTCAACCATCTCGACAATCTCTTGTGGCGGCGACGGCGTGACGGCCGAAACTGCAAATGCCACGACAAAATTCAGAATCATTCCAAAGAACCCAATTCCTTCGGGCGAAATTCCCATCCAGTAATTTGTGTGCTCCACGACGAACTGAAAATAGATAATGTAACCCAGTGTCAGTCCGACTCCGGCAATCATGCCTGCAATCGCGCCTTCTCGATTGATCCGTTTTGAGAAAATTCCCATCAGGATCGTTGGAAAAAAGGACGATGCCGCGAGTCCAAATGCAAACGCAACTGTTTTAGCAACGAAATCTGCCGGCGGATTGATGCCAAAGTAAGCCGCGATTGCGAGGAAAACAAACGATGCGCCTCGCGCCCAAAACACTTCCTGCGAATCGCTCATGCCTGGACTCACAATCTTCTTCATTAGGTCGTGTGAGATCGATGTTGAAAGGACAAGCAACAAACCAGCGGCCGTCGATAGTGCCGCCGCGACACAACCAGCCATCACCAACGCGATGACCCACATTGGGAGCCCGGCCATTTCCGGATTAGCCATGACCAAAATGTCTTTTTCGTAAAAAACTTCGTTATCGTTGTCAGTTAGCTTATTGGTTACAACTCGCGGGCCGTTCTCGACTCGCTCGTCGGCATAGATTGGCTTTTTAGCAAACGCGTCACCTTTTTGATGCTGCATGATGCCGTCATTATTTTTATCGACCCAAGCGATCAATCCGCGGTTTTCCCAGTTTTTGAACCACTCAGGAGCATCGGCGTAACGGGTGCCGTGAACTTCGGATAGTAAATTCGTTCGAGCAAACGCCCCGACTGCTGGAGCCGTCAAATAGATCACTGCGATAAACAGCAACGTCCAGCAAGCCGACTTGCGGACGGCTTTGACTGATTTGACAGTAAAGAAACGAACGATCACATGGGGTAATCCAGCCGTTCCGCACATCAGCGCGGCAGTGATACAAAACATATCGAGCTTGCCAAGACTTCCATCGGTGTACTGGGAAAAACCCAATTCGGTATTGAGCGCATTGAGTTTTGACAACAACGGCACGACCTCTTCGCCGCCCTTGGTAAAATCCCCAATCAGCCCCAATTGTGGAACGACATTTCCAGTCAGAAGCATCGATATAAAGATAGCGGGAATCGTGTAGGCAAACACCATGACGCAGTACTGAGCAACTTGGGTATAAGTAATCCCTTTCATTCCGCCCAAACCGGCGTAAAAGAAAACGATTCCGGCTCCGATCAAAACGCCCAACCAGATTTCGATATCGAACAAACGGGAAAACACCAACCCAACGCCTCGCATCTGGCCCATGATATAGGTCATACAGATGAACACCGCGCAGATCACTCCCACCGCGCGTGCGACATTGGAATAGAATCGGTCTCCCAGAAAATCCGTGACCGTAAATTTGTTGAACTTTCGCAGGTAAGGCACGATCAGCGTCGTCAGCAACACGAACCCGCCAGTCCAGCCCATTAGAAATCGCGACGCATCGTAACCACTGGCGGCAATGATTCCTGCCATGGAAATGAATGTCGCCGCGGACATCCAATCGGCTGCCGTCGCCATTCCATTAGCAAACGGTGAAACTCCGCCGCTGGCTACGTAGTATTCTTTAGTCGTTGAAGCCCGTGAGCGAATGGCGATCCAGATATAAATCGCGAACGAACCACCGATGAAAATGAAGTTCCAAATATTTTGATTCATTGCTTGCCCTCATCGCCAAATCCATGCTTGCGATCAAGCCGATTCATCAAAACCATATAGAGGAAAAGCAAAATCAGAAATCCGATAATTGAGCCTTGCTGTGCCATCCAGAATCCAAATGGAGCTCCGCCAACATTGGGAACAACACTGTCTAGCAAATCTCGAAACACGATTCCGCAACCCAGCGAGACAAACGCCCAGAGTGATAAAATCACGCCAACGATTACAAGACTTTTCGACCAATAAGCATCCTGAACAGGATTGCCTGAAGCATTTGAATCTGCTGCGGGCGCAGTCGAAGCGGTGTAGGGGTTCTGATCCGGTTTTTCGGAGTTTGAACTCATTTAAGGGCTCGCGGAAGGTGGAGTATTGGGACGGACAGCAATTTGGTTAGCGTTAAATCAAAGGTTCATCGAAACGAAACGTTGAACGTAGCGAGACGCTGAACCAAGTGAATTTTGGTGCTTTGCCAAACGTCTATCCATGTTGTGCAGCCATTTTGGCACAACATAGCCACTGAAGAAACCTAACCACTGGAATTTAAAGAAATTTCAGTGGTTGAGAATTTCGACCTCCACAGTTTGCGGCTTCTTTCGAATCAAACCGGCGTCACCAGCTGACCGAAGTCTCCTCTTTGAGCCGTCACCCGAAACCGTTGGCTTGGCGATGAGAGTTGACTGAACAATGACGGCAAGTCAATTCTTGTGACGGGCCCGCTTGGATTGAGAAGAGTGAGTGCTTCGACACGAGATTCCGGACTGCTAAAGTTCTTGATCTGAATCGAATCACCACCACGATCGGCAAGCCCATCCATTTCCAAACGAATTAGCAAGTCATTG
>CAYZGP010000042.1:27031-38260 GCA_964478065.1 uncultured Pirellulaceae bacterium
ATTGGTATTGAAAAAAATCGCAATAAATTTGACTGGAATTCCGCAAAGACGACAGAACGAGCACGCTGTAGAATACGAGCAAGAAAAGCGTATTGGCATAGCAAATTGATTCACTAAGCCAACTGAAAATCATCGGGGCCGCAAATATATTCACGCCAACTATCAAGCTGTTCCTGCGTGAGACTATTGGGTCGCTGAATCTCGTAGCGAAACGTCTTATTTGTGTTCCCACCAACCAGCACCTTGATCTGCAGTCGCCCGTTTTCGGCATAAGCGAATTTGACTTCGATCTTGGTTCCAATTTTCAACGTATCCGGCAAGTCCCAAATGGCACAGCGTCCAAGTTGAGAGCAGTCCTCAGGATTGGCGCTTTCTCCTTCAACGATTTGAACAAGAATCGATTCTTGATTCCGCCGGTGCGTTTTGAAAACGCGGCGAGACACCACAGGTAGCGGAGTGTTGCGCGGGATGAGCACGGCAACTTTTTGAATGCCAGTTTCGACTTCGTTAGCCACAACGCCCAAGCTATGTGAGTTTACGTTTTTGATTTCTACCGGTCGAAAGGCGGACGATTTTTGGTTAAGCAACATGGCCGACCTAAGCGCCGCTCCGTGAGCAACGGCTTCGTCAGGCGCCAAAGAAGTATCCGGCTCTTTGCCTGAAAGCGATTTGAGCATTTCCCGGACGGCTGGCATTCGCGTCGAACCGCCAACCAATAGGACTTTGTCGATATCAGTCCACTTTAGATTCGCAGCCTTAAGTGTTTGTCTCACTGTAAAGTCCGTACGATCGAGAAGGTCGAGCGTTAGATCTTCAAACTCTTCGCGTGTGACTTCGGTTTTCAATGAAGAGCTTCCAAACACGCATTCGATATTTGCGCGGGAGCGGGTGGACAATGTTTCTTTGGCTTCCTTACAGTCGCGCAACAGTTTGCCCATCGCAGTGGAGTCTTCGGTGGGATCGATTCCAAAGTTGTTCTTGAAATTTTGGGCAACGTGATCAATCAATCGCTGATCCCAGTCTTGGCCGCCCAGTCGCATGTCGCCGTCGGTGGCGATGGCGCGAAAACGTTTCTGTCCGACTTCCATAACAGTGACATCAAATGTTCCGCCGCCGAGGTCGTAGACCAATACGTTGATCGGCTGTTGGACTTTGCCCGCTATATCGATCCAGCCTTCTCGATAACCATACGCGACCGCCGCCGCCGTTGGTTCATTGATGATATCGAGAACGTTGAGACCACCGATGAAGCCGGAATCCTGCGTGGCTTTGCGGCGGACTTCGTCGAAATAAGCCGGAACCGTAATTACGGCGTTTTGAAATTCCCCTGCAACGCGCGCCGCGTCGCGTTTCAGTTTGTTGAGGATCCACCCTTGAAGGGCTTCCGGAGGATAACGACGGTCACCAAACATTTTGTCGTAGACTTGATTTCCAATTTGCCGTTTGGGGCAGTCGGCGACCTTCTCCAATTCAGTCGCTCGAGCTTTGGCAGCTTCGCGTCCGACGATCACCTCCTCGTCATCAAACAACACAACACTTGGCGTTAACAAATCGCCTTCGAAGTTGGGAATCGTTTCCGGGCGGCCTGTTTCATTCACATAAGCAATCACGCTGTATGTGGTCCCAAGATCAATTCCGACGGCAGGTTTTTTCTTAGAGTCGCTCATCAAGTAACTTTTTTTTTGGATGTCAAAATCGTTTTGATTTTAGCTCTATTTTGATTGGTGAAAGCTCGCGAGCCAATACCATTGGGATGATTAGGGTGAGTTTAAGACAACCCAAGGGCCACTTGCGATCCATCTTAGCTGCTTGGCGTTTTGTATGAGTTTGAAATTAACGGGTCGGGAAATTTAATCGGTGATAACAAACAAATGCATCAGCAAATCGTTATCGACGCCATAATTTTTCTTCACTTTTCTCTTATGAGCTTTCCGATAACATCATAAATGCATGGATGATGTGCGCTATCTCATGGAGGGATTGTTTGATTCGTATACTCAATGAGGAAAGATCCATGCCTATCGAAAGTTTCAACTCTGTAATTGCTCTTGGCTTTTTAACCGTCTGGTTAATGGTGGGGCAGTTCTCTGTTATTAAAAATTGAGCTTTTCAATTTTGACCCTTTAGTTTGATCCAACGTGGAATTCCTGCGCGCTCGTCTTACCCAATTCCTGCCAGGTGAGCAGTTCAGTTCCGCTATTTGAGTCATGCCACTACGCCATTCTGGTCTAGGCAACCAGAATGGCTGTCGGTGTGTCCAGATTTATTGATTAAAACTTTTCACTGATGATACGAATAAGAGATCATCCGCGCTGTGCGACGTCCGCAGTCGCAACGGAAAGCTTGGGATCGCGATCGCACCTGAATGGCTTCTGCGGGACTTCCTGCGGAATCGATCCAAATGGTGCCGATGACCGATCGAGCAGCAGTCGGCGAGATGCTTCGTGGACTTGATGGAAACATTGACGTCATCGTGCCTCGCGGTGGCAAAGGTGGCGAGTTCGGAAATGGGCGCCGAGGTTGGAATCGCGACTGGCAAGATGTATGCAAGAGAGCCTGTCGGTGCCGAGCAATTGACGAGCTTCAACTATCGAATTCGCGGCGCAGGGCGGTGAGGCCTTGAAAACCAATTCAACCCCGAAGGCAGCTTTCTTTAATCGTAATTCACTCGGGCTTGTATTTGATCGCACGTCAACCACCTTCATCGAACAATTGGCTCAAAGCTCTTTGATCGCGTCGAGTATCTGGTCCAACTTGGACGTGGAGTTATTCGAAAGCACGATTACAGTCAGTTTTCGATCAACGCCACGTACAATGTATGTTCGAAACCCTACCCACGATCCGCCATGGGAAACGGTAAGCCCATCGTTTTTGGAACGTTCAACGCTCCATCCAAAACCGTAATCAGTTTCCTTGCCATTGTTGAGCTTGCCGACAGTAAACGCTTCGTCGAGCGTCGCTTGCGACACCAGCTTTTCGCCATAGAGAGCCTGATCCCATTTCATCAAATCTCGCGCGGACGCGTAGATCCCTCCGTCGCCGACCATTCCGTTGAGATAGTTCCAGTCGTTGGCAACGTGTGAGTCGCCTTGCCACGCAAAACCAAACACGCGGCTTTTCGGGTTGAACTCGTTCTCATCTTTTGCAAACGCAGACGAGTCATTCATTCCCAATGGCTCAAAGATTCGCGACTTGAAAAACTCCTGGATCTTCTGCCCCGAAGCTTTCTCAATGATGCTTCCAAGCAAAACGTAGCCCGTGTTGCTGTATTCGTATCGCTCGCCGGGTTCAAAATCCGGATCGGGCTTGTGTTTCGAATAGAGATCGACAAGATCTTTGTTGAAAGCCGTCTTCTTTTTTCCTTCGGCAGTTTTCGTATCCCAATGCTTTTCGAACAAGTCCATGTAGTCGGCCAGCCCTCCGGTGTGATACATCAAATGCCTAATGGAAACGCCCTTGTAAGGTAACGTCGGAAGGTACTTCGTAATGTCGTCGTCAAAATCAAGTTTGCCTTCCTCCTTCAGCAACATGATTCCCATCGAAGTAAATTGCTTGCTCACGGACGCGAGCCGAAATGATGAGTTTTCATTGAGCGGGGTTTTTTCATCGATGTTCGCAAAGCCAACTGACTTCTCGAATACAACTTTCCCTTCGACAGCGATCAACACCGTGCCGTTAAAAAGCTTGTTCTCGAAAGCTTTGTCCATTCTGGCTGAAAATTTCTCAAGCGATTCGGCGTCGAATTTCGCAACGCGCGGCGCGGGCTGCAGAGCTTCCAGCATTTCATCAATTTCAGTGTTAGAGAAATTTCCGCTGATCATCACGTCGCGCCCAAGCTTGCTTTGAATGACTGGGGCTGCGACCAGCTTTCCCTTATACAGGATCGCCATCGGCTTTTTCAAATTGGATTCCGTTGTCGCCGACATTTTCTCGCCGGCTTCGCGTGTCAGCTTGATGTAGATGCTCGTCAAACCCAACGCGCCTTTCTTTGCTTCAACTGACTCGATGTCGCTTTCTCGAATCACCGCTTCAGGATTCACGAAGACTGGATCTTTCCCTTCGATCTGATGCTGCACCAAACCTTCCGCAGCTTCGGTCTGCGCGAGGCAAATCTGCAAGACAGCTTCTGCTTGACTTTGGTCAGTCTGCGACCTCGCAATTCCGACTATGAACAAGAGGAAAGCCACGGTCAGCAAAGCAACTGCACTTCGATTCAAAAATCGCATCTGTCGCTCCTGTTCCTATTTGTCTTCGTCCGCAATTCCGACGCCCTTACTTCGGTCAGGATACTTTGGGCGATCCGGCTTGGCATAGCCGTCGGACTCAATTTCTTTCAATATTTGTTCAATCGCGGCGTCGAGTTGCGGACCTTTTCCGCTGAAGGCCACCAAGGTATTGATGGTTCAGTTCACTGTTTGTGACTGAAAAAAAACCTAAAAGTCGTAGTCTTCGTCGTCGGTTCCAGGATCAACACTGGCGATATTTCCGGAAACAAATGCTTCGGCCATCGCGGTTGGAACAGATGATTCGGCCAACACAAGCAATGCCTGGTTGGCGACGACTTTGGCTCGATTTTCTTGCTCATCGGCAACGGCTTCGGCGCGTCGTTTTTCGGCCAACGCTTGTGCGACCCGAGTATCAGCTTCGGCTTGGTCGGCTTGGAGGCGAGCACCAATATTGTCACCAATGTCGATATCTGCGATGTCGATCGAAACGATCTCAAACGCAGTATTACTGTCGAGTGCCCTGTCCAAAACGGCTCTTGAGATTCGGTCAGGTTTTTCCATCACTTCGAGATAAGTATCGGTGGAGCCGATCGATGTAATGATCCCTTCGCCAACACGCGCGATAATGGTTTCTTCGGTCGCCCCACCAATCAATTGGTCGAGGTTAGTTCGCACGGTGACTCGGGCACGGACACGCAACTCAATTCCGTCTTTTGCAATCGCACTGAGGGTCGTTTTGTCAGAGTACGTTTCATCAGGACAATTGATGACACGCGGGTAGACACTGGTCTTTACGGCTTCGAGAACGTCTCGTCCAGCAAGGTCGATTGCAGCAGCACGATCGAAATCCAAATCAATCTCAGCACGTTTTGCGGCGATGATCGCAAGAATGACCCGCTCAACGTTACCACCTGCGAGATAGTGGGCTTCGAGGTCTTCAGTTTTTATTGCACCGTCGCCTTTGGTTTGCAATCCGGCCTGTTGGACCATGATTTTGGCTTTAACAATTCTGTTGGGATTGACCTTGCGAATCTTCATCGCGATCAATTGAATCAGCGGAACCCGAGCGCCAGAGTTAAGAGCCTGAAACCAAATCGCTCCCACGTTGATCAATGCCAGGACGACTGCAAACAGCCCGAGCCCGACAACCGCGATCCCAATTCGAATGCCCCACCAGATCAGTTCACTGGCTTGATCGGCGGCAAGCAATAATGAATTATCAGTGCTGACAAACTCAATCACAGGTTAGCACCTTGGGAAGTTGGAGCGATGGTTGAATAGTGACTCTTGCGAGACTGACTGAAGTTTGTTATTTGCGACAACAGAGAATCGATATGGACCAACGTGAGGACTTAAGGTCAAGACTTAAGAGGAATCCAGTAAAAAGCTCTTGTTAGAATGGCATATGTTGCGCGACTAAGCTGACGTTTTGGTTTGCCGGAAAACATGCCCGCAATCACACTGCTTGCGTCGCACGTGCAATTGAGCACTGCACTTAGGGCATTGCTTGTTCCATGATTTTTGTTTTGGCTCATTTGATTGGCTGGCGTTTTTTCTGGCTTCTTGAAGCTGAATTTTTCGTGATTCATCGGCAAGCTGAACAGCGCACTGAGGGTGGATGCCATCCTTGGAATAAGACGATTGTCCACAGACCGGACAAGATTTCGCTTTCTTGACTGGGTAAGCGAAAGTTCTTGGTTGGTTCGTCATCGTCTAACCGCCTTTTCAAAAGGTTCAAAACGTGATCGTGCAATTGAGGGATGCACGGGAAGCGAGAATCGTGACGGTTTGAATTTCTCGCTACCAAAATGGCGTTAGAAACTCGCGATTGAAAAGAGGAAATCCACTCATTTCCACTTTGAAAAATCTACATCATCGAAGTCTGCCGAGATTGTACGGCACTGAGCACAAAATGTCGATGATTGAATCTCAAATGAAGCGAAATCAAATCAACACTCAGGACGAATCGGTATCAACGTTCACGGGATATCGAATGATGATGGCATTCTCAGCCTGACAGGAAATGAAAAAAGCTCGGAAAGAAGTTCTTTCCGAGCTTTGAGATTTAAGCGACGCAGACGGGACTCGAACCCGCAACCTCCGGATCGACAGTCCGGGACTCTAACCAATTGAGCTACTGCGCCTCAAATGAGAAGTAGAAAATTATCCTGAATTCAACTTCATTGCAAGTCGTAATGTAGTTTTCGGTGAATTCGATCTGGATCTATACAAATTGCTTGAAATCCTTGGCTTCTTTTTGCGGAAATTTGGCTTGGATCTCCAGTCACACGTTGGCCCAACTGGGGGAATTGACCGTTCAGCAGGCACAATCCGAATAAACCAACCTGAGCGAATCTAAATTCGATTTTGTCATTGAATGCGGACAGGTTTGCGGATTTCTCAAACCTAGGGTTTATCAGCACCGGGTTCGGCCATGCCGGATTCGATTTTTAATTCTTTTGTTTCCCGACAAGGGTCAACCATGATCGACAAAGTCTTTTCAACTATCGGCAAATACGCATCTTTTTTCTTCAACGAGCTGGGGGACATCGCACGGCACCTGGACGGAACCGGCTGGGCTGGTGTGACTGCTGTCCTACTCGTTTGCGGATGGTTCTTCCTAAAAGGCAACAAAATTCGCTCCACTTAAGTCTCAGGCGACTTTCTGAGAGCTCTGCTTTATTGAGGTGCGTCGGTAGGCGCACTGAGCATGGGCGGCTGATTCAAGCCGCCTTTTTGAGCCAAAGCACGTGTGGCAGATGACACCTCAGACGAAAGACACTTTTGTTCGTTCGTCTATTTTTGCATGCGCTTTGCCTAACCAGAGCGACTTGGTCGAAATCTTAAAACAGATTCGAATCGGGCTTGAGCCCAAGCGATTCAATCTGCTGCTCGTCTTGCTTGGCGAGCTCTTTACGTTCACCCCGTTCGTGGACTTCCATCCGATGTTTCAATAGAACGGCAGTTAAACGGTTGGCCATTCGTTTACGTGCTTCGATTTGATGGGCTGGAATTTCGACCGTGTTGTAAAATTCGGTTTCCAATGCCTTCTGATTAATCTGTGCCGCCAAAACAGCCACGTTCAAATCTTCAATCGACTTGTAGTAGGTGCTTGTTGAATTCCCTATCAAGCTGGGCTCAGCCGACGTTGTATTTGTTTTCCACGGCTGTCTCCCAAAAACGAAACCTCGCGTGTCCAGATACATCAATCCCATTTGCATAAGTTGTGGTGACGCTTGATCGGAAGGCAAAGCCGCCATCAGCCGCTCAAATTCAAAACCAAGCTCAATGATCTTTCGTCTGTCTGCGTCTGCCAGTTCCGGCTTTCCAAGGTCTTCGTAAATCAAAGCTCGAATTCCCAACATCGCTGCAAGGCAATCTGAAATTGTCTTTTTGACAGACCTCCCATGCCGGGTTCGCTCTTCTTTGCCAGCTGAAAGAGGAAAGTCGGATTGGATTTCATCGGTAATCCGACCAAAAATCCGAGACTCCTGAAGAAAAATCAATTCGTTGAATTGTTCAATTTTTTGATCAAGCAAATTAATAACTTCTTCGCGTTGGTCGGTGTGTCGTGAAACAAATCCCGCGCAAACAACCGTTTGAATTTGCAAGGTCAAGAACAGTTCGCGGCTTCCTGTATTTGCTTCGTGTTTTTCGATCGCTTTCTGGATGTCATTAGCGGCTTTGGTAAGTTCGGTGTTTGCCAGTGCCCGCAAATAGGCAAGTGTATTCAGTTCTTCTATGCTGCGTCCAACATGATCGGAAATGCTTTTTTTGTAGTCGGCCAAGGCCTCTTCGAACTGACCGATATACTGACGACAAGTGGCTCTCTGCCCAACAGCAACGAGGTCATTGGGGAAATCCTGCAGATATTGATCACATAAGCAAACCCCCATTTCACCTCGCCCGTTTTCCGCCAAAATGCGCGCAATCGAGAGCTTGATTCGACTCTGGTCTGGGGACTGCTCCAACGCCGTATGCATCAACTCTACGGCCTCCTGCATTTTGCCTTGCTCGATCAAGTGCGTGGCTCGCGCAAGATTCCACTTCGCCCGTTCAGATTCGCAGCCAGCTAACGCAGTCAAAGCCACCAACATGCAGGCGGTTAAGAAGGTTCGGATATTGAGATTTTTCGAGAGAATGTTCAACGTGATTGGTTTCAACGGTTCAGTTGCTCGAACTGGCAGGTCGAGAAATAGTTGGCCGATTTGATGGCTAATTAATTCTAGTTGGGGGTTTTAGGTTTGTCGTCTGCGGGATCGCTTTCTGGCGGTTCCAAAAATTCGTTTGCTGCACGGAGGATTTCTCGTTTGATGATCTGAATTTGGTTACGGTTACGGATCTTATTCCCTTGCTCATCAGTCACATAGAATACGTCGATGACTTGATGAGCATAAGTTGAAATTCGAGCGTACGTAACATCCAATCCCAGCCGATGAATCTTCTTTCCAAGTTTATACAACAAACCGGTTTTGTCGTAGGCAAACACGTCAATGATTGTGGCAGATCGTACGGTCTCGTTGTTGATTTTCACACGAATCTCAGGGCGTGAGAGTTTTAACGCCACGCTCTCGTCTTTTTTCCAAACCGAACGGAATCGGGGCGGGCGATCATCGACGCCCGTCACAAGATCACTTGCTCGTTGCCGAATTTCATCCAACCGAGATTCTGGCGTCTCGGTGAATTCGGTGTCTTCGAATTGAATCCAATACCACATTAGATTCTGCTTATCCGTTGTTGAATCGGGCGAAAGCGGCGATGAGGCCTGAGCCGTTTGGTAGTTGCCGCCATCAAGTGGTTTGATGTCGCAAGATCTGATTTGAAGCCCAAGACTGCTGAGCATCCCCACAAGCTTGTAGAAAACACCCGTTCGTCGGCTGGAAACTTTACCAATACACAACTCCAGCAAGCTCGAATTTGGCTGGGCCGCTACCGAACAGATAAATCCGGTTTTGCGAAGCTCCAGCAGATGCTCGGCAATTGATTCGGGAGAATGAACCGCACAATAGTTATTGGGCAACGCAACCGCTTTTTCGCGAAGCCATGCCTGCTCGACTTCGTCATCACTGAACAACGCGACCGTGTCATAAATCTGTTCATAACGCTGCTGGCGAAATGGCTCGTCCGTTTCACCAGCCAGAATTTTCTTCGCATGCAAGAACAAGTCCGTCAGTAACCCCTCCTTCCAAGGGTTGAACACACCTGGCCCAACCGCTGTAATGTCGGCACACGTCAAAACGAACAGCATCGAAAGCATCTGAACGGAACCAACATTGGATGCGAATTCTGCCACCATCGCCTGGTCGTTAATGTCGCGATGAAAAGCCAGATGCGACATCACCAAATGGTTGTGCACCAAAAACTTGATCGTTTCTGTTTCTTCATCGGTCAAGTCAAAACGCTCACCCGTTGCGGCCGCAATCCGACGACCGACTTCACTGTGATCCTCCGAAAACCCCTTGCCTAAATCGTGCAGCAACAACGCTAGATGCAAGATATTTTTGTCGCGAATTTTCTTGTACGTTTTTCCCGCGACGGACGATTCGTTTTCCAGTTTGATGACATTGTCAACAGCACGAATCGAATGTTCATCGACCGTATATTTGTGATACTCGTTGAACTGCAACAAACCTCGAGCGTGCTCAAACTCGGGAATGATTTTCTGCAGCACTTTCATTTCGTGCAAACCTCTAATCAGAGGTGTCAGCCCTTGGGTGTTAGAAATCAATGCCATGAACCGACGGGCACATTCGCGAGTGAATTTAATGTCAGGATTTTTCAGCATCTCATGGCGAATCGTGATCCACGTTTCATGCTCGATTTCTTTGCCATGCAAACAGGCCAACTGCATCAGTCGAAGGACTTGTTCGAGGTCGCGTTTTACTTCGTCCAACGAGCTTTTGATGACGCCGATATGCGTCGCGCCCATGCGGAAATGGTTGTCAATTTGCCGTGTTATCAGAGGCTCAAAAACCGCGACCGGCGAGACCTTTTTACGACTGGTGCTTTTGGAAACAAAGTGGTCGCAGATGTAGCGAATTCGGCTGGTATAGCGAAAATACTCACGCATGAATTCTTCGACCGAAAGCAATGCGTCATCACCGGAAAATCCAAAACGCTCGGCCAAACGAACTTGCTCGTTACGCCCCAAACCATCGTTGGCGCGGTCGGCGTGGAAGTGCATCTCGTTGCGCACCCGAAGTAGAAACTCCGACGACTCTTTTAGTTGAGTTGAATCCGCAGTAGAGAGCGCACCTTTTTCAAGCAATCGATCAATTTCTCGTTCACCGTAAAGCACAAATCCCAACCAACGAATCAAGTGAATATCGCGCAGGCCTCCACGAGATTTCTTGACGTTGGGCCGCAACAGGTAAACGGTTTCGCCAAACTCGATTCGCTCCTGGCCACGAGCCGCGATAATCGCTTTGATAATGTTTGACGTTTTACGACTTGAATTGCGTTTGAAGCGACCTTGGAAATACTGGAACAACTCCAGATTTCCGCCCAGCCATCTCGCTTCGGTTAACGAAGAGAAAATGTAAGCGTCTTTCAAAGACATCGAGCAGGCTTCGCGCGGCGTACGCAGGCTATAGCCCAATTGCATTCCCGCATCGGTTACGTCTTGAGAGATGCGGCGAGAAAACTCCACGATATCGTCGGTCATGCTGCCTTGATAAAGCAACATAAGATCGCAGTCAGAATAAGGGGCCACATCGCGCCGCCCGCACCCGCCAAGCAACGTCAATGAGATCCGAGTTTCGAGTCCCGGTGAAATTTCCGTAAGTGCCGTGTTGTAAATGTCGATCAGTACTTCGTCGAGCAAGTCAGACATCGCGTGGCAAACCTCGACGCCCGAGCCGCCATGGTCGTGCATTTGGCGGATCTTTTGCCGACCATCACGCCAACGTTGCCGCGCTTCGAGAACGCTGGGTCGAATTCCGACGCCGGTGGTCATGGTGAATGGTAGCCTCAAAAACGTGTAGCAAAATTCGCCAAAGTTTCA
>CAYZGP010000042.1:38360-44137 GCA_964478065.1 uncultured Pirellulaceae bacterium
TCGTAACAGAAAATCGCGGTATCTAAATCATCAGCGAACAACGGCGTGGTCAGTCACGTTGGTCGCAAAATGATCAAAATCAAGGAAGCTAAACCGCGTCTTTGCCAGTTTCACCTGTGCGAATCCGGATGACTTCGGATAGGTCGGAAACAAAGATTTTTCCGTCGCCCATTTGTCCCGTTTGAGCTTTGCCCATTATGGTTTCAACAACGCGCTGGAGATTATCTTCAGTCACAACGACTTCGACTTTGACTTTGGGAACAAAATCAATGGCGTATTCGTTGCCACGATACATTTCCGTGTGGCCTTTTTGTCGACCGTAACCTTTGACCTCTGTGATCGTCATCCCTTCGACACCGCATTCGGTCATGGCAGTTTTGATGTCATCCAACTTAAAGTGACGAATGATGGCTTCGATTTTCTTCATTAACATTTTCCTTGAACGCCGATGGTGAATGTTCACTTCTTTCGAATCTGCTGATCGAAACAACGAACTTACCTGCTTCAGCACACGCCGATGACCACTGAAACAGATACAGGTATTCTAAATTGTAGCGAATTGTTGGCCGAATCTAATACGAGCTCGCGAAAAAGAGGATGCAATGACGACTAAAATAACTTTAGTCATGCGTTTATGGTGTTTGGAGATTAGATTGTCCACGTTTGTCCTGTCTCTTGGTCCTCCTATCTATTTCTCGTTGCCGACTCGACCCACATTCCATTTGGTCTCGGGGCAATTGGCGCGCAGGTTTACGACACGAGCCAAGACGAACAAGAGATCGCCAAGCCGATTGAGATAAATTATTTCATTGGACAAAGTGCCATCGATTCCCGAGTCAATCAATTCGACGGCATCCCGTTCGGCACGCCGACAAACGGATCGTGCCAGATGAAGCGTGCTCCCGGCTCGACTGCCACTGGGAAGAATGAAGGCTTCAAGTGGTGGAAGTTCGTTGTCAAAAAGATCAATTGCGACTTCCAACTCCGTAATGCGTTTGTCCGGAAACGCCGGCGGACGTTTGCTTTCACCCAAACACGCCGCAATATTACTTCCAAGGTCGAATAAATCATGTTGAATGCGTGTCAGTAAAGCCTCAACGTCGTCGGGAACTGACTCGGCGCGAACCAAGCCGATAAACGAATTCGCTTCGTCCAACGCGCCACATGTTTTGATCGCGAGATGGGATTTGGAAACTCTAATCCCCCCAAGCAACCCCGTCTCGCCTTTGTCACCAGTCTTGGTATATATTTTCATTGCAATTAGTAGTTGGATTTTTCTTAGGGTCAACCGACCATCTCGATAGATGGAAGATTCGCCCCCAGGAGTGTTAAGGAATGGCAAAAATTAAATCGTGTGGCTTTCTGATTTTCAAGGAAGATCCTAATCCAGCTTTCTTGCTGATGCGACACCCTAAACGCTGGGACCTTCCTAAAGGGCACGTCGACGAAGGTGAAAAAAATCTCCAGTGCGCGTTGCGTGAGCTCGAAGAAGAAACCGGGATCACCAAGGACGATATCGAGATCGACCCGAATTTCAAGTTTAAACTGAAATACAAAGTCAGCTACAAACGATTTGGCAACGTACCCAAAAAGAAAAAGTTGATTATCTATCTCGCCAAATTGACGCGGCAGGTAAAAATCGAGCTTACCGAGCACGACGGATACGAGTGGATCGAATGGAATCCACCGCATCAGATCCAAAGCAAAACAATCGATCCGTTGCTGGAACAATTGGCAGAGCATTGGTCAACAAAACTACCAACCAATTCCGATAACTGACACCCTTGCACATATTGTATAAGTCGTTGTGTCTCGGCTGATTTTTCTAGTTTGGTGTCGTGGCCACGCAAAGCATGCAACTATGCAAATAAAGCTGCGACCTCTTTCAATCCTTCAACTGGCTCACGTTTGGGCCAGTACTCGAGCCCAACATAGCCATGAAAATTGGCCTGCTGGATCATTGAGAAAACTTCCGGGTAGTTGATCTCGCCGCTGGAAAGTTCGTTTCGTCCCGGATTTCCAGCTGCATGAAAATGACCAATCTTTTCAATGTTGTCGCCAATATTTGTGATGAGATCACCTTCGCTGATCTGTTGATGGTAAATGTCAAAAACGACTTTGACATTTTCACTGGCAACTTCATCGATGATCGCAAACGCTTCGTCACTTCGAACAAGGTAATACCCCGCGTGATCAACTTTTTCATTCAATGGTTCGATCACCAAAGTGATTCCCGCACGCTCAAGCATCGGAGCGGCGGCACGTAAACCATCTACCAGAGACTGATGCTGCTGGTCACGTGTGCGCCCGTTGATGAAATCGCCGACCTGCGAAATCAAAGTCTTACATTCAAGCTGCTGGGCGGCAGCGATTGACTCCTCAAGCCCCGCGAGATACTCCTCCCGCTTTGAAGGATCAACGAGGCTGATGAATCGGGTACAAAAAGCTGAAATTGCCAAGCCATGTTTATCGCGAGAGTTGACCAGTTGCTCGATGTCCTTTTCCCACCAACACCAAAACTCAAAAGCCGAAAATCCACACTGGCTTACTTTGGAAAGTGCGTCCTCAATCGAATCACCAGCAAACACAGCGTCGATGCAAACGGAAGGAATCAGTGTCATGTTGGTTCTTTGCTTGGAATTCAAATTGATTCAATCGCGGTTGAATATCGCTTTCTTTACTTATATAGCAAAGAAAACGTAAATCGCGGTAGCAAGCACAACCAGGGCACCACCAACGTACGGAGCCGGTTTCCACGGCGTCAGGTCAACGGCTTTGGCGTCCTGTTGAACATACGGCTCGCTTGTTTTCGCTCCGGTCGCCGCCAACACCAGTTGAAGCACGATCAAGAAAACAAATACCGCGCCCATGTAATGAAATCCGCCGCCCTTTCCGTCAACACCTGAACCAAATATTTCCTTGACCCAACCCAATTCGCCGTCTCCAGACCCATCGGCAAAAGTACCAACGACCATCAATGCCAACCCAACCAGCAACGTGATCAACGCAGACGTGCCGTTGGCATACTTGTGAAACATACCGACGAGAATGATGGCCAACAACGGAATGAAGTAGACGCCGTTGAGCTGTTGAAAAAAGTCAAACACCTCGCTACTTCGCTCGTGGAAAATATATGGAGCGGCGACAACCGCAAGCACGGCAACCACAAAACTGCAGACCTGGCCTGAAACTACGACGGATTTGGTAGAGGCGTTTGGGCTGATAAATCTTTTGTATACGTCCAGTGAGAACAGTGTGGCACTTGAGTTGAGGACCGAATTAAAGGTTGAAAGTATCGAACCAACGACAACCGCTGCGAAAAAACCAAGCAACCATTCCGGAAGGACTTTGCTAACAAGAGCGCTATACGCTTTGCTGCCGTCTTCGCCAACCGCAGCGACCATTTCAGGGTCCTTCACGCTGATAACGAGGTACGCGGCAACGATTCCAGGCAAAACAAGAATCAACGGGGCCAAAATTTTGAAGAACGCAGCAAGCAAGACGCCCTTTTGCCCCTCCGCCAAGTTCTTGGCTCCGAACGTACGCTGGATGATTTGTTGGTTGGTACACCAATAGAAAAAATTCAATAGTAATACACCAGTAAACAAAGTCGGCCAGTGCGTGTCTTCGTCGGCCGCGCCGAGCGATCGAAACGCATCCGGATCAGCCGTCTTGATCTTCTCAAACGCTCCGACAAAACCGCCTTCGCCACCAGCTATGATTTGCAATGAAAAGAAAGTGACCAACAGGCCACCGATCAGCAATCCTGCACCATTGAGTGTATCGGAAACGGCAACTGCCTTTAGCCCACCCCAAATCGCGTAGGCCGAACCCAAAACCGCAATGAAAATGATGACAATCCAGATCGTTTGAAGTTCCGACAATCCAAACAACTCTTCAAGTCCAAGCATTCCATTGAGCGCACTTGCGCCCAAATAAAGCACAAGTGGCAATAGC
The DNA here is from genome assembly GCA_964478065.1 of uncultured Pirellulaceae bacterium. Classification (GTDB taxonomy): domain Bacteria; phylum Planctomycetota; class Planctomycetia; order Pirellulales; family Pirellulaceae; genus Mariniblastus. The sequence continues at coordinate 42,318 of CAYZGP010000042.1, forward strand.
ACGAGCATGTAAGCCATAATGAAAATCATCGCCGCAGTGGATCGAACCAACGAGCCGTATCGTTCTTCCAAGAATTGCGGAATCGTGGCGATACCTGATTTCAAATAACGAGGAAGAAAAAACAGGCCCAGTAAAACCAGCGAAAACCCAGCGATTACTTCCCAGCACATCACCGACAATCCGTCTTTGAAAGAACTCGCATTGAGACCAATCAACTGTTCGGTCGAAAGATTCGTCAGCAGCAACGATCCAGCGATAAAAATTCCGGTCAAGCTGCGACCGGCGAGAAAGTAACCTTCGTCCGTGTTAACATTCGTACCACGGGTAATGTAAAAAGTCGCTACCGCAACCAAAGCGGTAAAGAACACAAACGTGATTAACGTAAACATGGTTATCCGATAGCTGGACGTGAAAAATGGTTGGCATGAAAGCAAGCCTGTAATCGGCAAGCGGACGAAGCAAACGGTGATTTTGCTTCATGGCGCCCCACGTTGCAACCACTTTGCCATCATTAAGGCATGTTTAGCCTCACGCACCGCCTTACTGAAAACTCAGTGGAAAAATCACAGCCTCGAAGCCTTGGTTTGCGCAACGTTTGCATTGCGTTTCGACTTTCCGTGGCAACTATTCACGGGCGTGACCGTGCCGATCACTTACGGTTTAGATGAATTGGCTATACTCGCTGCCAACTCGGACGACTTTGGCTTGGGAAGATCACCGGAATCGCTAACCGAATGGTTACCAACTGTTCCGTCACCGGACTGTTTATCTGTTCCACCAGAGGCATAGTCCGTCGTTTCAGCTATTGCAGCTGCCGGCTGTGCACTGGGGAGGATAGCATCGGCGTGACGGGCGTGTTCCAGCATCGGTACGACATTGTATCGGCTTCGATAGATGTCCAGTATTTCACCCGCGAGTTTCAGCTTGCGAGAAAGATCCATTCCCATCGCCGGAAAAAAGGCCAAATCGCCATCGTCGTCCGCTCCAATGAAGTCGAGCGGGTGGAGTAGCAACGATGGCTGGACACGGGCCAAGCGACACATCGTCAATGCGAAACGGAAGTAGGACTTTGCCAGCCAAGGTGATATCTGACCAAGGTACATCACATAGCTGAGGTGGATGGGAATCTTGAGGATCGGCATCGTGGTTACTGGAATCTCAAGGATCCGAGATTGCTTGTCACGAAGGCGATGGGGCCGCAGCGTTCGAAACCCTTCGCTGAACTTGCCGAACAACATCTTTCGTTGTTTCAAATCTTCGCGATCCAGATCGGACGACATAAAGTAGTAGGCTCGAGCAAGAGGGCCAAGAAAGGTGGGAAATGTGGAACAGTCATAGGCATAGCCCATACGGTCCAGTGTCTCGATAACGGTTGGCGTTACGCTGAATCCCGGGCCGCGGAATCCGACGGTGCGATATCCGGTAGCTTCGAAAATACTGTCCTGAGCCCGTTGCAGCTCCTCTGCGACTTGGTCGGGAGTATAAAGGTGCAACCAGGGTTCATGATGGAAGGAGTGATTTCCGATCTCATGTCCTGCCTCCGCCAAACTGCGAAGGGCGTTGTGGTTCTTTTTGAGTGCAGCGTCCTGGCCCACGACGAAAAACGTGATCTTTATGTCTCGCTGGGCAAATATGTCGATGACGCGCGGGCAGATAACATCCAGGTAACTGGGAAACGCTTCCCAACCCTTGTCGCCATGCGTCTTCATGTACGACCATTTATTGTCAAGGTCGAGCGATAGACTTGCTATGGGTTTAGACATGTTGCACTTCTTCCCTCGGTGTCTGGATCGCCGAGCTTTCGAGTGCGGCTCGCAGCA
>CAYZGP010000043.1:0-42803 GCA_964478065.1 uncultured Pirellulaceae bacterium
AGGTCAAACCATTTTTCAGGTTGCATTGCATTCGCTGCCACGGTCCGGATCGAGAAGAAGGTGGTATGCGGGCGTTCGGGTGAAGCCTCGCGTTACAAGCTGATCTAACCACGATCATTGCGTCTCTGCGCTATTGCGAGAGGTTATTGCGAAACTGCGCAACGACAGACACCGAGACTTCCAAGAATCCATTCCGATTCGAATTTACTCGCTCGCCCATTTGAACAAAACGACTTCGTCCAGATTGCGTACAACGACGTCGTCTCCGCTGACGGCAACGTGTGCCCAGCTATCGTTTCCAACTCGCTGCGTGTCCATCAACTCAAACGCTTCCGGGTTGGCTTTAATCAAAAGCAAACCACCACGTTGATCGAGGGCCAGGATTTTGTCACCCGAAGCCACGAGACTCGCGTACTTTCCATACGGTTTGGTTCGCCATTTCTCGGTGCCGTTTTCCAAGTCGAAACATGCGAAACGACCGTTTTTTAGATGCACGTACGCATGGCCGTCGACGACGACTGGCGAAGACATGTAACCCTGGACAGGAAGCGACCATGCTGTTTTCGATTCAAATCCGGATCCATTGGCGCTAACGGTAATCATCTGCGTCGTGCCACCATAAGTACTGGTGAACACGCCGTCACCGAACAGAGTGGGCGTGAGGATGTTCATTCCTCGAAACGTTTTGACGTCTTGGCCCCAAAGTTTTTCGCCCGACTCCAGATCTACGCCACGCAATCCAGCTCGGGTCATGACGACTGCCTGCCGCTTACCGGCCACGGTTCCAATCATGGGAGAAGAAAATGCGCTTCCCATCATGCCACCGCCGTCCTTGAGCGCCTGCCAAACGATCTTGCCAGATTCCTTTTCCAACTTCGTAAACGCTCCACCGGCTTGGATATAGATATGTTCGCCGTCGATCAACGGTGAACAAACAAAACCAAAGTTGGGAACGGGCGTGCCAAGCTCCTTGGGAAAATCCTTGTTCCAGAGGATCTTTCCGTCTTCGGCGTTCAAGCAAACCAACATTCCACGAATCCCGGCAACATACAATTTGCCATCGTCATAAGTCGGTGTCGAACGAATCCAGTTACCATTTGCCATCGCAAAAGCTGGAACGTTCATGGAACCTTCCCATTTGCTTGCCCAAACTTCTTTTCCGGATTTGCGATCGAATGCTTTGACCAGCTCCAAGCCGCCATCTTTTTCGGTAATGTAAACGCGATCGTCAACGACCAATGGGCCGCTGTAGCTTGGCCCCAGCGGCACACTCCAGACTTTCTTAAGCGTCTCCGGATCCAAGTTGTCGGGCCATTTTGCGTCTTTGACAATTCCGTCTCGATTGGGACCGCGCCACTGCCCCCAATTGGTTTTTGCTTCGTCAGCAGAAGCTTTTTCGTTTGCCTTTTCCATCGGTTTGGCTGCTGATTCAGTCTGAGCAACGACCTGCGATCCAAAAGGCACCGCCATCACGACCAAGGCCAACATGAATAGGAAATCAAAACGTTGAGTCGATAGAGTTTTCATTGGATTCAAACTTAAAATTGGAAATGGATAGTTATTCGGAGGCTCTCGCTGAACGCCACCAGTTTTACGCGAGGATTTTTGAACGCTGGATTTTCAACTGCAAGTGGAAGCTAATAAGCGCGAATACAAATTCGGTTTTCATTCGCGTCCACAGGCGTTTATTCGCGGTTCTCTTAGTCTGTCTTTACCTATTGAAATCGAATTCGGTAATTCAAATCGGTGGTGTTCACCCCGGACTGTCGTTGTTGGTCTCAATTAGAGCACATGCAGAACCCCAAACCAAATTCAATGTTGGGCGACCAGGTATTGGAGTGCAGAGTTATTGAAGATCGTCTTGGAATTTTATTGAGCTTATTCGTCTTCTACAGTGTCTTGAACTTCGGTTTTTTTCAGGTTACGTATCGCAGCAACCAGTTGCATCAGGTTATCACAACAAATCGCATTAACAATCTTGCTGCGAAATTCCGGTGTGACGCCGTATCCGCCAATAACTAATGTCGTTTTACTGGGTAGCTCTTTGCAAAGTTGATTCAATTGATTCGCGACCAGATCTGCGTCGTTGAGATGTGAAATACTGACCCACGCCAAATCGGGCTGTTGAGATTGAATTGCCCGCAGTAACGAAGTCATTGGTAAATTACTCCCCAACGACTTGGCATTCCAACGTTGCGACGTTAGCGTTAACTCGACGGCCAATGTTGGCAACATGTAATGGTCGCCTTCGATGGTGCAGCCAATCGCGGTCATCGCATCTTCGGGAGGCGACAACATGATTGAGCGAACATCACGAAACGCATTCAAGCAAATCTCGCAGCTACGGCGCTCTTGAAAGACATCGATTTCTTCGCAAGCCCACATCGCGCCAATTTTTTCAAACGTTGGGCTGACGATTTCGTCGAATATCTCCGCGATCTTCCAGCCATTGACAACTAGATACATCAGCAGTTTTGTGACTTGTGCCTCGTCGGCTGCCAACAAAGCTGCAAGTAGTTGTTTTGCCCCATCAGGTCCGTTCTCAACAGCCAACGATTCGAAACTCGGCAAACCAATCGCGACCGGATCGATGAGATCGTACTTATTGGCTTTCAAAAACTCGACGATATTAGCACGATCGAAACGACGGTGTCCGCCTACCGTTTTTGTCCCGCCAATTTTTCCGGCGTCGCACCATCTTTTTAGTGAGGATTCGCTCACTCCAATCGCTTTGGCCACCGTTCGAGGCGAGAAAAGCTCACCCATCTTACTTGGTCCTCTTTGGCCGATTTGACCGGTTTCCAGCACATTGTCATCATGATTATGAACCATCAATCTCTCGTTAACTCGATAAACGCAAGAGTTTTTGAACCTCAACAGTTAACCCGCAACAAATCGGACGGTATAACAGTGATCGTATTGAACGATTCATGAGAGTTCTATGATATTAAATACCGAACAAGAACCGATTCGAAATCAATTCGAAGTTTTTTTTGACGGCAATTGTCCAATGTGCAAACGGGAAATTGCAATGGTGCGTCGAAAGGACAAGCAAAACCTGTTGAAACTCACGGACATTTCGAATCCAGATTTCGATCTTCCAGATCGTTCGCATTCAGTATTGATGCGGGAGATTCATGGGCGTTATCCGGATGGAACTTTTGTAACCGGCATCGAAGTTTTTCGCGAAATTTATCAACGAATTGGTTTTGGATTTTTAGTAAAACCCACACGTCTTCCAATCGTTCGACATGTTCTAGAGGCAGCTTATTGGGTATTCGCCAAATTCCGATTTTGGTTAGCCATGCGGGGAGTCAAGAAACGGGCGAGCCAGTCGGTCTGTAAGATTTCACAAGACGGTTCAACTGCTGCAGAGTGCAGCCAAATTAAAACCATGACCCGTTTAGAGTAAACTTTCATCAGATCATCATCGTTCGACCATTTTCGATCAATCAAACCAACCGATTACAAACCATCCGACGGTAGGCGTGCTTAATGCGAATTGCAATCATTGGCGGCGGAATTTCCGGAATGGTCGCGGGATACCAGCTTCACAAAAACCATGAAGTGACTTTGTTTGAAGCCAACGATTACATTGGCGGACACACCAACACAATTGAGGCTGAATCGGAAGGAAAAATTTACTCCGTCGATACGGGCTTCATCGTTTTCAATGATCGTACTTATCCAAACTTCATCAAGCTTTTGGATGAATTGGGCGTTGCATCTCAACCAACGCGAATGAGTTTTAGTGTTAGCTGTGCTCGGACTGGGCTAGAGTATCGCGGCGCCGATCTGGGCGGATTGTTTGCTCAGAAAAAGAACCTGGCGAGTCCGCGTTTTTATCGACTGCTGTGGGACATCGTTCGCTTCAACAAGCTTGGACAGAAACTGCTTGAAGCCGACGCACCAGACGAGACGGTCGATGACTTTTTCGCTCGACATAAATTTTCACACCAGTTTATCCATCAATATTTCTTGCCAATGGGCGCCGCAATTTGGTCCGCTCCTTTTGCCAAGTTTCGCAACTTTCCGATTAGGTTCATCGCGGAGTTTTATCGCAACCATGGATTACTTGGTCTTTCCGACCGCCCACAATGGCGAGTGATTTCAGGTGGCTCACGGCAGTACATCGAACCTTTGACGCGAGACTGGAAAGATGGAATTAAACTGAACTCGCCGATTGATTCTATTAAACGCGAGGACGGATCTGTCTATTTAAAACAAAGAGGCGACTCGCAGCCTCACGTTTTTGACCACATTATTTTCGCCTGTCATAGCGACCAAGCGTTGGCAATTTTAGCAAACGGGGCAACTAATTCCGAAAGGGAAATCCTTGCGGCTTTTCCGTACGAGCCAAACGTGGCGATCTTGCACAAGCAACACTCTGTTCTTCCCGCCAATCGCCGAGCGTGGGCTTGCTGGAACTATTACAACCCGTTGAACGAATCCAAATCGGCCAATCTCACGTACAACATGAATATGTTGCAATCGTTGACCAGCAACGAGGTTTTTTGCGTTACACTTAACGACGAAGAACGCATCAAGCCAGAGAATATTATTAAGTCTTTCAACTACTCCCACCCGTCGTTCAACATCCAACGCGAAAACATGCAACGTCGTCATAGCGAATTGATAAACCAAAATTCCACTTCATTTTGTGGAGCCTACTGGGGCAATGGATTTCATGAAGATGGCGTGAAAAGTGCGTTAGCAGTTGTCGAGGCTCTCACTGTTGACGCGGATACCAAAAGGAAGATGCAACCAAGCGATCGGGAGACTCCAAGTGCCCGCTAGTTGCATTTACGAAGGCTTGATTCGCCACCGACGAACCCAACCGGTCCATCACGAGTTTGATTTTCGCTCGTTCCTGCTGATGATTGACTTGGACGAAGCCGACACGGTATTCGAAAAATTCTGGTTCTGGTCAACGAAGCGTTTTTCGTTTGCCCGCTTCAAGGCCAACGAACACCTGACAAAACATTTGCCAAATGACAACTCAACAAATAGCAGCTTAAAAGACCGAGTAAGCGCCGTTTTAAAAGAAAACGATTTTGATCAGCCCGTTGGCAAGGTCAAACTGCTGACCCAGTTGAGCTATCTGGGGTTTTCAATGAACCCTATCAGCATTTTTTACTGTTACGAAGCCGACGGTGATCAAGTGATCGCGATCATCGCCGAAGTCAACAACACGCCGTGGGGCGAACAGCATGTTTACTTTTTGCCCAACGAAAACAGAACTCCAATTGTCGCGGATCCTGATTCACGAAACAGTCAAAAACCAAAAACGATTTTCGGCAACCACATCGATAAGACGTTTCACGTTTCTCCGTTTATGTCCTTGGACATGCACTATCGGATGGCTTTTTCGCCTCCCAATGATCGTTTGGGCGTAAAGATCGAAAATCACACCGACTGCGATACAGGCAGCAAACGTATTCTAGATGTTTCGATGACGATGAAGCGTAAACCGTTGACGTCGGCGAATCTGAATTGGTTATTGATCAAGTATCCGTTAGTTAGCTTTAAGATTTTTGCCGGAATCTATTGGCAGGCGTTGAGACTGTACCTGAAAAAGGTTCCTTTCGTTTCCCACCCACGAAAGGCATTGGCAAATGGACACAACGCAATTGACCCTCAAAGTAGTTTTGCCTGTGACGTGGCTGATCCAACAGACCGCGCTCAGCAAACCAATCCCAACGTCAATCTCCCTTCCGACCAATCAAAAACTGAAACTGCCTTGGTAGCCAGATGAACCATTTTTCGAAAACTCAAAACGCCTCGTTATCTGCACCAATGCAATTGACTCAGACGGATCATGGCGTTTTCCCAACTGAACTTAGTCTAGGTGAGCAATATTTTATTCAAAACAAAGAAGGCAAGCCAACGAAGCGAGGGTTTTTCGTACGGACGTTTTTGAATCGTTTTGAAAATTTGGTTGGCGGTGAGTTGACGATTGTCGATGCGATCGGCGAAACGAAAACGTCAAACCAATCTGACAGCGCCAAAGACGATGATCTTTGTGCAACGGCGGTCATTGGCAGCCCTGAGTTGTTCAAGCAAGTCGTTTTCAGTGGCACGATTGGATCGGCTGAGTCTTATATGGATGGCCAATGGGTTTCCGATGACTTGACGTCGTTAATCCGAATCATGATTCGAAATATGGACCGGTTTTCGAGCTTGGAAAAAGGATGGGGGCGAATCAAAAGTCGTTTGAATTTCCTGAAGCATCTTAAACGCAAGAACACGATCTCGGGCAGCCAGAAAAACATTCAAGACCACTACGATCTTGGCAACGATTTTTACAATCTCTTCCTGGATCCTACGTTGAACTATTCGTCCGGGATTTTTGAATCGCCAGAACCCGATGCTGACGACATGAACAATATGCATGACGCGTCCATTCGCAAAATGGATACGATCTGCAGGAAGCTCCAACTCAATTCGTTAGATCATGTCCTGGAAATTGGAACTGGCTGGGGTGGAATGGCGATTCACATGGCCAAGCATTGGGGCTGTCGGGTTACCACGACGACGATTTCAAAAGAGCAACACAAGATCGCTGTTGAGCGCGTCGAGGCGGAAGGGCTTTCAGATCGAGTTACTGTGTTGCTCAAAGACTATCGTCAATTGACGGGCAAGTACGACAAAATCGTTTCTATTGAAATGATTGAGGCCGTTGGACACGAGTTCTACGACGAGTATTTTTCACGTTGCTCAAACCTACTGACGGATGAAGGGTTGATGCTGCTTCAGTCGATCACGATTGGTGAGCAGAATTTTGATTACCACATTCGCAATGTTGACTTTATTCGTAAGTACGTTTTTCCGGGTGGTTGTTTGCCGTCTGTCACTGCGCTTGCAAATTCCGTCGGCAGAGTCACGGACATGAGAATGCTTTCTCTTGAAGACATCACGCCTCATTATGTAAAAACGCTCGCATATTGGCGGTGTCAATTCATGGCCCAGCTCTTTGAAGTCCGAGCTCTTGGCTACGACGAACGTTTTATTCGGCTTTGGCATTTCTACCTGTGCTATTGCGAAGCCGCGTTTGCCGAGCGACGGGTCCACAACATTCATATCGTGTTTGCGAAACCTGGCTGCCCGATCTCAGGTAGCACGCAAGATTGATTTTTATTGGCGAATTGGCTCATCGTCCAAAGGGACACTGGGTTTGTAAAAGCTAATAGCTTCAAAGGTTCTGTCTTGGTAGAATATTCCCACGCACGATTTTTGAATCGCGAGCTTGCCATTTATAAAGGCAGGCCAAATCATCATTTCATCATTTGTGTTAACCGACACCCCAAAACTATTGAGCTATAAAAATGAAATCAAAAGCTTCTCGACGTGGATTCTTGAAAGCGTCAGCCGCCACGGCTGCCGCAGGTTACTTTAGCAGTTCGACGACGCCTTCGACTGGTGCTCTTGCAGCCGGCTATCGCTCGGTCAACGAGCAACCTGGAATCGCGTTTGTTGGAACTGGAATTCGATTCCACACTTACCACGGCAAACAAGCCATGAAGTTTGGCCCTTGCGTAGGACTCTGCGACGTGGACGCCGTTCAGCTTGGCCGCGCACTCCAAGTCGCCGTCGACCATCATCGCAAACAAGGACGTGAATTGGTAATCGGTGCTCACGAGGACTACCGCCGATTGTTGGAAAACAAAGACGTTGATGTTGTTGTTATTGGAACTGTCGATCACTGGCATTCGAAAATTGCAATCGAAGCCATGGAAGCCGGCAAAGACGTTTACTGTGAGAAACCAGTAACGTTGACTATCAAAGAAGGCCAGCAGATTCTTGAAGCCCAAAAGAAAACTGGCAAAGTGCTTCAAGTCGGCACGCAGCAGCGAACTGAATTTGCAAAGCGATTTGCAACTGCGGCGGCAATGATTCGCGAAGATCGAATCGGCAAACCGAAGCAAGTCGATATTTGTTTTGGTGGTTCGCGAGTTAGCGAAGTCCTACCAATTGTTGATCCTCCAAAAAGTTTGAACTGGGATTTTTGGCAAGGCCAGTGTCCTGACGTGCCTTACCGTGCGGCAGACAAAGTCGTTGATGTGAAAGGCTGGGGAGCTGGATTCCCATTCAGTCGCGCCCATCACTACTACCGCTGGTTCTATGAGTACTCGGGCGGAAAACTAACCGACTGGGGCGCACACCACGTCGACATCGCCATGTGGGCCTTGAATAAACTTGGCGATGACATCGGCAAGATTACGATCGAGCCAGTTAGCGTCAACCACCCCGTTGAGTTTGACGAAAAAGGAATGCCTAAACGCGACGACATGTTCAATTGTGCGGTTACTTTCAAAGTCAAATGTACTTTCGAAGACGGCACTGAGATGTTTGTCCAGGATAAAAATGACGAGCTGGGTTTTGACAATGGCATCATGTTCCAAGGCAAAGGTCGCTTCCTCGTCAACCGCGGAAAACTCGTTGGATCTCCAGTTGAAGCCCTTAAGAAGAATCCGTTGAAGAGCGATTCGATTAGCAAACTCTACATCGACGATGCTTCAACGCTTGAAGGCTTCGGCGAAGAAGGCTACCACATGAAGAACTTCATGGACTGCGTAAAAACACGCAAAACGCCGGCTTCTGACATGCAATCTCATCACCGCATGCTCAACGTTTGCCACGCGATCAATATTGCGATGCGTTTAAACAAGACCATTGTGTTTGATCCGAAAACAGAAACATTCGGCGACGACGCTTTGGCGAATTCATTTATCGCACGCGATCAGCGTAAAGGCTATGAAATCGTGGTGAGTTAATTCTCTGATTTCATACGTTAGTTTTGAATCTTTAAAAAAAATGCTCCGGTGAATTTCATCGGAGCATTTTTTTTGTTGCAACCGCGTTGGCATGTCCCCGCCAATTCGCTGCTAAATGTGTCAAAGCGTTCTGTCCCCTATAGCCACCAACGTTGGCAAGTTGTTAGTCTAGCGTTTGGCACAAGCCAAATTCTCACCACCGATTTCAATTCGACAGCTCATATGAAAAGCTTAGTTCTCTTTTTTATTCCTGCAATATGCCTTTTGTGCGTTTTGAATTCGGGCTGCAATACCGCGCCGCCCAGTACGGGCGTCGATCCTAAAACTGTTGAAAAGTCCGATTCTTCAAACGCTTCAAATGACCCGCAAGAATCTAAAACGGAGTCCGACTCGGCCAAGGCGAAAACTCAGTCGGCTTCAACCGAGGGAACAAGCAGTTACAAAATTCTCTCGTGGAATATCGAATCAGACGGCGCGGATGCGGGCGTGATCTGCGAGCAACTGAAAGAGCTTAACAAAGACGACAAATATGATGTCGTTGCTTTGACGGAAGTCTTGCCTGTTGACTTAAGCAAGCATCGTTTGGCTTTGGGTGAACACTATAAATACATTTTCTCCAAAACCGGTTTCAATGACAGAATGCAGATTCTTTACAACGAGTCCAAGTTTTCAATGATCCGCCAAGTCGACTTGAACAAGATCAATATTTCAAAACGATACCGAGCGCCGATGCTGGTTCACTTGAAAGACCGCGATACGAAAACACAATTTATGGTGATGGTCAATCATTTGGCTCGCAAAAAGGCCGAAGTTCGTCAGGAACAGGCTTCGATGCTAAAAGAATGGGGACGTGATCAATCGCTGCCAATCATTGCCGTTGGTGACTACAATTTCGACTATGAATTCGAAACGGAAAAAGGCAACCCGGCTTTCAATAATTTCATGCAAGACAACATTTGGCGATGGGTGAAGCCAACCGAGTTTGTCGATACTAACTGGTACGACGATCCCGAATCACCGGATGGAAAAGACGATTACCCTGGAAGCATGCTTGATTTTGCCTTCGTTGCGGGACCGGCGAAAGAGTGGGATGCGACTTGTAATGTGATCGTTCGCGAGGGCGATTTTCCGGATGATGAGAAAACGAGTGATCATCGGCCATTTGAGTTGTTGATTTCTAAGTGACGGACAGGAATGTCCATCCTACGTATGCCGGCATAAGGCTATGTTCGCCGATTGATTAGCGGCTCACTTCCAACCGAACTCGTAAAACAATGTTTTGTACTTTGGGCCAAGTTCAAATTGAAAACCTTCAGCTGTTTTGCTGACTGGAACCGTTGCGATCCTTTTCCCGGCACTGTCTACGGCGAATACTTCCAATTCTCCACGTCCCGCTGGCAATGAAATCGTCAACGGAACTCCCCAAGCCTTCGTTGGGCCGTTTCCCCAGTTCGCTCCAACGCTCGTCCGCTCGGCATTCCATTCCATGTTTTCGTTTTCCGCGTGGTTAACGACCGAGATCAGAGCTGACTTGGTTTCAGATAAAGGCTTATCATCACGGCTGGTCGCGATCATAACGCCGTAATTGTTGGCAACGGAACCGAACTGAAGCTTCCAATCGCCCAACTGCATCGCTTGGCCGCCTACCAACCCCCACGCCGATTTTGTCTCTGCGGTGTTAATCGTAATCGTGGCTTTGGCTGGATCTGTCGCGTCCCAAACCGCAGCACCGTCTGGCGACTCGAACCGTGGCGGATGAGATTTGGAAAACTCGCCAGGGTCAGGTGTGGACGTACCCGTAACTCGAGCCAATTTGGGATCCATTCCAACCAGTTTTGTAAACGCATGAATTGAGGACTCGAAATGGGCGCCTTCTGCGACGCTGTGTATTTCTTTAAGCGCAGATAGATCGCCTTCGCGATACATTTTTCCAAACGCGCCAAGCAACGCTAGTTTGCAGGGTTGGCCGTTGATTCGAAAATAACCCTGCAGTTGATCGTCGTCCCACTGGCCGCCTTGGTCTTCGAAATCGAAAAAGAAAACACCGTCCCAATCTTGTATTGCGGCCATCAAACCCATGATCGAAATGCCACCTGCAGAACTAAGACTTGGCTCGCCCGTATTCCATTCGCTATAAGTGAACGGCATTCCGTGAATTCGCCACGCCGCCCTCATCAACGGGCTATTGCGTGGCCATGCATTTGAATACGGGCCTGCTGCAATTGGGCCGTTTCCAACCGTCCATTTGCTCGCGTCCCATTCACGGCCTTGGAAAATCGGGTGATCCCAGTAGGAATGCATGTCGGTGTAGTCACCGATTTCTGAAGCCAATTTCGCGCCCACATAATTGGTTTGTGATCCGCAGATTGGAACTTTTACGCCCAATTCATTGCGCAACAATTCGGTCGTTTTCGCATAAAACTCTCGTTCAGTGTCTGTCATAAATTCAATAAACGAATTGTAAGCAGCAGGCGCCCAGCCCGTATCAGGAATCGCAACATTCGAGTTTGCAATCCCTTGATCAGCCGGCACCTCTTTCCAGCCGGCACCCCGTTGCAATTTGATATTTCGCATTTCAAGTGCGACCTCGGTGCCGCCTGTGTCGAAAGCCAACCGCGCGTTTCCATCTGCAGTCGCAGTAGACTGAAAGATTTCGGTCACCGATTTCCATTCAGGTTTGGCCGTTACGCTGCCGCCAAGTCCAACTTGCTTCCAACCGCCTTCTACCGTCGAGGTGTTAAAACTGATCTTCTTTTCCGCGTCAGCACGAATGTCGAAAGTCAGCGTATACATTTCGCCTTGTTTGAAAGTCAGTTTTTCGCAAGCGATTTGTTGCTGCCAGGCTTGACCGGCCACCTTCTGTGGCACAATGCGAATCGTGCCATCGGCTACCGTTACATCAAGTGGGCTGGCACCGCCATTGTCTTGTACCACCCAGCCACCACCGATCTCACCGACCGCCGAAACGTTGGCTTGATTGCTGTCTGCCATCGGCGACATTTTCGAAACGCCTTCAACTTTCCAAGCTTCGCGAAGTTCTTTGTCATCTTTGAACTTTTTGGCAAGCCAAGCATTCCACCGCTTCTGAATTTCCTCTTTGTAAACCGGAGCAGCGCCACGAAGATGCTTAACGCCATCCCTGGAAAAACGGTTCTCGTTTAGGATCTCAATCATTGCGATGCCAGGATCATTTCCGCGAGCCAACTTTCGATACGGATTCACGTGTCCCATATAGTCGCGGCAGTACTTCCAGAACTCGTCTTGAATTTGCGGCATAAAATGCATCGCGTGTTTGTCGCCCGTCGCAGAGTGGCCGGATCCAAGTGGAGGTAGGCCCAACGATTTGGTCACTGAACGACCAACATGCAGATTAAGGTTTGCGTAGATTCCATTCTTGTGCAATTCGGCCAGCAAGTAATCCAGTTTGTCGACCTGAGCAGGGTCCATTTGCCCACTTCTATCGAACAAACCATTCGGCGAAAGACCCGTTTCATGATGATGAAATCGAACGCAGTTGATGCCAAGCGAAGAAAGTCGCCGCGCGATTCGTTCTGATTGTTCGTGTTCCGGAAAATTGGCTCCAAAACAAAAGTTCACGCCCCACGCACGAAACCGACCTTTGTCAGTTGCAAAGTGCCCATCAACAATCCGTACAAATCCGTCTGACCCTGCCGGCGACGCATTGAGATACGAGAAGTCACTCGCTGCGTTGGAATTAGATTCAACATCATGCGGAAACGTAAACGGAAAAGGCTTTTCCTGCTGGGCGATTAGCGGGTGGATTGAACATACGAAAGTCAAAACCAGAAAAGAAAGTAAATTGAGCGGGCGGTTACTAAAAGGCATTATTAATTGAAGTGTCTGAAGGAGAGGAGGGAATTTACATTCTAATGGCTACTGGCCTTTAATCAAAAGGATTTGAGGACATAATGCTGTTGTTCAGCAAAGAATCTGTTGGCGGAACTTTCAAAACGTGTCACACAATAGCGAAGTAACCATGTCCATTCTGCGCGAGTTCTTGAGCTTCCAATTTGTTTGTCTCATTACATTGTGTGCCACTCATTCACACGCATTTCAATCACACGGATTCAAGGACATTCCGCTCAGCTCCAAGATCACTCGCGTTCAACCAATGACTGGTATCGCGTTGTGGTCCGATAACGATAAAGTCGCCACTGACTCAATTTCACTTGAGTACCGTTACTGTGGTTACAACGAAATTGTTAAACCGGACGGCGAGTACGACTTTTCCAAAATTGAATCATTGCTTGATGAGACTGCGGCTCGCGGTCATCAGGCAATCCTTCGTTTCTATTTTGTCTACGTTGGGAAAAAAACAACCGTTCCTGACTTCATCCGCAAAGCCGACGGGTACGACGAAACAGTGGGCGAAAGCGAGGGAGAGAAAACGCACTTTTGCGATTGGAGCAACCAAAAACTTAAGGATTTCACTCTCGAGTTTTATACCCGTCTCGCTCAGCGGTACGATTCGGATCCGAGGCTCGCGTTTTTGCAAACCGGGTTTGGGCTTTGGGCCGAGTATCACATTTACGATGGCCCAAACAAGCTCGGCAAAACGTTTCCTGACAAAACGTTTCAAACACGATTCATCAAACACATGGACCAGTCCTTCAAGAATCTGCCGTGGTCAATCAGCGTCGATTCGGCGGATTTCGATTATTCGCCGCTCGAGGACAACAAGGAATTGCTTGCGCTCAATTTCGGAGTTTTCGATGACTCGTTTCTTTGCAAAAACCACCCGACCGAGAATGAGGAGAATTGGAAAATCTTGCAACTGGATCGCTGGAAACGCTCTCCCGGCGGTGGCGAATTTAGTTATTACACTGATCGCGATCAAAAAATGGCGTTGGCTAAAAAGGGGCCTAACGGCGTGCCGTTTTCAAAATCCGCTGCTCAGTTTCATCTCAGTTACATCATCGGAAATGACCAACCGGAATTCCGAACCATGAAAGAAATAGAAACCGCCGCCATGATCACCGGCTACCGATTCAAAGTGACTTCTGCTCAGCGTTCAGATGGCGGCAAAGGCAGCACGTTACGACTCAAAGTCACCAACAACGGCATCGCGCCTATCTATCGTGACGCATACTTTGCAGCCGGCGAAAAACGATCAAAGACTTCACTCCGAGGATTGCTTCCGGGTGAAAGTAAAGTCCTGAAAATCGAAAATGTCAACGATACGGAATTTGATAACATCTCAATTCAAAGCGATGCGATACTCGATTCGCAAACGATCCAATTTGATGCTGAATTGAAGTAACAACAGGTTGAGATTTTACTTGCTCTTGTCCGCAGGTTTGTCCAGCGTTCCGTCTTCGAATTTTGCAACCCAAGGATCCAAGTCAGGATGCTCTTGATGGGCAGTGAATTTTGATTGAAACTTTTGAGCGATAGCCAGCAGTTTTTCGTCGTCGTTTAATTTTCCAGTCAACACAGTTGGCAGCGGCACTTTGCCTTCGCCCCTATCCCGATACCCCGTTGGCAGAACAACCGACGGGTGACCCGTGAAATTTGTGTGAACCAAGTCGTTCATATTTACCAACACATCTACGCCCGAGATGGCGGATTCGAATTTTTCCATCAGCAAGGTTCTGACCCGTTGGATTCGAACATAGTCGACCGCGGAAACATATTGAGCCGCCCGAAAATCTTCGTCCCAGGTATTCCATCCGTCGGTATGCCCTGCTCTGAGTAGATCGTCAAATACGCTTGCCGCCTCAATGTCGATGATCGACGTCAATGGCCGTAAAGGAATTTCGTCTGGCAATTGCACTTCCACCAACTCGCAGCCCAGTTCCTTAAGAACGCGAAGGTCTTCGCGCTCGCCATCAGGTCGTCTTCGGTCTTTTCGATAGCCGACTTTGAGTCCTGAAAGGTCATGCTTCGATGGCCAATTGAATTCATAACTATTGGCCGTCTGATCTTTGCCGTCCCAACCATGGATGGCATCAAACACAAGTGCACAATCCTCGACACTTCGACAAATTGGGCCAATTTTGTCCAACGACCAACTAAGCGGCATGCAACCATCGCGGCTGACACGCCCGAACGTAGGACGAAGCGATGATGCGCCACAGCGAATAGACGGTGAAATAATACTGCCCAACGTCTCCGATCCTAAAGTAAACCCGACCAATCCCGCGACAACGGAGCAAGCTGATCCTGCAGACGATCCACTGGAACCGCGTTTCGGATCCCAAGGACAACGAGTCATCCCGCCAAACCACTTGTCACCGTTGGCTAGTGCGCCCAATGAAAGTTTCGCTACCAAAACTGCCCCTGCATCTTCAAGTCGCTGGGCAACGGTGGCCGTGTTTTCCAACTCACGCTCTTTGTAATACGGAATGCCCCAACTCGTTGGGTAGCCTTTGACCGCGATCAGATCTTTGGCGCCCCAAGGAATCCCATGGAGCGGCCCCCGGTACTTTCCGCTGGCAATCTCCTTGTCGGCTTGTTTCGCCTGTTTCATTGCCAACTCTTCGGTTAGCGTGACGACGTTTCGAAGTAACGGCGCGTATTTTTTCAAGCGAGCCAAGTAGATCTCTGTCAACCGAACGCTTGAGATCTGTTTCGAACGCACCAATTCGGCAAGCTGGTGGACTGGAAGAAACGCGATCTCGCTGTCTTTTTCAGGAACCTCAAACGCCGTCTTTTTTTCCAGCGGTTTCGCACCACGTTTGACTTCGCTCTGTGTTTTATGATTAGAAGTTGGAGCAAAGTGAATTGCCATCGGAACATCAGCCGTTAGTTTGACTTTGCGAAGCTGTTCCAATCCCGCACTAGTGCGTTGCACTGATCGTAAAATCTCATCACGTTGAGCATCATCGAGTTCCAATCCGGTAATCCATTCCGCTTGCTTGATCGCGTCAACACTGATGCCTTCCTGGAACATCGTGACAAGTGAGCGGTGAAAAACGGCCGTTCCGATTCCGACGGTTGACAAAGTCTTTAAGAGGTCTCGACGGTCTAACATTTTTGTAGCCAGTTTAGAAAGGAAAGGGCGATTTTCGTCAGGGCGAATCTTAGTCAGGCGAATTTAGAAGAAGCGAAAGTTGTTAACACTTCTTGCCAACGATTCAGCGTTTACATTTTGACTTAGGTGACGTGTTGCCGAAAGTAACCCAGCGAAATTTTCGCCATGATTCTGGTCGCAACAAAAGGCACTAAACACCGAGCAGGAGTGTCAAAATGTTCACAAAAGTCGTTGATTATCGCGCTGGTTTTACAGCTTAGGGCTGCGAGTTTTCAATCTTGGATTCACGATCTCGTGCGTCCTTAATCATTTGTTCCATGCGCTTGAGTGTCAGTTCATCCAATTCAGCCGTTGGATCAGCAAAATGGGAAGCCACCAGATTCTCGATTGAACCGCCAAAGAAAGTCCGCAGCACATTTTGCAACGCACCACGACTGGCTTTCTTGCGCGACGTTGTTGGCTTGTAAACGTACTCGCGCCCAACTCGAGTGTGCGTAAGACATTTTTTGTCAACCAAAATGGTCAAGATGGTTCGAATCGCCGTCCGGCTGGGAGGATCTGAAATCTTTGCCACAATCTGTTTGGCAGTCGCGCTTCCCTTCTCAAAAACCACTTGCATGATCTGTCGCTCTCGGCGGCTGAGATCGTTGGTTAGATCCATGACGGGTTGCATTCTTCCACTTCAAAACACAAAACTAATCAAATCGATCCATGCGGCAGAATCGCTGTACTGTCAAGCTAACTCTGCCAGCGCTCGATGTCAAGTTTTTGAGAGCACAAATTAATTTCTGCATAGAGTTTGGTTGACAGGGCCTAGTTAGTTAACGTAACAGAGCTTCAAATTTTTAAGTGACAGCTGAATGCAATGGCGGTGATCGAGTACTGGTATTTGGGAATGGGGTTGTCGGGAAGTCAGCGATACGCAATTTAGTCTTTGCTATTATTCTTGTCGGACTTCTTTTTCAACCACGGGACGGGGCGAAGTTTAACTTCTTTTATCGACTGCAAATAATCCAATACGGGTTTGGCGTTGTCTGCACCGACTTGGGCATGCCAATGGAGGTTAAACCCGTGAGGTCCCTTTGCATCAATTAGCGTTGGCTCGAGCGCAAGCATCGCTTTGACTATTTCCAGCTGACCCATCATTGCTGAGCAAAACAAATCCATTCTTGCACCATGGCTAAGCAGCACCTTCGCGATGTCTTGACGGCCCATATGCGAAGCTCCCCCAAGTGCGGTTTCCCAGTCGCCATTGCCCCAATCCAAACTTGCATTGACCAAGCCAGGCTCACGTTCAATCAGCATTTTGACCATTTTGATATCTGAATGGGCGTAAATCACAAAGTCGGCCGCCATCTGACGATTGATTTGCTTTTTCTTCCATTGCGGTTTGAATTTTGGGGCGTCATAGTCGCGAACAAAATCGGCTTCGACCGGAACGGCTTCGACTTTGGATTCGGTTTTATCTTTATCTTGGGTAAACCCAAATTTGTGGTCTGAGGCAACGAACAATCCTGCGGTCGTGGCGGCGGTGGCTGTTACGAAACGACGACGGCCAAATTTCTTTTCCAACATGGATACCTCATCTGTAAAAATTGAATGATTGTTGCTCGAGACAATGAACACCTTAAACCATTGAGCACGAGTAGCAAATCAAACGTGAAGAAAAGTAAGCAAGCATCAAACGCGCCTGCGCCTTCCGCCTCGTCGTTAAACTGGCCAACATTGCAAAATGCACCTACTGTATATTCAGACGGTAACACCCCGAATTACCGGAATCATCACCAAAATTCTTGCCTGACCAGCGAACCATAAACCGATAAAAGTAGCTTCGTAACGATTAAAACAATCGCGCATTGGACCTTATCAATCAACTAAACATTTTCTTCCAAATAGACTTTTCTTTCTAAGCAAACCCTGCCGATACATTCAGCAATCAGCATCGCAGTTGGTGAACATGATCGCTTCACTCCGACATCATCTCCACTGCTTTTGATTGCCATGGGATGGCAACGACGACAACGGAAGGTCGCACAACCTTTTTGCTGGATGGATTTGCATGGGCAAACCACCGCGCAACCTGACTAACTCCAAAACAGGCGTTGTAAACGATGAGCCCAACCGCTCCCCACTATTTGCTTTTTACTGAAGCCAAGAACAATTCCACTGACAAACATCTTGGCGGATATTGGCGCTTTGTCCTTGAGCGCATCGGATCGACAGAACGCACCCAAGAGTCGGACGAAGAACCAGGGATCTGGGGGGAGCGGTTACAGTTGTTGGCGGCAGTCCGCGGGCTTGAAAGCCTCGAACATCCGGCGCGCATCACGATGGTCACACGCAGCAAATATGTGGGCCGTGGAATTAGACGTCAACTTACTCAATGGCGACAAAACGATTGGCACTGGGAACGATTTGGGCAAATGGAGCTAATCAGAAATCACGATTTATGGCAGCGCATCGATCACGCGATGCACATTCACCAAATCAACTGTCGCGTTTGGCAGTTTGACGCTCCCCACGTTTCAACAACATCTCCTACCCTCGAAAAATCATCCCCCTTTATGGAGTCCCGCCCGGCATCGGATCATCACTCAGAGGTCTCCGACTCTGGCACGACGATTATGAGCGACGGGTTCCGCTCGACGTCTGAAGATCCGATTCCTACTCCCGCTTTGATGTCTCATGCAAACAGCTCCATAAGCGAAGAGCTGCAGTCTCGTGTGGCGATCAAGCGTCAGAGAAGAAGACGATCAATGGATTCGCACGAACCAACGCACCAGCCGATAGACGAAAGACTGAGCCTTTCCCGCAGTTCCATTGCGATCGAAAATACGATCGAGCAAGTCACGCGAGTCTCCGAAATGCTGGCCGACAAAATCAAACCAATGGGTATGGGGCAAGCTTACGGCTACGCAGTGAATTGATTCAAGACACTGGCCCAAAATAGATACTGTACAACTGGACTACACTTTAATCGTCAGTGGATGGCTCCACCGACTTGATTTAACTTAGAGCACTCAAAATGAACACATGGACGTCACCTTCCTCGGCCTTAGATTCGGAATTAATGCTGGCTATCATGAACGGCCAGACCAGTCAGCCGCAGGAGTTTTTGGGGCCACTGAAACAAGAAACGGAAACCAAACGCCCCGAAAACAAGGGGTCCGATAGATTGGTCCTGGTTCGGACATTTCTTCCGACTGCAGAACAGGTCACGATCATTAACCGTAATGAGACAAAATCTCAGCCCATGACCCTTGTTCACCCTAACGGACTTTGGGAAGTTAACGTGAACGCAGACGACTTTGAAACATCAACTGGCAGTTACAAGTTCCAATACACTCAAGGCGACGACACCATTGTGGACCACGACCCGTACGCATTTCCTCCGCTACTGAGCGACATGGACCTTCATCTTTTCAATGAAGGCAACCATTACGAGATTTACAAAAAACTTGGCGCACACGTCCGAGAGATAGATGGCATCACCGGGATTAACTTTGCCGTGTGGGCACCCAACGCGCAGGCGATTAGCGTGGTTGGAAACTTCAACGATTGGGATGGCCGCCGAAATCCGCTTCAAAAGCGAATCCCAAGCGGAGTCTGGGAGATCTTTATCCCGGATCTTTCTCATGGAGAAATCTACAAGTTTCGCGTTACCGATTGTTATGGACAGCAAATCGAAAAAGCCGACCCTTACGGTTTTTACAGCGAACTGCCACCCCGTACTGCTTCGGTGGTTGCTGATTTAGATACGCATCAATGGAATGATGATGCGTGGATGAAAAAGCGTGAGTCACAAAACGCGCTTGAGCAACCGATTTCCGTTTACGAACTTCACCTGGGAAGTTGGAGACAGGAAGAAGGCAAAACCAACGGCTGGATGAATTATCGCGACATCGCGCACCAGATTGTTGATTACTGCAAAGAGTTAAACTTTACTCACATCGAATTGATGCCGATCAGCGAGCATCCGTTCACAGGCAGTTGGGGCTATCAAACGGTAGGGTACTTTGCCTGCACCAGCCGCTACGGTACGCCTGAAGATTTTATGTATTTTGTCGATTACTGCCATCAAAACGATTTAGGCGTGATCATCGATTGGGTTCCAGCACACTTTCCCAAAGATGGTCATGGCCTAGCTCGATTTGACGGTTCAGCACTCTACGAGCATTCCGATCCGCGCCAAGGCGAGCACCCGGATTGGGACACGTTGATTTTCAACTATGACAGAAATGAAGTCCGCAACTTCCTCGTTTCAAACGCAATGTTCTGGTTGGAAAAGTATCACATTGACGGGCTGCGAGTGGACGCAGTTGCTTCGATGCTTTACCTGGACTACAGCCGAAAAGAAGGCCAGTGGATTCCTAACAAATATGGTGGTCGCGAAAACCTCGGGGCGATTGACTTTCTCAAAAACATGAACGAGAAAGTTCACGATGCGTTTCCTGGCGTCTTGACACTCGCCGAAGAATCTACGGCTTGGGGTGGAGTCTCACGGCCGACCTACGCAGGTGGACTTGGGTTCAGCATCAAATGGAATATGGGTTGGATGAACGACACGCTTCGTTACTTTCACAAAGACCCAATCCATCGCCGATATCATCATGACGAACTCACGTTTAGCTTGATCTACGCGTTCACTGAGAATTTCATGCTTCCGTTTTCGCATGACGAAGTCGTTCATGGAAAAGGTTCGTTGTTAGATCAAATGCCGGGCGACCTCTGGCAAAAGTTTGCTAACTTGCGCTTGCTTTACAGTTACATGTGGACGCATCCCGGCAAAAATTTGATGTTTATGGGTTGCGAGCTTGGTCAGTGGAACGAATGGAATTGCAATTCGTCGCTGCAGTGGGATCTTCTTCAATGGGATTCGCACAAAGGCCTGCAAAAGATGATTTCGGATCTCAACGCAGTTTATAGACGCGAGCCAGCGTTGTACGAAGTCGATTTTGATTCGGCTGGTTTTGAATGGGTCGACAGCCACAATCGAGAAGCCAGTCTTCTGGGCTACATTCGACGTGCCAAAGATCCAAACGATTTCGTTTTAGTTTTTTGTAATTTTACGCCGACCGTTCATCACGAATATCGACTGGGTGTTCCAGTGGCTGGCAATTACAAAGAGATTTTCAACAGCGATTCCCAGTTCTACGGCGGCACGAATATCGGAAACGGAATGGGTTTGGCGTCAGAGCCGATTGAAGCACAAGGCCGTGAGCATTCGATCAAGCTTTCCATCCCGCCAATGGGTGTGGCGATGTTCAAGCTCGGCTAAGTCCGTCTGTTAAAGATGCGACGGTCAGTTAATTAAATTGCCCATTGAGAATAAAGCGAGAAAGCAGCCTTAGCCAGGCTCGCTTTCGCTCAATTCGAGAATTCAATCGGGGAGAATGGCCAGTTTGCTATCTGCCACCCAGGTTATGCGGTACTGGAGCTACAAACATTTTCGATTCCAGCTTCTTTCCGTCAAAGATAATCTTCTCGATATTCACAAGCCGATCTGTTCCCTCGCCAACAACGGTCGTCGAGCCGTCTTTGTTTTTGGTGACCGTGTAGGCTGATTCTGGTTCTGCAAACACCGCAGTATCATGGCCATCACCGCCATCGATGACATTGTCACCAGCGTTTCCGGCCAAAGTGTTGTCTTGCGCGTTTCCGGTCAAGTTCGAATTTTTCTCGCCAGTCAATCGTGCATTTAATAGGTAACGCGATTTGTGCGTATACGCGGTCTTGGGATCGAAAGCCATCAAAAACGTGCCTTCGAATCCTGCGTCGATTTCGGCACTGTAAGTCAGGAAGGGATGGAAAAACTTTTCGACAAGCGAAAACCCCTTGGGATCTTTGGCTTTGATATCAGCACGAGTCTTGGCGATATATATACCCCACATGCCAAAATCTTTATCGAAAGGCCCCCACAAACCGTAGTAGCTATCAATTGCCGAAGCGAGATATTCTTGAGTCAAGCTTCCTTCCTCCCGAAGCTCTTCGATCCAGTCTTTGGTTTCGCCGTCTGCTCTCTTCGTAGGCCAAATATGGTTTTTCATTGCGAAGGTTGTCGCAGCTCGGATCTCTATTTGAAATTCTGGCGCTACGCCTTTGGGTGCTCCTCGAACGTCAACTCCGATTCCAAAATCGTGAACGCAATGCAGCGTTTCCTCCAAAGTAGCGTCACGATGATCTTCGAATTCATTGTTGATGTAAGCCGATGAGCCTTCGACAATCGTTTCGTCGGCGTACAGCGGTTGGGCATCGATTCGTGGTTCACGGTACTGACCGTCGTGGCCTTTGCAAATCATCATCATCGCGCGATTGTCGGCCATACGGTCCGCGATCGCGCCCTTATTTTTGCCAAACTCTGAATCAGGCAAATCAGTCAAGTAGTGAAGCATGACGTCGCGAACGTGCCGAATTTGCGCGGCGCTGATTTCTGGCTGGGCAAAAACATGAATCGGTTTGCCATTGGGGGCAATCAGTTGAACGTAGCGATCGAAAACCCGTCGGTATTCGCGCGGAAAGTCATCGGTGACTTTGTGGATGCGAGTTGCCTTGATCGATTGCGATGTACTATTTGAATGCGCATGCGATTGATTCTTGCTCTGCTTGGACTGCGTGCCGTCTTGGCCATTTGAAACTTTCGGCAAGATGCAGTGGCATGCAATTGCAAGTCCCAAGACTACGAGGATGGCTGAATTTTGCTTCACTGCGATTCTCACTTTTAAAAAAGGGCCTTGTCCGTCATACCAAAACGGGTTGTTGAAAACAATTTTTCATCAAGCAATTTGTCAAAATCCAACGTTTTAGAATGACATCAATCGGTCGCCGAGCGTTTTCACGTCATCAATGGCAAATTCGAACGCCACAAACATCGTTTCCCCGCCCAACTGAATCTCGAGACAAGCAAGAGCTTTTGGCGAACGTCAGAAATCTCGGAATCGTGAATTTGTTCTCAATCAAGCGATTTTACCATCGGAATTCATCCCTCCATTCGGTACAGCCAAAGTACTTTGACACGCCCTAGCTTTCCAAGCGAAAGATCTGCGTTCCGTCGCTAGAAATGCCCAAGTTAATCCGTATAATTCGGGATTGTCTTTCTCGAATCCTAAGGCATTTTTAAATGACCGTTGCGGCTCAACCAACCACGCCAGAAACCCGGAAATCCAACTCGGAGCGAATCCTTGTCCTGGATTTTGGATCACAATTCGCGCAACTCATCGCCCGACGCGTGCGCGAACAGAACGTCTATTGCGAAATTGTGCGGCACGACATCACGCCAGAGCAAATACGCGATCACAACCCTACGGGACTTATCCTCTCCGGCGGACCAAGCAGCGTTTACGACCAAGGCGCACCCCAATGCGATCCTGGCATTTTTGACATGGGCGTTCCCGTGTTGGGAATTTGCTACGGGATGCACCTCGCTTGCCATCACCTCGGCGGCAAGGTCGAAAGCACCAACACTCGCGAGTACGGCCGGGCGACTTGCGAAGTCTCCGCTCCGGACGAACTCTTTAAAGACTTTCCTACCGAAGCCGAAGTCTGGATGAGCCACGGCGATCAAGTGCAAACGGTCAGCCAAGATTTCATTCCACTCGCCAAGACAAACACCTGCCCGGTTGCGGCGGTCAAGCACAACCGGCTTCCTGTTTACGGAATCCAATTCCACCCCGAAGTCACCCACACTCCTCAAGGCAAAACGTTGCTTAGAAACTTCCTCTACGAAGTTTGCAACTGCACAGGAACTTGGAAGCTTGAAGATTTTGCCAACGAAGCCATCGAACGGATCCGCGAATGCGTCGGGAAAGACCGAGTGATCTGCGGACTCTCCGGCGGAGTCGATTCAAGCGTCGTGGCGGCCTTACTTTACAAAGCCATCGGCCCTCAACTGACTTGCATCCTTGTTGATAATGGCTTGCTCAGGAAAAACGAAGCCGATCTTGTCGTCGAACATTTTACCGACCACTTTAAAACTGACCTCCGCGTGGTCGATGGCAAAGACCGTTTTCTTAGCCAACTAAAAGGCGTCACCGATCCGCAAGAAAAACGCAAGATCATCGGCGGCGTGTTCATCGATTGCTTCAAAACTGAATCCGAGAATATTAAGGACGCAAAATTCCTGGCTCAAGGAACGCTTTACCCTGATGTTATCGAAAGCGGTGCTGCCAAAGATGGCCCGGCCGCAACGATCAAACTCCATCACAATGTTGGCGGTCTACCTGAGGAACTTGGATTCGAATTGATCGAACCACTTCGCGATTTATTTAAAGACGAAGTAAGACAACTGGGCATCGAACTGGGATTGCCAGAAAATCTGGTCTGGCGACATCCGTTCCCAGGTCCGGGCTTGGCCGTGCGTTGCCTGGGCGAGGTCGTCGAAGAAAAACTGGCTGTGCTGCGTGAAGCCGACGCAATCGTGATTGAAGAAATCCAAAACGCGAATCTGTACCGAGAAACTTCGCAGTTGTTCGCCGTCCTGTTGCCCGTCCAAAGCGTTGGTGTCATGGGCGATGCGAGGACATACGAAAACGCACTGGTCATTCGCTGCGTTGACACCGACGATTTCATGACCGCCGACTGGTCGCGACTGCCGTACGATGTGCTCGCGAAAATGTCGACTCGAATCATCAACGAAGTCGCAGGCGTCAATCGCGTCTGTTACGACATCAGCTCAAAACCTCCGGCAACGATCGAGTGGGAATAGGCTGACTTAAAACTTTACAAACAACAACAAGCTATTACTAACTAAGATACGTTTCCTGTATTCAAAACGCGTACGACATTGATACCTCGTTTCCAAGCTCGCAACGGTCGAGCAAAGGCGTTCAGATTGCGGATACGTTTTGCGTTGTCTCACGGCAACCAATAACACTAAAAGAGAAATTGAAGAGAGTTATGAGCAAGCAATATATTTTTCAAATGGTCGACATGACCAAAAAGCATGGCACCAAAGTCATCCTGAACAACATTTGGCTTTCGTTTTACCCCGGAGCCAAAATTGGTGTCCTTGGTCGCAACGGCGCGGGCAAGTCAACGCTCTTGAAGATCATGGCCGGCATTGACAAAGAATACGATGGCGAAGCTCGACTGACCGATGGATTCACGGTCGGCTACTTGCCACAGGAACCACAATTGGATCCAGAGAAAAATGTCTGGGACAACGTTCAGGATTCAGTTGCCCCACGCAGACAATTGCTTGATCGTTTCAATGAACTCAGTGCAAAATGCGCTGAGCCGCTTGACGAAAAGGCAATGCAAAAGGTCTACGACGAGATGGCTCGCGTCCAGGATCAAATCGATGCAACTAACACTTGGAATCTCGATCACGAAATCGAAGTTGCCTTCGAGGTCATGAATCTGCCACCCAAAGAAGCTGACGTAACAAAACTATCTGGTGGCGAACGTCGTCGTGTCGCGCTTTGCAAATTGCTTTTGGAAAAACCAGACCTCCTGCTGCTTGACGAACCGACCAACCACCTCGATGCCGACTCTGTTCACTGGCTTGAGCGAACACTCAAGGATTACCACGGAACGATTGTCGCCGTCACTCACGATCGTTACTTCCTCGATAACGTTGCCGGTTGGATTCTTGAATTGGATCGCGGCGAAGGCCATCCATTCGAAGGCAACTATTCATCATGGCTTGAGCAAAAACAAGCGCGCTTGAAAATCGAAGAAAAACAAAATGACGCGCGGCTTAAAGCGCTCAAGCGTGAAGCCGAGTGGATCAAAATGTCTCCCAAGGCGCGTCAATCGAAGAGTAAAGCCCGTATCAGTTCTTACGAACAGATGCTTAACGAGGACCAACGTGAAAAAGAAGACGAGTTGGAAATCCAGATTCCTGCTGGTCAGCACTTGGGCGACATCGTCATCGAAGCCGAAGGGCTCAACAAAGCGTTTGGCGATAAAGTCCTGATGGAAAACGTCAACTTCCGTTTGCCACCTGGAGGAATCGTTGGCATCATCGGCCCCAACGGTGCAGGTAAAACGACTTTGTTCCGAATGATTTGCGACCAGGACAAGCCAGACTCCGGGATGCTGCGAATTGGAAAAACGGTTGAGCTGGGCTATGTCGACCAGTCGCGAGATAGCCTCAACGACAACAACTCGGTTTATCAGGAGATTTCCGAAGGTCACGAAACACTTGAAATTGGCAAGCGAAAAATAAACGCACGTGCTTACGTCAATCGATTTAACTTTCGCGGACCCGATCAAGAAAAGAAGGTCGGCGTGCTTTCTGGCGGAGAGCGAAATCGCGTTCACCTCTCAAAGCTTCTTCGGCGTGGTTCCAACGTCTTGCTTTTAGACGAACCGACCAACGATCTGGACGTGGATACGCTTCGCGCGCTCGAAGAAGCGATCTTGAACTACGCTGGCTGCGTTGTTGTCACCAGTCACGACCGTTGGTTCCTCGACAGAATTGCCACGCACATTCTGGCTTTTGAAGGCGAAGGCTACGTTCACTGGTGCGAAGGCAACTATCAAACCTACGAGCAACAGCGACGCGAACGCTTGGGATTGAAAGAAGATGAGCCACGTCGATTCAAGTACAAGAAACTCATCACGTAGCGATTCGTTTTGTGACACGGTGCTGGATTTAACCACAGAGACACGATACCACAGAGTTTTAGCGCGCACGCAAGGTAGGATGGACATTCCTGTCCGTCAACATTCTGACATTGTACGAGTCTGCATTCCCGAATGATGGAAATTACTTACTCGGAGTCGCTCGGTTCTTGAACAGGATCCTATTTCCGGCGTCGTCTGGAGGATGGGATGTTCATGATCTCGCGATACTTGGTTACTGTCCGCCTGGCGACATTGAAGCCCTTGATTTTGAGGAAATCTACCAGTTGCTGGTCCTCGAGCGGTGCAGATTTGTCTTCTTCGTCAACAGCTTTCCGAATGGCTTCGCGAATTCCAATTGCATCTTCTGTCTCTTTAATGTTTCCACCGAAAAAATCACAAAGCCGAACAACTCCGTGTGGTGTTTCAATTGACTTGGCGTGAATCGCGCGAGAAACAGTGGTGGCATGGACTCCAATCTCTTCCGCGATTGAGACCATATTCAACTTGCCGATATCGAGGGTGTCGCCGCTTTTAATTTAGTTAAGCTGTTGCTGCGCAATAGCCGAAACAACGTTTTTCAATGTCCCGCTTCTTTGTTGGATTGACTCAACGAGCGGAAAAGGATTTTATTCAGTCTGCCCAATGGTAAGGTGGTCGATATTGATTCGATTCGTTTAAGGTATTCTCTCGAACTTTTAATCGCCGAACCAGTTTACCGATTCTTACTTCCAGGTTTTCGTTTTCGGCAATAAAGATTCTCGCATCATTTTGGGTATGAGCTGCCTGCTTCGCAAATCAAACTGAAAAGGCAGCTAATCCAATTGACCCAATATTGTAAGCCAGTACACACGAACAGCCGCTTTATCGTTCGTAAGCCCAATGCTGGGCGCGCCATTATTGACCGCAATCTAAAAACGATCAGAATGCTGAATTACAGTTTTCAGACCGCACATCCAAACAACATTTAGGTTTTAAACATGCCAATTTTTCGCCTGCAACTTTTGCTCGGTTTGCTTCTTGCTTTTGTAATGGTCAATTCGAGTATCGCTCGGCAGTCTACTGACCCTTTAGACAATTGGGGGAATTTTCGTGGGCCGGAATTTAACGGCGTATCAAAAACGGCAAAGCCACCTACTGAATGGTCTCCGACTAAAAACATCGCGTGGAAAGTCGCGATTCCTGGCGCCGGCTCGTCATCTCCTGCAGTTTGGGGAGACAAAGTTTTTCTCACCACAGCAGTCAATAAAGGGACAGCGAAAAAACTCCCTCAGCTAACCCGAGCGGACTTGATGAGCAAGTTTGACAAAAACTCAAACGGCCGGCTTGAAGGCGACGAAAG
This sequence comes from uncultured Pirellulaceae bacterium, assembly GCA_964478065.1. GTDB lineage: Bacteria > Planctomycetota > Planctomycetia > Pirellulales > Pirellulaceae > Mariniblastus. The sequence goes on from CAYZGP010000043.1 coordinate 27,674, forward strand.
ATCAGAGGCTCAAAAGTTCATGGCCGAAAGAACCAAGAAATCACTTACAACCCACCAGTTTGTAGTGCTTTGCTTTAACCGTTCAACAGGAGAACAACTTTGGGAGAAAGTCGCCAATGAACGCAAACCGATCTCTGGCCATCATGCTGACGGCAACTACGCCGCGGCTTCTCCGGTGACAGATGGCAAACAGCTCTTCGTTAACTTTGGTTCGATGGGATTGTACTGTTACGACCTGGAAGGCAATTTGGTTTGGAAGAGAACTGATCTTGGTGAAATGCAGACACGTGGAAACTTTGGCGAAGGGAGCACAGTTGCTCTCACGGATGAGTTGGTAATCCTGCCTTGGGATCATGAAGGCCAGTCAAAAATCGAAGCGTTTAATCGAACCAATGGCGAGACAGTTTGGAAACAGGATCGTGACGAACCGTCGGCTTGGGCCACTCCAGTGATTGCAAAAACCAAAGACAAAATGCAAGTCATCCATGCTGGCGATAACTTTTCCAGAGGTTACGACTTAAAATCCGGCGACGAAATTTGGCGATCATCAGGATTGTCGATGCGGCCCGTTGCCACTCCAGTTGTTCACAAGAACTTTGGGATTTTCAGCTGTTCGCGTCAAGGCGCGACGCTGCATGCATATTACCTTGATCGAACTGGAGATCTTTCTAACGAGCCAGCTTGGACGATCGACCGTCACTCATCAGACTGCCCTTCATTGCTATTGTCAGAGAATCGTTTGTTCTTTGTCTCTGGCAACAAAGGCATCATCTCATGTGCCAACGCCGACGATGGGAGTGCAGTTTTCACCGCCCAGCGATTGCAAGGAATCAAAGGTATTTACTCTTCGCCCATCGCTGCAAATGGCAAAGTTTATATCACCGGGCGTAGCGGAAAAACTGCCGTCATCGAGGATAGCGAGACATTTGAAACGGTCTCACTCAATGACATTGGAGAACCAGTTGACGCAACCATCGCAGCGGCTGGCAATCAATTGTTTATTCGCGGCAAGAACAGCTTGTTCTGTGTCCAAGAGTAAGCAACAGTCTGCAACGGTCACAGAGTTTGTGCACCGACAAGCAACACGACGAATCTAAACGGCTTCGCAAAGCCCGCTTTCGCACTGATACCCACAGAGATCCACGATGGACATTATTGTTCTCGTGGATTTTTGTATTTCTATCCGTAGATCTGATCCAAGGAGTTTCCGTTTTCAAATCGGAAACGAAATCTTCGCTCAACGGCCGCAGCATTTTTAACTCAAGAACTGCATCAGCGCAGGGTTCATTTCTTGAAAATTTTCAAATCGTGCAATGAGCAACAGGAGTCATGACATTAATTGGTAGAGTCATCATTGGTTCTAGCGTTCGCACGAGGCCACATTCGTGCGAAGCCATAGAGTTAGCTGGCAACTAATTGACTCATCGCGCCGATGACTTGACAACATGATTAGACAGCACGGCGCGACTTTTCTTACGGAAAGAGATGACGATGGTCTGGTTTAAAATCAGCCGGATGCCTGGCTAAGTGGCTAGGCTCGCCAGAGTTTAGGGGCCCCGCCATTCACCCAAAGTCTGGCGACATCGTGATCCGTCCGTAGCCAATCAAGCCGAGAAAGCGCTCAAACCAAAATAGATAATCGCTGCTAGTCCGCCGGCAACAGGCAGAGTGGTGATCCATGCCAATAGAATTGTGCCGATCGTTTTTACTTTTGCACCACCGGTAATTGCTCCGATGCCAAACAGCGAACCGCAACTGACGTGAGTCGTCGAAACAGGCAGTCCCAGTTTACTTGCACCGATGACAATCAACCCTGTAATCACGTTGGCGGTGAATCCTTGTCCGTGATTCATCGTTGTGATTTTTTTGCTCATCGTTTCAGCAACACGACGGGCACTGATCACGCCGCCAATTGCAATCATGACACCAACTAAGATCAAACCGCTTGTGACTCCAAATGCCGGAGCAAGCAACAATAGCGCCGCGATTTTAGGAGTGTCGTTAAGCCCTCTTGCAAAACAAACAATCCCGGAAGAAAGAAAGTGAGACTTGTCCAGCGTCTCGCCAGCAGCCAAACCCAACACCTTTCCTTGATACCGGCTTTCGCACTCAACGACCGAGCCCATCGTTCCGCTCAATTGCTCCGCTCGCTCTAAAGCAATGGTATGACAGTTCGACGGAACAACTTCAACCGTTTCCTTACCCACGCAAAGGCACAGATTTTGCGTGACTCCCATTCGTTTTCGTGCAAACCTCATGATCGGATAAATGACAACGGTGGCAAGAATCGCCAAAAAAGGACTAACCAAGAGCGGAATGACAAACTTGGTGCCTAACGTCTGGACATTCAAAGTCGATCCGGCCGCCAATCCGGTTCCGATTAACGCTCCAATCAAACCGTGTGTTGTCGAAATCGGCATTCCAATTCGAGTTGCGATCAATACGGTTAACCCCGCACCCAAAGCAACTGCCGCTGCAAACGATGGCTGGGCAACGATCGAGTCCTCTATCAAGCCCTTCCCACCGAAACTCTTGAGCAACTCACCAGCTAACAATAGCGCCGCCACCGAGCCAAGCAACGTTGTAACAGTTGCCCACGTTAGAGCGCGACGGTAGTTGGTCGTCCGACTACCAAACAGCGTTGCTACGCCTTTGAAATTGTCGTTGGCTCCGTTGGCATAAGCCAAGCACATCCCCGCAATCACGATAACAAAAAATAGCATCAGTTGGTTCTTTTGTTTTTAAGACTAAGACAACTTCATCTGAATGTTCTGCCGTAAATGCAGTTGTCTTTCAATGGAATTTCAATGGAATTAATCAACGGCTTAGGCATGTTAAGACGCAGTTTGACGAACTTCCTTACTGTGAAGTTTATCGAATTGGTCAGGTCGTCTAAATTTCTTTGTTAAAAAGAACGTTGAAAATTTTTGCGACGGGATTGTAAGGAAACAAAGATATCTACGTCATATCAACAAGACGATTTTCGAGCAAAAAATTTCATTTACTTATTTACACGGTCTTTAAATCATGATAAGCACTCGTTTTAAGAAGTTGTAACCGACGTGTGCCATCACATCCGACGTACCATCACACTTCATCACAACTTTGTGCGTCTCGTATTTGAAACGCATTTAAACTCGAAAACCATTTTGCTAGCGAAACATCGCTTAGCACCAACACAAAAGCAAACAGGTCGTTTGCTGACTAAACCCAACTTGATACCACGGAAGGTTATCCAATGCGTAAGCTATTTGCGACTTCGTTGATTCTTTGTTTTCTCTGCGTGCTTGCTACCGGATGCCAATCACCGAATGCTTCTCCTGGCCTGTTTTCCAGCCCAACTGCAGCTCGATCCAGTGCGCCGACCTACCAAGTAGACCAAGGCTCAGGCTCGCGAGGCCCAGCTCCGTCTTTTAATCAGGGTTCGGGTTCCCGGTAAGTCTCTGTATTATCGGAAGCTGAATATTCAATCGAACCGGGGTATGACATGGCTTTCAACAAAGACGATCAAGAACTTGCGACGAAGTCTTGCCAACAACTGCCTTTGGTCGTTGATGTTATCATTCCGGCGCTAAACGAAGAACATTCGCTGCCACTTGTCCTGGCGGATTTGCCGAATGTTCGTCGTGTATATGTCGTTGACAATGGCTCGACGGACGCAACATCATCAGTAGCGTCCCAGGGCGGTGCCATCGTTGTCAGGCAGCCCCAACGTGGATATGGGGCCGCCTGCCTAAAGGGATTGGAAGAAGTCAAGGTTCGAAATCTCGCCGGAGACGCAAATCCCGATGTCGTCGTGTTTCTCGACGCCGACTACTCCGATCATCCGGAGTTCCTGACTGATTTGGTAGATCCTATCGTCAAAGGCGAATCAGACATGGTGCTCGGTTCGCGATTGTTAGGCAAACGAGAACCTGGCGCGATGCCGTTTCAAAGCATATTCGGCAACAAATTGGCCTGCTTCCTGATGAAGATAATGTTTGGTGTGTCTTACACCGACCTCGGCCCCTTCCGCGCAATCAAATACTCTTCGCTTTGTGACTTGCAAATGCGCGACGAGAATTATGGCTGGACAATTGAGATGCAAATCAAAGCCGCTCGCGCCAAATTGCGAATCAAGGAAATTCCAGTACCCTATCGAAAGCGAATTGGCATAAGCAAGATAAGCGGTACCATCTCTGGTTCGTTCAAAGCCGGAGCAAAGATTCTATACACGATCGCCAAATACAGTCGTCCGCGAAACAAAAGCAATTTTGAGCCAACCCTCATTCCAACAAAAGAACGGCGATCAAGCCAGGCGATTGTGTGACCGACCAGAAACCCAATCCAACGAGCCCGCGTTCCGAGTCCAATCCGCAAGAGACGGAAAGACGTTGGTTACTGCCCTTGTTGGCTGGCATTTCTTTGGCTGCGTACTGCATGATCGCGTTCTTGAGTACGCAATTTACGGTCGACAATCCTCCGAGTGATCGGCCAATTGTTTTGGTAATGTCGCTTTTCGGATTTCTTTTTGCGATTTACGTTATAGCAGTTCTCGTTGCGACCAAAGTCAAACAGAATTCGGGACTTGTCCTGCTGATCGTTGTCGCTGCGGTTGTTTTTCGAATTCCAATGTTGTTTTCGGCTCCGATCCAGGAAGTCGACATCTATCGTTACATGTGGGATGGCATCGTTTCCGCCCAGGGCATAAGCCCGTTCCGCTACCCACCCCAAACGGTCATGTTGGCCAACTCGCAAGACTTCCGTGACCGCGAGCTTCGAGAGTTGGCAAGCCTGCGAGACCGACATCCTCCGATTGCCGAAGTCTTACGCCGCGTCCACTTCGGAGAGTTGCCGACGATCTATCCGGCAACCAGCCAAGCGGTTTTTTATTGTGCAGCTGTGGCGACACCAGTCGATGCGTCGTTGACGACACGACTCTTGATCATGAAAGCCAGCTTAATCGCTTTCGATTTGGCCACCCTGTTTCTTGTCATAAAACTATTAAGTCTTGCGCAGATGCCGATCGGGCTGAGCATTCTTTATGGCTGGTGTCCGCTAGTTATGAAAGAGGTTGCCAACAGCGGACACCTCGATGCGATTGCCGTATTCCTGTGCATATTGTCGGTTTATCTGATCGCGCGTTTATTTTTCAGCGAACAATCGCCATTGCAAAATCGGGTGAAGTTTCACGCTAACTTGATTCTTGTCGCCTTGGTCCTGGCGGCCGCAGTCGGTGCAAAGCTTTATCCAGTTGTTTTAACGCCCTTGATTTTGTTTGGCACCGCACGACGATTCGGTTGGAAGGCGGTAGGGGCACCGATTGTAGCTTTCTCTTTGGCAACGTTCTTCTTACTCAATCCAATGCTTCCGCCCCAATTGCGTTTGGACAAACGAACCGCAGTTGCGACAACGGAAAGCGGCGAAGCAACTTCTTCCAATTCCGGCCTACCAGCGGCCAACGACCCGAGTCGAGGTGTAACTGCTTTTTTCAAGTCATGGGAGATGAATGATTTTGTCTTCATGGTTTTAGTTGAAAACTTGAAACCAACTGCGAACAATCATTCCAACCAACCCGTATGGTTCTCTGTATTCCCCGAAGAGCTTCGGCAGCCAATCGCGACCGCTGTTGCGCGGCGGTTTTCAATTCCGGCTGCTGAAGCTCCTTTTTCCGCCCCGTTTCTTCTCACACGAATCGTGACCACGCTGGCGTTTCTTTGCATCGCGTTGCTGCTTGCATGGAAGACCAGTAAGCGCCAAGGCATTGCCTTGTTTTGCGAAGCCGCTTTTTTGACGCTGGCTTGGTTTTGGCTGTTGCTTCCAACTCAAAACCCGTGGTATTGGTTATGGGCCTTGCCGCTACTTCCGTTCGCCCGGAATCGAGCTTGGATTGCCATTAGCGGATTGGTTTTGGTGTACTATTTGCGATTTTGGTTTGACTATTGCTTTGCCGACATTGACGTACTGGGAACCGGCTATCGAGGAACTGCTTTCTTCGATTTCGTTGTGACTTGGATAGAGTTCGCGCCGTGGTTCTTGTGGCTGACGATTGAATATTGGCGGAGGGGTGACTCCGCAAAGACGGATTGTGACACTTAAGTCAATTTTCAGACTTTCGAATCTACCTGATATAGCCATTGTATTTTGCGTAGGCCCGTTTGCTGATAGGGCAATCCGCATTTCGTCAGAAATCATCCTCCCACGTTAAGGAATGTTGTATTTTTCAAGACTCTTCTCGCTCCGGTATTTTCAGCTAATCCCATGAAGCCATTCCCAAAAATTTTCCGCCTCATAGCTCAAGATTGCTATGGCGGCATTATCACCACAGAATTGGTTTTGCTTGCCACTGTGGGAGCAATAGGCTTAGCCACATCGCTGGTCACCGTTCGTGATGCAGCCATCAGCGAAATTTCTGATGTTGCAGGCTCGGTACAAGATTTCAACCAGCAGTATTTGGTATTTGGATCCACCGGTCATTCTGGGCAGACTGCCGGAAGCGATTACACTGACGAGCTAGATCACTGCGACGACAACGAAGATGTTGCTGATGCGATTGACAACTGTGTCATTTTCACTCCGCCCGAAGACGAGTCCAGCATCGTGACTATTTCTCAGTTGTTCGAAGCAGAAAGCAATGAGGTCCAAAAAACAACCGGTATCTCGTATGGTGATGGTTGGAACCTGTTTACAAACGGCGAAGTGTTTATCGATTTTGAAATCGTTGACGCGGGTATCTACGAGTTTAGCAGCAGTGTATGGGGTCAGCGGGGCGGACCTGAATTGCCAAACGGCTCACTACTCGTTAACAACGTCGAGCACCTTAATTTCGATGCCACTGCGACAAGCCACGACACAGCGGATCATTTTTGCGTAGATGTATTCGTCCCTGCAGGCACGAATCGATTTAGTATTCGATTCAACAACGACCACTTTGACCCAGCATTGGGTGAAGATAGCAACCTGTTGATTGATTCTTTCAGTATCTCAGGCCCGAACTAGTATCCCGCCCGCTCACCGATTCTAGGAATTGCCGCTAGAGATCGGCTGACTTAGTTTCGCTTCAAGTAAACTTCTTGCTGCCTTCGCGTCTTCGGCGGCTTGCTCGGGCGAATCGGCAAGTGCTGTGATATGGCCCATCTTGCGACCAATGGCTGGAACGTCTTTACCATAAAGGTGCAGTTTGATGTTGTTAATGCCAAGTGCAGCATCCCACTTTGGCTCGCCTTGAGCCCAACAATCGCCTAGCAAGTTCACCATCGCCGCAGGCTTGATCTGCTCGGTAGAACCAAGCTCCAAACCGCAAACCGCGCGGACTTGTTGTTCAAACTGACTGGTCAAATGTGAGTCAATCGTTAGGTGGCCCGAGTTGTGCGGGCGCGGAGCGATTTCATTGATTACCAGCTGGCCATCGCGAGTGACAAAGAACTCAATGCAAATCACGCCAATTACTTTGAGTTCTTCCATGACAGTGGAAGCCATCTCCTTGGCGTCAGCTGCGAGTTTAGATGTCATGCCCGCAGGCGACAATGAAACGTCGAGAATGTGATTACGGTGCACGTTCCTGACTGGATCGTAACAAGCGATCATGCCGTGCGTATTTCTGGCAGCGACAACCGAAATTTCACAATCGAAATCGACGAACTCTTCAAAGATCGCTTCGTCGGTGTCAAGCTGTGCCCACGCCGAGTCCACTTCATCGGACGTTTTCACGATGACTTGGCCTTTGCCGTCGTATCCACCGTTTGCCGTTTTCAAGACACCGGGCAAAAATTCTTGGCTTGCGGTTTTTAAATCTTCAAGCGAACGAATTGGATGGGAATTTGCAACCGGAAGTCCTGCCTCTTTCAAAACAGATTTTTCGCGAATCCGGTTTTGAGCCGTCCCAAGCACATGGTCGCTTGGATGAACGGGCGCGTGTTTGGATGCGGCGCGAAGTGTATCTACTGGGATGTTCTCAAATTCCAAAGTAATAACGGAGACCTGTTTTGCGAAACGTTCGATCGCTTCGACGTCATCATAGGGAGCTTGAATTTCGAGATCGGCGACTTGACCGGCTGGCGAATCGTGCGACGGTGAAAACACATGAACACGGTAGCCCATTTGCTTGGCGGCGATCGCGGTCATCCTGCCAAGCTGCCCGCTTCCAAAAATTCCAATCGTTGCGCCTGGTAAGATCACGGCCGACTTATTCATTGAGTTCATAGCTCTGAGTTTTTAAGTACAGTTTGTGTTTGGCTGCTGATGAAGGACTCAAGTTTTTCGCGCACCTCCAAATTTTCATTGGAAAGAATGCGGGCAGCCAACAGCGCGGCATTCTTCGCCCCCGAGTCACCAATGGCAAGTGTTCCCACGGGTACGCCCCCGGGCATTTGAGCAATCGAAAGCAACGAATCGAGCCCGCTCAAGGCTTTACTTTTTACAGGAACACCAAGCACTGGCAATCGTGTCATCGAAGCGACCATGCCTGGCAGATGTGCTGCCCCACCGGCCCCTGCAATAATGATTTGAAGCCCACGCGATGCTGCCTGTTTCGCATATTCAACCATAAGTTCAGGAGTTCGGTGAGCCGACACAACGCGGGCTTCATACCTGATTCCAAAATCATCAAGAATTTCCGCAGCATGTTTCATCGTTGGCCAGTCGGACTTGCTGCCCATAATGATTCCGACAACCGGAGCGTCTGAAGACGATCCATCTGAATTTGTTGACATTGTGTCCTTTAGCTAAAAATCGAAAACGCAACTTGTGGTGTTCTGCGTTGAGACGCAGGACTCGCAATCGTTGATCACTTGGCTGATGTTTTGTGACCACGCCATTCTGATCGAACCGTTTTAGTTCGTAAGTTTGGCGGTAGTTTTGGCTTAAGCGTACTATCTAACGACACACTTTGTCCAACCGGCAGGTCGACTTTTTACAACCAAGTCTATGGGAACGCTTACCCGTTGTTGGTCGCAAGCCGGTTTTTCAGGCAATCGCGAAACCCAACTCAATTTGACACGATTTGATTGATTTGTGGTAGTAATCGCAATGGAAACTGAAAACACTTGCCAGAGATTGGAATTCATCCGTGACTCACAGCTTTAAGTTTCAGCCCAGACAAAAAATGGAACGTCGATGCCACATCTTGTTCTAACGTCTACCCAGAGGAGTTGATCGTGAAAAACAAAAGGCATTTCTGACAACCATTCAGTACAACTCGATTTTGAATCGTCAGGCCATTTCGGATTCGTAACGTCGGCTGACTTTGAATAAACGAGACAACGATTGTCACCCATTTTGAGTCACCGTCATTTAGCACATTCCGAATTTCGTCAAACGCATTTACAAATTTCATCGCGACGATCTCAGCTCCAAAACACGTGTTGCAACGCGCGTTTTCGGTGCCTTTAATCTTCACCTTGGCAGGGGACGCAATAACGATTTCTCTAACGTTTTAGGGGCCCAACCCAACTTTTTTCATGGCGATCCATTTGACGCCAATAAGTGCTAGCGTTAAGTTGATCACAGTTTGCTTGTCAAACTAAATCACCTTTTGATCAATGCAACATGAAGGAACGACCCATGAAAAAGAAAGTGGTTATTGGCGCCCATGCGCTAGTTTTTGCGATGGCGACGATGTTGGTATTGTCCATCAGTGGCAACGCTGAAGCTCAGGAGATCGGGCGTGCTGGACCGACTTGGTATCCGTTTACGATCGCCCGCCCAGAGCATCGTGAAATGATTCAATCGATGCCTTTGCATCATCGTCCTAATCGACCATTGCATTTTTACGGCAACGCAATTCGCCGTGACTATTATCGCGGGACCCCGATCCCGATGCCAAGAGATTTTGTTCGAATAACAAGAGCAACAATCTTTCGCCGTTAGAAAGTAGGATTGGGCCAAAGGCTTTTTCCTTCGAACTCAGTTGCGATAACAATGCCAGCTGGTCAAAAAATGTAATGCGCAGCTGCGCCCGCCTTACCATTGTTGACCGTTTCGAAGGCCAGTGGTCGATGGCGACACATTTTTCGCCGCTAACGAATGACCTACAAACGTTTGGCCAAAGGCCTCATTCATCGTAGCCAGGGGCATTGCCCCTGGAACCACATCAGAAAAAACGCGGTTGGCTGAAGGCCATATTCACCACCGCGCTATTGGTGAATAACGTGCGGTCATGGCAATGCGCCGAAACCTATTTTACTTTCCGGTAATTCATTTGCCATTTCTCTGGCCGAACTTTGGTGACGGTATCGTCTTTGTAGTGAACACGTAACCGTTCCAGTTCGGTCTTCAAAACCGACACTTGCTTTGCATATTTCGGATCCTCATAGAGATTAGTCTTCTCATCCGGATCTTTTTTCAAGTCGTAGAATTCCCATTCGTCGAACTCATAAATCTGCATTAGCTTGTATCGATCGTCGCGAACGCCATTGTGGCGAGGGACCATGTGGACACTGGGATACGCATAGTAATGGTAATAGATCGATTTGCGCCAATCTTTGACCGTTTCGCCTTTAAGCAGCGGAACCAGCGATCGGCCCTGCATGTCATCTGGAATCGGAGCGCCGGCGGCTTCGAGAAACGTTTCAGCGTAATCGAGATTTTGAACCAAATTTTCGTTTACCGTTCCGGGCTTTGTCACGCCTGGCCATTTTACGATCAAAGGCATCTTCAATGATTCTTCGTACATCCAACGCTTGTCATACCAACCGTGATCGCCAACATAGAAACCTTGATCAGACGAGTAAACAACGATCGTATTTTTATCGAGACCCGACTCTTTCAAATATTCCATCAGCTTGCCAACGCTTTCGTCGACGCCTTTGACGCAACGCAGATAATTTTTCGCGTAACGCTCGTACTTCCATTTGACCAACGCGTCACCGGAAAGATTGGCTGCCGCAAAAGCTTCATTCTCTGCTTGATAGCCTGCGTCCCAAGCCTTGCGTTGTTCGGGAGTCATTCGCTTCAGGTTCTTCCAGCCAGATCTATCTGTTTCCAGAGTTGGGTCGCCATCCCAACCTTCTTCTGGTGTGGTAAACAAGTCGTAGACGATATGCATGTGGCGGTCGATTTCCATTTCCTGATTGCGACTCGCCGGCGCGTTGTCTTCGTATTTATCAAACAACGTTTTTGGAACAGGAATTTCGATATCGTTATAAAGATCGAGATGCCGTAGCGCTGGCATCCAACAACGGTGTGGGGCTTTGTGTTGGCACATCAACATGAATGGCTTGTCAGAATCTTTGTTCTCTTTAAGCCAATCGATCGCGAGGTCCGTCACGATGTCGGTGCAATAACCTTCAACCGAACGTTTACCTTTTTTCGAAATCAAACGCGGATTGTAATACTCGCCTTGGCCGGGAAGAATGTCCCAATAGTCAAACCCTTGCGGATTGGACTTCAAATGCCACTTGCCAATCATCGCCGTTTGATAGCCGGCTGTTTGAAGCAATTTTGGAAACGTCTGTTGCGATCCATCGAAATTGTTGCCATTGTTCATAAAGCCATTCAGGTGGCTGTGTTTGCCGGTGATGATGACGGCACGACTTGGTCCGCAAATCGAATTGGTGCAAAAACTGTTCTTGAACAACATTCCCTGCTTCGCCAAATCGTCAATGTTGGGCGTCGGATTCACCTCTTTCAGCCAGCCGTCGTAGGCACCGATAGCGTGCGGGGCGTGGTCATCTGAAAAGATAAACAGAATGTTGGGACGATCTTCATTGGCAACGGCCAGCGAGGTGACGCTTGCGAAAATTCCAAACAAGATTGAACAAACAATCATCCGATTGAATGATGGCGTACAAGGCATTGGTGGCTCCAAGTTTTTGCGATGGTGAGTTCCGATTTTAAAGCACAGCCGCGTTGGCTTCCACATGTTCACTCTCCAAAGTCAAAGAAATCGGGCGGGTGGTGCTTAAGTCTTTTCCATCGAGACATCACAATAATACTTAGTACCGGACCAAAACTAGCTGTGATCGCCCGATTGCGGAGCAGCCTGAACAGTTTGCCGTAACGCGTAAAGGTACAAACCGATTCCAACCCACACTAAAGAGAATCCGATCAAGCGAGTAACATCAAATTGTTCGCCCAAAACAAAAATGCCGACTGTGAATTGAATTGAAGGACCAAGAAATTGCAAAAGCCCAACCGTCGAAAGTTTGACATGCTTGAGCGCGGTCGCATACAAAGCCAAAGGGGCGATGGTGGCCGGGCCTAAGCCAAGCAACAACAAATTCATCTGCCACGAATCGAGAAAGACGACGCCTTTTGCTGTCGACAATCCCCACGCGAAAAAGATTAGCGCTGGAAAAAGCAGGATTCCTGTTTCGCACGTCAAACCCGATAGCGCCGATAGCTTTGTTTGCTTTTTTACCAGAGCATAAAATCCAAACGAAAGCGCGATAACAACGGAAATCAGTTTTGACACCCAAGCTGTACCTGCCTCGATTGTTTCCGGAGAAGCGTTCGTTGACGAACTCATGATGTAACCGACGCCACAGGCCGCCATCACAATCGCACCCCATTGAATCGGCGACAATCGCTCACGCAAAAACACCACACCAAGCAATACAACGACTTGAGGGCAAATGTAATACCCGAGGCTCGCATCCAACGTCTGTCCACGACTGACCGCCCAGACAAACACAAGCCAGTTGGTCGCGATCAAAGTTGCAGCCAGCGCAAACAGCCCGACCGTTTTCTTATTCGCGAAAGCCCCAGCAAGGTCCTTCGGATTGGGAAGCAGTGGCGTTGGGTATAAAAGTGCAGCACCGAACAACCCGATCAGAAATACAAATGACCAAACGATTCGATGGGCCACGATATCGGGAGCCGACACGGTATCCAGAAATTTGATGTAGATCGGAAATAGGCCCCACATCACTTGCGCGCCAACCGCGCATGCCAAACCAAATCGAATATTTTTGGGTTGTTTCATGGTTGGAGAGCAAATTCAGGTTCAAAGCTAATCAAGCAGCTTAGATACCCGCAATTATTTTACTAGAGGGCACGTTTTGTTTCGCCATCACATGGATTCGTCACGTGCAGCCCCGCCCGTCGAACCATCAACCCTAAGAAGATGCATTCACCATGACCATTGAACGGTCCATGCAGCCACAATTATTTTGGCCCGCGTTCGTTCAACCAATAGCGAAATGCCGTTGACATCACCCCACTGCCATCTGCCGTCACAAATATCAAGGTAAGGTTGCAGTCTGGATACGATTTTTGAAACTCAACAAGTGATTCGCGTTCCACAATTGGAAGGTAGGCATTTCGCAACCGTTGCAAATTTGCTGAAGCCAATCGCCTGACCCCCTGCGCTGTCAAGAATGATCGCGAAAGTTTAATTTCCTCAAGGTTTGGAAATAGTTGAGCCAGCTTGACCGCGCCATCGTCGGTAATTTCGCATCGCGAAAAATTGAGTTTTTTCAAATTCGGATTCGCCTTCAAGCCATCCAGAAAAGCATCGGTTATTGAACGCGAAGAAATTTCCAATACTTCCAATTGTTCAAGCTGACTAATCTCAACACACATTTGATCAGAAATGCCGTCGCCAACGAATCCAATAAACTTCAGGTTCTTCATCTTTGACAACAGCCCATCAAACGCATCTTGCTTGAGTTGAGCGTCGCTAACACCAATTCCAAAATCTAGCGTTTCAAGATTTGGGATCTGCGAAAGGCCTTCAATTCCTGCCCGCGGGAATACTTGCCATTTCCCATCAACTTTCAAATGACGAAGATTCTTGAGACCACCAAAAAGTTTGAACTCTTCGTCAACCAAGCTCCATGGGCACTCCAGCTGAAGTGTCGTGAGCGTTTCGTTTTGCCCAAGCGTTTCCAGCATTTCTGCCGAAAGATCGATCCCTTTAAGAGTCAACTCCAGACCTGGCAATCCATTAAGCAATGCAAGATCTTCATTGGTCCCCTTCCATTTTTCTAAGCCAGGATTCTCTTCAATGTTTGGAACATCGTTCATCGCAGACTCAATTAAAAACCTGCCTTGCAGAGATACCTTAATATTCAACTGCTCGTCACACGAAACCTCGGCACCGAGTCGATGAAGGTTTTCAATGGCGTCACCGAGTTCCATATTAATCTTGCCAGCCGCGATAGCGTCTTCAACTTGCTTCCAACCGAATGTCGCTTTATCCCTTGGCGTTGGAACTAATTTTACATCCAAGTTCACATCGCCTTCTTCAAGCTTAATAGTACGCGATGTATGGCTCTCATGACCTTGCTCATAAAAACGAAGCTTGTATTGCGACTGGTAGCTGTCGAGCGTAAAGGAATACTTCCCCGGTTCTTCCGACATTTTCCAATTGTCTACCCAATCAACTTTTTGATCGGACGCAGGAACTCCGGTCGATACCATCGCATTTAGAATTTTTTCACCAGTTGTTGAGTCAATAATCGTGCCAGAAACAGTCGGTTTTTTGAACACTTTGATCACCGCATCCGTTCCTGCAAACAGCTTGTGTCGACGACCCGTCAACCATTTCGGTGAGTCTTTCGGATTTGAACTTTCCGAAATGAAAGTTGTGAATTCCATTTCGCCAGCCGGAGCGTGTTTCCATTCATAAAACCCTCGTTCATCCGTCATCAGTGTTTTTTGAAGTGTTCGCGAGCCGCGCCAGCTCGTTAGGAATAACTGCATGTTTGGGATTGGTTTCCCTTTGACGTCCACGAGTTGACCGCGAAGCGTCTTGCCTGCGTTGATTTTCGGAAGGTCGCCCACAGCAATCTGCATTTGAAAGTTGCCTTGGTTTTTGATATCAAGATCCATTTGAGCCGGAGCCATCGCGTCAGCCTTGATTATGATTTGACTCGGCCCCGGTCTGCAGCCGCCAACGACAAAGTTGCCTTCTTCATCCGAAGTTGCAATTCGGTTGTCCGCCGGGTCGATTTCGCGCCCAACAATGACCTGTGCGTTGCCAACAGGTGCCCCAGACTCGCTGAGCACTTTTCCTTTTATTGAAATTGCCCGTTTCAATTTGGCTTCAAACAGATTCGTTGTCTTATTAAGCCGTGAATCAAATGGGCTCACGAAATCAGGATGCGAAATTACCACAGCATGATGAGTCACATCACGGCGCCGAACACCGTATTGGCTGGGCACTCGATCACAAACCCATTCTCCTTTGGCGTTCGTTTTGACGGTGGCG
>CAYZGP010000044.1:0-42517 GCA_964478065.1 uncultured Pirellulaceae bacterium
CTTCTGGTGGGAGATAATCGGAACTCGTACCCTCTCCACGAATCGCGGCGATCGGCAAAATAAAGTGCCCAATCTCCGTTGAGTTTTTTAACCCGCCGCATTTTCCCAGGAACAATACACCTTCCGGTTCACGAGCACTCAACAAATCCATAATGGTCGCGGCGTTGGCGGATCCAATCCCGAAATTCACAATCGAAAGTCCGGCAGAATTGGTTGCCGCTTGCATCGGCTTGCCTTCGCCATAGATCTTGCAATCAAATCTCAATGCAAATTGCTTCACGTAATAGTCGAAATTTGTGAGCAAAATATATTCGCCAAACTGGTCGATCGGCATTCCGGTATAGCGCGGCAGCCAATCCCTCGCGATCTTTTTTCGGTCGATTATTTGGTCTGAAGTATTCATGTTTGTTGATTTCAATTCAAAGCTTGGTTTACGACCGTGTTATTATCGCGCAATCGTTTCAACTGCGTAACCCATTCGTTTTGCAATTTCGAATCAGGAAAGCAATAACACTTTAACTGCCCGCGGACCGTAGGGCCAAAACGGAGGCTTCCAGTTAAAGTTGTCTTTCTTTTAGTTGGCTTTCTTTTTTTGACTTGCCCTATAGTTTCGAGCCCAATTTTTTTCCATTAAACTGGCTGGCTGATTGTCGGGATAAAATATGGGAAACGTTTATGTCTTCAGGAAACGAACAAGAAACTCGTAACGGTGAAATCATCCGTCGAGGTGCCTACCCCGAAATGACTTGGCCAGCCATCATTGTAGGTTGGTTTCTGGGCTCATTGATTGCGGTGTCGATTAGTTATGCGGCTTTGATTCTCGGTTTTTCGATCGAAGGCTCCGAGCTCGCGGCGATTTTGGGCTGGGGCATTTTGCGTGGTTTGATGGGCCGCACGAGCATCATCGAAAACAATATTAACCAAACGGTGGCTTCGGCGGTCAACGGTGCTTCGTCGGGAATCATGTTCTCCGTTCCGGCGTTACTGATTCTTAGCCAGCGACCTGGGCTCGAATCGGTTGCGAATTTCGACATCGCGCTGATGATCTTTTCCTGTATCGCGGGTGCATTTATCGGACTTGCGTTTGTGATTCCGCTTCGCAAACAAATGATCGACTTTCAACGCCTGCCGTTCCCAAGCGGAATTGCTGTTGCGACCATTTTGAAATCACCCGGTGCCGGAATGAAGAAAGCCGCATTGCTGCTGGCGGCAAGTGTTTTTTCGGCGGCCGTTTATTTATGGATCACGAATTTTGGTGCCAACGACGATCATGACATTTACATCGGGCAGGCTTATGGCCTTCCTTCGATGCTGAACCTGACACTTTACGGATCGTTGATGACAATTGGTGTCGGCTTTCTCTCTGGGCGAGGTGGTTTTTGGTTTGGTGCAGGCGGGTTCATTTGCTATTGGATGCTCGCCCCGATCATGTCGATGTACGCCGCCAATGATGTGCAGATGTTGATCGATCCAAACATTCGTTCGGCCGTTGTTTCGGATGATGATTTGATTCGCAAGGCTTATATGGCACTTGAATCAAACCCGGAATTGATCAATCGCCTCGAAACGGCGACTGGTATTCCAGTGACTGCGCCGATGCCAATGGCCGACTCGGAAAAACCAAAAACGGCGCCCGCTGTTATGGAGCCGACTTCCTTCGGTCAACTCTTGGAAAAATCTGCAGCTGTTTCACCGGTTGTTATGGAAGCCATCGCCGCCATCGACAGTGACTGGCGAACTGCTAATCCAGATGAAGTAAAAATACTCACCGACAAGGCTGCAGCCGATCCCAATTTCGAATTGCCAAAGTACATGGCGCCTTTGTCGAACAAACTCAACAAGCACTTGGGGGCAGACACTCTTGCTGCGGCTTCGACTGTCCTTGATGGACTCGATCCAGCCGTTGCCGATCAATTCAAATCGGAAACGAACGCGAAAAAGATGATGGAGTTGATCAAGTCGCAATCAACACTGGACGAAGACGCTCAGAAAAGTCTTATGTCCGCCAGTTTTGCAGCCAAGAACTACAATGGCGTTCCAGGCAAACTGAATAAGAAATTGTTCAAACCAACGGGCATCGGCATGTTGATCGGCGCGGCGCTTGGCGGAATCCTGTTGGCTTTTCCGTTGATCCTCAGTGCGATTGGCTCCATGCGGCGATCGGCGTCGGATCGAAGTGCCGGTGGTGCGTCCGATGATGAGATGCCGATCTGGATGCTGTTTACCGCGGTGGCTCTTGGTGTGGGGGTGTTAGTGTTCCTCGCGTACAGTTCGGTGGCGAATATGTCGATCGGGCTGGCGTTGTTGATGGCGGTGCTTGGCACGCTCTGGATTTGGATCGCTGGCGTGATCGTGGCGGAGTGTATTGGTCGCACCAACTGGTCGCCGCTTTCGGGCATGACGTTGATCGCGGTGACTATTCTGATTGTGATCGCTCAAGCCGGACTGGACAAACCGGGTACGATCCTGGCTTCGTTGGTCGTAGGCGCAGCGATTTGTTTGGCTATTTCCCAAGCCAGTGACATGATGCTGGATCTGAAATCCGGCTATCTCGTTGGAGCCACGCCGAAAAAGCAACAAATGGCGCAGTTTATCGGTGCTTGGCTTGGCCCAATCATCGTGATCTTTTTGATGTTGGCACTTCACAAAACCAAAGGCATCGGATCGGACGAACTGCCCGCACCGCAGGCCCAAGCGCTCGCCTCGGTGATCGAAGGGATCGTGAACAAAGACGTTCCCGTTTACCGGTACCTCGCTGGTGGAACACTCGGGTTTATGTTGGCGGCCAGTGGGCTGGGTGGAATCGGTGTGTTGGTTGCACTTGGGTTTTACATGCCGTTCAACATCGTGTTGACGTATTCGATCGGTTGTTTGCTACGAATTATCTGTAACAAAATCGCCGGCAACAATTTCAGCGAACAAGTCGGAATTCCTCTGGCGGCTGGTTTGATTGTCGGTGAAGCGTTAGTTGGCGTTGGCATCGCCGTTTTCAAAGTTTTTATCGTTGGTTAAAGTCGAGTAAAAAATCATGGGACAAACCATAATTGGACAGGTTTTGCTGTGGGCTGGATTTTTGTCTGGCGCTTTGGCAACAGTGTTTCAAGTCAAATCGATTCCTAACGAGTGGGCCACCATCAATTGGTTTTGGTTCATCGCTTCGGTTGTCGTTGGCGTCGTTGGGATCGCAATTTTTCGAGCGGCGAAAAAATCGTCGTCCAATCAAGTTCAGAAAACGCAAGCGGAATACGGTACGCTGCGGCCAACGATTGAGCGAATTTCGAATTCGGTTGCGAATCTGCGGAACGAGTTGCCCAACCTGGCTCCCAGTCAAATCACGGCTCAGATCGATTCGACTTGTGCAGAAGATTTCAACGCTTTTGTGGAAGCTCGGGAAAGCATCATTGGCGAGAAAGGTTTGCCTGAATACGCCAACATCATGACTCAATTCGCAGCTGCCGAACGTGCCGTGAATCGAGCTTGGTCAGCAGGTGCAGATGGTTACGTTGACGAAGTCGAAACGTGTCTCGAGCGGGCAAGTGTTTTGCTAAACAACGCCAAAGAGATGCTATAGCAATCGGTGCGTTGAAGATCTTGACGCGAACGCAGTTACGCCGCTTTCTGTCTTTGTATTTGAGAATTCAAACGGTTGGTCAAAATCGCGACTCGGCGATTGGCGTTTTCAAGTTCAATTTTTCGCTCCAGCGCTTCCATACGGAGCGCTTTCACTTTCGCATTTGCCTCTTTGAAGAGTCCGGTCATGGACTCAATGTGATTGTTTTTTCGTTCAATATCCGCTTGTTTTTTTGTCACCAGCTCAGCAAGCGATTTTGCACGTGCGTACGACTTTTTGATTCGTTTTGCGGAGTCATGTACAACTGATTCCAGATTCTTGATGTGAGCCTCTTTCCGCTCGATGTCCGAATTTTTCGTCACGATATCAGTGTCTTTTGAATCCAGCTCTGCCGGCAATTGACCAAGCCTTGCGATCGCTTGATTGAGTTCTTGCTGAAGTCGGTGAACGTCTGTGATTCGAAAGGTTGGATTGTCAGGATAGAGCGCCGACATTTCAAAGTTCGTTCCGACTTTCTGGATTCCGCGTTGTGGATCAGAAAGAACTCGCGGCGGCAAGTCGATTGGCGTGTTTGTATTTCTCGCGTCGATTCCGGCTTGGACCATTGAACGAATCAATGCGTACAGTCGGCTTCGACTACAGCCTGTCTCAAGCTGGTCATGGAGTACCGATTCTTGAAAAAGCATTTTGCCGGCTGGTGGACTTTCAAGTTCGCATAGCACGTCATTCATGTGCAAAGGCGCTGAAATTACCCAAGCCGAAGGGACGTAAGCTGGACTGTTGCTGTAATCAAGAATCGCCGTGGGACGGTGCTTCATCACGGATTCAAGATATAAAGTTGACGGCGTGGTAATGACTGCGTCCGCCAGTTCGATCGCGTCTGCGATTGGAATTAAATCTTGTTTCGTTTCGAAAGAATTAAGCCCGTTTAGACCAAGCTCTTCCATCAAACCATCGGTCAAACGCCAAGTCACCTCGATTTCGCGACCGTTGACCGAAGCACCAAATTCAACTCGCTCTTGCAATCGAGTCAACGACTGGACGACTTTCGAACGTTGCTCGGGAGTAAACGCAGGCGTGTTGGCCGTTGTAACCAACAATCGAAATGGCCCTTGATCCTGAACCGGCAAGTATTCGCTGTTGTAGACTTCATCCAAGCGAGGCAGTCCGACGATTTCGCATTTACCGACGTTGCCCCATGACTCCAGAGCACGAGCTTGCCCACGTCCGATGCAAGCCACTTTGTGCCCCATTAGTGGTTGGAAAATTGAGCCATCGGCGACGGTTGGATTTTCCCAAGTGTTTCGATACTCAAGAATGCCATCCGCCAAAATCAAAATCGGTACGCGAGACGTCTCGTAGATTCGCCGAAGCGCCGAAATTTCTTCCCAACGGTAGTGTAAATGGGTAACAATAATTCCCGCATCGTTAGGCGGATGCCAATCGCACGCCGACGTTTCAACGATCTCACATGGTTGCGGACACTCACTCATCCAACTCGTATAGATTTGGCTTTTGGCGGCGAAGCGGTTCAGGATGTATGCTTTGAGGTCGGACACAGGGCAGAGGTTTTGAAAAGGGTGGGAAACTTTGATTTGATTTATCAAGAATCCACTACCCAAGACAATAGCGACTTGCGAAACGGCTTTGCTGAAGTGGAAATTCCAAGGGTGCACTCGGCTAGCACATCATGAATACGTTTTCGAAATCGTTGTCGTACACGTTTCGTTGGTCATGCTGCGATGGGCTTTGGAGTGAAACGCCGTTGGCGTAGGCCCGCCCGGTTCCCCAACAGAATAAGTGATCGTTTGTAATCGCCACTCGCAACATCGGACTTTCAATCGGGCAATAATCGCCACTCGCACCGTCCAACATACAATTGGGCAGAACCCAGCAACTTTTCCGGCGAATCTAATTACTTTTAAGGCGATGGTAGGAATCCGAATATAAGTCGTTGATTTTTTCTCTCAATCACGTCAAATTATTTGAAGTCAAATCTTGCCTTTAATAATTCAAGCGACTGTCATGCGTTACGACCATTCTTCAGATTTTGAAAGCGGCAATTCGATGGGCCAAAACGACTCAGGCAATTCGAATTCGTCCAGCGGCTCGCGATCGGGAAGCTCAACCTCCGGCGGTTCAGCTTCGGCGAAGCCAGAATCCGCATTGAAATGTTCTTACTGCGGCCAATCGTTCTTCCGATCTGAAACCAGACACATGCCATTTTGCAGCAAGCGATGCCAACAGATTGACTTGGGAATGTGGCTTAACGAAAGTTATGGCTTTCCTTGCGAAGGCGAATCAACGCTCGATAATCACGGTATCAAAGAAGACGATCCCTGGGCAGACGACGAAGCCTAGGAGTTGCGGCACTGGGTATCTTTTTCGTAGCCCGGTGGCTGTCACCGGATTTTACTGTGTGCGCTCGGTGGAGAACCGCCGACCTACGATCAAACATCGCGCGAAAATATCTTCTGGAACCCCGTGCTGCCGGTTCTAAACGGCTGAGACGCATTTATAATGGCCGCCGTGCCTGAATTCATTCGCTGTCAAACACCTAGCTCAACAACCAACCAAAATCCATGGCTGAACAACCAGTTATCATTCAAAAAATTTCCTGGAGCGACCTTTGCCCTTGGACAATCATCTTTAAGACGCTGCCCATTGCGGCCAGCGTCAGTGTTCTTGCGTTCGCACTTTTGGGCGTGGTCCTCATGCCGATGGGGTGGTTGCTCAGCGAGTCAATATTTGTCACGCAGGACATGCGAGACAACCCGAACTTTATGAATATCGTCGAGGTCAATCGCAGCCCGTACCGTGCTGTATTTCTTGAGCGACAAACCCAAACCGACTCAATTAAAATTTTGGGAGCACCATTGAGCGGCCCAAGAATGGTGTTTCAACAATTCGTCAAACCGTTCGCTTATTTGTTTGACAGTAACTGGGGGCTGGGGGAGTGTTGGTACTTTTTTGTGGGATGTGCCTGGACCATTCTGGTTTGGTCGTTCATCGGAATCGCAATCACGCGTATCTGCTTGCTCCGATTGACTCGAAACGAACAATCGGGCTTGGACGACGCATTTGAATTTGCTTTGGATAAATGGCTAACGGCTGCCGGTGCTGTTGGGATTCCACTCTTAGCCGTTGGCGCGATCTGTGTTCCCGCTTTCATCATTGGGCTATTTATGAGTTTCGATGTTGGCGTCGTATTGGTAAGTCTCATTTGGTTTGTCGTACTGGCGCTGGCAGGTATGATTGGCTTGCTCTTGTTGGGATTGATGTTTGGCTGGCCGTTAATGATTGCGAGCGTTGGTTGTGAAAGCCAAAACTCATTTGATGCCATGACGCGAGCTTACGCTTATACATATCAAAAACCAATCAACTATCTGTTTTATTGCTTAATCGCGATTTTGTTTGGCGGGTTTTGCTGGCTGATCGTTGGAACTTTAACCGAGAACGTCGTAGACCTAAGCTACTGGTCGACATCCTGGGGAACCAATGTCGTTTCTGCTGATCGCACCGACATCATCCGCGGCGAGATTGCGATCCCGGTCGACGAAGGATTGGCTGAACCAGCCGACGCTGCGGTCGGTGATGCCGCCAAAGACACAACAGACCCGAATGCTTTAACAGCTCTCAAGGCGGGACAAGGCATCATTGGGTTGTGGGAGGCAATGTTCAAAACGTTGGCAGCCGCGTTCATTTACGGATTGTTTTGGTGCATGACTTCGGCCGTTTACTTGCTGCTTCGCAAAGACGTTGATGAAACGGAAATGGATGAAATTTCAGTCGTCGACGAAAAACGAACTTACGAATTGCCACCGCTTAAGTCCGATGAAAACGGCATTCCTCAAGTCCAAACACCAACGCCCGTTTCTCAATCCAATGACTCGAGAGACGATGACTTTGGAGATAAAGCAACCTCGGGCGACGAACCAACCTCAAACTGAGCGGATACAAAACCATTCGACCATTGTAGGATGTCAAAGCTCCGCCATTTCCACTCAATAAGCTAGGGACGACGTGACTGTACTTAACCTGATTAGCTTGCTCGGAATTTTTGTGATGATTGGGCTGGCATGGTTGGTCAGTTCGCACCGCACAAAAGTCAATTGGCGACTGGTGATTATTGGTGTGATCCTGCAAGCGGTCTTTGCGGCGGTATTGTTTCAATCTCAGAACTGGACGTTCAGTAAAAGTTTTGCCGATTTCGGTGAAGTCAAAACCGCGGTCGAGTCCGGTCAACTCTCAAAAGCACGCTTGGACGCCGTCTTGGCTGGCGCAAAACTGGAATCGTTGGACGCGGTTACAAAATCCATCGAAGAGGGAGCCAAAACAGAATCCGAAATTGGTCGCGCAATCGCTAACGACGCTGGCCAGATCGAAATCGCGACTTACAAAAATGGAATTCTGTTCGCTGGAGTCGACTCGTTTTTTACAGCGATCAAATCGTATGTCGATGAAGGGGCCAATTTTGTATTCGAAGGCAACCCCAGCGCGCAGGATCCACTCCATTTGCTAAAAACGTTTGCGTTTGGTGTCTTACCAACGGTCGTATTCTTCGCGTCGCTGATGTCGGTATTGTACTACCTCGGCATCATGCAGATCTTGATAAAAACGATGGCTTGGTCTATGGAGAAAACACTTGGCACATCTGGCCCCGAAAGCATGGCCGCGGCGGCCAACGTTTTGGTTGGGCACACCGAAGCTCCACTCGTCGTGCGGCCTTACGTTCAAAACATGACTCGCAGTGAACTCAACGCGTTGATGGTTGGCGGATTCGCGACGATCAGCGGAAGCCTGATGGCGATCTTTGTCGTATTCAGTGGCATCAGTGCCGGCCATCTGTTGACCGCGTCCATTATTTCAGCCCCAGCCGCGTTAGTGATCGCAAAAATTCTCCAACCCGAAACCGAGACGCCAGAACCCACTACCATTCAAGAAGAACCCGACAAAGTCGCAACCAACGTCATTGAAGCGGCCGCGATTGGAGCAAGCGATGGTGTGCAATTGGCGATCAACATTACTGGAATGCTAATTGCGTTTCTGGCGTTGCTTGCGATGGGCAATGCAATGCTCGCTGGATTTGGCGAGTTAATTCAGTACCTTATCAATCTCGTTGTGGCCAATCCAGTAGATTTGCAATGGTCGCTTGATAACTTGTTCGCCAAGCTCTTTTATCCGCTGGCGTGGATAATGGGAATTGAAACAGGCGACTGTGCGGTGGCAGGTGAATTGCTTGGTAAAAAAGTCGTCGTAAATGAGTTTGTGGCTTACTCAGAAATGGGCGAAATTCTTGCAGGCCGAACGGTGGATGCAAACAAAAATCCGATCGTCATTTCACACCGCACTGAAATCATTTTGACGTATGCACTTTGTGGGTTCTCAAACTTCGGTGCGATCGGTATCCAAATCGGTGGTATCGGGCCACTTGCGCCAAGTCGTAGAAGCGACCTGGCGCAGCTTGGCTTGCGAGCCATGTTCGGCGGCATGTTGGCTGCTTGTATGACGGCTTGTATGGCCGGGATGATGTACGGCATCTTACGATAACAAAGCGTCGGTTTTCAAAGCGATTCAGAAACGTGAAAACGATGCGTCAACATCGTGCAGAATTTGCGCTCACGATTTGCGACAAAGAGTTACGCCAACTTAGAACTTAAAGTTATCTGGAATTAGCTCTTCGCTAGTCCAAGACTTCGTATTCGCAGCATCATTCGCATCGACACAGATTACTTCGATGTCTCGTCCGAATTCAACGATAAACTGGCGGCACGCACCACACGGAGTCGCAAACGGTGTGGCGGACACGGCGATCGCTTCAAACTTCTGATGCCCCTCTGATACGGCTTTGCAAATCGCGGTTCGCTCAGCACAAATGCAAAGCCCATAAGAAGTATTCTCAACGTTGCACCCGGTGAAGATCGTACCGTCTTTGGTCAGCAACGCCGCCCCAACAAGAAAATTGGAGTACGGCGCGTAAGCCTTTTGACGAGACTCAATCGCGAGCCTGATTAAATTCGATCGCTCTTCTTGAGTCATAAAACGCCTTGTGCCGAAATGGTGTAAAAAAATTTGAAGGGTGCAACAATTGGCCAGAAAACATTGTAGCTAATCGTATTGAGGCGAATAATCTGGTTCCCTGAACCAATTTTTGCTCAAACCAATTTTAGTTAAACCGATTCGACAATTAGTTTCGGCGGCTCAACGGGTGACTGGCTCACACCGATCGAAGCCCCAACTAATTCGATTGCGTAATTTTTTGCAGCGGACGCACAAAAGACATTTGCGATCGGTTGGTCTTTTTCAATCTTGTCACCGATGCGAATCAGGAATTCAATTCCGGCTGAATGATCAAGCCTGTCCCCAATCTGCTTTCGACCGCCGCCCATCTCAATCACAGCCAATCCCAAACGCTCGGCGTTGACGCGTGAAACGTAACCTGACTCGGAGGCTTTGACCACATTCGCCCCAGCGACTTCGCGTTTCATATTGAGATCGCCACCGTGGCTCTTAACCATTTCCTCAAATTTCTTGAGCGCTTCGCCTGTTGTAATCCTGTGCTCAAGCTGTTTTTTCGCCGACGCCAGATCAGGCTCAACACCAACATCAACCAAAAGTCGGCTGCCCAGATCAAGCGTCAGTTCAAGCACATCCTCTGGCCCTTCGCCTTTAAGAACTTCAACTGACTCATCAATCTCGACTGCGTTTCCAATCATTCGGCCCAATGGCTGATTCATATCGGTAATCACAGCAGACGTTTTCACACCCAAGTGATTCCCAACGGTCACCAATGATTTGGCCAGCTCGCGAGCTTGCTCCAGCGTTTTCATAAACGCCCCACTCCCCCATTTCACATCCAAGACCAACGCATCGATTCCTTCGGCGACTTTCTTGCTGAGGATACTTGCCGTGATCAACGGAATCGAAGGCACGGTTGCCGTTACGTCTCTGAGTGCATAAAGCCGCTTGTCGGCCGGAGCAAGTTTTGACGAAGCACTCGCGATCGAACATCCGTTCCAGTTCACGATGCTACGAAACTCGTCGTTGGAAATCTCGCAGTTGTAACCTTTGATCGATTCAAGCTTATCCAGTGTTCCGCCTGTCGCACCCAACCCACGACCGGAGATCATGGGGACTTCGACGTTGCAGCATGCCAATAGTGGGGCAAGTGGAATTGAAATTTTGTCGCCAATGCCACCCGTAGAATGTTTGTCGACCGATGGCTTTGCACCCCACTTCATTCGCTCGCCCGAATCAACCATGGCTTGGGTGAACGCGGTCGTCTCTTCGGGGGTCATGCCCTGGAAAAAGACGGCCATCGCAAATGCGGCCATTTGGTAATCGGGAACGCTCTCGTCCGTGTAGCCCTGAACTAGTGATTTGATTTGTTCTTCCGTCAGCGCATCGCCATCACGTTTTATGGCAATCAATTGAGCAACATTCATCGGCATTTTGGTTTCAAGATAGACGTGGTTGAGATAAAAAGCACAAAGAAAACGTAGTAATTTCCTTGAATAAGGTCCAGCTGATTTAAGGATGAATTGTTACTAACAGATGAACAAAAAGTATCTCAGGCTTCCAAGCCGTGGTTAATAGCGTTTCAACGACAGCCGGATAGGCTTTCGCATTTTGCCGTTTGTATACCGCTGGACACAGCGTTTTTCCTTTCGCATTTGTGATTAGGACTCGTATATCCATCGCGAGTTGCTTAAACTGTTTCTTTCAAAATTACTTTCAACTTTTTTCAAAATAATATGGTCAAAGTTTTACTCACCACAACATCGTATCAAGATACGCCTGGCCCGCATCATGAATTGCTTGCAAGTGCGGGGGTCGAAGTGCATCGCGAACGTGGCCCGCTTTCTGAAGAGAAAATGCTTGAACTGGCGGGTGACTTTGATGCATTCCTCTGCGGAGACGACGCGATTACGCGAGCAGTTTTGAACAAGTCGATTCCTAAACTCAAAATCATTTCCAAGTATGGAATCGGAGTCGACAAAATCGACGTCGACGGCTGCAGCGAACTCGGCATCCCGCTTACGTTTTGCCCCGGCGTTAATCATACGACCGTCGCTGAGCATACGTTTGGGTTGATGTTGAATGTTTTTCGTCACATGCACGAACAAGCAACGGAGGTCAAATCCGGCAACTGGAAACGCATGACCGGTCACGAGATCATGAACAAAACGATCGGCGTCATCGGGCTTGGCCGCATCGGCAAGGAAGTTGTTAAACGGGCCAAGGCGTTTGAAATGAACATCGTTGGATTAGATCTTTACTGGCCTGAAGATTTCGCAAACGATTACGGTGTGAAAAAAGCAGAAGACTATGCCGAAATTTTTAAGACGTGCGACATTGTTTCTCTGCACACAAATTTGACTGACGAAACTCGCGACATGATCCGGGCTGAAACAATCGCAACGATGAAAGACGAAGTTGTGATCGTGAACTGCGCACGGGGAGAACTGGTCAACTCAAAAGACATGTTGGCCTCGCTCGAATCTGGCAAGGTCGGTGGCTACGCAACGGACGTGCTTGACCAGGAGCCGCCTTCGGCTGACCATCCACTTTTGAAAGCGCCCAACTGCTTGATCACTCCGCACATTGGATCACGGACTTACGAATCCGTTGAACGCCAAGCCATGATGGCGACGCAGAATTTAATCAATTGCCTCAAGGGCGAAAAACCGTTAGCCCAAGTAAACGAAGTCGCCATTCCCTCGGCGCTGATTTAAGAATTACCTTACAACTCCAATTTACTAACTATTAATATGTCTGAAACTTTTTATATCGTTCCCGTCGAACAACACAACGCACTCGTAAGTGCTGCTTATGCGCACCGCAATTTTAATGCAGAAGAATGTGAAGCGGCCGCGAAGTTTTCGGCTTACGCAAGTTGGCACGGCATCCGAACACACAACGCGATTAAAGCACTTCACTTGGATGATCATTTTGGATCAAAATCCCAAGGCTGCGTTCCAAACGCGACGATCGAAAAACGCGAAACCAAGTTTGCGGCTTCGCAAATCTGGAATGCCAATAGGAAACTGGGCCAAGCGACGGCTTACCAGGCGATGGACGAAGCGATTGCGATGGCTGACAAATATGGAATCGGCCAAGTCTCCGTTGACAACGCGTTCCATTACTTGTGGGGCGGCGGTTATGTGATGGAAGCGGCGCAAAAGGGCTACATTGCTTACACCAATTGCACGGCCGCACTTGCTGAAGTCGTCCCGTTCATGGGCAAGTTTCCGACGCTCGGAACCAACCCGCACTCGTGGGGTTTTCCAACAACGGACGCCGTCGGATTTCCGCTGGTAATTGACTGGGCCACCTCTGTCGTGGCGATGGGACGTGTGCAACAGTTTCAGCGCGAAGGAACGGCACTTCCCGATGGCGCTGCGGTTGATGCTGAAGGAAACATGACAACCGACGCAAACAAAGTCGCGGCTCTAACTACGTTTGGAAAACACAAAGGCTACGGTCTTTCGATCATCAACGAAATCGTCGGGGCCTTCATCGGCGGTTCGCTGCCAACTATTCGTTCTCGCTGGGGTGAAACTGCGAACGAAAAACACACGCCTGCGTTTTATTTTCAAGTCATTCACCCGGACGCCATGAGTGGAAACAATTTCGCACAAGGCCGCTCGCAAGCCGACAATGTAAAGTCCGTACTCGAAGACATCGTTGGCCACGGAAACGATAAATGTCTGTTGCCCGGCCAAATTGAAGCCCGTTCTGCCGAACGCTCAAAGAAAAACGATGGCCTGCTGTTCTCGGCTGCTGAGATCGAAGCCCTCAACGAGATTGCTTCCGAGTGCGGTGCGGCAACACTAGACGTTGCGGATTTGAAAGTGGCGATCTAGTTTCGCTAATGAGGAGTCGCTTCATATGAAACGATTGATCTTGGCTCAATTTTTGGATTGGGTGCTATAGCCAGGCACAGCATGGCATGAACGGAACACAAAACCCCAGCCATTTTCGTCAAGTCTCTAAACTGAATTCGTTACAATCAATTTCTTAAACGCTTTTTTTTTAACTTTCATCTGAATCAAAAATCATGTCACAAAACTTCCTTGAATCGCTTTTCTCACTCGTTGGAAAAACAGCTGTTGTCGTCGGCGGCACTGGGGAGCTTTGTGGGGCGATGGCAGAAGGACTGGCGAGCGCCGGCGCAGAAGTCGTATTGGTCGGACGATCGGAAGAGAAAGCCAAAGACCGAATGGCAAAAATCGAAGCGGCAGGCGGTAACGCTTATTTTGTCCCTTGCGAAGTCGATTCGAAATCCAACCTGGAAAACCTGTTGAGCACCGTTTTGGAAAAGTCTGGCAAAATCGACATCTTGATCAACGGAGCCGGAACCAACAGCGCAACGCCGTTCCTTGAAATTCCCGAAGACGAATACGATCGAATTTTCCGCATCAACATGAAAGGCGTCTTTCTTGCTTGCCAGGTTTTTGGAAAGTACTTTGTCGATCGTAACGAAGGCGGGTCGATCATCAACGTCGGTTCGATGTCGGGCGTCATTCCGCTTTCTCGCGTGTTTACTTATTCGGCAACCAAAGCGGCTGTGCACAATATTTCCAAGAACCTCGCACGTGAGTGGGCGCCTTTGAACATTCGCGTGAATACTTTGGTGCCCGGATTTTTTCCTGCTGAGCAAAACAAAAAAGTGCTTACGCCAGAACGTGTGAATCAAATCATGGGACACACGCCGATGGGGCGATTTGGGAACGCAAGCGAATTGATTGGTGCGACGCTTTTACTGGCAAGTGATGCTGGCTCGTTTATGACCGGAACTGAAACGGTCGTAGACGGCGGATATGCTGCGATGACGATTTAGCTTTTTATATATGCCAACGTCCAACCGAACGATGCGTTACATGTGTACACATGCAGCGAAAAAGCCTAACCTGCGCTTATGTTGAGCGGTACAATTTGCCGCCACCTCGCCAAACCAGCGTAGACGATTCACAATATCTTTCTCTAGATCTAGCTTAAGTCTCAGTCTCAATCCAACAAAATGTTAGCTCGCATTTGGCAATTGATCTCTTCGTCCTTCATTATTTGGACGAACGCGAATGCTTCCAGGATGGCCGCTGCGCTGACGTACTACACGATGTTGTCGCTCGCTCCTCTGTTGATGATCGCGGTCGCAATCGCCGGTTACGTTTTTGACAACCAAGTCGCCGAAGCAGAGATTATTCAACAAGTCCAAACGGTGACGACGCCAGAGATCGCAAAAACTGTTGCCAAGCTCATCACCAACGCCGTCGAGCCAAAATCTGGATTGCTGGCTGGTACTGTCAGTTTGTGCGTTTTGATTTTTGGTGCGTCAGGAGTTTTCACACAGCTCTACGATACGTTCAACGACATCTGGGACGTTTGCGAAAAATCGCGAAGCGGCATTTGGCACTCGGTTCAAAAACGCTTAGTTGGAATCGCGATGGTTTTGATCGTTGGGATACTTTTGCTTTGCGCTATTGCGCTTGATTCGTCGATGGCCTATCTGAATCAATTGGCTGAAGGATATCCCCGAATCGTGGCTTGGTTAAACTTCACAGACCGCAGTTTGTCATTCCTGTTGATGCCTTTAGTTTTCTCGCTGGTGTTTTGGTTCTTTCCTGCCACGACAATTCACTGGCGCGACGTTTGGCCTGCCAGTGTTTTGACAGCCGTGTTGGTCGCGTGTAGTCGTTATGCGATCGGGTGGTATCTTCAGATGTCGACCGCAAATGAAGTTTACGGAGCGTCCGGCTCTTTGGTCATTTTGCTAGTCTGGATTTATATGACGGCGATGGTTGTATTTTACGGAGCCGCATTTAGTCATGCCTGGGCCGATACATTCGGTTCACGAAAGGACTTGCCCAAGCCGGAAGAAACCACAGAAACAAAAACGCAACCAGAAGAAGACGCTTCAACGATCGTGAAACCGGTTGTGATCCAACCCGTCATCGACAAAGAAGCCGCCATCACGCCGCTTGTTCCCAATCGCCGCTAATCTTGCGTGGTACGAGCTTCCGCTGGCGTTCATCCAGCACTACTTCTAGATGGCTCAAAACAAACTAAGTGCATTGATTTGTAAATTGCTTTTTCATTCCATCGCACGCTCACGCTCCATCTTTCCAGATCGCTCAAGCGCGTTTGAGGGCCGATTTACTGACACTCTCGAATCCCAGCTCAATTTTTCCAATAAATTCCTTCGCCTGTCGAATAGAGGGCGACATTGCGATCGTAAGAAAACCGGCAAAACCAAAGGGAAAACGTTTGAAAAGGGAAAATCTAGACCATTCAAAATTTTTCGATATTTGCCGCCCCGCCTTTCTAAACATGACCTATTTTTTTGAAGCCCAAAATAGGCAGACCTCTGCGCTCGCGGTACGCTTAAAGCTTGCGGCTAGCGCAATTGGATGCAAGTTTTTGGCCGTAATCAAGAAGATTACAAATGGATGGGTGAAACGATGATCGAATTTTTTCACGAGTGTTTTAACTACGTCAACCTTCCAGTAACGACCCTTTTAATAGTGGTCCTGCTGTATTGGTTACTGGTCGCGTTGGGAGTGTTTGGGCTTGACGCCATGGATTTCGACCTCGATGTCGATGCCGACGTTGGACTTGATGCCGATATAGGCTTCGATGCGGACGTGGGGGTTGACGCTGATCTTGGAGTGGATGTTCATGGTGGAGTTAACGCAGCGCCTGGAACGACAATCAGTGGAAGTAGCACAACCGCGAATGATGGGATTCTGAAACAGGTATTTGAGTTCTTTTACCTGAGCGAAGTTCCAATCGTGATCATTGGCTCCTTTTTCGTATTGTACTTCTGGATGGCCACCGTAATCACAAACAACTGGTACAACGCTGATCAAAAATTTTGGATTGCGATGGCTTGGCTGGTGCCAAACATAATCATCTGCCTGATGTTGACGCGAATTTCGATGATTCCATTTGCGATCATATTTAAAAAGTCACCGTCAGAAAACAAAACACGAGAAGAGATGCACGGACTGATTGGACGCGTCACCACGAGTGAAGTGACTGAGACGTTCGGGCAAATGGAGATCAAACCACCCAACGAACCTGAAATGATTCTTAACGTTCGAACGCGTTCCGGTGAAAGACTGGGAAAAGGCGACACTGCGAAAATCGTTTCTTTCAATAACAACGACGGAACATTTCTAGTCGAACTCACGAAGTGGGAGAAAAACGTAGATGGCTAACTTATTTTTGCTTGGACAAATTAACACAACTTACATGGTAATCTTTTTCGCCATTTTGTTCCTAATCATCATTGGGATCGGAATCGTGGCGTTGATTATCAAATGCCTTCGAAAAGTCCCTCAAGGCTCGGCGCTGATCCGAACAGGACAAGGCGGAACGAGAGTCAGTTTTGATAAGTCGTATGTCATTCCGATTTTGCACATCGTTGAGATGATGGATATTTCGGTTAAGCGAATTGAAATCGACCGGAGTGGGGAAGATGGCTTGATCTGTAAAGACAACATCCGTGCCGACATCAAAGTTGCCTTCTTCGTGCGAGTCAACAAAGAAATCGAAGACGTCAAACGCGTCGCCCAATTCCTTGGCTGTGCCCGCGCTTCGGACGAAGTTGCCCTGCGTACTGTTTTCGAACCGAAATTCTCTGAAGCTTTGAAAACTGTTGGTAAGCAATTCGATTTCGTCGAACTGTATAACTCGCGTGAAGAATTCCGTGAGCAAATCCTTCGCATCATCGGCACTGACTTGAACGGTTACGTGCTTGACGATGCTGCGATCGACTATCTTGAGCAGACAGAACTTGAGAAATTGAACCCAAACAACGTTTTGGATGCTGAAGGTATCAAGAAGATTACGGACCTGACTGCTAAAGAAGTTACTTTAGCTAACCAGATCACCCGCGAAAAAGAAATGACGCTGAAAAAGCAGGACGTTGAAGCGCGAGAAGCCATCCTTGCACTGGAACGTCAGCAAGTCGACGCGGAAGAAAAGCAAGAGCGAGAAATCGCCGAAATCACG
Source organism: uncultured Pirellulaceae bacterium (assembly GCA_964478065.1). Taxonomy (GTDB): domain Bacteria; phylum Planctomycetota; class Planctomycetia; order Pirellulales; family Pirellulaceae; genus Mariniblastus. The sequence continues at coordinate 17,588 of CAYZGP010000044.1, forward strand.
GCTCGCCAAAATGCTCAAGGCGCTGTCGTACAAGAAACAGAGCGACAGCGAGCCGAGTTGGCCCGAATTGCGGCCGACGAAGAAATCGCGATCGCTGAAGAAAACCGTTTGCGTGCCGTCATCGTGGCTGCCAAAAGCAAAGAACGCACAGAAGCCGTCGAAACCGAACGCGTCGAAAAAGACCGCGGCCTCGAAATCGCTGAGCGTGAGCGAGTCGTGACCTTGGCAGAGATCGAAAAAGAAAAAGCGATCGAAGTCGAAAAGAAAAACATCCAGGACGTCATCAAAGAACGCGTCATGGTTGAACGAACGGTTGTCGAAGAAGAAGAGAAAATCAAAGACACCAAAGAATTTGCGGCTGCAGATCGTAAAAAACAAGTTGCCGTTACCGCGGCAGAAGAAGTCGCTCAGCAAGAGCTTGTTAAGCAGGTTCAAAAAGCTGAAGCGGAAAAGCAGTCGGCTGAATTGGACGCTGAAAAAATTGTCGTCACGGCAGAAGCTAATCGAAGCGCCGCAGAAAAAGAAACCGACGCCAAGAAAATGTTGGCTGAGGCCCTTCAAGCAGAAACTGCCGCCACTGGATTGGCTGAAGCACAGGTTCAAATGGAACGTGCTGCCGCGATCGAAAAAGAAGGTGCTGCAGAAGCCAAAGTGCTTGAGCTGAAATTTGAAGCCGACGCCCGCGGAATCACGCAAAAGGCCGAAGCGATGAAACTGTTCGACGGAGTTGGTCGAGAGCACGAAGAGTTCAAACTTAAGCTTAGGAAAGAACAAGATATTGAAATCGCAGGCATCGATGCACAGCGACAAATCGCGGAAGCCCAGGCCTCCATGATCGCTTCGTCGCTTCAGAACGCGAACATCGACATTGTCGGTGGCGACAATAAGTTCTTCGACAGCATGGTCAACTCGATCACTGCTGGAAAACAAGTTGACCGCCTGGTTGGCAACAGCGAAGTTTTGTCTGACGTGAAAGAGACTTTCTTTACCGGTGATCCAGCGCAATTCAAAGACGAAATTGCACGATACGTCGACATGTTCGGCGTGACTTCTGAAGACTTGAAAAATCTGTCCGTTGCCGCTTTGATTGGTTCAATGATGGGACAGACCAACGACGCTGCAGTCCTTAAGAACCTTCAGTCAATGATGGGAATGGCCAACAAAGCTGGGGTTGCAACGCAGAATGCTGGAGCGGTGATCGACGCGGTCAAAAGTAGTTAGTGTTGAAAAAAGTGAATGATTAGCGAGCATCAACCGATTCTCGCTTTCATTTAACTTGCAAAGGACCGGCATGGCCGCCCCACGAACACCAATTCCGAATCCGCATTTCACCCGCATTCAAAAATGTCCAACGCCCCTGAACAACTCGAAACGAATGACGCCGAACAGGCTCAGCTAGAGCGCGGAACATACGAGATCATTCGCAACCGACTGCAAGCCTTTTCGGGCGAGCTTCGGGAGCGATTGAATATGCTCAACGAGGAACGACGCCAAGTCTTTGGCTCGATCCCGACGGAGCTAATCTCGACGCAGCGGATCACTACGGCAAACAACTGCACGGCTCAGGATATCGTTCCCGTCGGTGGAAAATTCATCTTTGGCTACAACGTCCATATGGGTTTAAAAACCGTCACCGAACTCGGTGATGTGTTTAGCGTTTTTGAATTTTCAGACGGGGCGATGCACGAGCAACCGCTCGACTTGATCAAGGACAAGCAATTTGAAACGGATTTCTTTTCGCTTTACAAATACTACAAAGACACACGATTTCAGAAATTCCATACATCAGGTCCGCACCTGTATATGGTCTTCCAAGTCGGTAAAACGGTAAACGACACCAAGGCCTTCAAATTTTTAGTCAACGAAGGCACGCTCAAATACATTGACAATCGCAGCGACCACGAAGTCAATTTCCCACCGCAACACGATTTCAAATGGGTGCGCACCCATCGCGAATTGCATCGTGACGGCGAGCATCCACACATCTCGATCGAAAACCGCGTCTTCGTCGAAACCGTTGGCGGTGACCTGACAATCAAGATTGAAGACAACACCGAAGATGGATCAGGCATCTACGCTGAACCCGTTGACGATCCGGACCAGTCACTAGATGACGCAGAAATTTTCTATTCGATCGTTGGCAACATTATCCTGTTGAAGGTAAAGCCTTTCAAAGAAGAGCAATACCGCTACCTCGTTTTCAACGAAAAAACCCAAACAGCCCGACGGCTTGATTCAATCGCCAATGCTTGCGTGTCGTTGCCAGAAGATCACGGTTTGATTTTCTCAAACGGATACTACTTGCAGACCGGCGTTTACAAAACTTTCGAAAATGACATTTCGGACCTGTTGTTTGAGCGACGAATCCCATCGACCAACGGTGAAGATTACCTTTACGTTTTCTACAACCAAACGTCAGGGCATTACGTATTACTTTCGTACAACATGATCGAGCAGGCCGTCGCCACGCCAATCGTTTGTAATGGATTTTCGATTTTTGAAAATGGTCAACTGATCTACTTCAAAACCGACGAGTCAGCGCAGAAGCATCATGCGATGCAAATCTGGCAAACGCCTTACGTCGGTGAAGATTTTTCCGTTGGCGAGCAGCAAGATTCCTACATCTACAAAATCGGCAACAAAGACATCGTTCGCGCGATGGCTGAGTCCCACGAGATCATGAACTTGATCGACCAAGAGGACTCGTACACCAACCTGTACGTCGATCTAGTCAAGAAATCGACCGATATTCTCGATACGTATTTCTGGCTCAAAGAAGAAGCGGTTTTCGATCTTGCCAAGCCGCTTTCTGACATTCGCGACGCTTCAACGGCTGCCGTGGATGAATTTGACAAAGTCGTACGTGTCCGCAAAAACACAGCGGCACAATTCGAGACGACTTCAAAAGCTGCACGCGACGCCGTGATGCTCGCGACCAGTAAACACTTTGACCACATCGACGCCTTTGTCAAAGCGTTAGCCGAGCTTCGTACCGTTCGCGGTCAGGTGATCACGCTCAAAGAGCTGAAATATGTTGACATGGCAGCGGTTGAGGAACTCGAAAACAAAGTCGCCGAAAACTCCGAACGGTTGTCGGTTCGCTGCGTTGAATTTTTGCTTAAAGAAGACTCTCTCGCCCCATACTCGGAACGAGTTGAAACCCAGCGCGAATCAATCGCCAGCCTCAAAACAGGCATGGAATCCAAAGCGCTTGACGAAGAAATCGCAACGGGCGCCGATGAACTAGAGATGCTGATCGACATCGTAAGCAATCTCAAAATTGATGACGCAACACAACGCACGCGAATCATCGACAACATTTCGTCGATCTATTCGAATTTGAATCAGACTCGCGCGACGCTCAAGAAAAAATCGCAAGAACTGATGTCCGTCGAAGGCGCCGCGGAATTCAATTCGCAGCTCAAACTCATCAGTCAGGCCGTCGTCAATTATCTCGACGTCTGTGACTCACCGGAAAAATGCGATGAGTATCTGACCAAGATGATGGTTCAGGTCGAGGAGCTTGAAGGCCGGTTTGCCGAGTTTGACGAGTTCATCGTACAGCTTGCCGAAAAACGCGAAGAGATTTATGCCGCCTTCGACACAAAGAAACTTCAACTTGTCGAAGCCCGTAACAAACGCGCGACAGCTTTGATGAACGCTGCAGATCGAATCCTCAAAGGCATTCGGTCACGCGTTTCAAATTTTACTTCCGTCGAAGAAATCAACAGCTATTTCGCGTCTGATTTGATGATCGACAAAGTCCGCGACATCGTCGAAAAACTCGGCGAGCTCGGCGAGTCGGTTAAAGTCGACGACGTGCAGAGTCGCTTGAAGACCGTTCGGGAAGACACCGTCCGTCAGCTTCGCGATAAAAACGAACTGTTTGTCGATGGACAAAACATTATTCAGTTTGGCAAACACAAGTTTTCGGTCAATACACAACCGCTTGAACTGACGACGGTGATCAAAGACAGCGACATGTATTTTCACTTGAGCGGCACCAACTACTTCGAGCCCGTTCTCAATGAAGATTTAATCAACACGAAATCTGTGTGGGACCAGCCCGTCGTTTCCGAAGACAAAAACGTCTATCGTGCTGAGTACCTGGCGTACTTAATGATGCGTGCGTCCGACGATGAAACGATTGGCTCCGCTGCTGACTTGCTTAAACAAACGGATGAAGAGCTTCTTGAGACGATCCAGACTTTTATGGCGCCGCGGTACTCTGAAGGCTATGTCAAAGGTGTTCACGATCACGATGCAGCGTTGATTCTTCGTCAACTGCTCGAATTGGACTCTGGTTTAGACCTATTGAAATATTCCACTCAATCGCGTGCACTGGCAAACCTGTTTTGGTTTACGCTTGGAACCTACGAACAAGGCGAACAGGAATCCTGGCAGGGTAAGCTTGCCAGCCTGGGGTCGGCGCGAAAGCTGTTTGGCGAAATTGCGGACCGACAGAAATATATCGATCAATTTGCAAGTCAGATTGACAGACTTGTCATTCAAAATGGTGTCGGCGATCAAGCTTACATCAATGAAGCCGCCAACTATTTGTTCGACCAGCTTTCGTCAAAACAAGAATTCATTTGCAGCAATCACGCTCATCAGGTTTCTAAGTCATTCCTGAAGTTCCTTGACAAGAAATCGGCAAAATCGGATTTCGAAGCGTCCGTCAATAACGAAAAACTTTCTCCGGCCGACCGTTTTCAGATCGCCCGCGACTGGGTAGCGTCGTTCGAGAATCAGCCAGAGGGGCATGATTCAGAAAACGCAAAGGCAGACGACAACACAAAGTACATCGATGAAGTCGCCGTTATGTTGGCGGACGGCACACACTCCAAACGCAAAGTCGTCGATATTGAGTCTGTGCGGGAAATCACGGGGCTATTGGGTGACCACCGACGTGTTGAAAGCAAGATATACCGCCTCGACTATAACGATTTCATGACGCGATTGAGTCGTTTCCAATCCAACACCGTTCCCGCGTTCGAATCTTATGTCCATTTGAAAAAGGAAGTCATCGACCAGCGTCGAGAAGAGCTGCGACTCGAAGAATTCAAACCGCGTGTGCTGACTTCGTTCGTTCGAAACAAACTGATCAACGACACTTACCTGCCAATGGTCGGAGCGAACCTTGCGAAGCAAATCGGCGTGGTTGGCGAAGATAAACGTACAGACTTGATGGGATTGTTGCTGCTCGTTTCACCACCGGGATACGGTAAAACGACGTTGATGGAATACATTGCCAATCGGCTGGGCATTACTTTCATGAAGATCAACGGCCCAGCGATCGGACATCAAGTGACTTCGCTTGATCCGGCCGAAGCTCCCAACGCGAGTGCCCGCGAAGAAGTTGAAAAACTAAATCTCGCCCTTGAGATGGGTGACAACGTAATGATTTACGTTGACGATATCCAGCACTGTAATCCAGAGTTCTTACAAAAGTTCATCTCCCTTTGTGATGCGACCCGTCGTATCGAGGGCGTGTTCAACGGGAGAACTCGGACCTACGATCTACGCGGACGCAAAGTCGCCGTTGTGATGGCAGGAAACCCATATACCGAATCCGGCGAGAAGTTTCAGATTCCGGATATGCTTGCCTCGCGTGCCGACACGTACAACCTTGGTGACGTGATTGGCGACAATGCTGGTTCGTTTGAATTGAGTTATCTCGAAAATTGCTTGACCTCAAATCCGACTTTGACACGTTTGAATTCACGTTCGCAAAAAGACATTTACTCGGTCATCAAAATGGCTGAGCAGGATAACGCGACGGGACAAACATTAGAAGGCAACTACTCGATCGAAGAGATCAATGAGTTTGTCTCGGTAATGAAAAAGTTGCTGGTCGCACGCGATGTGATTCTGAAAGTCAACCGCGAATACATCGACTCGGCCGCTCAAGCAGACGAGTACAGAACCGAACCGGCGTTTAAGCTTCAAGGTTCGTATCGCGACATGAATAAGATCGCCGAACAGCTTGCGCCTATCATGAACGCGGAAGAGTTGGACACGTTGATCAACTCTCACTATCAAAACCAGGCCCAAACGTTGACATCGGGAGCTCAGGCGAACTTGTTAAAGCTCCAAGATCTCAACGGGTCACTTGAAGGCGAAGACCTTGAGCGTTGGAACGACATCAAACGAACGTTTAAACGAAATTTGCTGTTGGGTGCAGCGGGTGGGGATGGTCAGCTTGGTCAAGTCATCGCTCAGCTTACGACGTTCAGTGAGGGCTTGCACGATATTCGATCAACGCTTGATAAAGGCGTTAAACAACTGAGCGCGACATCAGAACCAAGTACCATTGAAACCGCCACGATGAATCAGGTTGGCCACGCGGTTTCTGAGTTGGCGAAATTCAATGAGACGTTGGCTGCGATGAAGACGATGATGGGTGATGGAATCAAGACTTCCGCGTCAGGCATTGGAGCGGCGGCTGCCACACCGCAGGAGCACAAAATTGAAGTCGTAAACAAAGTTCCTAATATATTCCTTGATATTATCCGTAACCAATTCCGCGTACTGCAGACTTGGATGGAGCCGATTCTGAAATTATCGGAAGTATTTCCTGAAGCGGATGGATTGAAAAAAGCCGCTCAAGCGACGCAGCGGAATTACGAAAAACTGATCAACCAGATTGGCGAATCGAGCAACCAGCCGCCTAAAGAATAAAAGCCGCGGGGCGTCGGCCTCTAATTTCAGCAGCATTGATTGATTGCGTGAACCTGTGGTTCCTCAAAGCTGAAATCAACCGTTTCAATCAACATGCGGTCGCGAATTAACATTTAGTCGCGCCGACGTCCGCAATTTGGGCAGCTTCGATACGCACGCGACGAAAACCCAAAACAGGACGAGCAAAAACGATTGTCCTGGTGAAAGTTAAAAACGTAATTCGCAATAGTCGCGCACTGGCAACAATCAAAAAGATCACACCAATGATTAGCAACTCCGGCAACCCGGGCATGCCAAAGCCGATCCTGCTTAATATGGTCACGCTCAATATGGCTTGCAGCATTTTTCAACTAGCAAATATTGGCTAGGCAGAAATCCTCTTAATCGATACTCACGCTGGCAAAATCCACAGAGCGCATGTCGCGTTAACGCATATTTGTGTTTACGCTCTCGGCTTTTTGAATGTAAATAGGATCACGAGTCCCTTCGAAAGCACGTTGATAGGTGACGCTTAAAGCCGCCGCGTTGAACGGATCGTCTGGCTCCAGCTGGTACGCTTTTTCGCCGTGCTCAACCGATTTCTCATGGTTTTCGGTTTTGTGATAAAGCACTGACAGCGCGAGGTGGCCACGCACAAACGTTTCATCCAATGCCAGGGCTTCAAGAACCTTAGCGATGGCTTCTTCGTTTTTCCCTTCGTTCTTTAGATTCTCGGCTTCTGTTTCCAAAGCCAAAATTTCGGGACTCATGCGTACTCCAAGTAGTTAAGTGTCTGTTGTTTGACCCGATTTTCAACGTCGAATTTACTCGAATCAACACACAGCATTATCGCCACTTCCTGCTCAAGAGCAAGCGGCATTTAGAAGTGGTCTTAGTGGAGCTTTGATTAGATTCACAATGCGAAGGGACGTGGGGAGCGGCGGTGAAGGCCCGATGAAACATCCAGATTCGGTGTCAAATCCAATTCTCAACAGTTCCCTTCGTAAGCTCCAACGTGTGGCTGGCTGTGTTCGGCTTGTCATTTTACGGCGACCCATGGAGGCTTGTTTTTGACCTGGGGAACGGTGATAGCGAGTGAAGATATCTTAACCTCAACCCGCAATTTGCCAGGAAATACCGACTGAAAATGCATTCTGTCAAGGGGAATTCAACATTCTCAACGATGTTGCACATGCATAATATTTTTAATTGCAATCGTATTGCAATTGCATTCGGAACTGTTAAAGTTGAAAAAATGATTTTCAGCTCACCAACCTTTTCTGGTGTGGCTAATTCTAAAAACAACTTTTTTGAAAGGACAAAATATGAAAATCAAAAACAATTCAAAACGTCGCGGACAAGGACTTGTTGAGTACATCATTATCATTGCCTCTGTTGCATTGATTGCTCTCGTCTCAGTCTCAATTTTTGGTCACAAGGTAGCGGATCAGTACGCTATTGGTGCTGGTATGCTTCCAGGTGCGCACACAGAAGATAACCTTGCGATCGTTACAGGTGAGTATGCTGGTTTCACTGCGAATGCCGATGGGAACAATGTTGCTAACGGAGAAGTTAGTTGGGCCAATATCACTGGTAACACTGAAGCAGGTGTTTTGCGCAACAACGTTGTTGTAGCTGGAAACAACAGTGCTGACGCATTCGTTGGTGACTAACGTTCATTGATTTTCTTTCAAAAGAGGTTTCTAACTCTTTGCTGAAAGAGAGTAAAAATCAATTAAAGCTCTGGTTTATTGCCGGAGCTTTTTTTGTAGATTCGATGGCTGAGGTAGTGCTTGGTGGATGGAGCAAGTCGGATGTTTTAACAGGCTATATTCAAACATTATCTTTTTTGGTCACTGTTGTTCGCTTCGTCTTCGATCTTACGCGAGATCCAGTCGATCGAAATACCACCTTTTAAATCCTTGGCCGTCAACGTTGGTTGCAGATATCGGACGAACCCGGTTTGATTGGCTCTACGGAAACGGTCGCCTTTCTGCAAAATCGGACGGTCGTCAGACATCGCACCAAACTCATAGTCACCTGCGGCTTGGCAAGGAAACCAATGCCCCTTCCCTTTTTTATCTTCAAGATAAAATTCGGGATAAGTGTGATCAGGAACCCAAACGGCTCGCGCGGGAATTTTAAGCGCTCGACAAATCGCGATAAACATCGAAGACAGCTCCTCGCAATCGCCTTTCCCAGACTCCAACGCATCAAGGCAACTGTGGATATTTACGTCGAACTTGTATTCGACGTTTTCTCGAACCCATTTGTAAACTTTTTCAACTTGTTCCCACGACGAAAGCGTTTCATCTTTCAGTGAAGCGGCAATCTCGCGAATCTTTTTGTGATCACTTTCGATGTAAGGACTGGGCTGAAGGAACGTGCGAAGCTTCTTGGGAACACGTTTAGGGACTGCGAATTGAGACGTGTCTTGGGGGGCAATAATCAAACGCTTTTTAATCTTGAACCGAATGTAGCCGGTCGATTCTGAGTTACTCATCCGATTGACTTTGAAGGAAAATTGGCGAGTGTATTGGGTTGGATTGGATTGCTTGAACCGACCAACTCCTTTCGTTTTTTCTTCGCTGAGCAATTCGATTTCCTGCTCAGGCCAATCCATCGGAATCGGGACAACCGCGTTAACACCCTTTGCGTTTCCAGCACAGTTGATCTTTAGTCCGAACTCCCATGTACTTTCAATCGGCTCACTAAAAGTCAACGCCGAGGTTGGAGCGGCGGATTCCTGGGCCGCCGTTTTGTCTTGCGTTTGAGCGACAGTCAGTTGCGATATGGCAGTCCAGGACACAACGACAACACAGAACCGAAGAAGAGCAAAAGTTGATTGTGTGTTTAATTTCATTTATTCGTCAGCCAATACTCTACGGAAAAATTGAACCCTGGGCTTTACGTTGCCTTGGCACGTTGCAAACTCGGCAACGAATTTTTGATTGCGTTTTTTTTCCGGCACGTAAATACTATCTCCCTTTTGCAGAATGATTCGCGGCTCGGTAACGGATCCGAATTCCCGAAAGCCACCCAGGCTGCAGGGAATCCAGTGGGCGTTTTCCTCAGCATCAGTCAACATGAACTCTGCGTATTGAGTCCCTTGGACCCATACCATTCTGGCTGGAATTTTGTGGGCGCGACACATCGCGATAAACAAACCGGTCATCGATTCATTTCCGCCTTCTTTCGATTTCAGCACGGCTGCAGAATCTTTGGCCGGCTCCTTGATTTCAGTTATGTTGTCGCCCACCCAGTCATAGATCGCTTTGACTTCTTCCCAGGGATTGGATTTGTCCTCAGTGATCTTCTTGACCAGCTTTCGGATTTTGGAATTTACCTTGATCTGCGGGCTGATTCCGAGATATTCCTTGGCTGTCCGGCTTTTGCTTTTTGCTTTGATAAATTTGGTTGGGTCGGGCGGCGCAGTGATTTGTTTGGACGACACAAGGATGGTGATCGCGATTGGAATCTTCTGATTTGCTCTGATCTTTGGAATCGAAATGACCAACTGGCGAACGCCACTTCTGAGGTCACGATATTCTGCGTTCCCAATATCCCTTGGAATTTTCTCTTCCATCACGGTGACCGTTTGCTCAGGCCAATCATTGGGGACGGGGATGGTCAAGAGCATGTTCTGCGCCGATCCGGCACCACCAACAATCACGGCTCCAATTTGCCATTTGCTTTCGACCGGGTTGGAGAACGAAATGCCTTTGACTGGATCGGTTTCTTCATCCGATTTTTTTTTCCGTTTGGATTTCTTCTTCTCTTCTGATTTCTCACTTTGAGGATGTTCAGCTTCATTTTTCTCAGTCGACTCTTGATTCGATTGAGGCAGCGCAAAAGCGAAAGACGAAAACCCACACCAACCTGACAGAAAAACGCAAACCAATGTTAGTGCGGATAAGAATGAGATTCTTGAATAGATTCGTTTTGGCATTTTGCAACCCACTAAGGCAACAGCTGATTGGTTTATTTTACGTCGCAAATCGATTGCCCGCATTTATTGAATCGGAGTCTCAGTAAAGTTTGATTAATTTTGCACTAAATGGTCGAAAAACCAACCAAAATGACTCTTGCCACCGAGCAGTAATGTCTAACTTTATACTTATTTGGGATGAAAGACGCCTGGAAGAATAGTAACACCATCTCCCATAGTCCATTAATTCTAGCGCATAAAAAAGCGACAGGGAATTTGTCCACTGTCGCTATTCGGAAAGCTTTATTTGTCGGCACCAATATCAGGATAGGATTGGTGACGAATGCTGACCTAAAATCCTGAAGGTGGTAGTACGCCGGGATCAGATGTAATGGCACCATCGATGATTGGGCCGACATTGCCTTGTACTGATGTTCCGGTATCGAATGGAATCGTATTGCCATAAACCGGTGCGTTTAACACTGGGTTGTCATATAGCTGACCACCAAGTTGCCCGCCTTGATTGATTGCGCCCGAAAAAATCGGTTGCTGAACTTGACCGTCGGCTAGTGGATAGGGATTTCCACATGATTCGCAAAGCGGTGCGACGTTTGATCCAAAATTCATTTGTCCGGCGGGAGCGTTGCAAGTACTGCATGCGTCGCCCTGAAACCATGAGCGGATTTGCCTTCGAACAGGACCATCGCTGAATGATCCGTTTTGAAAGCCGGAAAACAATCCCGGTCCTGCGCAACTACTTGTTCCTGCGCAACCACTTGTAATGATAAGACCCAGGCAAGCTGTAAGGAGTAGCAGTTTTTTCATCGTCATAACCTTCTCTTCGTGAACATAGCGAAGTCGAACGTAACTTCGGTGTAGAAACGTACCCCACTCCTAATGATGTGCAAGTTCAACGTGTGTATTTTTTACAACATGTGAAAAAAGGCCCGCTTTGCAGGCTACTCGTGATCTATATTCTCTGGGGCATTTTTTCTTCGGCAAACCACGACGTCCGATTGTTCCGATTAGTCAAGTCCCAGGGCGTTAGTACAGCAAGTTGATATGGCGAGATTGATGTCTCATTCTTTTACCGCTAACACACCGTTTTCGAAAACGATCGCGATTCTGATTGCGCTCTTGTTCGGGATGGCGCTTGCCACGCAATGCGTTGGCAGTCAATTCGTTGACGAAAACGCACCAGCATCATCTTCTGTCGCGGGTCAATCAATTACTGGAACGCCGGTTGCTAAAAATTCGGTCGTCGGAAAATTGGTTTCGCATTTAAATTCTGTTGAACCTAACCCAACGCCAACCGAACCAAACGCACTTGCACCTCAAGTTCCGTTTGATGTACTGCCTTTGAATACCAACACAGAATCATTTGGGCAGACCGTCGATACAAAAACTGCGTTTGGTGGCAACCAGGAAGTCTTCCTTGATAGTCGAGACGAGATCTGGTTGATCAACGCTCGTCAGTCGCATATTACCGGACCCGTTCTTGAGAATTTGTGCGTCACTCGCGCTGAGGGCTCGGAATGGGTTGATTCTTCACTTGCCGAGTTGGCGTTGGCACACAACACCGACAAATCCTTAGTAACGGTTATTTACGCCCACGGTAATCGTACAGATCTTTGTTGGGCCGAAGCACGTGGGCTGCAGTTTTATCGAGCCGCATTTCAATCCCCCGGAGCAACACGACGACCCATTCGATATGTCATGTTTTGCTGGAAATCTGAATCAGAAAGACCTCGTTTATATCCCGATTTTCGAATCAAGTCGCAGCGATCAGTTGTGGTTGGTGATACGTATGGCAAATTGCTTGGGATCTTTAACGACCGAAATCTAATTTTGGCTGGCTTTAGTTTAGGCGCACAAGTTGTCATGCAGGGGCTGGCAGACAACGAGTTGCATGGCAAGCCTTTGACTGGAAAATATCAAGTCGCAATTTTTGCCCCGGCGATCGATCCGAGTTTCGTTTGTTCGGGACTTCGGCGATTTGCGATGAATCCAATGGTTGAGCAAACTAAAGTATTTTTGAATCAGCGAGATCGAGCCGTCAAAGCAGCCAGAGCAATCGCTTCCCGCGGAAACAACTGTGTGGCGTCCCTTCGAGAGCTAGCCGCGCAGAATTGCATGAATGCAAACCAGATTGGAATCGTCGACATCACGACCCAAGTCTCCAAAAGTCACTCGATCGTCAAATACGCCGCCTCTCAACGACTTCGCTGTGAGCTAAACCGCATGGTCAACCATGTCTTTGAATCGGCAAATACGATTCAAAATACCCAACCGGAATTCGAAATGCGTTCTGTCATTGAGCTTGGCAACTAACCGCCGCTCAATCACGTGAGTCTGAGTAAAAGGGCCACCAGCGTTTGCGCCAACAGTTAGTAGACCTTCGTTGGGTAAATCGGCAACGAAGTTAATTATTTCAATCTGATTTTGTACCGAATCAACATCAGCGGCTTGAAATAAGCGTGGCTTGGCATACGATGTTCGATTCTTTGGCGTAAGCCTCCATTCTTCCTGCTGTTTTGCTTTTAGCGAACGTTCAATGTTCAATTTGTTGTTGTTATATTGCGTCCTGATTGCTCTGGCGTCGTTGTTCGGTGGCTCGATCCCATCGTTGGTTAAATTGACCCACGAACGGATTCAGTTGGTACTCAGCCTCGTTTCCGGAGTCATGCTGGGCGTTGCGCTTTTGCACCTCCTGCCCCATGCAATTTTGGTCTTGGAGAGCCCGGAGAACGCACTTGGAATTTGCCTCGCTGGCCTATTGTTCATGTTCTTCCTGATCCGAACATTTCATTTTCATCAACATGATTTGGCCGTCGATTCGGGACACGATCATAAGCAGAAGGAATTGTGCAATCACGACCAAGACCAGCACCACGTGCACTGCGAAGAACATTCAGGGTCAGTCGACATGGGGTGGGCCGGGCTTTGTTTTGGATTGGCCATCCACACCATTCTCGACGGAATTACTTTGGCGGCCGCGGTTCAATCAAGTTCGCCAGTTGGATGGTCGTTGGCTGGGATGGGCGTTTTTCTTGCGATCGTTTTGCATAAACCGCTAGACGCGCTTTCGATTACTTCGTTGATGAAAATTCGCGGTTACAACATGAACAAGCAGATGATCGTCAACCTTGTGTTTTCGCTGATGTGCCCACTGGGCGCATTCCTGTTCGCGTTTTCAATCGAGTCGTTGGAATCCTACCGCGACATGGCATTAGGAATTTCACTTGCATTTTCAGCAGGAGTTTTCCTCTGCATTTCACTTGGTGATCTTCTCCCGGAAGTTCACTTTCACTCCCACGATCGTTTGAAGCTTTCGGCCATGCTGTTGTTAGGCGTGGCAATCGCGTTTGGTATCGAGATGATGCACAGCCATTAGAGTGAAATCGCAAACAGGGATTCGTGATGCCGAAACAGTTTTTTGAATTCATTGATAGTAAGTCATCCAAGTTTTGGCATGTAGATGTGCAAAAACAAAGAATGACGATCACCTATGGCCGAATCGGCTCAGCCGGTCGTGAGTCGATTAAAGAGTTTGCCGACTCGGCCAAAGCAAAATCTGAATCGGAAAAATTGATCCAGCAAAAAACCAAGAAAGGCTACCAAAAGGTCACTGCCAGTGCTGCAAAAAAACACGTAGCGACTGAGGCAAAGCTGAATAAGAAATCACCTGCCAAGAAAAAATCGCCTACCAAGAAATCCAGCAGCAATTCAAAGGCCGTCAAAAAGAAATCGCAACCGAAGGCTTCACGTAAAAAAGGCAAGCCAAGCAAAAGCAAGAAAACGAAATCGACTACAAAAGCTACTTCGAAAACACCTGCGAAGAAGCCAGGGAATGCCAAGCCCGAACGTGTGCCCTTCGACATGAAATCCGTTTTGACTTTGCTAAAGAAAAAAGCCAAAGGCGCGGACGAAACCACAATCAAAAAGAAACTTAAACTGGCGAAGCCCGGCGTTACCAAAACACAGATTCTCAATTGGGCAGGAAAATGGGACGCGACTGCGGTGGTGGACGCGTTAATCGCTTCGCACGCCGACTGGGATAAGATCGCCAAGAAAAATGAATTCTGGACAAGAAGCATTCCAATCACCAAACGTCTGATCGCCGACGGATTCAAGGTTAAGTCCTACGGCACAGGATGGTTTTCATTTGCCTGCAGTTTCGGCCTGGTTGAATTGGCTTCCCATTTGCTTGACGCTGGCGCCAAGCCAACTGCGGAGAACTTTCGGCGTGCGATCCAAACTGGAAAACTTGAGCTGATTAAATTATTGCTTGACGCTGGAACAAGCCCGAATTTGATAAGTAACAAAGGGAAATGGAATGAAACGTCGCCCTTGGCGGAGGCATTGTACGAAGGCCGATGGGAGATCGCAAAACTCTTAATTCAGTCCGGTGCAAATGTTAAGTACAAAAGCCATGAGGGGCAGACGTTGTTGATGAACGTCGCCGGCAAAGAGGGCCCGCATCAACTAGAAGCCGCAAAGTTCTTTATCAAGAAAGGCGTAAAAGTAGACGCCGTTTCCAAATCTGGATTCACAGCCTTGGTCGCGTCGATCCAATATTCGTCGCCCGATTTCACGAAATTTTTGATTAAACAAGGCGCAAATCCGAACCGCCAAACAGGATTTGGCACGCCTTTAGCAGTGGCCATTGATTCTTCCAAACCAAAACAAATTCAATGCTTGCTCGATGCCGGCGCAGACATCAAGCAGGTCAACAAAGATGGAGCCGACCCCAATTACATTGGCAAAACAGCACTAGAAATTGCCACCTACCTCCTCGAAGAAGGGCATGGCGGCAAAAATATGGTCACGATGTTAAAAGCGGCCGAATCCGGAACGCCGTTTAAGTCCAACAAAAAGAAACGAACTAAAACCAGCACGATCAAAAAGAGCTGGGAACGAATTGAGAGTGCACTCGATAAACATCCTGCGATAAAAAAGTCGCTGAAAAAGGGAGCCACGGAAAAAGCGATCAGCAAAGTCGAAAAACAAGTCAACGTAAAACTTCCGGCAGACGTGCAAACTTCCCTCAAAACGCATGATGGACAAAAAGATTCTGCGTCGCTTTACATGGATTCAGACAATGGCGAATTTTATTTGATGCCCGCAACCGAAATTGCGTCTGAATGGAAGATGTGGCAAAAACTCGTTAAATATGGCGAGTTCGATGACCAGACCTCTTGTCCAGACAAAGGGGTAAGCGATGAGTGGTACAACCTCGGATGGATTCCGTTACTTTCCAATGGTGGTGGAGATTCCATTTGTGTTGACTTGGCTCCGGCCAAAGGCGGCAAGAAAGGGCAAGTCATTTTGATGAACCACGAGAGTAGTGCGAGAAAGCTGCTTGCCGGTTCGTTCAAAGAATTTCTGAGTCACATTGCTGACGAAATTGAAGACGGATCGCTTGACAGTTAAGTGTTATGTCCGTCGTAAGCAAGAAGGATTAGTTTTTCTCGTGGCCGGGCTCAAGTGCATTTAATTCAAGTCAATGCAATTCGCGTCCGCGATCTTTTGGTCGACAATATATTTGTTCAAGTTAAACCACTCGTCA
The DNA here is from genome assembly GCA_964478065.1 of uncultured Pirellulaceae bacterium. Taxonomy (GTDB): domain Bacteria; phylum Planctomycetota; class Planctomycetia; order Pirellulales; family Pirellulaceae; genus Mariniblastus. The sequence continues at coordinate 33,745 of CAYZGP010000044.1, forward strand.
ACGTCGTCCAGAATCACAGCGTCTGTTGTAACGGTTAACTCTTTTGCCGTTTTCAATTCGTAGTCAGGGCTTTGGCAAAGCTCGATTTGCCAGTCCCAGTTATTCTCTTCGGCGATTTCACGCAAGTTTGTTTTAAGCCGGCCACTGTTGGAGACTGGTTTGTCCAGCAGCCAATGGACTGTTCGGGTTTTTAACTCTTCAAGTGATTGCCCAACCAATTCGATCGCGGACTGGGTTTCTTGAACTTTTCTATAGGTACCGTGGATGCTGGACATATCTCTAAGGCAGCTATCGCGTCCGATAAAGATGAAGCCACCAGACAATGCGGCCTCAAGGGTAATCAGCAAGTTTAGTCCATCGATAAAGATGTCTCGATTCGCCAGTTGGGGTGCAGCAAGCGACTTTTGTTTGCGATCCGCCGCTTGCATTTCCGAGCAGCCCGAACGCATCAGCAACAATCGCTGACGGTCAACCAGCGAAAATCGGTCGCCAACCAGCTTAAGCGAAGACTTCGAGGTGTAGCCCTTGGACAAAAGCCAGCAATAGTCCGACAAGGCTTCGCGGATTTTTGGGACCTGACCTTCGGCGAAAAGGCCAACGTCTTTAGGGTTGGGGCCGCGATGTCGTTGAGAGTGATTCATGATTTGTCATTGTAACCGATCGGGTGAAACAACTAGGATGAGAGTTCAGTTGGTAGAAGTCAGTTGGGGATTTTTGACGAACGGTTGACTCCCGTCATGTCGATTCCCGTTATATAACCGCCGATTCCCGCTGACTGAAACAATGAACGGGGCAGCCGACTGCCCTGGTCTGCCCGACTGCTCTGCCAATTGACTTCTGCTGGCTGGCATCTGCCGCCAAAGCTTGACAACTACCGACTGACAATTAGAAACTGCCGACTTAAAAATTATGTCTCTTGTTACGATTCGCGAATTGACGATTGGTTTTCGCGGCCCCACACTTCTTAATTCCGTCGACTGCCAAATTGAACACGGTCAGCGAATTGGTTTGCTTGGCCGAAACGGCGCTGGCAAAACAACGTTGATGAATATTTTGAGTGGGAACATTCAGCCTGACAGTGGAGAGGTTATTGTCGCTCCGGGTTCGCATATCGCCAAACTTTCCCAAGACGTTCCTCAGGACATCGAATCATCTATTTTTGATGTTGTCTCAAAAGGCCTTCGCGGTGAAGAGCTTCCAGAAGAAGAATCGTGGCGCAACCAAAATGACGTCGAGCAAATTCTCTCTCGCATGCAGCTTAATGGGGCTGGGCGGTTTGAAACTTTGTCGTCTGGGATGAAGCGACGTGTTTTATTGGCCCAGGCACTCGTGTCCAAGCCTGATTTGTTATTGCTTGACGAACCGACCAACCATCTCGATATCGATGCGATCGATTGGCTAGAGAATTTTCTCTTGAAGTTCAACGCTTCACTCATGTTCGTGACGCACGATCGTACTTTTTTGAGAAAACTGGCAACGCGAATTTTGGAAATTGACCGCGGGAGAATCTTTGACTGGTCGTGTGATTACGAAACATTTTTGAAGCGTAAAGAAGACGCGTTGGCGACCGAAGAAAAACAAAACGCACTTTTTGACAAACGATTGGCTGAAGAAGAAGTCTGGATCCGTAAGGGCATCAAAGCTCGCCGCACCAGAAACGAAGGCCGGGTTCGTGCGCTCAAGGCGATGCGTGAAGTTCGAAGCGAGCGGCGAAAAAAACTCGGCACTTCAAATTTGCAGATCCAGGAAGGCCAACGCAGCGGAAATCTTGTTATCGAAGCCACTGACATCTCGTTCGGCTATGACGGTCATTCGATCTTCGAAAATTTCTCCACCACAATCATGCGTGAAGATAAAGTCGGAATCATCGGTCGAAACGGAGTCGGGAAAACAACCTTACTCAAATCGTTGCTTGGACAGCTGAAGCCGACAACGGGCAAAATCAAATTGGGAACCAATTTGCAGATCGCTTACTTTGACCAACTTCGCGCCCAACTGGACGAAGAGGCGACGGTTCAAGAAAACGTTGGCGAGGGGTCGGATGCGATCATGATCAACGACGTCAAGAAACATGTGCTCGGTTACTTGCAGGATTTTCTGTTTGCTCCCGAACGAGCCCGAACGCAGGTTAAGTTTCTTTCCGGCGGTGAGCGCAACCGAATTTTGTTGGCAAAACTTTTTGCCAAACCGGCCAACGTCATCGTACTGGACGAACCGACTAACGATCTCGATGCGGAAACGCTGGAGTTGCTTGAAGAGAAATTGGTTGGATTCAAAGGGACAGTGTTGATGGTTAGTCACGATCGTTCGTTCTTGAACAATGTGGTGACCAGCACGATCGTATTCGAAAAGGATGGGCTAAACGAGTACGTTGGCGGCTATGACGATTGGCAGCGCCAAACGGCTCACAAACGTACCGCTGCAACTCCGGACAAAAAAGGGAAATCGAACAAGTCGAAAAAGAAAGGCAAAGGCGGATCAGGTAAAACGAAGGACGAGCCGCGAAAGTTGAACTTTAACGAAAAAAAAGAACTGCAGAAACTTCCAGATCAAATTGAAAAACTCGAATCGAAAATTGCGACGATTCACGGCGAGATGGGTGAACCAGGGTTTTACCAACAGCCCAAGGACGAAATCACCAAAGTTGCCGATGAGTTGAATGCGTTGGAAGCGGAATTGAAAACTTCTTACGCTCGTTGGGAAGAGCTGGAATCCGTCGAGTCTGCTTCGGCGTAGTTAATTCAATACACAGCCAACTCACAAAGGCAATCCCCGCGTGATTTTCTTTGGGTTTTCATTTAAGCCGGGTCTCGCCAACGATCTTTGCCCCATTTGCTGCACAGCCAGTGCAGCAAACCTCAATGTAGCCCACAATTGTGCGGAGCGCGATTTGCGTCTCAAAAAACCTCTTGGGAAAAAAGGCGAGCTTTGCTTCTTACGCTGTCCCTTGCTTCCCGCACGGGGTAGGATAGAAGTTCCAACAACGGCTATTCTGGGACCTGCAAAGACACGTTGATGATCCAAAAGGGAAATTCAAAATTGGCGAACGAGGACGGTCCTGTTTTCGGCATCTCTGGTTGGAAACGCAAACGCAATGAAACCATTAACGTCGTCGATACGACGATGCGTGTAACGACCCCGGAAAACATCTCGTTTCAATACGAAGTCACTGGCCCATTTCATCGCCTGGTTGCTTATATTTTCGATATCTTGATTTCGCTCGGTGGTTATTTTCTGGCGATTATCATGTTGGCGTTGATTTTCAATCTCGCAATCATGACGTTTCTGAACTGGGTCGGTTTAAATTCGATTGGTACTGCACTCGAAGGCATCTTTGGGGGAATGATCAACGTCGGTTACTTTGTCGTGTACTGGTTTTACGGAGCCTATTGCGAAACGTATTTCAATGGTCAGACACTGGGCAAACGCATTACCGGGATGCGCGTAATCTCAACTGATGGTCACGCGATTGATGGCGTTCAAGCAACTCTCCGGAATTTCTTTCGCTTGCTGGACATTATGCCGCTGGTTTCGACTGCAGCGCTGTTGGATCTGGAGCCACTCTCGCCTGGTCAAATGCCCGATGACGTGTGGGATGTTTTGGCGATCAACGGCATGACCCTGCCAACCTGCTTGTTTGGGTTGATCGTGATGATGTGCAATAAAAAATTTCAGCGACTTGGTGATCTTGTTGCGGGCACCGTTGTGATCAACGAATCACGCAAACACAAACCAGAACTGGCAAGTTTTCTCGACGATCGTGTACCACTATTGGCCGACGCTATTCCGACCAGCTACGTTGTGCCGCCAAGTATGGCGCGAGTGGTTGCGGAATATGTTGAGCAAAGAAAATATTTGCCGTACCAACGCGTTTCGGAAATCGCAAGCTACCTTGCACGTCCATTGATTGAGAATTTTGGGCTGGGTGCAGATACAGACCACGATTTGTTCTTGTGCGCTTTGTACTACAAAACATTCGTCTCGGCCCAAGCCCATGAAGATGCGCCCATGTCGATGATGATTCCGATGACAAAATCAGATCAGAACAGCCCGACCGTGCAGGCAGTTCCGGATCCGGAGCAGCCCATTGTCGTTCAGCCGACGCCCACACCCAATGTGAATCAAACGGGTTCAAATCAAGCGGCCATGAACCCGCCAGCCAAAGATTCAGATACTTTCGTTTTAGATAAAACAGATTTCCGGATGGATGATTAAATGAAAGTCGCCGAACTCATCGAAAAAAGGCAGCCACTCTGGGAAGAGCTGGAGGGGTTATGCCTTGAAGTGAAAAAGAAATCTCAGCCGGAAACCATTTCGCGTTTTTCGACTTTGTATCGAGCCGCCTGTGCGGACCTTGCTTTGGCAGAATCTTATCAGCTTCCGCCTAACACAGTCGAGTATCTTCATCGCTTGGTCGCGCGTGCCCACAATCAACTTTATCGAAGCCAAAAATTTCAATGGCAATACTGGTACGACAAGATTTTCGTCGACACGCCCAAGTTGATTTTTAACGATCGCTGCGTGCATATTGCCACCGTCGTATTTTGGGGCTTGTTCTTGATTGCAGCTTTTTTGGCCTACGAGAATTCGCTCTGGCCGGGCTTTGCAGAAAAAGTGGTCGGCGAACAGGCTTTGGAGATGTACACCGACATGTACCGTGGGTTTGAAGGGCGCGGGTTTGCGGGCGACTCGCAGATGTTCGGTTTTTACATCAATCACAACGCGTCTATTGGATTGCAATGCTTTGTTACCATGTTGTTTGTGTTGCCGGGATTGATCACGCTGAGTTTTAACGCAATTCAGTTGGGAACTGTGTTTGGTTTTATGTTTCGGCCAGATCTGGGGGACGCCAGTATAAACTTTCAAAACTTTGTCACGGCACATGGTCCGTTTGAACTAACAGCAATCATTCTTTCTGCAGGAGCCGGTTTGAAAATCGGATTGAGTTGGTTGATGACCAACGGACTCAGTCGGAAAGATTCGTTGATCAAAACGGCACGAGAAGCGCTTCCAATTGCATTGTGCGCTTTAGTCTTGTTTGTATTAGCTGCCATGATCGAAGGATTCATTTCTCCAACACCCGAAGAATACATGCCTTGGTGGATCAAAGGGTTAATTGGTGTGGCGTCCAGTTGGATGTTAATGGTTTATTTTGTGGTGTTGGGTTATCCACGGAGCGAAGACCTCGATGGAGGTTTGGATGAAGTTTGACAAGACTTTCATTGCGATTCGCGAACGTGGCATTTTGGACATTCTTGATCTGGCACTCCACGTTGCGACGGATCATTTTCGAGCCTTGGCCTGCCTGTTAGTAGTTGGTGTTTTGCCTTGGGTTGTGCTTGATTTCTGGTTGCTCGGCTGGATGATCGGCGACGATGATTTTTCATCGTACTACTATTGGTGCATGTTTCTGTTAGTCGTCAATCAAGCCCATGTCGGAACGACGTTCATGACTCGGTATCTTGGCCAGGCGATGTTTGCGGGCAAAACGAGCGTCAAATGGACGATCGGCGACGTCATTAAAACAACGCCCTATTACTATTGGATTCACGGCCTGTGGCGAATGGTTGTCCCAGCGGCGGTGCTGGGGCTTTTGATGAATATAGAACATTATGACGAAACGATTTTGGTAGGGTCGTTCTTGCTGCCGCTTTGCGTTTTTACTGGGTGTGCGTTCCGGGCATTTCGTCCGTTCGTATCGGAAGTTCTTTTGTTGGAACGGACTCCAATTTCAAAGAAGAATCCCAAGCTGGTTCACTTTTCAAAGCGATCAAAAACGTTGCATGGGTCGGCTAGTTCGGACCTGTTTGGGAGATTCATGTCAGTTGTTTTTTTTCTTACACCCTTGTTTTTTTCATGCTACGCAATGTTCGTAACGATTGATGGGGTCCTGAATTTGCGAGCCAATACGGAATGGTCATTTGCTCCATACTATTGGATTGCGGCGTTGTGGATCATTGCTGGTTACGCTGCGGTCGTTAGATTTTTATCCTACATCGACATTCGAATCCGGCAGGAAGGCTGGGCGGTAGAGCTTCGTGTTCGCGCTGAAGGCCAATTATTGGTAGACTCGTTAGATTAATATTTTTTGTAAACGTTCCATGAAGCGATTGGCCAACTCAACAGCTAGATATTTTTTAACCTTCGTCCTCACAATGACGTTGGTTTGCGGAACGATCTGCTGCGCTTCGACGTATTCGACAGGTCAGGAGTCGAGCGCAGAAAAGGCGCTTTCAAGCAAAAGCTATCCCTGGTACGACGCAGAGACGAAGAGAGTAAAAAAGGTTCAATTGCCAGCTCGCCCATCGGCGAAATCACTTAGCCGTGAAAAAGTCGCTTTAAAAAAAGCCCAAACAAACACAACCGCACCGCCAGGAGGAGGCGCCGCTGGGCAGACCTCACTCTTGGCCTTGGGTTGGGTTGCCTGGACGATGATCGCCCTGGTTATCGCTGCTTTGGCGGGCGTCTTGATCTGGGCGTTTTTTCGCTTGGAAGCCAACGAGATCGACGAAAAAAAATCCGCGCCTCGTCGTTCGATGGCAGAGAGTATCAAGCAGTTGCCGTTCGAGTTGGATGATGGCGAGACGGGCGATTTTCGTCAGCGTGCGCAATGGAACTACCAAAATGGGAATTACAACAAAGCTACGATTTTGTTGTTTAGCCACGTGTTGGTTTCACTTGATCAGAAGAATCATATCCGACTTCGTAAAGGCAAAACGAATCGGCAGTACTTGGGCGAGATCCAACACCAGCCGCCGTTGGCAAACTACTTCACACCGACCATGGTGTTGTTCGAAACGACTTTTTTTGGAGACCATGATATCTCTAAAGAGGAGTTTGAAGCGGCTTGGAATCGGTTGGGTGATTTTCAGACGGCCGTTAACACTTCCAATCAGTCCACGATGGCACTGGAGGTGGCAAATGCGTGAGCTACCCAAAATTGCCATGGCGATTTTGCTACTGAGTATCGCAATGCTGGTCGGATGCAGAGTTCCCGGTGAAGAGATCAGCACCGAGTATGGAAAGATCAACGGTGTCTCCAATGGGAAAAGTGTAAATGGAACGGGCGTGTTTTTTGACATGTTCGTCGAGCGAGAATTCTATGTTAAACGGCGCACCAAAATTTCGCCCCGGATTAACAAATTTCAAACCATCGTTTGGGTGCCCAATTCCAATAGAGTCCCATCCCAACAAGCAATCGATGCACTTGATAAATGGCTCGACGATGGCACAGAAAGAACTTTGATCTATGTCGGGAGAGACTACGAAGCCCAGCTAGATTACGTTGAAGACGTTGTGGCGGTTCGTCCATGGTTAACACCAGAACAGGATAGCTGGCCGGCTGAAGAAAAAGAAGAATGGCTTCGTCAATTGGCGGAGACCAGACTTGAGGCTGAATCACTGGATGAGTCATTTTTGGGGAGGCGGGGCGACGAAGAAAAGTCATGCGAGTGGTTCGAAATCAAAACCAACCCGTACCGAAAGAAAGCCAGACGCCTCTCAGGCAAAATGGCAAAGAACGTCCGCAGTAAAAACGCCTCAGTTTATATTTCGGATTTGCTTGCTCCGGTCGAGACACCAAAACCTGAACATGACGTGTGGGATTCAAGAACATTGCTAAAGGCGGACAGCGAGATTTTCGCATTTCAGCTGAAAGGCAAATACTACGGCAACGAAGGCAGCGTCATCGTCGTGTCCAACGGTTCGTTCTTGCTGAATTATGGATTGGTTAATTCGGAAAATCAAAAATTGGCTGACGACTTGATCAACCGCTGCGACCGTTTCGGTGACGTTTTGTTTCTGGAGAGTGGCCCCAGCGGAATCTCGGTCAGCAAGTCAGATAAAAACAACCACAATCAATGGAGCTGGATTGCAGAAGCTCCTTTACGATACATCGTGCCTCATTTCTTGGCTTGGGGTGTGTTGTTTTGCTTCGTTTACTTTCCAATTTTCGGCCGCCCGAAAAACATTAAGAAGCGAAGCACATCAACGTTTCGTAATCACGTCAATGCGATCGGCAAATTACTTGGAAAAACAAAGATGCTCGATCGAGCAAAAGATACCATCGAAAAATACCAGGAAATGGTGTCCGGTGAATCAAAACGTAATCAGTCAAAATAGTAAACAAACAATAAAACCAAAACAGATTCGTTACACGAGCAACTATAAATATGAATGAAATTGGAAGTGCAGCCGGAGAGTTTGTCGAATTCGGATGCCCACAATGCTCCACGCGCCTGAAAGTATCGGCAGCGCTCGTGGGGCGACCGGCGAAATGCCCAAAATGCTCCGCCGTAACCGATGTGCCAAATCTGAATGCTGCCGGAGTTGCTGCCCCTGCGATGGCTCCAGCACAAATTCCAGATGTCATACCCGCGATAAGTCCGGCTGCAGCTGGAGTAGACGCCCCCGCTTCCAGTGGCGCATCCGCCGGCGAGACACCGGCAACCAATATTGGTGCCGAAACGGAAACGCGAAAGCTTTATGAGCGGATCACGTCGGAAGTCGCCAAGGTTTTTGTTGGTCAGCAAGAGCTGGTTCAAGGGACTCTGGTTGCGCTTTTCTCTGGTGGCCACGTGCTAATCGAAAGTGTTCCCGGTTTGGGCAAAACGCTTTTCGTGCGAACGCTGGGAAAAATTTTGGGATGCGATTTTGGCCGGATCCAGTTTACCGCGGATTTGATGCCGTCAGACATCACGGGTGCTCCAATTTTCAGCATGAAAACTCAGGAGTTCGAATTCCGCCCCGGCCCTGTGTTCACTCAATTGTTACT
>CAYZGP010000045.1:0-25322 GCA_964478065.1 uncultured Pirellulaceae bacterium
TGCAAGCTCTGCCATTTCAGCTTCGGCGCGGCTCATCTTCAACTCAGCATCGTACATCTGGATCTTCTCACGAATATCCTTCAACTTGCCCATCGCATTTTTGACTTTTCGAACGTTGTTGTCGTAAGCCTTTTCATGCATCGCAAGCTGTTCCATATTTTCTTTCAATTCAGCTTTTGCTTTGCCGAGTTCAACAGCGAACTTACCGGCCGTCTCGCGATCGCCAGCGGTAAGGTACGCCTTGATTTTTGCCTCCAGTTGTTTGATGTGTCGCTGCTCGTTCGAGACTTGAGTAGACACTCGTTCCACCAGGCCACGATATTGCTCAAGCCCCTGACGGCCGCCCTTCATCTCTTCAACGGATCTGTCGTACTCGTATTGCATTTGGGCAATCGGATCGGCCGTCCAAAAGTAGTTGGCTAACTTATTAACTTGCGCAGAAATTGCTCGCCAGAACTTTCCAAAAATCATCTCAGATTACCTCGACATAAAACGTTTATATATTGCGCCGGTTTAGTAAACCGGAATGTCAACTTAATTTTAAACTTTACAATCGCGTGAACCAAACCTGTTTGAATCCGTCATTGGATTGGATCGATATTGCAGACTCTATTCGTCCGCACCGCACAAATATTGGGTTAAATCGCTTTGGATTGAGCTCGAAATCCCCTCGATCCAACCACGACCATCCTGATTTGGATCAACTTAATGTAAAGGGAAAGGAGTGCGATGAAAATCAGGTTATCGGCAATTTAGTGAACTCTTTTCGCAAAAGCCTACCCTCTCTACCAACGTCCAAGCCAAGCTGAACACCTAACCGGCAAGGTCGATTGGACAACGCCAGCCACCGGCGAGAAAGGAAGGATAACTCGAACTGCGTTGGCCAACGAAGCCAACGGCGATACATTACTACTCTGGCAATTTTCGAAAGTGAATATGAGTTTGATTTTCAAAAAAATTACCGACACGATTTTCCGAATTCGTTACGGAGCCATAGAGCTCTCAAATCACCGTTACGAAAGACAAGCTAAAGCTGTTGTTGCCCAGGAAAAAAAATACTCCGCAATTTCGGACAGCGAACTTAGACAAGCCGCAATTGAATTCAAAAATCGGCATGCCAAATCAAAAAATCTTGTCTTAAAGACCAAAGATATTATCGAGTATCTTGCGATCGCACGTGAGGCCGCCAAACGCACGGTCAAAATGCAACCCTACGAAGTTCAAGTGCTCGCAGGCTTGGCCCTTTACGCTGGCAAGATGATCGAGATGCGAACGGGTGAAGGGAAAACTTTAGCGGCGGTGGCTGCCGTTTGTCTTCATGCGATGTCGGGCAAAGGCGCCCACGTTCTCACGTTCAATGACTATCTTGCAGAGCGTGACTCAAATTGGATGCAACCGCTCTATGAGTTCTTGGGATTCTCAGTTGGCTTTGTCAGGCAAGGCATGTCACTGGCAGAACGTAAAAAAGCCTACGACTGCGATGTCACTTACGTAACGGCAAAGGAAATCGGGTTCGACTATCTCCGCGACCAACTTTGCTTTTCCACCGAAGACCAGGTTCAACGCGGTTTTGCATTTGCAATCGTTGACGAAGCCGACTCGATCATGGTCGACGAAGCCCGTGTGCCGCTTGTGATTGCCGGTGAAGATCCTGACGAAGACGAAACGGCGACCGCGCGGCTTTATGAGTTTGCAGAATTGATTCGAGAAATGACTCCCGGCATTCACTATGCCGTCAAACCAGGCATGAGAAACGTAGCCTTCACCGACGAAGGCATCATCTGGTTGGAGCTGAAGCTAAAGGTCCTGGATCTCTTCGACGACATCAACGTTGACAAATTAACGCGATTGAATCTTGCACTCCAAGCCCATACGCTACTCACGCGTGATGTCGATTACATCATGCGAGATGGCAATGTCGAATTGATTGACGAATTTACTGGCCGAGTTGCTGAGAACCGCCGCTGGCCCTATGGACTCCAAGCCGCGATCGAAGCAAAAGAGAACATTGCCGTCCAACCGCAGGGGCAAATCCTCAAATCCATCACACTACAAAACTTTCTCGACCATTATGAATGTTTGAGTGGCATGACGGGAACGGCTTATTCGGCCGCGACGGAGATTCATGATTTTTATGAAATGCGTACCGTCATCATCCCGCCAAACAGAACTTGCATGCGGATTGACCATCCAGACTCCGTTTTTGCAACCAAGCAGGACAAGCATCACGCGCTCGTCGAAGAAATTGCTCAGCGCCACGATGTAGGTCAACCGATTCTTGTCGGAACGTCAAGTGTTGAAGAATCGGAAGAGTTAGCAAAAAAGCTTCGCGAGCGTGAGATCGATTGCAACGTGCTCAATGCGAAAAACGACTCGGAGGAAGCCAAAATTGTCGCAGAGGCAGGTGCGATTGGAGCGATCACAATCTCAACCAACATGGCTGGCCGTGGAACTGACATTCGGCTGGGCGGCAGTGATGAAAAAGACGCTCGCAAAGTCGTTATGTTGGGCGGGCTGTGCGTGATTGGCACCAATCGGCATGAGAGTCGGCGAATCGATGACCAGCTTCGCGGTCGCGCCGCTCGCCAAGGCGACCCTGGCGTAACGAGATTTTTCGTCAGTGCAGAAGACGATTTGCTAAAGCGATGCGGAATCGCCAGCCTTGATATCGATATGGAGAAATTTCAATCGGGCCAAGCCATCGAAGATCCAGTCGTTGGGCAACGGATCCGCCGAATTCAACGGCTTGTGGAAGCAGAAAGCCTGGAGATTCGTCGTACACTGCGAATGTATACGACTTGCCTGGAACAACATCGCAAGATCATGCAGGCTCAACGCCAAGACTTCCTTGAAGACAGACACAATAAATCTTTGTTGAAACAAGCGGACTGGGAACTTCATGAGTCATTGGTCGACCAGTTCGGTGAAGAAATTGTTGACGCAGCCGAGCGGAATGTCGCCATTTTCCATATCGACGATTGCTGGGCTGGTCATTTGGAAACGTCAGCTGACATTCGAAACAACATCCACTTGGCGAGCATGGGTGGGTTCAATGCGGTGGACGAATTTAACAAACGAGTCAACGGTTCGTTTCGAAGTTTTAACGATCGAGTGATGCAGAAGATTGCTAATTCGTTTCGTAGCGCCAAGCTTTCGGACAACGGAATTGATATGGAAGACGAAGGGCTGAAGGGGCCGTCATCGACTTGGACTTATATGATCAATGACAACCCAACAGGCGAAGTGATTGATCGTTTGACCAACGCGATCGTAAGATTGTTCATGAAGAAAAAGTGATTCGGGGGGCCAAGTTTGAATGGACGCTCGGCCCGTTAATTTAGTGGCGAGCTGCTTCGTTAACAGCCGCACGTCTAGCTTTCATTTACCAACGCGGGTTGTTTTGGGCGTTATCGCGACTGGTTTTCTCCGCGTTGTGGGTCGACAAGACAGGTGCAACGCTCCCTGACCATTCAACCAAATCATAAACATTCAGCCGATGTTTCTCCAAGCTGCGCGGTCCGCTGTCGACTTTAACTCCGCCGCTTTCCTTGTCCCAAAAACCGATGCCGATGTACGCCGCGTTCTCAAGCATTTCAGGAGCCAGGTAAAATTCATCATGCCAAATTGCGTCAACTTTTTGTTGGTCGAACGCTTCGTGACTTTGATGCTTCACCAAGTAAACAACCTTGCCATCCTCGTCGCAAACGTGAATAAAACGCTTTGCTGTAACCGGCTTCTTTTTCTGCCAAACCATCCGCAATAGAAGCCCATCGTATTCGGGGTCTCCTACGACGCCGTGCAAAATTACTTCGTCTCCGAAATGGACTTCGTTTTGGAAAAGCTTGGTCCTTTGCATGATGTCGCGGGCGACTGGCTCGGGGTAATTTTGCAACCTTTGAGAGTCAAAGTAAAACACGGCGGCGGCCAGTGGAATTGAAAGCGCAACGACTTGAAAGCCCCATTTTATTGGTAGCGACTTGTTTCGTTTTCCGCTCTTTTCTTTGTTTATCTTTTTTAAACACGAATCATACGCCTTTGCCAGACCGTCTTTGAACGGAATTTCAACGATCGCATAAAGCAAACCCGCAGCGCAAAGGCTAATCAGAAATGCACCCCAAAAGAAAACGTTGGGATCGGGTTCGACTGGTGCCCAACGCCGTTGCCGGAGGACCAACAAAACGATGTTGTGAACCATATAAAACGAGAAACTAATCTCGCCCAGGTAAACCATGACACGGTTGCTTGCCAACCTCGAAAGTAACCCTTTGGATTGTGAAAACCAATAAATCATCAACCCAAAACAGAAGCATGGGCTGGAAAAAAGCAAAGCTGTTTTGACGACCGCCGGTGTCTGCCAGGCGCGCACGAAAGTAATCAACAAAAAGTAATAGCCAACCATCGCACTGATTGCGAAAAGCTCTAGCGTCGTGTCTTTTCCCCAATTCCGTTGAGGCGACTCTTCTGTTCGCATATAAAAATGGCCGACTGCGATTCCCGTTGCAAACTCAAGCAACCGAATGAACGGATTAAATTGTGGAACAAATTGATAATCCGGCCATTTACTTTCGGGTGAATAGTTATACCCCAGTTGCAATAACGCAATGCAAATGATGGTTGCAATGAACAGCGCGAAATACTTCCACCAGAATTTCTTCTCACCCCCTAACAGCAGCAGCGGAAACATTACATAGAAAAAAGCTTCCGTTGAAATGCTCCAACTTACACCGTTGCCAGCGAATACCCATTCAAAATTTGGAATCCAACTTTGGACCAGCAATGCTGACCCAATCACTTTCCATGGTTCTTCACCAAGTGAGTTCTGGACGACAAACAGGAATAGAACCAAAGTCACAATGTGCAGAGGCCAGATACGAGCCCAGCGCGTAAAGTAAAACCGCCAGATTTCTGCGCGTGTTTTTAACCGGTCATAGTAAACGTACGTGAGGATAAAACCGGAAAGGACGAAGAAGAATGAAACGCCAGCCGCGCCCAATGGGAAAACAGATTTAGGCAATCCAAAATGTCCGCGTGTGTGATGAACAAAAACAGCAAGCGCTGCCACGAACCTAAGCCCCGTTAACGCTTTGAGGTGCTTCACTCGTTTTGGTTGTATTAGCTCAGCCATCCGTTGGACGATTCGCCTTCAGCCTGTTTAGTTGTCGTATTTTTTGGGACCAGCTTCAATTGTTAACTGGCAAAAATGACTTTAAGAAATCCGATACTACTTGGAAACGCCGGGCACTTCCATTTCGTCTCCAAAAAGATCGTCAAGCCTGCCGACCTTGCGAGCGGCGATCAACTCAACTCTTCGCCGCTTACTCGTCGGATTGACATTATCCGTTGTCAACCGAACCTGCTTAAACCCCAGCCACGACAATATATTACAAAGCACTTCCGGGCTATTGGGAAGCCACGCCAACGCGTGCACGCCTGACATAACGGCCTCACGTGATTCCATTGACATCGTCAACCCGTATGGATTGTCATTTGGCTGAAGGCATGAAGTGTTGAGGACCAAGATGTCTTCGGTTAGGTCCGCCGCGATTTTCAATCCAGTGATTGGGTCGGGCAGGTGATAGAATAGCCCGCTAAAGTAAGTCAAATGGAATGAATCCAAATTTTTCTTTGGCAAATCATACAAGTCAGCGACATGAAATTCGATCCTGTCAGTTGGATGAATTTGGCGATGCTGCTGCACAAATTTTGCTTGGCTAATCCAGTGATCGCGCACGTCAAAACCGACTGCCAATTCTGCGCCCAATTGACGTGCAAGAAAACAATATGCACCGCCGTTACAAGCACAATCCAGAAATCGGATTCCCCCCATTCCATCGGGGTACAAACATTTTGCACGCCGCAAGAACCGTTTGTCTGGCGAAATAAGGCTCACGCCCTGATTCTCTCCCGGCTGCAGGACACGCTCTGGTGAGAAAACCAAACCGGTGGAGAATTCTTGGGTCAACCGAATATCATGGTGCCACGGAGCGAGCTTTTTGATCTCTTCAATGAGAGCAGGATCAAAGCTTTCCGATGGATCGGGCGAATTGTTTTTCGATGTCATGCCGCTAGGTTAACAAAAACTTTGATTGGCGGACATCTAGGGTTTCGAACAAACTTGGAGTCCACCAAGTCTTTCGGTACCAATAAATTACTGCACCAATGACTTTCGGCTCATGCTTTTTGCTTTGAGCAACAACGCACTTGCGTCTTCCCGTTCAAGCACATCTTTTGGAAGATGATGAAGCGTTTTTACAGCGTCGCCAATCAGTGCATCCCGTTCGCTCATTCGATCATCGAGGCTTTCGCATTCCGCCAACTCAAGCGTAAATTGAGCAGTCCAAGTCTGGTGCCGATGCGATTTTTCCAAAACTGAATAGTCTGACGTAAGTGATACGCCCAATGGGTCCTGCAATTGATGGACCTCAAGTACACGCCGACGATGCGTTTCTTCCTGTCGCAACCAATCACGTTCATTTTTTTCGCGTGATTTTTGTTTGCAAGCGATTGCCAACAGCCGCCGCAAACGAACCTCTTGGATCAAATAGGTAGGCAGAACAAAGCGATCCTGAGCAATCGTTTCGCTCAATGCAACCGCTTTTTCAAGAGACGCCAAATCAGGGTTGGATTCGGCAAACGCTCTGTTCAGATCGTATTTAAGCCCACTATTGTCAGGATAAGCACTCACCAGTTTACGCAAAATATCCCGCGCTAGATCCAAAGACTCCACCACACCTGGATCATTAACGTCTAACTCCTTGAGCACTTTGGATTTCTCAATCAGGCATAACGCCAACAGCCGCGAACGTTCGTCTTGATAGCCATCTTCTCGATCAATGGATTGAAGAATCAAGATCGCTCGGTTATTCCAAGCACGCCGCTTTCGCAGTTCTGAGACAGCAATCGCTTCATCACCAATCTCTCCTGGGTACATGTCAGGTCGATACCGTGGTTCATTTGTTCGACCAAGCAGGTGCAGCGTGCGCGCCAGCTCCAACATCACAATTGAGTTTTTCGAACTGGCTTTCTCCAGTGATTTTAAGGCTGTTACATGCAAGTTTCGGGCAACATTTAACTGCTTTGCCTGTACTGCACGATCTTTCTCCGTCAGCAGGGTTGTTGAGTTGGTCATTGCAAAACCAAGCTGATTGTTGACCCGAGCAAGATGCAAAGTTCCTGCGATAGAAAATGGCGAGCTACGAAGTGACATCGTCAGATCAGATTCCATCTCAAGCGAATCCGTTTCGGCCATTCGATCTTTCAAATCATCCAGCGCTTCCTGAAGCAAAATTTGAGCGGCATCGTAATCGCCCAATTGCAAACGTAAATCGGCGACGTAGCATTGAGCGAAATTCGAATCAACTTTTAGTTTAGGTAAATCCTTATTGCTTTGAGCAAACGCGAAATACTCATTGCTCAATTTCTCCAATACATCCACAACGGGCTTACTAATTTCAGCAACGTTGCCTGCGCTGGAAATTTTGCCACCGCCAAACACGGTCAACGGCCCGTATGGCTTAAACGTTTTTTCAAACGATTTACTTGCAAGGAGAATTGTTTCCTCGGAACGGACTCGCCGCAGTCGCTCCTCATTGATCTGGGAGTTCGTGCTAATGATTGAGCTGGTTGAAATTACCGAAACAACGATAACCAAATAGGCGGCCAGCGCTGAAACGACCGTTAACGCAAGGTTTCGCTTGACCCAGCGAAATGAATTCCCAACCCAGTTTGTTTCAATTGCGTTTACAGGACGGGACGCAGAAAAATTTTCAAGGTCTTCAGCAAAATCCGCAATCGTTGGATAGCGCTGAGTCGGGTCCGCCGCGACCGCCTTGCGAAGTACGGCCTCAAGGTCACTTGGGAGCGCTCGCCCTTCGTGATGAAGGTCAACCATTCGGCCTTTTGAAATGTCGTCTATCAGCTCGACCACGCCCGGCGACGGAAACGCAGGGCTTCCCGACAACAATTCGATCAACGTCACTCCTAGCGAATACACGTCGCCTTCGCGATCAAACGTTATCGCCTCTTCTTTTTCCTTTGACGATGATTTTCGAAGTTTTTCAGGTGACATATACCGTAGCGTTCCCGACATGGCTTCACTTTGGATCCGCTGTTGGCCGTGCGTGATCGCTAAACCAAAATCGGTAACCCACACGTTTGAGCCAGAATCGCGCACGAGGTTGGCCGGTTTAATATCGCGATGGAAAACCCCCTGGTTATGCGCATATTGAAGCGCTGACGCGACTTGCTGTCCGATATCCATGACATCAGCGATCGAAAATTTCTCAATTTCATAGTTGTCAGATGTAAACCGCGCCGTCCCTGGCTCATTTGCCAGTGAAGCCGAAGAAACATAGCTCTCCAGCGAATTTCCTTTAAGTAGTTGCATGGAAAAATAGTGAAACCCATCGTGCGTTCCAACATCATAGATCGGTGCGATGTTGGTATGGTGGAGCTTGGCAGCGGTAGAAGCTTCAATGAAGAACTTTTCAACCTGGCGCGGGCTCAGCGAATGTTTAGGAAGTACCTTTAACGCCACACGACGATCAAGTGATGCTTGATGGGCTTCGTAAACAATCCCCATTCCTCCGCGTCCGAGTTCGTGGACGATGTGATAATCGCCAAGTTGCACGATCTCTTCTGGCCCGCTCATGACACGGCCATCTTTTCTTTTAAGAAATTTTCGCGAGCGAGCTGACTCCATCAAAACAACCGCCGGCAACAACTCTAAAATTTGTGATTCCAACTCCGGAAACTGGGCAGCAAATTCTTCCTGAGTAGGCGCCGTTCCGCTGCGGTGAAGCTGAATATACTCATCGCAACGCATTTCGATCTCAACCAATTGGTTGGCGGCGTGTCCACTGGATGGAAGATGTTCTGACATCGGAAGCTCTTGGATATCACAAACGATCTAGATTTCGGACGCGTCGAAGTCCGTATTTTCCATACACTTCTTCAAACGTTGAACTGCGCGAACGTAGCGGATACTGGCCGTTTTCTGATCGATATTAAGCAGCTCAGCGACTTCCTTGTTGGTGAGATCTTCAAAGTGTCGGAGCGTCAAGACTTCGCGGTCGATATCTGAAAGCACGTCCAGCTTTGCCGCCAGTTCCTCTACGGCTTCGGCATTAACAGCTGCCTGAGATGGAGAGGTTTGGCTGGCAGCCAGATGAATAGCAATCGATTGCGAAGTCGCACTGAGTTGAAACCCGCGAGCCCCGCCCATTGAACGCTCACGCGTGGCATCTCGTTTTTGTGTTCCAATATGCCGACGATGCACATTGATCAACGTCTGGCAAACGACCATGCGGATCCAAACAAAGGGTGAGTAGTTTTGCTCTTCGGCAAAGTGACCGATTCGTTTGACCGCGTCGAGGTAGGCTTCTTGCAATACGTCCTCTGCGTCGACTCGCCCATACAGACGCGCATCCATTCGTATTTGAACGGTACGCCAAAGTCGCTCACGATGAAGCGTAAATTGCTCCGTCAAATGTTCCTTGGTCATCTTGCGTTCGGTTGGAGCAAGATCGTCAGGTTGGATACCACTGAGTCCACCAGACGAAACATTACCAAATGACGAATCACCATTCAGCGAAACAGAACTGGTGGAGGCATCATTAGAGTCGTTAGGTAGATGAGTTGGTTCCTCGGTCATTCGCGTTTTCCTCGTAAAGGCCTACCCAGCAATTATAGCCTTATATCGTTTTCAACTAAGCGCAATTGTTTTTCTAAAAAACTATTTTCAGAAAAAGTCATTTTCAACGTAGAATCTGCAACTCAATTTACGTATTGAGCGATATGAGACCATTGGGAGACTGGGGTGGACGACTGATTTTTACCAGCCCCTATTCATCGCACAAACCAGTTTTCTGGATGTTGGATTCGCCAAATTATTTCGGCGAGTCTAATTGGTCTTAATTCAATACATGAGTGATGTCATGTGATGAGTGGGAGAAGCCGGCAAACGTCTGCCGGCTTTTTTTATTGACGGTAGCTGGACGCGCCAGACCTCGGGATTTGGCTCGGGCCTGAACTCTGACGAGCCCCGCCACGTTAATAGTTGGTGAGTCGATTAGTCGCGATCGAGACCAGCTCTAATTTCCGCTATCGATTCATTGCTCGCGATTGACGGAACATAAGATCTCAATCGCTCTCGTTCGAGAATTGCTGACGAAGACGAATCATTTTTAAGCCGCTCTGCAAAACCTTCCACGATTTTTTTTACTTCCTGACGGCCTTTTTCGTAGCGCTGCATCGGGATGGTTCCGTGTTTTTTAACTGCCTCGTCACAACCTGCCAAAGAATCGGGTGTAGGGACGCGACTACTTTTTGCCCATGCGGCCGAAGCCTCACCAAGCTCACGCAATCGACCCGCCCACTCAAATTTCACCAGCGTGTTGCTATCGTACTGCGCTCCTTCTTCTGGCAAGGGAACAGATTCCAACAAGTCGCGAAGCAATTCGCAGCCCTGTTTGTAGTGACGTCGGTTGTAATGAATCCAAATCACCGATTGCTTTACCAGCATGTGTTTCGGATGATTCAAACGCACATTTTCGAGGATCTCAAAAGCTTCTCTCGTTTTGCCCTTCTTGATCAACAACAATCCACAAGCCAACATCGGCTCTGGTTGACTGCTGGCCCCTTGATCGATTTTGTGGGAACTAGCAATGATCTCTTTTTTGGTCATATCTTTCCCGAACTGTGAAAGCAGGGTAATGATCTCGCGTTTTGAAGCATCTGAAAGTCGTGGCGGTCGACTATCGGGCACAAACAAAAATGGCGTTTGAGCCGCGTCTGCCTTTTTCGATTGAGTAGAAACTTGATCAATCACATAATCAGCTAACTCAGTAATCTCAACCTTGAAGTCTTTTTCTAAATCGGCTTCACCCGAAAACGCTTGAGCTACCTGATAGCCAAACAATCCACGGTCCTTCGCATCACCTGGTTTATTAAAAGACGCCTTTTGCGACTCGATGCAATTAGCAAGCACATAAGACGAGCGCGGATAGCCGCCACGCTTTTTCTTTTTGACCAGTTCAACCATCTCCCAAGCCGACGGCTGCCCTTCATCGTTCCAACAATCCAGCATCAACATTTTCCGGTTGCACGGAGCATCGTCGATTGCATCGATCAGCCACTCAAGTCCTAGTCCTGTCGAATCCATCTCGCCAACGACGGAATCCTTTGCCGCCAAATAAGCACTGGCAATTTTGTCGTTTGGCCTTTTGTCGGTGAACCCTTTTGTAGCAACGTAAATGTAAAATTCGCTATTAGCTGACGCTCGTTTGAGATGGTTAGGAATCTCTTCCTGCAATCGTACTTTGTCCTCATTTTGAAAAACAAAGACCTGTGACTTTGGCACACCAAAACGATTGATCAAACAAGACTTGATACTCTCAAGGTCTTTAATCGGTGTTGAAAGTTGGCCAACCCCAGGCGAATTGAATTCCTCGTTAGCCACGAGAATCGCCCAGCGCTTGCGGTTGTTGGGCCGTGCTGCTGCCAGCGAAACGAGCAAAGGGGCTTCTTCGTCGGGAGATTCATGGACGACCTTCAAAGTATCGCCGATTCGCAGATCAGCCAATTTGGCTTTTTCATCGCCCAAGGTAACATTCGTCGTATCGCCTACCTGATAATGATGAAGCGATGTTGCCGAAGTGCTTTTTACAACGACGTTGTTTGTCTCAAAATTGACGTCAACGATTCGCCCTCGATCTTCGTAGATCCGAAACGCATCGGCGCTAACAATATTCACATCGTATTTAATCGAAACACGATCGTCGATTTCTAGGTCGGCAGGGGCTACCAGTTTGCCATCAATCGCATCCAACCCGTTTAGCGAATACTTTGTATCCGCTGTGATAGGCAGCGCGACCAAATCGGAATCTCCTTCCAAGCTCACGGCAATCGTGATTTTTCCGCGCTTTGGATCAAGCTTTCGGATAAAGCCCTCCAGCCCGACAACTCGCAGCGCATCAATCTTGATCGCAACCATTCCAGATTCATCGTCAGACAAATGAACCACTGCGCGATCTTCCGGCAATAACAACCCGACGCCAGAAGCACCTTTTTCAGCCGCTTTTTCGTTCACAGAAACCATCGTTTCGGCCGACACGTTCAATTCAAAATCTCGACCCGATTCTTCACCTTTGGTAACTGAAAAAACCAGTGACGCAGTAGGCGGTTCATCCCCTTCACCGGGCGTAAGATTAACTTTTGAGATAACACCCGTGTGAGTTCCTGGGCGAAACGCCATAATCTCTTTGCGCAGACCGCCATCGGGTTGGCGAATGCCGCTAACGGTAACACGATCGCCTAACTGCAAGTCTCTTAGTTGGCGTTTTTTTCGATTGAGTGTCACCTCGTCACCAGCTCGCAGCGTAAACTCTCGCCAATCGCTTCCGATGTCGACAACAAATTTTTCATCTACCGGTAGCACGTTTTGAATCACGCCTCGAACAGGTGCTGGTGCCGCAGCCAACGGTTTGGGATCACTTTTACCAAAAATGGAATATGCGATCATCGCAGTGCAAACCATCGCGCTGGCAACACAAGCCATAATGGCTCGCTTTCGACGCTTCTTTTTTGCTTTTTCCTCTTTTAGCCGTTTCGCTTCTTCGGCTTCCTTAAGCGACTGACCAACAGGTTTGACACCGCCCGACAGATCAAAAATAACTTCGCGCGCGGTCGCATACCGCTTGGCCTGATCTTTATTGGTGAGCCGATTAAGTGCTTTGGCCAAATCTTCTGGCACACCGTCAAGCATTGTTTCGATTGGAGGAAATTTTCGATCTGCCGAACAATGCCACATCATCCAAGCCATTTGTTTATCGCGGCCAAATGCAATTAGATCGGGAAACAAGGAATCGAATTCCGGACCGATCATCAGCTCCAGTGCGGAGAAACCAAGCGAATAAAGATCACTCGCCGCGCCGACTTCGCCAAAATCCTCCGACACCAATTCAGGAGCCATGTATTTCGTGGTGCCTTTAAGAAGACTACCCTCATCATCACTGACACGCCGAGCCAAGCCGAAATCACCAAGCTTGACCACGTCCTGTCGACTGAGCATCAGATTCGCAGGTTTGACATCGCCATGCACAATTCCATTTTTGTGCATACATTCCAACCCCTTGGCGGCTTCGATAATCGTTTCCCGCACGTCGTCAACAGGCATCGGCTTGTTTGAATAAATTTCATTCAAGCTCCCGCGCATCAACTCCAACACCAAACATCCACGCGATCTGATCACGTCGTAAATGCTCATGATGTTTGGATGATCGAGGTCCAACATCAACCTTGATTCGCGCCAATAACGTTTCAATTTTTCTTTGTCATCAAGGAACTGCGAATGAAGTTGCTTGATTGCAACCTTTCGTCCCAGTTTCGTATCTTCGGCGGAATAGACTTTGGCGTAATCGCCTGCGCCAATCTTTTCCCGAAGCACGTATCGTGTTTTTGTTTTTTCAGCAGCCATACAAATTATGATTTCATGTTTTTACTATAAGGCAACACTAAAAACGGGACTTGCGCCTCGCGTCTTTTAGCAGAATTGAAATAAGTTCCTGCAATTCGATGTCCCAAGTCGGACTACCTGTCAGGCCTTTGAATCGGTCTCTATCTTCGGCACGGAAACGCGCCATTACTTTTTGCAATGCCCGAATTTCCGCGCGATAGTCCTCGGCTGAGTGTGCCAACTGTGCGGAACGCAACTCGCTTTGATACGGTAAAAGTTCTTCGTCTTCTCTGATTTCGTAAAACCGGGTGATCTTCTCCCGAGCGTCTTCGACGGCTTGTTTTGCACTGGCACTTTCGTTGCCGGCCAACAGAATTATCATGCCTGAGAGAATCAAGCTTCCGCAAAGAATTAGACCAACGATCGCAGGATTCGATTTCCAATCGGATTCGACGGGCGGCTCATCGGCTTTGTCGACCAATCGTAATTTCGGGAGTTTTCCATCAACGGTAAGTTGCGGTTTAACATTTTCAGTCTTTATTATCCGCGCCACTGACTGCTGTTCAAGCTGTGCCTGTCGCGTCTTGGTACTTGGGGCCAACGGCGCAGAAGTTGGCAGCGCATTGGAATTAGCAACCGAATTCGATGGTGCTTCGGCGGAGGGTTCTCGAAAAGATGGCGACTCCGGAATTGATGGCTCTTTCGCAATCGCTTTTGAGATCGCAGTTGGAACGTTCAAATGGGCGTTGGGAACGGCCTGCGGAATCGAGGGCTCGCGTTTGACGGGCGAATTTATCTTGAGAGTCGGCAGAGTTGCCTTTTTCGGACTCTTTGGTTTTGTCTTTGCCGGCTCATCGGTTTGTTTTGCTTCTGCGGCAAGCATTCCAACGTCGATCGAATCGTCTTCTTCGCTCGAATCAATCTTCGGCAAATCGTCAACCGCATCGTCGTAATCGTAAACGTTCGGCGAGGCTGAGATTTTATCATCGTTCTGTGAGCCACCGGGAGCGATCGTTCCCAGCCGCGCCTTTGAGTCAGCCTGTCCAGTAGACTTACTCTTTAACCCGGTTGGAACTGGAAGCCCACGGATCTCGGGACGTTTGAACGCATTTGATTTTGGCGTAGCGGCTTTGGAAGGAGGCGACATATCATTTGCTAAACCTGATGGTTTGGGAAGATCCACTGCGCTCGCAGGGCCCTCATGTTTTGCGTTGCTGGTCGGGGTGTCGGTGGAATCCAGAATGTCATCTGGGACGAACTTCAATTTACAGACAGGACAGCGCACCGGTTGCCCGCGAAGTTTGTCGGGGATGCCGAGACCTCCACCGCATTTTGGACATCGTTCATGCTTCATTGCGCTACTTTAATTTCACCAAGCTAAATTCTTGCGAAGTAAAAATCCTGATTATTTTGTTTCGAGTTATTTTGTCCAAGTAATAAGACCTGTAGATTTGACTTTCTGTTTCACGATTTGCCTTTTCAATCAAAGCCTAAACCCAATGATCAAAAAGTTAATCGCGAACGGGCCTATGATAACAATTACCGTTGCAGCCATCACCATTACGCCGGGAAGCAACATCTTTACGCCTGCCTCACCCGCAATGGCTTCGGCTCGTTGGGATCGCTTCAGCCGCAATACATCGGCTTGCGTACGAAAAACAGCTGAAAGCGGAGTGCCCATCTCTTCGGCTTGGATGATCGATCCGATGATGCTCGTGATTTCGTCGTCTTGCAAACGGTCTTTCATCGCCTCGAATGCCTGGCGACGTGTCTTACCTAAATTCATATCAGTCAATACGCGACCAAACTCATACGACAACGGGTGCCCGCGGTACTCTGACACGCCTTGCTCAAGCGCCCCCAAGAACGTTGTTCCGGCTTCCATCAACAGCGTCATAAGATCGAGCAGGAACGGCAAACGCCTTTTAATTTTTGTTAGTCGCACAAGAGCTTTTTGGGTCAAACCGCGGCGCAGTAAATACGCCACCAGGACCGTAAGCACACATCCCATCATGATCCCTGGAGCGTCCATCCAGATGACGCAGCCGTAAAAGATCACAGGTGAAATTAAGAGTGCGACGAACTCAAGTTTGCCAAGATATTCTTCAGGTAACCAACTGCGCGGCAATCCGGCTGCTTTGATCTCACGGTCGATTGCAGGAAGCGAACCTTTGAACGCTCCCCGATTGAACCGTGCAAAAAACTGAATGATCGGCTGGAACAAACGAAACATTGAATCGGAACGTCGTAAGTCATTGACTCGACTAACATCATATCGCCATTCGGTGCCTTGCTCCAAATCCGCCGTCGCCATCACGGTAACGACCCAATACACCAAACTGAATACGGCTCCGCAAACGACCAAGGTTGGAATGAACGCACCGGCATCAAGTTCTGCCATCAAGACAGAATTTAATGGAAGGCTAAATTCCAAATTCAAGATTTGATCGAAAACGTTTTCCACAAACTTACCGCTAAATATTAGGAGTCAAAATCGCCCGCGCCCACAACCACGCAACCACATCCAAAACCACAGCAACCGTCAACATGACTTGGCCGGGCAATGTGACAAACAAACGAATTGTGTTAACCGGGTCAACGAAATAATAGACCAACAAAATAATAGGTGGCGCCAGCGCCATATAGACCGCGGATTTACGAGCTTGTGCCGTCTCCGCAGTGATCTTTCTTTCAAGCCGTTGAAACTCTCGGACCGACTCGGCGATCCGTTCGACTGTTTCGTTCAAACGTCCACCGCTTTCACGGCTGGCCAACATCGCGGCAGCAAACATGGAAAAATTTTCGCTCTTCAAACGTTCCTTGGCATTTTCCAAAGTTTCCTGAAGCGTTTTGCCCATCGAATACTGGCCAACCATGTGTTGAAATTCCAATTGAATGGGCTTGGGCGATTGCTCGGCAAGGATCTCAAGCGACTGTGCCAAAGAAAGGCCCGCCCGGATGGCACTTGAAAGCGTTGTCATGCTGTTGGCCAATTGCTCTTCAATTTTTTGCCGTCTTCGTTCTGCCATTCGCCGCAATAAATACCAAGGCAGCGGTCCAAGCAGCGCCACGCTCAGAAGGGCGAAAATCGGACTGCCGTAGCTGAACCATAACCCAAGGAATACCGCAACGATGAAATACAACCAACAAGTCAAATACTCAGTCAGGTAATTGGTCGTGACCCGCATCTCTTTGAGTTTTGCACTCACGTCCCGCTCAACGAACCCCAGAAAAACACCTACCCAATCGCGACTGGCCCAGGTCAACGCGCCGGCGGCGCCTGCCATGAGTGTGCTGATGATTAAAGGTTCTGCGGTTGTCATACGTTTAAAACGCTCGATGGCGCGGGTTTGGTTTATAGATTCGTTTGGATCAAGTCGGTTGGTTGGCCTGTGTCTTTTTTTCTTAAAAACTATTTTGAGTTTGGTATTAGATCGCGTGGTAGGATCGGACGATTTCGCTGATCGGCGATTCGTTGAAGATAAGCAACATTCGTGCGTTCTTCGGTATACAAGAATCGGAGGTCGAGCAAATTCTTGTCGACCAATTGATCAACAAACGTAGGCAGGTAACCCGTTGGCTGAAGTGACACGCCATCTCTCGCGTTGAAAATATCGGTAACGATCAAGTCACCCGTCTCTTCGTCCAACCGTTCGACTTCTGATATTTGAGTCACCAATCGATGGCCATTTGGCAACCGCGAAAGCTGCACGACCAGATCAAGCGCCGACGCGATTTGTCGGTGGATCGCCGTGACAGGCAATTCGACCGCCATCAGCACCAGCAACTCCAAACGCTCGATCACTTCGGTTGAACTGTTTGCGTGAACGGTAGTCATCGAACCATCGTGTCCCGTGTTCATCGCCTGGAGCATATCGAGAGCTTCACCACCGCGACACTCACCGACAATCAAACGATCTGGCCGCATTCGCAGTGCGTTTTTCACAAGATCCCGAGCCGTATATTCGCCGTGGCCTTCAACATTTGCTGGTCGCGTCTCAAGCGTCACGACATGCTCCTGATGCATTTGAAGTTCCGCTGTATCTTCGACCGTTACGATGCGTTCTTTGTAAGGAATGAAACTGCTCATCGCATTGAGCATCGTAGTTTTACCGCTGCCAGTACCACCACTTACGAGGATGTTTCGCTTGTTGCCAACCGCCGCACGGAGAAACGCCGCAGCCGAACTGGTCAAACTTCCTTTGTTGATCAACTCCTCGATGGTCAAACGCTCAGCCGGGAATCGCCGGATGGTCAAGCAAGGCCCATTGATCGCCAGCGGAGGAATGATCGCGTTAACACGTGAGCCGTCTGGCAAACGGGCATCGACAAGTGGTTGGCTTTTGTCAATTCGGCGACCAACCTGAGCAACAATCCTTTCGATTACTGATTCAGTAACATGATCGGAGATAAAACGCCTGCCGGATTTTTCAATCACACCATCGGTTTCAACATAGATCTGGTCAGACGAAACAACCATGATTTCGGTGATCGAGGGAACGCGAAGCAAATCTTGAAGCGGCCCAAACCCGAACACAGTGTCTTTGAGATCTTTTTTGATGGCCCGCAGGATCACATACTTGCGAAGCTCGGCGTGTAAGAATCGCTTGAACGCTGGAAATTCGGCTTGCGCGTTATCGTCAACCAAGCGAATTTTTTCACTGGTGTCTGACGGTAAATCCAGCTGCAATTTCTCTTTTAGCATCCGCAGTAGATTTGCCAACTCAGTCTCACGCTCAGCAATCAAAGTCGCCGGAACGTCGAATTCATTGCAAGTCAACGGCCCGCCTTTTTCGCTATCAACGCTGCCTTCGAGAATGATTTGATTGGTCAATAAATCTCGCAGAACCAACCCCACGATGCTGTCCAGCAACTCTTCGTTGGCCGCAGAAAAAACATCCATCTCACGGCAACAATCTTCGATATTGTTTTCCAACAACATGATGCTTGAATGATCGGGTTTTCGCGTGCTCTCCATCCCGACGAGATCAAGTCGTTCGAGCAGCTGTTTGTGAATCCTCTGCTCCAAATTGCCCAACACATTGCGAACGTGGTTGTCGTATTCCGTTCGGCTGATTTCGGGAACGGCTTCCAATTCAAAATTCAAAGTAAATGGCCAGATTCGAACTGGCACGCCACCATCAAACGTGACCGTCTCGCCAACTCCGACGTCCGATTCGCCGATCATGCAAATGTTCAAGCCAACGTTTTCGAGCTCGAAGTGGGTTCCGCTACGCCTGACAACCGCGTGAAACTTGGAGACCAGCGGGCTTTCTAAAACCAACATATTGGACGGATCGCGACCAATCGTTACGGCGACATTAATGTCTTCGCCGTGTTCGTTTTTATCTTCCACTTCAAAAATGGAGCGATTACTTTCGTTGATTTTATTGAACCAGATCTTCACGTTACTTTTTCATTTCCTTGTTTTAATAATTGCGACAAAACCAAAATGCTTAAAATGGCTATCGACTATTGTTTGCCGGTTTTTGGGTGAAGCAAAACTCCGGCTTGGCGGAAACCCGATCGATTGATGCGTTGAAGCAACTTAACTGCTTTGGGTTCGTACACACCGTTAACTCGTTTTACGGCAATCGTAAGCACGTTTTCTCTGGCCGACGAAGCACCGGAGGCACGCGAAACGGCTTTGCTTCCCAATCGACCGCCAAGTGACAACACGCGGAATGGCCCGACGATTTCATTTTCAAAATCTTCACTTAACGTAGGTACCGGTTCATCGTTCTCATTCCACTTTGGCTGTTCATCTTTTGCCACGCCAGGAATTTCCTTCGGTTTGGTCACCGGCGAACTCGAACCATTACCAATAATGAACGAAACCATGTCTCCAGGAGCGACCAACGATGAAACAAAGCTTCCTCCAATCGGGATCCAGGTTGCAACTTCGTTCGGGCCGAGTTTCAATTCTTCTGGCGGCGTTTGAAGTTCTTGCGTGAAAATCATATCGCCACCGGTGTAACGATGAATGGCTTTCATGCTGACGATAGTAAAGCGATCGTCGTACAACACGGCGTTTTCTTTTAGGTACCCAACGCTTTTTCGTGGAATGTTCAGCGGAGCAAAATGTTTTTCAAGAAACGTATCGCCTGGACTGATCACAAACCCTTCCTGGATCGAAACGAAAGAAACCATTTCGATCTCTGCCGACTTTCGATCGAGGTATTTCCAATTCAAAACACCTGCCACCATGGCCAGTGAAATGGCGATTAGTAGTCCGATCCAGTTTTTCATTTATTCGCCTTTACTTTTTTGCCAGTTCGCCGGACGCTGGCTCCAACAACAATATTCCACGAAGCTCCTGACCCAGTTGCGTTTGCAGCTGAACGCGAACGCTTCGGTAAGCCGGCCCGTTAGGGCGTGGCACATGAAAACCGACGCTCCAAGTATCGCCAGCTCTCGACCAAGGTTTCGAGGTCTCCCAACTTTTTTCAATTTGAAGATGATTGAAGAAAGCGATTACGTCATCACAATTTCCACCAGAAAATCCAATTATCGAAACGGATTCCGGGCTTTGGATCGCCACCGTCCGTTCTGCTCCAGGAGGTATGAATTCCGTTGAGGTATCAGCAGGTAGTCTCGATTCAATGGATGAACTCACATAGGCCTTCCATGTTGTCGGTGCGAGTGGTGCAGCTTTTTCTTCCGCCACATTTTCTTTGGTCATAGAATTTGAATCAGCAGTCGGAGCCATCGGTTTGGTGGCCATCGGCAGCGCCATCCCCCAGGTGATCAAACGGGAAGGCGTTGTGCCGGGGCAGTCATCTCGAATTCCAATCACCATCGGCAGCCCCATGCCTTTGAATGATTGAGCAGACAAAGCTCGGTTTGACTTGGATCCAATTCCTGCAATTCTTTTCGCGAGGTTTTTCTCCGCGCCAAAATCGCCGACGCGAAATATTCGCCACTGACCGGGCTCTTCTATGCTTGGCGTCAGATCTTTGCATTGCTCAAGCATCTGAGATTCGTTGGGCCCGATGGCTTCGATGGGATCAGCAAGCGTTGATACGCCGGCACCGCTTCCTTTTTGCAAAACAACAGCGCATTTTGATTGCAGGTACTGGTAGGCTTTCTCGCGATCACCATCAAATTTTGAATAGTCAA
Source organism: uncultured Pirellulaceae bacterium (assembly GCA_964478065.1). Taxonomy (GTDB): domain Bacteria; phylum Planctomycetota; class Planctomycetia; order Pirellulales; family Pirellulaceae; genus Mariniblastus. The sequence goes on from CAYZGP010000045.1 coordinate 20,573, forward strand.
TCGTGACGGTCGAGTCGCCAAATTGAAGCGAACAAAACTCCAACTCGGGCCATGCCTCCACAAGAGTTGGCTGTGACGCTTGAACTGCTAAAGCACTTTCAGGTTGAAAACTTGAAACGAGTTGACGTCCACCAACCAACGCGATGATGATTACCAAAGCGGTCGCAATAAGATTGCTTGTCCAACCCGTGATACGATCACCGATAGTCACATCGGTTTTAGATGCAGCCTCTTGTTTTGCATTTTCGAAATCAGGACTCAAACGAACACTCTTTTTCAGGACACGAATTTCGAACCAAAGGTTTAGATGCGATTACTAAGGTAGAGAAAGCAAGTACAGCTTCAATAAGTTTGCGGTTCCCGCAAATTGCGAGCCCAATCTTTCAAACAAACGAATCGTTTTATTGATGATCGTCTCTGGAAGACGATCGATTCTGCCAAGCAAATCATCCTCGATACGATTTCGATACACCCACTGGACATCGGTACTGATGAACGGACGAATTTGCGGATAGCAATTGGGTGCTGAGCCTGTAAACCGAATAAAATCTGGGTCTCTTTCAAGTGGATCGAGGTTGCGTTGGTGGGCTGGATTATCAATTTTCGCCAAAGCATTTTGATACTCCGCTGATGGCAAGATAAAATCCAAATCGGTCTGGTAAATCAAAGGTATCCGCCGCATCGTATTTAAAATCCCCATTTCGAAGACTTGAAATCGACTATCCAGCATCTCGTGGAACGAATCGAAATTGATCATGCCCAAACGAGGAAGCACAGGTGGCCTGCGACTGATGGAAGTTTCCGCCACATCAACATCGCGCGAAAACACCAGGACATCTGACACGGTGACTTCAGGGATTTGCCCAACAATGATAGGCGATTGCAGGACTTCGCTATCGTTAAAACTTCGAATTGCATCTCCGCTTGCAATTCTCTGAGATCCTTCAGCAGGCCATTCGGGAACTTGGACATGATCATGTGCGTCACGTGGAAAACGAGTCCGCCAAACCACATCTCGCGCCACGACTTCAGAGCGAACTTTCCACATTGACGCGTAACCGAATGCGATGATGGCCGCCATAAACAGCATTAGAATCGGAAGGACAAGTGTCATTTCCAACGGCGCCAGGCCGCTGCGCCCGTCCCGAAATTGGATTCGATTTATCCGTTGGGTTGAACACTGAAGGCTGGACGAACGATCAGTGTGTATTGATTTGTCGAAATTCTTCAACCGACAGTCCTCCCAAGTTTGGTGTTTGAACTTCTATCATCGGCGGAGGCGTTTGTACAATCTGTGGTATCGCGGCTGCCGTTGCAGGAACCAGTTGAATCGTCCAGTTTTGATTCATCAGGTCTCGGTGGGTCGGTATGTTTTGACGAAAAAGCCCCCTGTCCAGGTGAACCAAAAACCGCGGCACCGGAAGCATCAATTGCGCTTGTGAAAACGCCACACCATCCGCATCGTTTGGATTCCGGAAAAGGCCAGGCAATGTTTCGTCCATCTGTTCCCAATAGACGGCTCCAACAAACATGAACTCGTTTTCGATATATCTCCGTGTGTCGCTGTCCTGTGCTGGATCGATTCGAATCTGATAAGGGATGTTTCTGTCGGGATATTCCTCAAGCAAAAGCTCCGTCAAATAGCCACGTGTGAAACCTTCCCACATCGGCTTGAATTGCGACATATCTCCAATACGCTCAAAATCCACCAACATCGTGTCATTGAGTTGCTGCAGGTAATTAAACGAAGTTGTCCAGCGCTCCTCCGTACCTCGCTCAATGTACTCTGCGCGAAAACGAGTCGTGTCGTTGACCGGATCGGCTACGGGCAACTGCGAAAACATCGAAGACGATTGCCTTACACCAAACGGGGTTGCGTCAGTACACCACATCAGGCCGCGCATGATTTCGCCTTGATTGATTCCGCGGTCAGCCGGCGCATGCCGTGAAGCGATCTCGTCGGCAACTTCGTTGGCCAGTTCAGGAGTAGCCCAAACGAGAGCTCGCTGAAACCGAGGAATTAACTCCTTACTAAGGATTTCTTCCATCACCGGCAATAGCCTCTCAGAGACCGCTGCGTTTTGATCACTAAAAACCTTGATCAAGCCCCTTTCGAATTGCGTCTGGCGAGGAATTGTGGCACCTAGCCTTTTGAATTTAAGCAACGGGGCGCCTTCGATCCACGGAGCTATGACATCCCACTGACCAAGAACTGTAGGCGCCAACAACTCGGCATTTCGATCGCGTGCTTCTCGCAAATAGGCAGTCATCGCAAACACGTCACAAAGCAAATGATTCGTAAACGCCAGCGTGTTCATACTTCTTGCGACCACGACGCCGCCCGAAAAAGTTGAAGCGTCCGCCGCATTTTGAAGTTTCACTTTGCGATTGGTGTGACGACTAATATTCATCACCATTCCCAACAGCATCGTTAGAAACAGGAAAGTAAAAACGGACACGATACTGATCGAGCCGTTTTCGTCACGGTGAATTCGTCTGGCAAAGTCACTTAATCCGAAAGGAAAATTGAAATTCGCAGCAGAAGTTGGCTTAGAGCGTTTTCTCATCTGAACTCCTCCTGAAAAAATGAAAGAAGCGCTTTGTCGCCTTCAATTCCCATCGTCGCCGAGGCAGCAACCGGCCAAACGTAGACTTCGCCTGACGGGTCGGTGGCTGAACCAACACCCGCAGTCACAAACGGAGCAAGCAACCGAGCGGGTCCTGGTAACAAAGGAATCCTAAATGTCACCGTGGACGTAATATGATCCTGCCAACCCAACTCATTGAATTCGTAAACAAATTCATTTTGGAGCGGCGGTTCTTTGATGATCGGATTGTTCCCAAATCGATGATAAAAGGTCACATCAACATCTGTGTTTCGTGCCACGTACGCGACTTTGTTGCGCAACCGTCGGGTGATCAAATTGGACTCCGACGCTTGCTGGTCCAGAGCCTTGTATAGTGTTGTCAGTGAACTGGCTGTTTGAGCATCGAAATTGGAAAGTGGATACCCAAGACTTCGCGAAGGTCCCAGCGGAGTCAGCGCCACCACGGCGGCTTGTCTGATCTTTTGATATTTATCGCCCAATGGATTGATTCGATACCGAACCCCATCTCCCGCCCCCTGAATTTCAGAAAAACTGCTGATTCGATTTGCGGATTCCAAGTTCGAAACATTCGCAGGAATCCAAACGATGGAAGATCGAACCGAGGCAAACGCCGCGTAGTGGACCACCATATTGGCGATCATGATCTGGCTGGCTTGAACGATCAGCATCACCATCATCAAAAAGAATGGCAGCGTTAGCACGAAACTTAAACTTTGAACGCTTCCCTCTTCACACCGGTTGATCGAACGGATTCGAGCAAGCTGCAATTTGGCTCCGCTTAGTGCGAGGGTTAATCGAAGTGCAACAAAAGCCACCATCACAACCACCGCCCACGGCCAACAGCTTTGGAATAAGCTTTGGTTGAATAGCTCTTGATTGAAGACAGCGGGTTTCATTTTGTTATCCCAACAAACTCTGCAAACGATGCACCATTGAAAACTTGACGATCAACACAGCCGCCAGCGCGCTGGGGGCGAGGAAAATATGTAGCTTCATTTGTCTGGATTCCTCAGGAGTCAAGGGATCCCATTGGCCCAAGTTCAATCGACTCATGACTTGATGAAACGTTCGCTGCATCATCCGAATTGCACCGTTGGTCCAAATCAAATAGACCAGTCCAGCCGCAGCAGCGATCACGAACGACCAAAGTACCGCTTCGATCCCCATTTGGGGTCCAAGAAAAGCACCGGCCATCGCAAGGAGTTTCACGTCGCCACCTCCGAACCCTGAGAAAAACACAAAACAAATCAACATGATTGCCGAACAAACCAGAAACCCAAACAGGCTTTCGGTAAACCCAATGTCGCCAATCTCGCTGCGACCCAACCCAGTTGCCAATCCGTTTAGAACCAACGCCAAAACGATTCCTGTGTACGTCGTCCAGTTGTAGATCTTGCCATCACGCAGATCCGTAGCTGCGGCAATAACCATCAGCACGAGCAAACAAACAGAAGCAACCGCCATCATCATCCTTGAACCAATCAGTTAGTGAATCCACCGCCAAACCCGGAATCAGTCTGGGCTTCTCGCGCGCCGTCTTCGAGATCAGACATGCCATCGAGAAAGAATTCTCTGACACGTGGCCAAGCAACGGTGATCAAGAAAATGAGAATCGGCAACGCGATGGCGCCAATGATCAAAATTGTCTCCAAGCTCACACCGCCCTTTTCGTCGCTGTGGACCCGCTTCAATAGATCCTTAATTTTTTTGGTCATGACTTTTCCTTGTTTCATTGAATTGGATGAATAGTTTTTCTTAATGGGTTATATGGAAAACGATTTTTGCGTTTTAAATTCTACCAAGTTTTACGCCTGAGATTGATCGAATTGGGATTACGCGAACTTCAACTACATGAACGGAACCCCGATAATCACGACAGACATTTCATAGACCAGCCGGATCATTCGAGGCACAATTGCGTATAAAAAACCGGCCAAGGGTAAAATGATCGCGATCAACAAAACCAAATCCATTGAGGAATTGCCCCGGCGCGAGGCGCGGTGCCGCTTGAGCACCCGACAACGGTTTGACGAACCGCCAAACAAAGCGTTCGATCCAACGCCGTGGCTAATTCGATTTCGGACTGTTGATTTGAATTTCAACTTTTATCCCAACGCCTAAATTGATCTAGTTTCATTGAT
>CAYZGP010000045.1:25422-27518 GCA_964478065.1 uncultured Pirellulaceae bacterium
ATTGATCTAGTTTCATTGATTTTGTTTCAATTACTTTGTTTGTTCGTTTTGCTTAATTCGATTTGACTGAGCCTTCATCATGCTGATTCCCACAGTCCCGCCGAGTGTTTGATCCGCGCGTTCATGCCGTTAACAAAGGGCTCACTTTTGAACGTTGGCAACGTTCCTGATTCTACAAGACTTAACTGAACACCATCAGCCAAACTCGATTTGACGAGATCATTTTGTGCTTTTCCGTTTTTGACTTTGGCTGGCTTCAAGTGGTACAGCTCACGCGATTCATATTGTTGATCAGCTGACAATCGTAACGTTTCGCTAATCGAACTAATCCGCCTTCGGCCCGTTTCGTTGGAACGTGTCAATTGAACGACGATGTCGATCGCAGAAGCGACTTGTGAGCGGGCTACATAGACAGGAATTTCGATTTCTGACATTAGTGAAAGTGTTTCCAATCGAATCAACGCGTCGATTGCGGAGCTTGCATGAACGGTGGACAAACTTCCTTCGTGGCCACTGATCATCGATTGGATCAAATCCAAAGCTTCTCCACCGCGGACTTCACCAACGATGATACGATCGGGCCGCATCCGCAACGACGACCGGAACAGCTCGCGGATGGTAAGTGCCATTTGCGATTTTCGATTCGAGGGTTGCGATTCAAGATACAGACAATGTTGTTGATGAAGCCGAAGCTCCGAGGTGTCTTCGATTACGATGATCCGCTCAGATTCTGGAATGGCGCGAGAAAGCGCACCAAGCATCGAAGTCTTTCCGGTGCCGCTGCCACCGGAGATGATAACGTTCTTGCGAAGTCGAATACAGATTTCCAAAAATTCTCTAGCCGATTCGGTCAGACTCCCGAACTTCATCAAGTCTTCGAGATTCAGCGGAGTGGCGGAGAATTTTCGGATAGTCAAATACGTACCACCCCGAGCACTTGGCGGGATGATTGCGTGAACTCGAGATCCGTCAGGGAGGCGAGCGTCGAGAACGGGAACGCGGCGGTTGATTTCACGGCCAACCGATTGGGCAAGATTATTGATCGCCGATCGCAAGGCGTCTTCGGTTGGAAAATAAGCGTCCGTCGGTTCGACTTGGCCTTTGCGTTCGATGTAGATTTGCCGATGGCCGTTGACCATGATTTCTGTCACGGTCGGATCGTCCAGAAATTCCCCAATTGGTGTTAGGAAATAGCGAAGGCTCGCCTCAAAAACTGCTTGTCTCGACATTCTTGCCTTAAAAAATTGGTTTTACCCTTTCGGGTAAAATCTGGGTGTTTTGTTCGATCGATGAATGCGCGAAGAGCGAGGCGGCCACATTGTAACGAAAAACACTAAGTAAAAGCAATTTTTTTTCGCCGTGTTACAGGCCGCTTGAGCCAACACGGTTGTAGTTAGCCAAAGCTGCTCACCATCTGAAATTGATCAAAACGAGATGCGATATTTCGAAAACGGTGAAGTGGGGAAGAATCTACAACCCTTTTCAAGCTGTTTTTGCTCAAAACCGGAGGCGTAAGCGAGGGATCTCTACCGCGCACGAAAAAAGCCAACCCTAAAAAGAGTTGGCTTTTTCACAGTGGAGACGAGGGGGCTCGAACCCCTAACCCCTGCCTTGCAAAGGCAGTGCTCTCCCAATTGAGCTACGTCCCCGAACGAATTCGAGTATTTTGAATCAAAATGATATCGAAAATCACTTCAAATTCAAAACTAGTTTGGAAACTTTCATTTCCAGTGGGCGTACCAGGATTCGAACCTGGGACCTCATCGTTATCAGCGATGCGCTCTAACCGGACTGAGCTATACGCCCTTGTTGGACCATTATTAAGTTTTGATCAACTTTTAAGAAAGAGAGCCAAAACCAATTTGAGGTTCATCATGGGTACCCGTTGATGTTAAGCCTTCCGATTTAACGCCTTGCGAGAACGAGTATTCTAGGAATTCCGGCAATTGTGTCAAACGGGGTTTAGATCACGTTTTATCGGCTTCTTCAAAACGAAATCCTACCCAAATCTCGGGCAAACTGGTAAAATTCCGACTTCAATGTCCGGTTTATACAAAACGATTTGAAATTTTGTTACTCAACAAATTTAAATTCGC
>CAYZGP010000045.1:27618-30009 GCA_964478065.1 uncultured Pirellulaceae bacterium
CGCTCATTCAATGGAACTTACGACCCCCCGTTTTGCTCAAACCTCAAAAACTAACAATCGTTAGTTTCAAAATATGTGGAATGACCAAACCTTGCCTTCCTGTAGTGATTCCCAATTAGTAACTTGAAAGGGCGTCGATATTACAAAGACGCAGTTCTTCTCTCAACTTGATTGAATGATACAAAACCAAGCCCCAACGGGCTTTCAACTTCCAGCTAATTAATTTCTAACGAGTTGTGCCATGATTTTTGGACCCTTTCCAACACTGTCATCGAAACTGATTAAACCCCTTGTATTAGTGGCGACTTTCGCGGTTCTTGTCGTGCTCGGCGCTGCAGATGTTTCAGCCCAAGCCAGAAAACCAAAGCCGTCTGTCAATGATGCGTTGGCCATTTCGGCTCATCACCCAGTTGATTACGAAAAACCTGGAGTTGCAGTAAAGCAAGAGTGCAGCCTGGTCCAACTTAAGACCAAGCCCGGTGGTTACGTAGTCCATCATGCAAGCGGCCGTATCCTGCGAAAGTTCCTCGACAACGATGCCGATGGCGATCTCGACCAATGGTCTTACTACAAAGACGGTCGTGAAGTCTATCGTGACATCGACAGTAACTTTGACGGAAAACTCGACCAATACCGATGGCTTGGAACTGCAGGAACTCGCTGGGGCTTGGACAAAAATCAAGACGGAACGATTGACGTTTGGCGGGTAATCTCACCAGAAGAAGTTGGGCTAGAGTGCTTTGAAGCGATCAAGTCACGCAATCAGGATCGATTCAATCGTCTGCTTTTAACTGAGAATGAATTAAAAGGACTTCAGCTGGGTCCAGACATCAATAAAGACGTCCAAGCGCGATGGCTCAAAGCAAAAAAGAATTTCCTTGCGATGTCACGAGCTGAAAAACGAGTCAATTCAAAATCAAATTCCTTCTACGCAGGTAACGGACAGCCTTCAATGTTGGCCGCTGGAGAATTTTCCAACAAACGTGATCTGTTGGTTTACGACAGTGCGGGTGGATTTTTTGAAACCAATGGAAAACCTATTCAGTTGTCAATCGGCTCGATCGTCAAAGTCGGTGAGGCTTGGCGAATGTTTGAGCTACCAGAAGTCGTCACTGCGAACAAACCACTTGCAAGTGGCGGTTCACTTTTCCCGATGCCGGAATTCATTGGGCCAGGTGGAAAGCCTGACAAAGAAAACGAAAAACTCGCGGCTCTGTACGAAAAACTAACCGCAATCGATAAAAAGCTTGACGGTGGCGTGTCCGGTATTCAAGGAGAACGCCTGCAAAAAGAAAAAGCCGAAACGCTGTTTCAGTTATACCGCTACACCAAAGACCCAAAAACAAAACAGGATTGGCTTGAAAATATGGCTGACTCAGTCGCCAGTGCTTATCAAGCGGACGGTTTTGACCAAGGCTTGAAGTTCCTTGACCAGGTCATCGCGTCACAAAAAGGCGCTTCGGGAATGGACTACGTCAAATGGCGTGCGATTTATGCTGATTTTGTCTGGGCAAACGAATCCGCAAGTAGCAAGAAAGAACGAGACAAGGTATCAGCGAAACTGATTCAAGACTTGGATGCGTTTCAGAAAAAGTATCCGAAAAGCAAATTCGCGGGCGACGCGCTGATTCAGATCGCTCAGCATTTCGAATACAAGTATACCGATGAACCTGAAAAGGCCATCAAGTGGTACACACAGTGCCAACAACGCTATCCAAGAACAATGTACGGTCGGCGTGCTGCTGGTGCGGTCAAACGTTTACGTGGAGCCGGCAACGCGCTGAGCTTCACAGGTAAAACTGTCGATGGCAAAACGTTTAATCTGGCTTCACAGCGTGGAAAAATCGTTGTCCTTCACTACTGGGAAACCTGGTCGGCTGATGGAATGGAAACGATCGCCAAGCTTGTTGAAAAATACAAAGGCGAAGTCGTTTTCGTTGGTTGCAACATCGAATCCAATACTCCTGCCTTCAAAAAGTACATGCAAGAAAATCGAAACCTGATTACTTGGACCCAGCTACACGCTCCAGGAAGTACTGAGGAAAGCCCGCTGGCTCACCAGTTGGGTGTGGCGACCGAGCCATTGATCGTGCTGATCGACAAAGCCGGTCGACTTGCCGAAAGCAATATCGCACCCGGCGATCTTGACCGACAAATCGTTCGTGAAAAACGTCGTAGTGAAACGATCAGGAAGAACTAGCTCTGTGAGACAACGGGCCACTGAATTTCACTCAGTGTGTTTCGATTGACAAAAAACGACACGCAGGTTGGCGACTTCCTGCGTGTTTTTTTGTATCGCAACAAACGAAAATATAGTCAACGAAACGTATTAACATTCCAACAGATCTGTTGCCGACGCTTTCAAGATCAGCCACCGACTAACTGAATCAA
>CAYZGP010000045.1:30109-37592 GCA_964478065.1 uncultured Pirellulaceae bacterium
AACTCTTCAGTTCAAATTCGCAAATTTTCCCTTAGTGAATCTCTCTAAAGTTCTTATGATGAAGAGCAATTCCGGATTTTTAACAAGATCCAAACCATCAAAAAAAGAGAAGCCCGCCATGCGCAGTATTTTCGAGATCCAAATCGTAAACAACTTAAGCTCCGTTTTCGTTCGTCGATTGGGTTGCCTTTTCCTTGTCATTGTCTTCTCTGGTGGAAACGTGTTCGCTCAATCAAATTCAAACGAGTCCAAACCGCCCACTAAACAGGAAACAGAAAAATCCAGCCGTCGGAAAACTTCTGGTTCAACTACGCAAGAAACCACACAACCTCAAACGCAGCCTCAGACCACTCCGTCTGCAACCATAAAACCTAAAACGGCGCAACCCGCGACCAATCAAACTAAAACCGAACCGACAAAAGAAGAGCTGGCCGCCATCGAATACAGTGTCGACTCCAAAGAACCTATTTTCGAGTACATCAAAACCGTGTCGCATGTCGCGCCGACCAACGGAAAACAGTTTATTCCCGACCTTCAAATTTTCCCCAATGGTCGAGCTGTTTTGGGAGGCAGGAATCCCAGCATTGAGCCGTTTGATACCAATATCAGCCAACCCGAATTGAAAGCGTTGTTGCATCTGGTGGTTAACCAAAACCGATTCCTTGAAATCGACGAGGAAGCTATGGAAAAACAGATGAAGGCTAACGAAAAGGGGAAAACGCAGATTGCTGACGGAAACACCGTTGCCTTTCGAGTCAATTTGCCAAAAGGAAGAAGGGAAATTCAGATCTATACGTTGTACAACGCGGTGAAAAACTACCCTGAAGTTGAAGACATCCAACGTCTTGGGCGTATCGAGAAAGCATGCGATGCGATCATCTCCAAAATTCACCTAGGCGAAGACGGCCCGGCTATTCTGGCGACCGTAAACAAAGCCTGCGCCGCTCACGAAACAAAAATCGAACCGTTTGAGTTAAGCGATATGCGATTGGCCACCCGCATGAAACGAGGAAGATTCCAAGTCAGCTTTCAACGAATTTATCCAGCGGTCGGCAAAACGCCAGAGCGAAAACTAAACGCAATTTACTTTCGAAAAGATGAAAACTCTGAACCGACTGTAAAGTTTTATGGGCTTCCGAGAAAGTAGCCGCAGCCGCGCCAAGTGGGCGAATGGTATTCACCCGCCGGCGAGACCCTCGCTACATCCAGAAATCGCCCCAAGTACATGGCGGCTCGTTGGGCATGACCGGTTTCGGATCTGACATCCTGGATTCCAGGATTCGGATTTCCTGATCAAGCGATTTGAGTAGATTGCGGAACTGTCGATTGGATTGCAACTTCGGTGCCTGTCTGGCTTTGTTTTCGTAAAGCTGTTTGAGAGTCGAAAGTTGCCGCGCCGCCAGACCCAAAATTTCCTCATGGGTACCACTCCGCGGCCAGAGATTCTCTCGGCAAAACATGACCACCATTGACGCAGCCGCGCGGATCTCTTGAGGTTTTTCACGCACCTCCAGTTGAAGCGTCCCATGAATCAAGCGTAACGTTTGCAACCACGGATCAAACGTGGCCAGCCAATCAATGGCTTCCGGTGCATTCCACGGTTCTTCAATGGGTTCGTTGCTCACTAAATCTTTTCGTTAACTTTGTTGGTGGCTGATACTAAATCGCGTGATTTTGATAAAGGTTTAATTGCCGGTGAGATATTCGCAAATGCCTATTCCCAAAACGGATCCCAAGACGGAGGCGCGCCGATTTTTGACTTGCGATTCGATGCGCCAATCTTCCGGCGAACCAGCTCGATCTCATGGCTCATCTCTTGCACCCGTTTCGCATGAGCTTGATGCTCCGCAATCGAAAGTGCTTTTCCTTTTTTGGGTTTGGGTGAAAGTTTGACGTAGTCTCTAGCCTTTTGCACAATCTGCTTTAACACGCCTTTGTCACGCTCTGGCCAAACTCCGTCGCGCCCAAGCATCACCGCGAACGCCAACATCATGCGAACAGTTTCCAACGAAAGCTGTTCCTCTGGCTTTCTCAGTTCATCCTCCAACGCCAACATAAAACTGGTACGGCGAAAAAGTGCGCCAAACCAAGCGTTCGCTTTAGGGTGCACCCAAGGTGATAGATCTGTTTGCTCTGACATGCTTTGTTGCTTCCGATGAGAACTGTGCGAAATTGCCAGTGAATTAATAATTAACTAATCGCGCCAATCGTCGTGGCAATTACTGCAAGACTGATCCATCACGTTGTAAGCTTTGCTCGCGGATTCATAATCGCTGGTTTTACAAGCTTCAACGATCTGAACCGCAGCGGTACGCATTTGCCTTGCGTAATCGAGATAGTCGTCTTCGTCGGCGTCGTCCATGCTCTCTTTCATCAACACTTCTGACATCGCCGCAACCAACTGAGCCTCATGAGTCGCGGTCTCAATGTCACCCGTGAATGTGGATTTGCTGGACGTCAGCTGCTTTAACGAATCTTTTGATTTCGCCAACCGAACCATAATCGGAGAGCGTCCTACGACGACAGACCATTCAAGCTTTTCAGGCGGTTTGTCGGTTCCTGCAAAATTTCCGCCTCGAACCATTTCCTGCAAATCTTCTTTGCGCCGTTTACAACTTTCATAAGCCTGAATCGTTCCGACTCTGGAGTTGGCTGCCGCTCGCTCAAACGAAGCTTGGGCCGCACCGCTGCTTTTCTTCCATCGAACGTCACCGTCATATTGCCGGATGATGCCAAACAACATGGAAAGCATCGAAAACGATTGATGGGCTTTGGCATATTCGCTTTTGAACTTTAACGGCGTCGTCACGTCACGGACCAAGGAATTTTGAAGCGATTTCACCTCGTCTTCGATGACCGAATTCGTAATTAATTTTGTCCAAGCAAACTTTTCATCCGAGTTTCCGCCTGCCTCGGCCCCCGAACCATCGTTGCCGGCAATCTGGGCGTTACCGGTATTGGAACCGGGAGCCGCAGACGCAGGCCGATCGCCAACAAGCCCATCACGATAGAGATCCTCAAAAAAGATCCCGTCCCAATCGCGTTCGCTGAACTGCGGCCGTTTTACTCGCGTGACTTTCTTGGTTTTTCGTTCCTGTTGCACAACGATCGCGCCAATTGCACCCGTAACGGTCGTGGCAAGCACAAGCAACAAAGCGATGATTGTTTGACGTTTCATATTTAAACGATCCAAAGAGTACGAATTATTCGATTATGAAGTGGCTGCCCACGAAACACAACAGCTTTTAAACCTTTCTCAACGCGTTACGACTGCCGAGTGATTGATTACAATTACCGTATCGCAACTTTAAACCGTTTACGCCCCGTCAATCCCGTGGCCACACTCAGGCTTCTCAACGTAGTGGCCAATACGAATTCCAATGCCTGACGAAAATGAATACAGCCCAGTCGATCCGCAACCATCGGATCAATCTAACCGGCGAGATTTCTTGTCGGGAAAAGGAGCGATCAAAGCGATCCGCAGCGGCGCAATTGACAAACTTGAATTACCTGCGGGTGTTGTTAACGCCGCTCAATCATTGGAACGACAATCTGCTTACATCGAGCAGTATTCCAAGAACGCGATGGCTTGCGAGTTTGAATTGCTTTTCAATTTGCATCAGTATCCGCAGTCCAGCGCAGCCGCTATGATGGCGTTCGAGTTGATCGACAAAATTGAAGATCAAATGACGGTCTACCGCGATCACAGTGAAGTCAGTCAGCTCAATCGAACCGCCGCCTCTGCGCCCGTCAAACTGGAACAGAACCTTTTTGACGTTCTGACGCTGGCCCAACAGATCCACAAAGAAACAGGTGGTGCGTTTGACATCACTTCTTCCGCGTTAACCAAACTCTGGGGCTTTGATCGGCGAAGCGGAAAATTGCCAGCCCAACACGAAATCGACCAAGTCTTGAAATCGGTCGGCGCAGAAAATATCAAACTGGACTCGGAAAACGTGACCGTCGAATTTGATACTCCGCTGGAGATCAATTTAGGTGGAATCGGCAAAGGACATGCACTCGACCGAGTCGCAGAATTGTTTGCCGGCAATCAAGTTAACGATTTTGTGATTCACGGTGGCCAAAGTAGCGTGTCGGCGCGAGGCAATTCCGTCACGCAAAAAAATCCAGCGAACTCAAGTGAGCCTGCCAATTCATCACCAGCTACCTCTGATGCCGGATGGGCGGTCGGCGTTACCCACCCTACCCTGCCCGGCGTACGACTGGGCGAAGTGATTTTAAAGGACCAATCGTTGGGCACTTCGGGAACGGGGCGGCAAGGCTTCTTTCACAAAGGCAAACGTTACGGCCACATCATTGACCCGCGTACAGGATGGCCAGCCAGCCATTTCCTTTCCACCACCGTCGTCTCACAATCCGCCGCTTTGTCAGATGCTTTGGCGACTGCATTTTTTGTGATGCCGATCGATAAAGTCGAAACATATTGCAGCAACCACCCTAACGTTGGAGCCATTTTGGTCCTCGCTGGCGCAAAGAATAGATCGAACACTGCTTCAACTGGCCACGTCGAGATCGTAAGCTTCAACATGACCGATCAACAATGGAAAACGCATTGATCAAAATACATTGACCAAGAACGTGTTTGATGCGTGACAATACAACTATGCAAAAACTAAAAAACGTCGACGACTTTTTTGACAACCTTGAAACTTGGCAAAAAGAATCCACAAAACTGCGGGCCGTTGTCAATACGCTGGGACTTGAAGAAACAGCCAAGTGGAGCATGCCAGTTTATGTGTTCAAGAAAAAAAACGTTGTCGGTATCTTTGCCACCAAAACCTATTTTGGACTTTGGTTTTACCAAGGCGCTTTGCTCAAAGACAAAGAGCAGGTCCTGGTCAATGCTCAAGAAGGAAAAACAAAGGCACTTAGACAGTGGCGAATGAAATCTGCGAAAGATATCAAAGTACGAACGATCAAAAAGTACATTTTGGAAGCGATGGAACTGGTCGAACAAGGCAAAGAAATCAAGCCTGCTCGCAACAAGCCCGTGACCGTTCCCGTTGAGCTCAAAAAAGCACTAGCAGCCAACCCGAAGGCCCAATCCAATTTCGATGAAATGTCAAAATCCCGCCGTCGCGAGTATGCAGATCATATTTCCGAGGCGAAAAAAGCAGAAACGAAATTGCGTCGAATCGAAAAAATCATTCCAATGATATTGTCATCAACGGGACTCAATGACAAATATCGTTAGGTTTGTGAATCGCTTGGAAAGGCCAATCGAAAAACCGTTTTCCAATTGAAGATCCCGCGTTAACGTTCGCCTACTTTCTCGTTCAACACTTTTGCCAACACTCCGTTCAGTGCGGTTCTCGTTCAATACGGTTTTTTTCGATACTTTCATTCATATTTTTTGTTTTCTAAAGTAGCCGGATATGCGTCCTTGCAATCAATGCCGCACCCCAATTGAAAATGCCCAACTAATTTGCAAGGAATGCAAAAGGCGAAATGAAGAAGCAGGCGTCGTATATGACGGTTCGCCTCGAATTCAAACCGAATTGGGCGACCATGAACAACCCAAAGAAGGTGATAGTTCCTATACCCTCTTGATGATGACTTTTTATTTTGTCATCACCGCACTATGCGGCTTGATCGGGCTGCTGGCATTTGGCAAAGAAGGATTTTATACCGGCATCGGATTTGGATTGGTCACGTCTCTATTCTTGTTCAGCTTCATGACACGTTAGATTCGATCGAACGCCCAGGTTGAACCAGTTCCGAGCCAATCACCCCCAAACGATGTAAGCAGCTACGATCCCGCCCACAATCGCACCACAAACAAGACACCATAGCGCAGTGGACCATTGAAATCCTTGTGGCTTGGTTTGCTTTTGAAACCTCACGCCTGGCCGGGTTTTCTTTTTTTTCGAACGAGCCTTAGCCTTAACGTAATTCGGATCGTCCATGAAATCGAGATCGTCAAGAACTTGACTATCGTTAACAAGCTTGAGTTTTTTCTTTGTTTTCATCTATCGCTACTATTGCAAAAATGAAACAGAATTTAAAAGACAACACTCAGTATGCGATTCGCCCAATGACCAAGACGATTGACCAAAACCAGCGCAACTAAAACGGGCACAAGAATACTTGCATTGGCGAATCAGAAGTCAATACGATTCAATACGTCTCCGCCTACCAAATTCGACAAATTTCTTAGATTAAAATTCCAAAAGAATCCAATTTTTCTTCCACATCTCGCGAGTATCGGATGCAAGCTGACAGAGCTTCCCCTCTCGTATCAACCAATTTCTGCAAGCGATCGAAATTTACGGTCCGCTTGGGCGTTGTTTCAACCGATTTTAAAAACCGACTCTGTCATCAGATTCAATTGTTGTGGCCCAACGTTTGGGCGGCTTTAAAAACGCGTGTTACTTTTGAAGCTTGAGCTAAAATGCTCCCGCAGCTAAGCTGGCGACCCGTAAAATCCGGTTTAAGGCTCCTTTTCTCAGCGAAAACGACGGCGATTGTTACCAAGAAGCCACCTTGAGTAGCGAATGGACTTTTGAAATGGAAACAGAACAACTTGATCGTCATTCGGAAGAAGTCACACACTTTGACCGGATTTTCGCCGTTCCCATGTTCGTCGTTACTGTGCTTTTCCTGGTTCTTCTGGCTGGCCTGTTACATTTGACCGATGGCGACTTGCTCGGTCCACTCGGTACCAAATTCCTGGCCGGTCTGGGCGTTCTCTATCTCTGCTTTGTTGTCGAAACCATCATTCACTGGCGATCTGGTTCGCGAAACATGAGGCAGCACATCAGCTATCTCTTGATGCCCGTCATGCGACTTTGCCCTCACGATCATGCAGACGGCGAACGGGCTTGGATCCCTGGGCTTGGCTGGCGAATCATGTCATCGCATTTGGAAAAATATCTGTCTCGAATTTTCAGCGCGCCCATGATCATCATCGCGCTATTGGTACTACCGGTCGTCGGCGTTGAGTTTTTTTACGCGGAACAACTTGCTTCCAATTCCTTGAGTAAGCGAATTGTCGAAATGTGTTCGGCGTTTATTTGGATGGCATTTGTCTTCGAATTCGTTGTGATGTTTTCAATCGTTGAAAAACGAATTCGCTACTGCAAGCAAAACTGGATCGACATCGCCGTTGTTCTCTTGCCATTGGTCAGTTTCATTGGTGCTGCGAGGCTAAGCCGTTTGGTTAAATTAAAGCAGCTATCTCGAACCGCAAAGATCTACCGCATGCGAGGTTTGGCGATTCGCTCGTGGCGAGCCATCGTTGCCCTTGACGTCATCGACACCATTTTGCGCCGCGATCCGGAGCAAAAGATGGACAGACTACAATTGCAGATTGATGAAAAAGAGGAAGAAATCGAATACTTGAGAAAGCAACTGGAAAAGCTCCGAGAGCAGTCTGGCAAAAAACAAAAAGACGAAGCGCACAAAGACGCAGCGCCCCAAAACGACGCCTCCGCGCCGAGTCCTGAACTTAATCCAAGCTCCG
>CAYZGP010000045.1:37692-42291 GCA_964478065.1 uncultured Pirellulaceae bacterium
CGAACGATAATCTCGGCTGGCAAGCACGGCATCTCATAGTTTTTCTTGCCAAGCAAATTCAGCATCGCGGTGGCAGCGAGTTGGCCCATCTCAAAAGACGGCTGTCGAATCGAAGTCAAAGGTGGAGTCGAATAAGCACACTCCAACTGGTCATCGAATCCAATGATCGATACGTCTTCTGGGACTTTGATGCCATGGCGAAAAAATGCCAACCTTGCTCCAAACGCCATCCGGTCGTTGGCGGCGAACACTGCCGTGAACTTCTTTTTGGCTTCCAAAGCCGATTCAATCGCCGCTTCTCCCGAGGCACCGTCATACTTTCCCGGGTAGATGAGGCCTTCGTCGAACTTGATCTCGGAATCCCTCAAAGCACTTTTATAGCCCTCAAACCGCTCGATTGCGTCCGGACAATCTTTTATTCCGTGAATATGAAGAATTTGGCGATGGCCTTGTTCGATCAAAAACTTGGTCGCCCGATATCCAGCGTCAAAGTTATTGATGAACACACAATCAGATTCCAAGCCCGCGATTTTTCTACCCACGAAAAGGACCGGCTTTTTTTGGCTGATCTCATCAATTTCCGATCGGTTTAAATCGCCGAACACAATGAGCAATCCATCGACCTGACGACGAATCAACGTTTCGATCGTCGCTCGCTGACTTTCTTTGGCAAATCCTCCCATCACGAAAATTGGAGAATACTTCGTACCGGTCAAAGCCTGAATGATTCCTTTGGTCGCCAAGTCGTAACAGTAGCTTCCCAGCTCGGGAGTCTGAACACCAATCGTCATCGATTGCCCGCCCGCCAAACCACGCGCATAAATATTGGGCTCAAAGTCTAGCTCGGCAACTGCAGCCAGAACCGCTTGTCGTTTCGCTTTGTTAACAGGCGTTGAGTTATTAAGAACTCGTGAAACCGTACTCTTGGAAACGTTTGCTGTTTCCGCAATATCTTTGATTGTAACTTTTTTGGATTCATCCACCCGCAATAACCTTGGAATCCGAATTCCTGTAAAGTCTGAAGATCAATTTCGCATGATTAGCAGAAGCAATCGCTTCGCCCTTTAACTTATCCTAACGCCGTCGTAGTCTACTGCTGTTAACCAATGCTGCTCAGATCAATTCGTTTTTTTTCTTTGATATTGAATTTTTTCTGCCCCAATAGCAAAAGACAATTCAATTATTAAAAAACGAGTTCACACGCTGAACAAAAACTTTCACCATATGGTTACCAACGCAATTTCCGAAAGGCGCAATTGCTTCTTCAAACATCGCGTCTCTTGGCAGGGACCACCGTTTGTTGGTTGTTAAGAACTTAAGATCTAAAGAAAAATTGTGACCAATCCACCTCGCGCCAGAACAACTCTAGCGGGATGTTTACGCGCATGACATTGTTAATGGGCGATTATTCACGAGACGGAAGGTAAATTTCGGCATTGGAAAGTTTGGAATTCAAGCGTTTTGAAGCGACATTGGACATGTTGTTGCAGGCAGAAAGCTGGAGTATCTCGAGGTTCTGAAAATCCTCTAAATCAGCCACGGCATCGTCAGTCAACTTTGTGTACCACAGGAACAACATTCTGAGTTCATCCAATCGCAGCAAGTCTTTTCGGATTGCGAGAAAAGATTCGTCATCAAACTCGAAAGGAATGTCGTCAATGGTCAACGTTTTTCCACTCCTGAATCCAATCACGTCAACCGATTTGACGCGATAAAGCCATTTGGGCTTCCACCCCATCGCCGCAATCCAATATGGCCCGCAATACGCGTATTCAACATGCAAGTCCGGTGCAATTTCGTCAATGCGTTCAATGATTCTCGCCTCTTTTTGATAGTCGGAGATATTCGTGCCGACCCACCAACACGGCAATGAGCAGATCAATACCAAAACCAGCATGAATCGCGAAGTGAATCGAAGCAGTTTTCGTTTAGCCATTATCGAAGCCCAATAAGGTCCGTGATCACCCGCCGCAACGGTCGATCTTTCAATTCTAAACCACGCGCAAGTCCGAATTTTCGCGCATTACATTGTTACGTCACAGTATTGTTCAGGGCTTCCACGTAAACCGACCATAGCGGGTCGTGCCCGCAGGAAGGATCGAAAGTTCTCGCCAATCGCTTTTTCCTTCGATCATGACATTGGCTCCGCCCCTTTTCGGATCAGGAAAAGAGCGTGTGACAAATCCATCTGGCGACCAATTGGGATCGTCGCCACGCCCCGCTTTTCGCTTACCTTGCCCGTCACTTCCTACGACCCATACATGAAACGTCGCCGCAATTAGCTGGTCTCTTTTTGGATCTTGCTTTTCCGTGAAGCGGCTCATATGAATCATTTCGACGCCTTCCCAGTGGGCAATCCATTTGCCATCAGGCGACCAAGACGGCACTTTCTGTTCGATGGGCAAATCCAGGGTTTCGTCTTTTTCACTTGGAACCGGCGAAATAGGCTTCGCATCGCTGCCGTCGAGATTACTTAGCCAGATTCTGTAGCTCCCGCTACGATTGGAAACAAAAGCAACCTTACCTCCTCGTGGCGAAACAACGGGCATCGCGTTGCTGAATTTGATCTGTTGGGCATCACTGAAAAGTGGCCTCGACTCCATCGTCTCCGTATTCATGATTCGCAATTGACTATTTGCCGCCGGATCCTTAGCTCCTTTGTTCGACGTAGAGACCATCCATACCACATGCTTCGAATCGGGCAGCCACGAAGGAACACGATTGTTTCCCGACTCCGTGAGCGGCTTGTGATTTTCTCCATCGGGATCGCAAAGCCAGAGATTCAGGCCTTTGTTGCTCTGTCGTACATACACAACTTGCTTACCATCTGGAGACCAGGCAGGCATCATGCAGTTATCATCTCCGCTCGTGATCGTACGTCTGGAAGATCCATCCTCATTGACCCGGTAAAGTTGCATTTTGCTGTTCTCTTG
The DNA here is from genome assembly GCA_964478065.1 of uncultured Pirellulaceae bacterium. Classification (GTDB taxonomy): domain Bacteria; phylum Planctomycetota; class Planctomycetia; order Pirellulales; family Pirellulaceae; genus Mariniblastus. The sequence goes on from CAYZGP010000045.1 coordinate 40,626, forward strand.
AGCGTAGCTAACGATGACCTCCCGCAATCGCGGTTTTACGTTATCGCTTTCAGTAACAGCTGCCCCTTCCGCCGCTTTGGACTGCTCCTGCGCAACAGTCCAAACATCGGCTTGGCAGCATAAAATCACCAATGCCAACATTGGATAGAGAACGCATCCGATTGGAATTGGGCATTTGCTTTTCGCCGCGCTATTGATTGCGTTGGTCAATTGGAAACTCCAAGTCAAGAAAATATTCCTGATCACTTAGCCTGAACGAACAACCATCCACTTCAAAACCACACACAGCTCGAGCTTCGCCTGTATCACTGTCACGCAGCATCGTTCAATGGTCCAAGTACTCCCTGGTAACGAAATCAGTATCTGCATAACTCTCGTGACATGCAATACAGGACGCCTCTCGACCGACAGTAAGCACTTTCGATCCTGCTGAATCAACAACAGAGTATTCCCAATCACCATTTTCAGCGTCGTAGCCACTTTCCATCTTGCGCATTAGCGTGAATAGCACAGTTTGTTTCGCGCGTCGTGAGTTGTATTTCTGCTTGACAATAACCGAACCTACCGGATAGGTCCCTTTGCCTGTTTGGATCGGCTCGAGCGCTCGTTCATTTGCGAACACGTGACAGTGGTAACCGACGTGTGGAGGTTGCTGAGTCGGGAGCACTACACAGAGCGTCGCCGAAGCAGGCGACATCCGAAAAGTCGTTTTGGTTACCCGGTTAAGCGCCTCTTTTTCGCCAGTAACTGCATGGACTGCTGTGGCAGCCAAAGTACCGTCATCCTGAGAGCGGCGAAGAAACAAGGCCAACACTACAACCGCGATCGCCAGCATCGCAAAGAGCAAGATTTTTATTTTCAGTGCCATTTGATTAACTCCTGTCTCGTTTGCATCACATTATACTCATCATGGCGTCCTTGGGTGAATCAGTCTTTCCCATTACCGTCAAGCGCGGCCGTCGGTCGATACGATCGAAACCAGTCGCCGCGCCGGCGGTAGGATTATCGCCGTTGGCACAACTAGTGTGCGTGTGTTGGAAACTGCTGGAGCCAGTGGAATGCTCGAGCCATTGTCATCGAATCTTTTTCATAGACCGAATAACGTCCGTGATCACCGAGCCGCCGCGATAATCGTTGCTTCAAAACACGCAATGTCGGCGGCTTCGCGTGCATCACATTGTTATCCAGCGATTGGCGCTGGCTATGCGTAGGTGACCGGTTGGAATTCGTTGCGTCGAGAAGTGTTCAGTGAATACATTCTAGCAGTTGTTTTGGCAGATCGACGATTTCGGCGTTGGGGAAACTGTCCTGCACCTCAGAAATATCGCATTCTGATGTATTACCAATGAAAACAATTCGTTCAAGCCTGTCCAAAAGTCTGAGGTCGGACCTCAATCTTTCGTACTCTCCGAATTCAACCATAACGATGGTCACGGAATGCACGATATTCGTGACAAGATTATGTTGGTTGATTGAATCGTGAGAACCTGACCCCATTTGCATCGGCCCGTCGTCGAAAGCCACGTAGCCCCCAGCTTTGGCGATGCGTGAAATTGCAGTCGCCTGTTGTTTGGCTCTGTTCAGGATCACACCGCCAATGACAGCAACAATTGCAACGACAATCAAAAATGTCTTGAGTGAGAACCGCATTGGTCGAGCTGGATAA
>CAYZGP010000046.1:0-7644 GCA_964478065.1 uncultured Pirellulaceae bacterium
CACCTGTTTTGGGAATGCCATAGGTGATCTCGTGATCATCCGTTCCCAACGCACCGACCCGAGCTTCAACGATCGTGTCGGCGGATTCACGCGAGTCTTGCACCAAGGCGCCGTTAGCAACCAACTGATGCCGTATCGCACTGATCACGTAATCTTTGCTGACAAAGTTATCAGAGCGAATTGATTTTAAAAAATCGGTATCAAAGAAAACCTTGTGACCATTCAGCTCATGAAAATCCAATTTCTCGACGGCGTTGTCGACGGCGTTCGAGATCAGCAGTTGTTCCGTGCCAGCGCGTTTGACAGTGGTGCCACAACCGATCACGATGACCGCGCATACTGACGCCGCTGCGAAACAAGCGAATCTTAAACGTACTGTCTTTGTAATGCGTGTTAGTTGTTGATAGGCCACGATGGAAATCAAACAGTTGGACGATTTTTGAAGTAGGTCGAGGGTCGATCGACTGTTTGAAAATAGAGTTTTCTAAAGTACGAGGGAACCTCGATTAGGCCAGCTTTCCTGAACTCAAAAGCCCAAAGCCCCTATTTTTCGTGCTAGCCAGTGGGCCAGTTCACGCTCCCGACAAGACAATTAATACGTCGGCTCCTTGCTGTCGCAATTTCAACACATTCAATTCCAATCCTGACTTGCTTCGACTACTTCTTTTTTTTCATCAAGAAATAGGTTGCGGCGATCTGGCCGATACCAAGCACGATGAAAAAGATTCCCAGCCCGATCCACTGGCTGGTTTGCGCAATCCCAAATTCATTTCGCCAAGGCTGCGAAATACAAACCCCGCCAACGATAAGTGATGCAAGAATCGAAATCGATAGCTTGCCAAGTAGGATCGTGCGCCACATGAGATGAGACTTAGTCGCTCTGTTAAAGATTCGAAAGAAAAATTCGCAAGACGAATGAATGCCTGTCAATATTCTAACCTATCGTTGATTCAACCGGCCAAGCCAGCCCGTAAAAGCTTACCCGGATGGTATTTACTCGGATAGCGTTTCAGGTTTTCGCCCAATGAATTGATAATATGGTGTTCTTAAAAAAGGCACGTAAGGCAATCTGTTTCGCTCTTCCACCAAATGCACTTGCTCAAAGTGGTTTTTCAAAAACGGTAAATGATCTGGCGAAGGAAACACGTTGTCCGTCGCAAACCAAGGCTGCCAGAGGTTGCGTGCCAACCATCGCTGTTTTTTCAATCCTTCTGGTGGATACTTGCGCCCAACATAAAAGTCCACGACGCCAATGTGGCCGCCTGGCTTGAGCATTGCGATCGCATTCTCGATCGCGGCAAACCAATCAGGGATCATGGTCAGCGAATATGAAAAAGTAACCACGTCGGCGAGCCCTTCGGCAGGACGGAACTTGGTCGCGTCCGCCGCAACGGCTTCCGCGTTGCTCCAACCGCGTGCCTCAAACCGCTCACTGGCGACTCTAAGCAACGATTCGGAAAGATCGACCACGTAGACTTTTTTCAGTTTTCCAATGTCGTCTTTTAAGTTTTCAATGTTGGATCCAGTTCCGCCACCCATGTCGACCCATACACCGCCTTCTGGACGAGGCATAGTCGCCCACAGTTCTTCACGGCCCTTCAAAAGTCGACGCCGAAAATCATCATACGCGTCGGCTTGGCCCCCATAAAAACTCTCCATCCGCTCGGCATGGTTATCACCGCGCACAGGCTTGAGAAGCATGTGGTAGAGGATTTTCATATCAGAGAAAAAAGCCATGTTTTTCGGTTCAGCAAAAGGGTTGAAGGTCAGAGATCAAGAAACGTATAGAGTGGTGTTTACAGTTTGAGTCTTTAGGCAGAGCAGGGCACTGCTTGCTACCTACGTCCGGAGTTCAGATAAAATCAAAGTTCAAAGCGTAAAGGCGCACTCTGAAATAGAGCCTTGCCGGTCGCTCGTGTTCTACGCACCCAGCTCAGCGATGTAAAAGCTGCCGTAGGTATGCACGCGATCTTTTTCGTGGAGTTGGCTGGCAAGCTCAGAGTTGTAACTGAGCATGGGGCTGACTTTTTGGATTTCGCCGTTTCGATTGACTTGGACTTCGTCAATAAAGTCCGTTCGCAATCCGCCGCTTCGCCAAATCAAACGGGCACCAGGAGCGGCTCGGTCGACAATGGCTTGCCATTCGGATTCCAAAAGTGGGAAAAACTGGTCGCTTAACCAGTCCATGTGATCGAGCAAAATATATCGTGAAATTTGTCCGTCGTACTTTTCCAAAAAGCCCTGTACCGAATCGGTGTGCGTCGAAACGTTATCGACCACGCCGCCTTTAAGTTTCGCGAAATTATCTTCTTTCAAATACTCGGGGCAACACTCGCGAGAATACTTCCCATTCATGTAAACGCGCCAGAAGTAATTGTCTTTCATCGGAAGTTCAACAAAAACGCTTTCCATGCAATCTTGAATGAACTTGACCAATCCGCCTTCGTATTGCGTTTCGATCTGGCGCCGCTGGGCCTTGGGGACGCCCAACATCGACATGGTCGTATCGCGATTCATGGTGAACTTCATCAGTCCCGACCAGAATTTTTTCTTGAGATGTTTTTCGTAGATCTCTTTTTGCTCTTCAATGGACTCGGCATTCAAAAGCGAATCCAGTTGCGGGCGAACGCGAATCACTCGGTCGGTGTAGATGCAGATCATTCGTGCGATCGCGCCTGAAGTACCGCGGTGATAAAAGGTCTTGCGGCGGTTATCAAACCACTTGATTTTCTTGTCCCAAAAAGATCGAGACCAGTCCGGCAGCTCACTGCGAAGTTTGTCTTGATAGATATTCTTGATGCCTGGCAATCGCCCTTCGCCAAACATTTTGAAGAAGTCATCGAACTCAAGATTCCGAATCGCACTCATCTTCAAGTCAAGCAAAGCGTTTTGTCGCGGGTTCATATCGACCGCATTGACATGTTTCGGACCAGCCAATGCGTAGTCCAGTGCATTGCAACCAGCCGAAGTAATGACCAACACGTTATCGTCTGGGCCAAACTCGAGCGCAACACGATCAAGACGTGGGTCTTCCCAACAAGTGTTGTAGACGAGATTATTCCCGTGCACGGTTGTAAAAATTCGACGGTTTACCCAGTCCTTAAACGCCATGATATCTCGGTACAACTTGAAGGTTCAGTTAATTTTGAACCGAAATTGTATCACTTGAAAGCTAGAATCGACAGGAGCAAAAATTCTGACGACTGGGTAAATTAGACGGAAATTGAGGGTCAAATCTCGTGTTTCCGATGAAGGCAACTTTGCGTCACTTCGCCGCATGTCGGCGTCAGAGCGTGTCGCTTTATCAAAATTGAAAATAGTAACGTGAGCCGTTTTGGCGCTAGCCACGGTTTATAAGCCATGAAACCGTGGCCAGCGCCAAAACGGACAGCAAGTGTTACTTCACGACCGTGTTCTTCATTCGGTAGATCGACCAGACTTTGTCATCGGGACCTTTGTACTCTTTGAGCATAAGATCGCCTTCGATCGTAATGGGACGCACGGTGTAATCCGTGGTAATTCCTGCGGCCAGTTTGACCAACACATTATCAAAAATGGCAGCTTTGGGCCCGAAGCAACAAACTTTGTTGTCGCGCACGAACACAAATTTCGACAAACCGTCGGCAGTGAAGGACGGGCGAATATATCCACGAAGCTGAATTTTGGCTCCGTTGTATTCCTTGATCTTGTCCGTCAACATCGAGCGATCAAAGTCCTGTGACTTCTCCATTTCGAATTTCAAGTCGTCGAAAGAGAGATCAAACTTCTTTTGCTCTTCCTTTGATTGAGAACCCGATTTTTTTGAAGCGGAATCAGACTGAGCAGCAACTGGAGTGACAGAGGCATGGGAAACAATACACAGAGCCAAAACGCAGCCGGCAATAAGTGAAAAATTCAATTTCATTTTTTCAGTCCTTTTGTGATTGGGGTAGACGATGCTACCAGCATCTCAATTGCCATGCGACCTGAATTTAAGCAATCCAAAAGAATGCGTTCCGACAGTCAGAGGTCTTCTCCCAGACTGTTCTCTACTTCACACGATCGGCTTCAATTTCGTAGAAAACTTGCGGGATATCCTCTTCTTTGGTTTGCTTCGTTTGCTTGTTCAAACGAAACGTTCCCGTGATCCTCCGTAGTGTGTAACCGTAGTCAACGGTTTGATCGACAATAATATTCACAGCAACCACGTCAGTAATTTTTGGGCTTCCGCCAAAGCAGCATGAACCAAAATCGCCGACAAGAATAAACTCTTTCAGCTTGCGACGTTTTGTGCTTGGGCGGACGTAGCCTTTGATGAAGACCTTTTGCCCATCAAGCTCTTCAGCACGCTCAGCAAACGGAATTGGGGTGCGAGAGTTTGGACGCAACTCGCCAAACGAGACTCGGCTGTAGCCCTCTGGGACTTCTGTTGCGTAAATGTATGAGTGGTAAGCGGTACTGCCAACGAAGCAAAGTGAACTGAGAACCAAGCCAACGATCGCAACGGGCTTGCCCATCAACTCAGTTGGGAACCAGCGAAAATTAAAAAGTGCAACCACACCGAAGACAAGACTGATCAAAGGGATCACGACGAAGTGCGGTGCGATGAACGCGGTTAGCAATCCCAAGAACGCAAACACAATGCATGCGATCGCAGCTTTGCTGATAGATCGATATTCAAACTCATTGGCACCGCGAGAGAGCGTGGCAGGCTGAGGATTTTCTGAAAAAGTTGTTGTTGCGTTCATAGGTGAATTCTAGGCCAATTCGTGGTTGATTCAAATCGATGGGATTAATCGCCAAAACGATTGCTGTCGAGGAAGTTTTGACCACTCAAATTCCGCAAAACCGGAATGATAGACCGCAACCAACTCAAAAGATCAGACGCTCAAACCAGCCGTTTACCACAGACCAAAGCAAAACAAAAATCGCGATCGAGATGAACATCGGAACGAAAATGATCGCCAAGGTCAAATTTCTGACAGGTTCTGCCGCAGCCACTGGAGTCGGCACGGGAGTTGATTGAGCCACTTGCGGTGTTGGTTGTTTAGCCGCCATCGAATCAGCACTATTTGATACGAACACAGCAGGGCTTGAGTTCGGACCCGCGGTAAGTGTTTTGGTTGCCGTCGCTTCTGAAGCCGCAGAATCGCCAGCGACTGCCTCAGTTCCAGCAGGATAGGTTGCGAATGTTCCCTGTGCCGAATCCCCTTGAATCTCGCTTGAATTCTCCGACTGCAATTCAAGAGTTTCGTCAAGCGGTACTTTCTTGGCAACGTAGGTTTGGCTGGTCGAACTGGCAAAAGTTACATTCGCATCTTTTTTTGTGGAGTCTTGTTCACCAGTCGATTCATCTTCATCCTCAACAGCGTCTTTGTCTGAAGTTTCTTTGTCTGAAGTTTCTTTGTCTTTGGTGTCTTCTTCAGGGGTATCGTCTTCGTCGCCCCAATCGTCTTCTTCCTCATCAAAACCAAGGAAAAAGTCGGCTCGTTTAACCGCTTCGGGATCAATTTTACGAAGCTCTTCGATATGGGCATCTGCCTGTGGCATCGGGCACGCGCGAAGATAAGTAATCACCGGAACACGAAGCCAATTTGAATCTTCTTCGGCTTCTTTAAACATCGTCACAAGTCGTTCCATCACTGACCAATCTTTCCAACGTGCGAGGTCGGGAATGATCATGTCTGCCATTTTGGGCCGGTCAAGCAAATGGCGGATGGCTTTGACGATCCGTTCTTTGGGAACGATCTCGACTTCAGTGCCGTGAAATCGAAGTGCAGAAACGGCGGCGAGCGTATCAACGTAGTCAGCGTCTTTGTCCATTAAGAAAGTTTTCTCGACCAAGCCAACGCCTTCAGGGCCTTTGAGGTTTAAGTAACACGCGATCAACGCATCCAGGCCAGCACGTTTTTTGCGGCTGCCAGACTCGATAAACTCTTCAAGCATCGCGATGTCGTCTTTGGTGCCGCAAACGCCCAACATCGTATAGTAGAGCCGCTTGCGATTATGCGAAATGTCGCGATCTTTAAGCCAGCCGATTAGTTTGTCGTGCTGCATCCGATCTTTAAGCTTGATCAGATCTTCGTAGGAAGCTTTCGCAAATTCATCGTAAGCATCAAATGCCAAAACCGATTCTTTGTCTTCGAAATAGTCTTGAAAGAATGCCAAACGATCCGCGCCGTCTTTGGGAAGTTCTTGAATCTCTTCCAGATACTTCGCCACGCGATCGGAAGTCTTCATAGGCGTCGTCCAAGCCACATTGGGAGGATCAACGCCCATCACCAAAAAATTCTGGCCTTCGGGATAAGTTCCAACCAATTGAGTTTTGAACTTGGTGCCCTTTGAAACGATCTTGCTCCCTTTAAGCACTCCAACGATTTCGAAAGTCGCTTTGGGAAATTCGTCTTCGGGTCCGACACTTGGATCTGGAATTTCGATCAGCTTTGCAACGACGGCAATATCGCTGTTCCCTAATTGCTCTGAAAAGGTCAGCGCAATCGAAGAACAAAACGGACAAGCCAACGAACTGACGGTTGAAGACAACATGATTGCCAACACCAACAGACAGACACCTGCCCGATATGCGGAGCGCACAAGAGAACTTGAACGAAAGTCAGTAACGACACGACCGATGAAGGACGGGTTTGATCTCGATTTGTTTGTGGGGCTGACGTTCAAGGAATTTGCCTTTGCAGATTAGCTTCGATACCCATTGGTTCGATTCTCAGTATCGTATCGTTTTTGCATCGATAATGGAAATGAGGTTTTTCCAAGAAGCCGATTATTCCCAAACATTTACAGCCAAAGCGAATTTTTCAACTACTTCCCCAGAGATCTGGAAACGTCCGTTCGATATGCGGAAATCGCAGGATAGATGCCAACCAAGACCGCAAGAAGCATCAGGGCCGGGATAATCAAGAACTCTGGCGAGACGCCAACTTCGGCCAAGTTGCCGGGCAAATACTGCGCCCCCGGAAAATAGGCCAATGGTATCGGTGGGGCAAAATCGAAGAACGAAATCGCAACTCCTGTACGAGACTCAACGAACGGCCCCAGCACCGCGTTGAGAACGTGACCAGCAACCCACCCCAGGATTCCGCCAACGAAAGCTAGCAAGACGGCTTCGCTCAGCATGATCATCATGACTTTGGTGCGACTGGCACCCAACGCACGCATCACCGCAATTTCATGTTGGCGCTGGCTCATTGAGTTATAGATACCGACGAGAATACTCAATGCTGAAACCAAACAGATCATGCAGGTTAGCGCGAGCAGCAACCATCGAATCGGATCGACGAAAATTTGAAACAAAGCGGCGACTTGCATGACAGGCGAGACGGCTTGCGCGGCTTTCTGGCTGCGTTCAGGACGAAACGGTGTCCAGTCAAGCGTCGTTTCAAGATCGCCAACATTGATTTGTTCAGGCAAGAAGATTCCCAAGATTCCATAAGGATCTTTCTTCGACGTCCGCACCAAAATCGAAGTGACTTCGCGTTGCTCGATCGGCAGAGGGATGCGAGTCGCGTTGGCTTCGCGGGCTTCTTCGGAGAGCTCAGGTTTCATCTCCTTGGTTGAATCAGCTTTGGATTGGGCAGCTTCTTTTTTCTGCTTCGCTTTATCAAGTTCTTTAGCATCTGACTTTGCCACGTCACTTGCTTCGCCATC
>CAYZGP010000046.1:7744-15078 GCA_964478065.1 uncultured Pirellulaceae bacterium
TCGCCATCGCTTGCTTCGTCGTCCCAATCGCCATCATCAAAAGGATCGACTTCGCCAGCTGGCTGCTCTTCCGATTCATCTTCATCATCATCTTTTTTTCGCAGTGCCGAATCGTCTTCGACTGAATTGGCGTGATCTTCCATCAGATAGAAACCTTCCATGTTCAGAAAAACGGCTCGGTCATGCGGCGTTTTGGTGGGTGCGATGATTCCAACGACAACGTACTCTTGTTCGTGCAAATGAGACGACTCGTCTTCGGGCACGCCATGGGTTGCTTGAAGCCGATCACCAAGCTTAATGTCACAACGTTTGGCCACACGAGCACCGACGACACATTCGAAAAATCCATTTACCGGATCGTCTTCGACAAAGCAACGTCCTTCGGCGAATTCGAATTTGGCTTCGGTATCAATATCCAAAACCAGATCAGTAAAAAAGTTCGGTTTCGTTCCGACGCAGCGAAAATCTTCTTGGGTTTCAGGGTCAACGTAAGAGTCACCCAATAAAATCGGGATCGCATATTCGGTGTAGGTTTTGTAAATACCGTTTTTCTTATTCTCGGTCGCAACGGAGTATTGAGCCATAAGCATGTCGTCAACCAAGGCTTCGGTAAACGCGGCGCCGAAGCCCAAACCGCCTGGCCCAAACGACGAAGTCAACGCAGCCGCTTCGATGCCGTTTTGACGGGCTTGAAATGAAATGGAATTCTTCAGTTCTCGCTCACGTGTTTCGGCGTCACAAAACGCGAGGAAATATTCGTAAGGGATGTTTTCGACAGGTTGGCCCAGATAATAAACCGTGTTCATGGTCAGCTGCATACCGCCACCACGGGCACCAACCAAAACGTTGTAGCCGAAACTGTTGTTGCTCTTGAATGATTGCGAAACCAAGCCATAAATCGAGAGGACCGCAACGACCATCATCACGCCCAGCGCCATGGAAATGATGGTTAAGAACGACCCAATGCCACGATGCTGGATACTTCGCCAAGCAATTTTTATTACATTCATCGTTTAGGCTCCGGCTCTGGCTTGAGAGACAACGAGGTTGAGTTCATCCAACCGGTCGACTCGATCGAATTGATTGGCGACTTCCATCGAGTGGGTCACCATTAACAGAGCGATGTTCTCCTCCCGACAGCTTTTCTTAATCAAATCGACGATCTGTTGCTGGTTTCCAGGATCAACATTGGCAGTGGGTTCGTCGGCAAGCAGCAGAGAAGGGCGATTGGCTAGTGCACGGGCGACGGCAACTCGCTGCTGTTCACCGACGGACAGCTGGTGGGGCTTGTTGCCCATTCGATGTGACAACCCGACTTGTTCAAGCAACCGCTTAGCGCGTTGTGGCGATTTCTTTTTGCTTGCAAACGTCATCCCAAGCAAAACATTTTCGTAAGCCGAAAACCCGGCGAGCAGATTGAACGTTTGAAAAACGTAACCAAGTTTATCGGCGCGAATTCGATCCCGAACCGACTCCGAAAATCGTGTCAGCTCAATTTGGTCGAGCAAGACTTTGCCTGAATCAGGTTTCGTGATTCCGGCGATCGTGTGAAGCAGGGTGGTTTTGCCACATCCACTGGGGCCGATCAAAACGACTTGCTCGCCAGTCGCGATTTCAAAATTTGGGATGTCAAGAATAGGCACCCGTTGTTTATCGGGCTGTACAAAACTCTTTTTTATATTTTCCAGCTTGAGCATCTAATCGCTTGATTGAGAGCGGAATTTAAACAGAAAACCGAGGCGTTAGGACTTCACAGGTTAATGCGGAACTGTTTCTACGACCAGCACCAACATCAAGTTCACCGAGAAAACCAAGATCTCTCCGACTTATTTCGCTTCAATCGGTTTCGCTTTAACCACTGTACCGATCGTGCTGTTGCAACCTATTTTTGCCGCTCGCGCATTTCCCGGCTCAACCGCCGTTTGTTGTCCTGATCTTTGAGCACCTGACGTTTGTCGTGGAGATTTTTACCTCGGCAAACGGCAACGATGACTTTGACGATCCCACGAGCGTTAAAGAACATTCTCAACGGCACCAGGGTCAGGCCCCTTTCGAACGCTTTAGCCTTCAGTTTCTCCAGCTCGCGCTTGTGGCAAAGTAACTTGCGCGAACGTTTGGGCTTGTGATTCCAAAAACTGGCTTGACGATATTCGGCAATGTCGGCGCCGATCAGCCAAAGCTCCCCTTTTTCGACGCGAACATAGGCTTCGTTGAGCGAGATATTTCCTTCGCGAAGACTTTTAACTTCGCTGCCGATCAACATCACGCCACACTCAAGCTGCTGGAGGATCTCGTACTTGTGCCTCGCCTTGCGATTTTCGCAAATGGTATGGCTTTGGTCGCCAGCCGATTTTTTGCTTGCTTTCTTTTTTTTATTCTTCTTGGCCATGCGACAATCGAATTCGAGATAGAGGGGATTTGTGAATTTACACCAGAACGGCACACCAGTACACAACGCTGCCTTCCTGTGTTTTGCGAACGATTCCATATCGTGACAACCTGAGGTTTGGTTTTGAACGATGGCGAACTTTTGAAAAACAAGTTGTGTCTGGATGGAAACAACGTCTATGCGTAAGATAGACACAGCTATTTGAAAATTGATCGTTCCATTTTGAACCGATTTTGCCGACAGCCCATTTTTGTCGCGTTAAATCGTCTGCTTTTATTTGCGCGCCGGACATTGTTTCTCGGTCGCGAACCATTGCAGAGAATTAATACAACATTTTGATTAACCAAATTTGATCAACCTGAAAGTTCGTAATGAGTGAGTTGCCTGTAATCAATGGAAACCCGGAATCGACATCGGGTGGTTGTGGCGGAGGTTCGTGTGGATCGATGGGAGGTAGTGTTGATACAGCTTCCAAAAGCCGATTGCCCAAATGGCTTAAACGCCAAATCCCCAAAGGCAACAATGTCGGCCACACGGCCAAACTTCTTGATGAGCTTAAACTCGAAACGGTTTGCGACAACGCGAAATGTCCCAACCGAATGGAATGCTACTCTCAGCAAACCGCGACCTTTATGATTCTTGGAAACACCTGCACGCGCCCTTGCGGTTTTTGCGCCGTCAGCCGCGGTCGCCCGGAAGCACTTGAGCTCGACGAACCTGCTCGCGTCGCGGAAGCCTGCCACCGACTTGGGCTCAAACATGTTGTGATCACTTCGGTGACTCGCGACGATTTGCCAGACGGTGGGGCCGAGCACTTTTACCAATGCGTCGTAGCCGTGCGTGAAAAAACGGGCGCGAGCGTTGAAGTGCTCACTCCTGACTTTGTGCATAACAAACCGGCGCTCGATCGTGTTATCGAATCTGCGCCCGAAGTATTCAACCATAACGCCGAAACCGTACCACGGCTTTATCGTCGCGTGCGTGGTCCCAAGTCCGATTACCGCTGGACACTGGGACTACTTGAACGAGTCAAAGAATTGAATCCGTCCATCAAAACAAAAAGCGGTTTGATGTTGGGACTGGGTGAGACGCACGAAGAGCTGTTCGAAGTCCTCTCGGATCTGCTTGACGCTGGGTGTGATTTCTTGACGCTGGGTCAATATTTGCAACCTTCGCTTGAGCGTTACCTGCCAGTCGTGCGATACATTCCACCCGAGGAATTTGCAGAGCTAGGTGCCAAAGCGAAAAGCATGGGATTCAAGAAAGTCGCCAGTGGCCCATTTGTTCGCAGTAGCTACCACGCACGGGATATGGCCGAGAGTTTCTAGGTAAAAAGGCGATCCAACTTAACTTGATTGCGTCATCCAAAATTCGTTTAACGAACGTGTTTAACAGTCAAACAAAGCAACCTCCACACGGAGGTTGTTTCTTTTTTGATACCCAAAACGTAGAATCGGGTCGAAGGAAACGCAGCGATCGGCGGGTCGATTGGAAGCTGCAGAATACTATTAACAAGCCTCCACGATACGAATTGGCTATTCAGCAGTCCAACCGCGATGGCACCACCAACCGACCTCCAGAACCCGAAAACCAAGAAGAAAATCGTGATCGAAGTAACTATTAATGGCGACAAAAAATCGTTTTCATCTGGACTATCCATCGCTGAACTGCTTTCTGAACTCAAACTCAATTCGCGTGCTATTGCCGTCGAGATAAACCAGCAAATCAAACCACGCGACACCCACGAAACCACGAGAATTCAAGACGGCGATATGCTGGAAATCGTAACGCTCGTTGGTGGCGGTTAAATCGTTGCGAAGGCAATGAAGAAAGGTTGCAGATGCGACCTAACCATGAAGCATGATCGAATTAATTGGACAACGTGACTGAAGTGGATATCGTGACAACAAATTCAACAATCGAAGAAACGATGACCCCAAAACCAACCGACGAAAACCAAGACCTTTTTCGCGTTGGCAACCACACTTTTAACAGTCGCTTGATTCTGGGAACGGGAAAGTATGACTCGTTCGAAATGATGCAGCAGTCCTTGGAAGCATCAGGAACCGAGTGTGTCACCATCGCCGTCCGCCGCGAAAAACTGCATGACAGTTCGGGCAGGAACATTCTGGATTTCGTCGATCCTAAGCGCTACGTTTTGTTACCCAACACCGCCGGATGTTACGACGCAGAAACCGCGATTCGATGTGCGCGAATGGGAAGAGAAATTTTAAAAGGACTTGAGAACCCAGGTGCCGATTGGGTCAAACTGGAAGTCCTTGGCGATAGCCGTTCACTGCTGCCGGATCCGATTGAACTTTTGAAAGCGACCGAAGCCTTGGTGAAAGAAGGCTTTCAAGTTCTTTGCTACTCCAGCGATGATCCTATCATTTGCCGTCGTCTTAAAGACGCTGGGGCCACAAGCGTGATGCCGGCTGGCAGTCCGATTGGATCAGGACTGGGAATACTCAACCAGAACAGCCTTCAGATCATCTTGGACGACTTAAAACATGGTGATCCTGACTATCCAGTGATTGTCGATGCGGGAGTTGGAACTGCCAGTGATGTCGTTCTAGCGATGGAGCTTGGATTTGACGCAATTCTCCTAAACACCGCAGTTGCCCGCGCCCAAGACCCTGTAAAAATGTCAAAAGCTATGTGTTTTGGGGTACAAAGTGGAAGATTGGCATCCCAGAGCGGTCGGATTCCCAAATCCAGATATGCTTCTGCAAGCTCACCTGAGGTAGGGGTGATATCAAAAAAGAAAACGATGAAATAGACGCGTTTTGTTTGTTATTATCGCAAAAACGGCAATTTTCCTGAAAATCAACTCAAACCTCCTATATTTCCATCCCGATATTGCTTGACAGTCATATAGGCTCTGGGTAAAACAGAGATGAACTCAAATCGGAGGTCTGCGCGAGCGGATTTTTCCGTATTTTGAAACAATAGCATTAAGTTAAGCAGCTTGTTACGGTGTATTTATCTATGAAAAACAAATGGAAGACGTTCAAGTTTGGTTTGATGTTGTTCGCACTGCCTATGGTGGCAACTGCAGCAGCCTCTGCTCACACTTGGATGGTTGAATCGAATCCGATTTCGATTGACTCAGAAAAAGTATCCTTCGAAGACGCTGGAATTGGCCTCGCCCGAGTCCATACAGTTGCGTTGAACAACAATGGTGCAGTCGAAGGCCGCATCGCCACGATTAACGCCAACTCAACGGAAGGGCTTTCAAGCCTTAAAGTCTTCTTCGTTCAAGACAACAAAGTTGTCAAAGAAACAACAACAAAAAGCGACGGAACATTCACAGCCTCAGGAATGGCTGAAGGCGATTACTCGTTTATTGCAACTGGCGAAAACGGATTCGCTGCATACGGTGTTCGAGTCGTATCAGGTGGCAATCACAACAACGTGATGGAAGCAGCAGCTGTTTCACCTCACTTTGCTGCTGTTAAGCAAATCTTGAACGACAATTTGCCTACGCAAGTCGCTAATGAAATCCTTAACGCACAACCTCAAGCAGACGTCAAAGTCGTCGGCTCAAACCGAGTTCGATTGATCGACGGAAATTTGAACGGTCATGTTGCTTCACTTTCTGATGGCAACAGCAAAGCCGCTCAAGGAACTTCTGTTCACATCCTCAAAGGCGACACAATGGTTGCTGAAGTTGATGCTGACGAAAACGGAAGCTTTTCAGTACCTGACCTTGAGCCTGGTGTTTACGATTTCGTAGCCGCTGGCCCAAGCGGATTTGCCGCAGTTAGCTTCCAAGCCGTTGAAGCCGATGTTGAAGAAGGTGCACTAAGCAGCTTGATTGACACTGAGGTAGACACAGAAGAAGTAGCTGTTTCAATTGACCCAGTAGCCGGACCATTGCCAGCCAACTTTGCAGACCCAATCGCTTATCAAGATGCGATTCCTGCAGACATCCCTTTCGATGCCGGTTTCTCAAACTCACTTGACGTCTGCACGACTTGTCAGCAAGACGTTGGATTCGTAGGCGAACAGATTAACTTCGCAGGAACAGAAACATTCGCAGAGCCAATTACTTACTCAGCCGATCAGTACTCAGCACCTATTGAGTATGCAGGTGAGTCAATCGGTTGCGGATGTGCTTCAGGTGGATGCTGCGGTTCAGCAGGAACGTTCTCAAACTTCTCATCTTGCAACACTTGCGGTGGCGGAGCACGCGGCGGACTTTTCCGCGGACGCGGATTCGGTGCTGGTGCTGGTCTGCTAGGCGGAGGTTCACGAGGAATCGGTCGACTTGCTCTTATCGGTGGCTTGACTGCTGGTATCGTCGCAATCGCTGATGATGACGATGATCCAGCTCCAGGCTCAAACGGCGACAACTAAAAGCCCTTTTGGCGTTTAACTTTGTATGCTTAACACCGAATGCAATTTGCATTCGGTGTTTTTTTATGCCACATTAGCTCGACCACTTGACCACGCAACATTCACGTCATTTACGCGACAAACATTTATGGTTGAGTCGTGGTATGCTGACACGCATGAACTTGTCGCAAAGTAAATTAGCTCAGATGGTTCCATTCAAGGCACAGGATGATGATCTGATCGTGTCGGCAACAAGATCGTTCAGAGCGGCTATTCACACAAATTGGGTGACTGCCAAGGTCATTGAAAATCGACGCGCCAAACGGTTTATCAATCGGCTTGATGTGTTGGGTTTTGAATATCTGATTCAACACGACAATCACGATTTGCGAATTCTTGTTCGAAGTGATCAGCTGGAAGAAGCGCTTGGTTGGTTTGAAGAACTGGCTCGGCCCGTTTCACGAGCAAGAGAAAACATTGGCGCACGATCATCGGCTTGGTTGCTGCTGGCGCTTCCGATTGGCATGTTGGCTGGCTCAATTTTCTCAAGCCTTATTGGCTTGGATGGTTCATCGTCGACAGCAATTTCTGCGATTTGCGGAGTGAT
>CAYZGP010000046.1:15178-33711 GCA_964478065.1 uncultured Pirellulaceae bacterium
AGTCGACCTCGCAACCAAAGGCGGAACTGTAGCCACATGTTTTTCCCGAGAAATCGTCCGCATCGTGCAGATTCATAGCCAAAAATCACGCTAACTATTTCGTTATAATAAGCATTTTTTTTATTTTTTGTGTATCATGATGCATCGCTAAACGACGTGCATCATGATGCACAGACAACCAATACTGCCCAGATTAAAATACGAGGATAGCCCCAATGGCAAAAAGAAAAGTAAATAAATCTCAAGCGATTCGCGACTACGTCATAGCCAACCCGGGTTCATCAGCGAAGGAAGTCGTAGCAGCACTGGCCAAAAAGAACATCAAAGTCTCTGCACCAACCGTCGCAACAGTTAAATCAAAATCTGGCTTGGCGAAGTCTCGAAAAAACGGATTCCAATCAAGAAACGGGCTACACCGATCCAACGGTCAACTGGTTTCAATTGACGTCTTGCTGGAAGCCAAAAAGCTCTGTGCGACTGCCGGATCTGTGGAAGCCGCCGTCGCTGCAATCCACGCGATTGGTAAACTTGAGAAGCTCTCAACTTAGGTCAGCAATAGCTTGATGTTAGCAATACAACTGCAGGAAAGCACTGATCGCTCTAAAGTTTCTTCTTTCCTGCATCGTATTGAATTTGAAGCATGCCTTTGCTGTTTCGCCGCACATACACTGTAGCGCCACCAAAAATCTCAACGGCAAACTCGTCGTGTTTTGGCCGCAATACTAAAATAATTTGGGGTTCTATCCGCAGCAGCGCCTGAGACTCAAGCCATGATTGGAGCAGACTTTTGCTCACGCCATGTTTGCTGAAAGCGGTGGGTCGGGCAGTGTCTCGACGATCAACGCGGTGCCGCCGAGGCCATATCCTTCATAGGTGACTTCTTCGAAATTTTCCTCGTCACCGCTGAAATCACTAAACAATGCCAGTGAAATTCGTGGGCGCGGACGGTTAGTGGATCTGTGGCGGCGAAAGAACTGAACTAATCCTGGTCTGCGGCTTTCGAGTTGGCTGAATTTGCTTTGGCCTTCTTAAGATTGATCAACGTCAAGCCAGCCATTGCGTCAAACGTTTCCTGGTACTCTTTCCATAGATCTGTGGTCGTGCCCGAAATTGTAATGGCCGCCATATCAAGTTCGTCATTCCAAAAACATGAGTAGACAATGCGAAACGGCGCCGCATCTTTTTTGCCTGGTTGTGGCTCTTCGGTTTCCAATCCAATTCGAGTGAATCCGCCTTGTGTCATTGCCTCACGTTCCGACAGAACTTTCGACTGCTTTTTTTTGGTATCGTAAAAATTCTTCACAAAGGCTTCCGGTGTTTTCCCGGTCAATTCCTTGATCCCAACAATCAGTTGAATTCTGACACCGGTAATGTAGCTATCTGTCGGTTCTTTTGAAATCGTCCAGACAACACCCTGTTTTGAACCGCTCTGACGATAGTGCCAGTCTTTGGGGCGCAGCACACTTCCGCCCAACGGCTCTAGTGTTTGCAAAACGAAACCTTCTGGGACAAACGTGTCATCCGATTCTTTCTCGTTGCCAGCTTTTTCCGGCCAAACTAACGGCAGCAATTCGTCAGGTACACGGAGTTTAGCTTTGCTCCCTTTGATCGCCTCTTTCCAAAGGGCTGGCAACGTTGGCGGCGATACGCCCACCTTCTTCTGAGGACTGGATTTTGCAGCGCCGCCCCAGATTTGAAAATTAATCGTGAAGGCAACCGGACCTCCCGCGACATGAGGAGTGCCTACGTCTGCCAAGGCCGATTCAAGTTTACTTGTGATGCCCTCGTGAAAACTGCCTCCAATATCAACCCAGAATTTGCTGGAGCCGTCAGGTCGAATCGCGACAGCAACCAGGCCGTTTTGGGGAGTCTTGTCTTTCGAAAACTTGCTCTCAACAACGGATTTTATCTCGGCTTCTATCGCCTTGATGAATCCAGCAACGACACGGGCGGATCCGGCACGCTGCCCGAACTCTTCAGTCGAGTTCAGGAGAGCAATGTTCTCGACCTGAAACACTTCTACCTTTTCAGAATTTTCTTTCCGGTCGTCTTGCGCAAACAGGCTGGAGGTTGAGCCGAAAAGCAAACTCAAAATCAACAAAGAAAGTTTCGCCATCTGATCTTCCACTAGTTTAAAATTGAATCGTCGGAGAAATTTTACCGCAGCCGTTTAGGAGTGTCACGCAAAAAACTCGCAGTTCTGCAACGAAAGTTTGGCTTCACTCTCGCCCAATAAAAAATGTATCAAGCAGAGAAATACACGCAGTGGGAAAGTGTGGCCGCGATTGATCGCGCGGTAATCACTCCGAAATGCCGACAACGTCTGCGCGACATAGTTCAGACGACGCTTATGATTGGCCAACGAAGCAAATTAAATGTATGAAACAAGACTTCGAATGCTAGGCTCGCTTGAGTCGGTTAAGCGGCACATAGAATTTTGAGTATTTTAGCCCGTCGCTGTATGCAATTCCTTGAGGATCTTCTACCAGAATCGTCGCACGCTTGGTGATCCGATTTACGTACCCAGTGTATTGCGTGCCCTCGATCGTAAACGTAACAAGGTCTCCCGTTGAAATCCCCAGCCGCTTTCGAGCAAGGTCTTTTGGTGTAAGCAACTGGTGATTCGATTCGGTATGGCCGAAAAATCGCCGCACAATGTTCTTGAATGGGTTGGCCGCGCAATTGGAGTCTTTCCACAAAAGCATTTCTATCAAATGAACCATCTCGTGTTCCATGATCCGCTGAAGTGCTTCCAATCGGTTCTCGCAAACCCGGCCACTAACCACCGAACGTCTTGCGTCATCACCAAACGTGGCAAACAGAGGCGTAGTAGCAATCGCGATCTCATATTCCGTCGCTGGGTTCTTTCGATCTCGCGAAGTTTGCATCGTCGTCATTCCGCCCGATGTCGTCATTCGCGTCGACAAACGAAAAGAAAGCGGACGATCGGCAGTCCGCTCGCAAACCTGCCCGACCAATCCATCAAAAAAATGCTCGTCAGTAATCTGAAACAGCAGCCCAAGATCGGAACTACAAATCTCTTTGAAGTTCTCCCCACGTATCCTGCTGGAATTGGTCAACATGTATTGATGGATTGAACGAAGCGTCAGTTCGCGCGCATCCTTGTCCAGCCTTCGATTCTTGACGATACTCAAGAGCTTTTTCTGATTTACTTCTGACGCCATAACAAAACAGTGAACTTTAAGACTTTGAATTTCCCCAATAAGGCTCAACGGTGAATTGGTTTAATGACAATTTGGTTTGGCAACCGTTGGTCAAAAAAACGCATCCAACCCAAGGGGCTCAGATCATTCTAACGAAGTCCGAGATCTGCCCTGTCTTTTGAAAAGAGATACAAGAATTCGAGCCTAAGATCGACTTCAATATCCTGTGTTTGCTAGCGTTAAAATGACAGCAAAAACGACCAGATCTGGGTTTCAAAACATGCGTAGCACGAAACCGTCAATGGGGTCGGAAAATCGAATTTATCTCTTCAAATTGCGGAGATCGCTAATTTTTCTTGGAGCCACCAGCTCACACGATCGATACAAGTGCAAGCTCAACAAAACACAACATTTAGTGTTGACACGTTGTTTGATGTCGATATATTGGGTTCCCACCACTTTCAAACAGCAATCATTCTTTAATCAAAACCGTTTAATTTCGCTACATTGTTAAATTTGAGCGATTAGCTGGACATTTTGGTTTGGAGCGATCTGGTCGCCAGACTGGGGCTAGAAAGAGGCTTTTTAGAGGCTTGTAGCAGACACCATATTTGGTGTTTGAAAAAGATAAATCTTAACGTCAATAACCGGCAGGGACGCCCGTGTGTCAACTGCTGTGAAAAGGTTGGATGGAATCTTGGGAGGCAGTGACCAAACGTGTCAACAGCTACCTTCATGATACTTGCTTCGACTTGCCTATGACTGGTGAGACAATTCCAGGGATGGATCTTTTTAAGTGATTCCTGGACGAATCTCAGCGGCCATTGGACTGAAAAATAGAGACCACTCGAACTTTGGATAGTTCGAACGTCATGGACCATCTAGCTGTTAGATTTAGCTTTACGGAGTACGAAGGAATGTTGGAAGCAACGCAACAAGACATGAATGTTACAAAACGCGACGGTCGAGTTTTGTCATTTGATCCAGAGTTGATTACCAAAGCGATTCAAAAGGCGTTTTGTGCTGAAAAGAAGCTCAAGCGTATCGACGAGTTGGCAGCAGATTTGCTTGCCCAAATTGATGAAATCACCCAAGCGGTACTATTAGAAGTCCGCGACGATGCGATGTCCGATAGTGGAGTTACTGTCGAGCACATCCAAGACGTTGTTGAACGTGAGTTGATGAAGGCCGAGTATTTCTCGGTTGCCCGCCGATACATTCTTTATCGTGCAGAACACGACAAGATTCGGCGACTTCGAGCTGAAGAGAGAATGGAAAGCACCGAGCCGTTTCCAGAAATGATGGTCGCTCGTGAAGGGTTGCTTGAGAATCTTGACTTCAGCCGACTTGAAGAACAAGTCGGCGACGCCTGTTCTGGCTTAGGTGAAACTTGCTCATCGAAAATCTTGCTGAATGAAGTTCAAAAGCAATTTTTCAACGGAATCACCCCTAAAGAAATCGGTCGCTCAATGGTTTTGGCCGCTCGTGCCAGAATCGAAAACGACCCTGACTACGACACAGTCGCCAGCCGTTTGACCCTTAACATCATCTATCGTGAGTCATTGGGCAAATCTTCGGCCAATGGAGATGTCGCTAAACTCTACCACGACAAATTTGCTGATTACGTCGCAACGGGAATCGAAGCCGGACGGATCTCGCCTGAGTTGGCGAACTTTGACCTTCCAACATTGGCCAAAGCAATCGATGCATCACGAGATGCTTTGTTTCCTTATCTCGGCGTGCAGACGATTTACGATCGATACTTGCTTCACATTGATGGTCGCCGCTTTGAGGCTCCGCAATACTTCTGGATGCGAGTTGCGATGGGACTTTCGCTGCTTGAAGAAAACAAAACTGAACGTGCGATCGAGTTCTATAACATCCTTTCGAATTTCCGATTTACTTCGGCCACGCCAACGTTGTTTAACGCTGGAACGTTGCATCCTCAGTTGAGTTCTTGCTATCTCAGCACAGTCTCAGACGATTTGGATGGAATCTTCAAAGCGATTGGTGACAATGCCAAGCTTTCAAAGTGGGCTGGCGGACTGGGCAACGATTGGACCAACATTCGTGCCACCAACTCTCACATCAAAGGCACCAACGGACAAAGCCAAGGCGTTATTCCGTTCCTCAAAGTCGTTAGCGACACAGCCGTTGCCGTTAACCAAGGTGGAAAACGCAAAGGAGCCGTTTGTTCTTACCTTGAGTCATGGCACCTCGACATTGAGGAGTTCCTTGACCTTCGCAAGAACACAGGTGACGAGCGTCGTCGTACCCACGATATGCATACAGCTAACTGGATTCCAGATTTGCTGATGAAGCGTGTTGAAGCCGGCGAAGACTGGACATTGTTCAGCCCGGACGAGACTCCTGATCTTCACGATCTATACGGTAAGGCTTTCGAAGAGCGTTACTGTCATTACGAAAAAGAAGCCGCTGCTGGAAACATCAAACTAACACGTACGATTCCAGCCGTTGATCTTTGGCGAAAAATGTTGACCCGCGTTTTTGAAACAGGGCACCCATGGATCACTTTCAAAGATCCTTCAAACATTCGCTCGCCTCAAGATCACTGTGGCGTTGTTCACAGCAGCAATCTTTGCACAGAAATTTTGCTTAACACTTCGGCCGACGAGATTGCCGTCTGCAACCTTGGCTCCATCAACATGCTCAACCATGTTACTGATGGAAAACTGGATATTGAAAAGCTTGAAGAGACGATCAACACCGCCGTTCGAATGCTGGACAACGTGATTGATATCAATTTCTATCCAACACCAGAAGCCAAGAATGCGAACCAGCGTCATCGACCCGTTGGCCTTGGATTGATGGGCTTTCAAGATGCTTTGTCGGCCTGTGGTATTAGTTACGCCAGCGAAGAAGCCGTTGAGTTTGCTGATCGCAGCATGGAAGCCATTTCGTACTTCGCGATCTCTGCGTCCAGCCGTTTGGCAGCCGAGCGTGGGACTTACTCATCCTACGAAGGCTCTAAATGGGATCGTGGTCTCTTGCCGATCGACACGGTTGCGGTGCTTGAAGAAGAGCGTGGCGTCGAAATCGAAATGGATAAAAGCTCAAGCATGGACTGGGAAAAAGTTCGTGCCTTGGTTGCCGAGCATGGCATTCGCAACAGCAACGTGATGGCAATCGCCCCGACGGCAACGATCTCAACGATCATTGGCGTCACGCAGTCGATCGAGCCGACTTATAAGCACTTGTTTGTGAAGAGCAACCTGTCGGGTGAATTCGTTCAGCTCAATGTCAGATTGGTTAACGAGTTGAAAGAGCGGAATCTATGGAACGACGAGATGCTTGAGAAAATCAAGTACTACGACGGTTGTCTGGGTGAGATTCCTGACTTGCCAGAAGACATCAAGGGTCGTTTCGCAACGGCGTTTGAAATCGACCCTAGCTGGATCATTCGTTGTGCCAGCCGTCGTCAGAAATGGATCGACATGGGCCAATCATTGAATCTTTACCTTGGCCAACCAAGCGGTAAAAAGCTTGATGAAATGTACCGAATGGCTTGGCGTGCAGGTTTGAAAACGACCTACTACCTTCGCTCATTGGGGGCAACCCAAGTCGAAAAATCCACAGTGGATATCAACAAGTTTGGTGTTCAGCCTCGTTGGATGAAGAACGCGAGTACTTCGGCCGACATCTCTGTCGATCGTGAACTTGAGACCGCCGAACGTCAACCAGAAGTTCAGCAGTGTGCGATCGACGATCCTGGTTGCGAAGCCTGCCAGTAATCTGTCACCCATCAAGCGGCCCACATCATGTGGGCTGCTTTTTATATTTTTCATTTTCGTCAAAAGTCATTCATAACAGTTGTTTACGAGCTTGAAATTCGGTTACCAACGCAGTCTCTTTTTGGTAACCGTCAATTAGTAACCACCAACCCTTTTTGCATGGAGTCGCAAAACATGGCAACGGATATTTCAGAAACAAAAACATCGGGAAAAGTAAAACGCGTTGATGCCAATGAAAAAAGGCTGATCAACTGCCACCAAGTTGACGTTAACCAACTCATGCCATTGAAATACAAATGGGCCTGGGAGCATTACGACAATGGTTGCGCAAATCACTGGATGCCAACCGAAGTCGCGATGAACAAAGACATCGAGACCTGGAAGTCAGACAAACTGACCGCCGATGAGCGCCGCGTGATCATGCGTAACCTTGGTTTCTTTTCAACCGCCGAAAGCCTCGTTGGAAACAACCTTGTTCTAGCCGTTTTCAAGCACGTTACTAATGCGGAGTGTCGTCAGTACTTGCTTCGCCAAGCGTTTGAAGAAGCCGTTCACTCGCACACGTTCCTGTACGTTGTTGAAAGCCTTGGCTTGGACGAAGGCGAAGTGTTCAACATGTACAACGAAGTTCCGGCAATCGCTCGCAAAGACGCGTTTGAAATGGAACTGACAAAGGAAATTCTTGAGCCAGATTTCACCACC
Source organism: uncultured Pirellulaceae bacterium (assembly GCA_964478065.1). Lineage (GTDB taxonomy): Bacteria > Planctomycetota > Planctomycetia > Pirellulales > Pirellulaceae > Mariniblastus. The sequence continues at coordinate 22,797 of CAYZGP010000046.1, forward strand.
GAAACCTTCGAAGGTGCTCAGGCGTTGCTGAAGAACTTGATCGGTTTCTACTTGATCATGGAAGGCATTTTCTTCTACACCGGTTTCGTGATGATTCTCTCGTTCCATCGCCGAAACTTGATGACAGGTATTGGCGAACAGTTTCAGTACATTCTGCGAGACGAGTCAATTCACTTGAATTTTGGCATCGACCTGATCAACGGCATCAAAGCGGAGAATCCGGAGCTTTGGACACCTGAGTTTCAGCAGCAGATGGTTGATCGCGTCCGTGAATCCGTCGAATTGGAAATCGCGTACGCTCATGATTGCCTGCCAAACGGCGTGCTTGGGTTGAACGCTGAGCTATTCCGTGACTACGTGCAACACGTTGCCGACCGTCGACTTGAGCGAATTGGTTTGCCTGTTCAGTACAACAGCAACAATCCGTTCCCATGGATGAGCGAAACAATGGACTTGGCCAAAGAAAAGAACTTTTTCGAAACGCGAGTCACTGAATACCAGACTGGTGGAAAACTAGACTGGGATTAACTCTCACCAGTAAGCGAACACGGTTGGGCACGGAGGCCCTCCGCCAATATTCGACCAAGCCACCGCAACTCGCGGTGGCTTTTTTTTGTACCACGAATCTCCCACGTTTGAATCTCCAATTCGTTCGATTGCGGGTATTTTTCGACTCGGAGAGTCGAGTTACTATCGTGGTGAATTCACGTCGCAAGGATTGTTCGAATTGAATCGAAATTTTGGCATGCATAATTGGCAAACGGGCTAGCTGCTTCACGTTCCAATAATGGAAACCCGAATCTAGGAATATGCGTCTTGTTTTTCCTCGTTCATCAATTCGAGATTTATTGTGGATCCAAACTCTCTTTCACAAACAAATTCATCCATCAATCCGGAAATTCTAGCTGCGACCGGGCCGGCTCCAGCGCCCATTCCAAAATCGGAATACTTGGAAAATATGCTGGAACGTTTGGAAGGCTGCGTTGAATTGGTTGAATCCGAATTGGCTCAATACCAAACAGCTGACGCCGGAAAGAACGCGAGTAAGCGAACGGACTATGTATTAACAGTCGTGATTCCAGTATTCAATGAGCTCAACACGATCGGCCGAATCCTCAGCCGAGTTAGTGCATTGCCGCTGAATCTCGAGTTGGTCATCGTGGATGATTACAGCACCGACGGCACAAGAGAAGTTCTGCAAAAATTGGATGGTCTTGAAAAAGTCAAAGTGATCTTGCAAGAGAAAAATGCAGGGAAGGGTGCAGCGCTTCGAACAGGTTTCGAGCATGCCAGCGGGGACTTTATCGTTGTTCAGGATGCCGACCTCGAATACAACCCGTCCGACATTCCACAGCTAATCCAGCCGCTTTTGCGAGACGAAGCCGACGTCGTTTACGGCTCGAGATTCATTGGCGAAGAATTACAAGACGAGTCGTGGATTCATCGTGCCGGAAACGCAGTGTTGACGGGTGCTTCGAATTTATTCAGCGGTTTGAATTTGACGGACATGGAGACGTGCTACAAAGCCTTCAACCGAGAAGTCCTCAAAGACATCACGATAGAGCAAGATCGTTTTGGAATCGAACCAGAGATCACGGCCAAACTTGCGCGTCGCGGTTACCGTTTTGTCGAAGTCCCAATTTCGTACGACAGTCGGGGCTATGACGAAGGTAAGAAAATTGGCTTCAAAGATTTGTTCAACGCAATTTATTGCATTGGCCGTTACGGCGTGTCTGATTAGTCTTTGTTTGCTTTGCACCCCAAGCCGCGCTGAGACAGTGTAAACAAACGTTACCCGATTGCTTGGGCTTACACGCACAAACGTTTTGTTGAACATTTCGCTTTCCCAATTTGGCAAACCGGTTATGATTGCAAAATCGTAACCGTCTTTAGCCATACGAGAATTCCATGGGCCGACTTCTATACGCACGCAACACGATCCAGTCCAGGCTCAATGTGCCTGAAGTTTCCCAATCTCGGTTTGCAACATTACTCGTTATCTTTGCCTTCCTTACGACGATCTCTCTAACGGTTAATGAGTCAAGCGGGCAAACTCGTTCGAGCAATCGAACACAGGAGCGTCGCACGATCATTTTGAATGTCTCGACGGGTGCCAGGTCCCAAGCTGGCACGCAACATCGTTGGCTCGAAGCACTACAGGACGTCGGCGCTGACCGGGTTAAGATCAGCACCAGAAGTAGAAGCACGCCAGCGATCGACGAGACGAAAACCACGCGATCGACGATTATTACGGTAACCGGTGTGGTCTCTGGCAACAACTTAATACTTCCTGGTGGCAAGTTTAAGATGACAGACAAATCCGGGATGCGAGAACTGTTTAATCGCTTGCGAGATGACGGTGCCAAGGTTGCGCTCGCGGAAAAAAAAGCGTTTGGGCTAACTTCAGAACAGTTAGTCGGCGTCCACACAAAGTTGGCAAAGACGGTCGACTTTGATACTGCCGGCCAAAAAGCGGGCGATGTCTTCAAGAAGATCAAATCCGAAAACGGTTTGACGTTTTTGCTTGACGAAGCAGCCACCGCCGCATTTAACAGCGAAGAAAAAGTCGCCGAAGAATTCAACGGCATGTCAACTGGCACCGCATTAGCGGCCATCGCCAGGCCACTTGGATTGGTCATGGTGCCCAATCGAGAGCAGGGCAAAGACATAGTGGTTCATATTATCGATTCGCGAGCCAGCAAAGAAAACTGGCCCATCGGTTGGCCAATCAAAGCGGCACCTGTCGCCGTCGAGCCAAAGTTATTCGACAAACTGCCCATCGAAATTCGTGACTTCAAACTCAAATCCGCTTTGGATGCGATTGAAAAACGCGCGGGCGTTCTTTTTCTCTACGACCACAACACGTTAGCCCGCGAAGGAATTGAACTGACCGAAGTCAAAGTAACGCTTGTTCAGAAAAAAGGCTCGTTGCTAGTGGCGGTATCCAAACTACTTCGGCAAACCAAACCACGATTGGCCGAAGAGATTCGCTTGGACGAAAACGGAAAAGCGTTTTTGTGGATCACGGTGCCATAGGATTTGGGTGGGCAACGCGAGGTCAGTGGGAACTCGACTGTTCCTCACACGCGTCGGCCAATACACCCAATGGCTCATCCATCAGGAATAAATCAGGACACCGCCAACGTCGTCGGGTCCTGCGCCTCTCTTTCCGGCCTTGAAATGGCGTCCGTTAGCGTTTGAAGCCTTGGCTTGGCTGGGCAAAGCCGTTGTCTTCGCTGTTCATCGCGGCGTCGTTACCGGTCCCTTTAAGATGGATCCGCATTTTGACTTCACTAAGCGGTTGAAGCACCCAGTGCTTGCCAACGGCACGATTTTTGACTTCGGCTTTCACGAGATAGCCGCTCATGCCTTGACGCTCCAAACCAACGTTAACGATCTTGCCTTGGAAAGTTGCAGTTTCATTTCGAGCGAGGGTTACTTGAACCGTCACAGGTCGATCTTGCATTTCGTAAGCGTTTACATCTTTGATATCGACGACGCCGTGCACCCAAAGCGTATCCATGCGACCGATTCGTAATACAGGTTCACCTGCGTTAACGTACTCTTGCTGCTTCTTGAAAATCTCGACGACGTAAACTTCGAAATCCGTTTTCAAGATATGTCGTTCAATGCGTTTTTGAACTTCTTTGACGCGAGAAGCTTCGAACTGCGCTTGGCCAATTGCTTCCGCTTGATCAATCCAAGCTTGCTTGACTTCCAAAGCAGCTACTTCGGCGTTGTAAAGCGCCAACCGTTTTTCGGATTTGGTTCTTGATCCCTTCGAAGCGAGTCTTACGGTCGTATCGGCTTCCAGTTTTGCGACTCTGTATTTCGCTTCTGAAGCATCAATCGCGTTTCGCTCATTGGCTTTTTTCGAAGCCATGTTGTATCTCTGTGTCGCTTGCTCATGCATTACCTGAAACATCTCGTCGTCGATTCGCCCAACTATCTTACCGGCAGGAACATAGTCACCTTCTTTGACGCCAAGCTCTTTGATGACGCCAGCTTCCTTGGCGGGAAGCGAAATGACATCCATGAAATCAACCGTGCAGTTTGGCAGGTCGAGATACTCGGCCATCGGATAAACTGGCTTGCGGACGGTCGATTCTTCAGTTTTATCCTGCCTGGCAGCAACTTGGGTCGCAGCAACAGGCTTTGCCAACATTCGATTTGGCTGCGCGGATTTGAGTTCAAAATTATGTTGAGCTACTGACGACTTACCAAAGGACTTCTGGGCACTTGGCAATTGAGGCGTTAGCTTTTGAGAGGCTGTTCGTTGTGTGAATGGCTTCTGCGACAACGGTTTCTTTGCAGTTGAATATTGTTGCGCAGCTGGCTGGACTGATTTTGATTGCCCGACCTGCGGCGTGGGCACGAACGTATGCCGCTGCACTGAATTTGACTTGGCTGACGCATTGTTGGCTGACCATGGTGTCGCAGGCTTTGCTACTGTCGTCGCAGGCTTGGTTGATTTGAATGGAATTGAATTGAATCCAGACGGAGGCTGCGGAACCAAGCGATTAGCATTGTTTGGTTGCAATTTAGTTTGGCTTGAATTCACAGCTTGCGATTGGAACGCACTTTGATTCACGACAGGACTTGCAGACGAGCTCTGGGCAGCATTGCTAAATCCACCGTCAGAAAAACTACTTGATACCTGCGCCTGAACGCTGTTTGAAGCCAAAACGATCGTTCCTGTCACCGCGGCTCGAGACAAGAAACGCAAAAAGCGGCGGGGCTTTGAATTGAGATTCGAACGAAAATTCATTGGAATGTTACCCATTATTAATCATCAAACAAAACGTCAGTAAGCAATTTATGCTAACCAATAAACTGAAAAGTTGCCCCAATCATCGGATCGGCATTTTCAGACTGCGAAGTTTACATGCCAAGGATCGCCCTTAAGCAGCCCCTTAGTTCCCCAAAGTCACTTCAGTTTACGATTTAATTATACGAGCTAGCTACACAAATCGTGCGATTAATTTTAGACATCCAGCGTTTGTTTTCGTTCCATTGACTTGTTTAACACAACGAAAACCCACGAAAATCCAAGGAAGCATTTTGCGGCAACATTCAACCAGTATTAAATTTATGGTGTTGGAACTGTGCCAGCGAATACGAAAGGGCTGACGACTGCCAGCACCACCATTGTTGAACCAAGCACAAGCTTGCCAGCGGTTCCGAGCAAACGCCCAACGAATGCAGCACCTCCGATTTGAACACTTTCCTTGAGCGGTTTGCCGTCCCATTTTTCTCCGATCGTCGCACCGACCCAAGCTCCAACAGCAGCGAACAAAATCGATCCGATCAAAATTCCAACCAGCGGAATTGGAATTGGGATTCCGAAAATGGCTCCGACCAGTCCTCCGACAATTGAACCGATAACCGAAAGTGACGCTCCGCGAGTCGATCCACCCAGCTTTTTGGTTCCAAACACTGAGGCACCAAACTCGATCGCTTCGCCAATAATTGCCAACACGGTTAACACAACCACGATGACCCAGGTAAATCGATAGTTTTCCGGGCCAACGAACATCCAGATCAAAGCCAACGCGACGATGCCCCAGTTACCCGGCATGCCGATAAAGTTGGCCAGCCAGAAAACGATGATCGCCAAAATGAAAAGCGTAAGCCAAACGTAAACCATGATTGGTCGTGTGGTTAGAAAGCAAACTTAAAACCAAAGCATCAGATTGGATTGAACTGTCTCGATCAATTCATGGAACATAACGTATCCGATTGAGCGTGTGCCGCAATGAACTTTGGCCGTAACGCGTGTTTCGGAACGCAGGAGGTCAATGTCGATTTCCTGATTTGAAAAAGCAACCACGACCAAGGCGGAGTTGCCTTCGTCGGAATAGACATCAAGCTTTGTATCGATCTCGACCAACTCACCGACGTATTCTGTGCCGGGATTTGACATCAATCCGAATGTGACTTTGAGTGGTGTGTCGCTATCACGTTGGGCTTTGAGCAAATGACTGATTCGTTTTTCTGGCATTTCCAATTCGACTTGCCAATTGGTATCCGGAGCGACGACGGTCATGAGTTTTTGCCCGCGTTCGACGGCGCGATTCATCAGGTTCTGCTTTACATTCCAGTTGACGATTCGTCCGGCGATTGGACTTTTGACGTCAAGCAACGCCTGTTGTTCCAGGAAAATTTTCTCTTCCTCAATCAGGCTTTCAATTGCCGCTCCTGCCTCGTCGATCCGTTGGCGAATTTCATATATCTCAAGTTTGGAAATTTCTTCTCCGCGCGTGTTGGTCATGAGCCTGTTGTTGGCGGCAACTTCCTTTCGCTTTTGCTTAATCTGCCCATGAATACGACTGAGTTCCAGCTCAAGATCACTATTTTTCAATCGCGCCAGGACCTGCTCTTTCTCAACCATGGTATCGCCGTTATCGGAAACATTGATTTCGTAGGTCGTACCATCGGTCAAAGCAAACACTTCATGTTGCATTTCAGGAATCAAACTTCCATTGGCACTGACGCCGAACGAATATGGGAACAATGCCAGGAAAGCACACACGAGTGCGATCGCTCCAAATGCAGCAACGGTTTTAAACAGATTGCCGCCTTGAAATGCCGAAGTAATTTTGCCGAACATTTTCCAAACTGGCATCAGAAAGATACTGTTGTGTTCGTTGGCATTGGTAAGTGCCATCTGCCCGTGCTCGGCTACCATTTGGGCGCGTTTTTCAAGTGCCGGAGTGATTCGCGAATCCTTGAGCTGCTCAATGATCAACGCACCAAGCGGCTTACGCTTTTTTGTTTTTGTTTTTTGGCCGGATTCGTCCGATTCAGGTTGGGTTTCAATCAGCGGGACGATGGCCAGCATTTTTGTAAACGATTTGTCGACGTAGGTATGAAGCTTCTTTTCAATTTGAGGCGGAAGGTCATCATCGTCGCCCGAATACCAAAGCGGCCGGCCAGTACGAATGACGGTCGCCGCAAGTGAGCCAAGTTTCTTAACCTGTTCAGCACGGCGTTCGATGGAATCCAAACCACTTACCGATTTGATTCGGCAGTTACGTCCAGTGCCCATTGCGACGCTGACCCGGTCGCAATCAATGAGACGGCGGCCTTCGTTGGCAAGCGTGTAAACCGTTTGGTTTGTGTCGAGACCTTGGTGGATCAAACGCATGAACTGTTCAAGCTGTTGCCACATCGCTTGCTGCGACGAGAAAGAACGGATTTGCTGGTTGCGCAAAAAGTCACTGGCGATATCACACATCTGCATCAAGAATCGCAGGTAGCCGCGCTGGGTCGTTGGACCGGCGCCCGGTCGCTGAAAAATCTCCACCAAACCAACCGTTACGTTGTCGATTTTCAAAGGGCCTGCGATCAAGAGAAACTCGGTTGGGTTTCCGCCCATCGCGCCGTCGGCGGATCCGGAGTCGGGAGAGATCAAGGCAGGCTCGCCCGCGTCCGCTAATTTTTGCAGCAGTCGTCCGTGTCGCGTTTGAGCTTTTTTGTCGTTGGCGAGAACGGTCTTTTTGAGGTTGATGTGGTACCGAAGTTTGAATGGCTCTTCGGCGGAATCGCGCACCCAAATTGCGCCTCCAGCAGAAGCAAGTGCATTGGTCGTGCGTGTCAAAAAGCCTTCATAGAAATCGTCAACGGAGCAATCAGATTGTGCGAGATCGGCAATCTCTTGAACCAACGTTCGAATCTGATTCTTGGTTTGATCTACCAACTCATTGTCAACGCTGGCCGCCGCTCCGGATTGGCCTTTTACACTGGCGCTTGATTTGGATTCGACCGATTGTGTTTTTTCGAAATTCCCCGCGACTTTTTTTGTTCGCTTGATTTGGCCGCGTTTGGCCTCAGCCGTTGTTCCTTTAATCGAGCCGGTCACGCCCGGTTTGGGTACCGAAACAAACCGAGGATTGTGATCTTCAGGGGAAGGTGGGGTTAGATTTTGAGTCATCTCAAATCTCAACTTGCTATATGAGCGGCTAGATCGAGACAGTTCTATCGACAACGTACACGTGCGATAGACAGTGTCGCGAATTCCGGGATAATTAGTCGAGGACTTTCCCGGAATTGGCCATCGACGACAACCTCGATTGTTTGCCAGCAGGCAAAACATCGTTTAGTTACTGGAATTCGCTTTGGTTTTTGGCTTATTTTGGTGATAGCAGTTGGTTTTGTCATTTATTGCTCGGGATTTCGTACGACCAGTTGCGAATTTTACGTTTTGTTTTTTAGCTTGATTCGGTTTGCTTGATTCATGAGATTACTTGGGAAACTAGACGGTGATCAGGCCGTCGTTTTTGCCTCCTTTTTGCTCGTCAAAGGAATCGAGACCCAGCTCTTTCCCGAGGATAACGGTGAGGCCGAAGTTTGGGCTAAAGACGAAGACCAATTCGATTTAGCTTTGGCCGAGCTGGAAAAATATCGCTCCAACCCGGCCGCCGACGAGTATTCCGGGGCGATCAAGAAAGCAAAGTCAATCGCTCAGGCCGAAGAAAAACGTCGGCGAGCTATCCAAAAAAAGATCGTCAACGTCCGAACGATCACGGACAAAAAGCCACGCTTAACACTGATACTGATGGGGATCTGTGTCTTCGTTGCTTTGTTTACCAATTTTGGCGATCGAGAAACAACTCCGCGTGATCATGTGATCTACAAAGCACTTCAGTTCACCTATATCGGCCAGCCAACTCTGGATAAATTGATGCCGACATGGAAAAGTAACGACGATCTTTCTTTTCGTATGGCCAGTCTGATACGTGGAGAAGTCTGGCGCACCGTGACTCCCATTTTCATTCACTATGGGATCTTTCATATCGTGTTCAACATGATGTGGTTTTTCCAATTTGGAAAAATGATTGAGAATCGATACGGCTGGAAAAAGTTTGCGTTATTGATTCTCGCAACTGCGGTGATATCCAACATAGCTCAATGCACGGTACCAGTGTCGATTGGGGGTAGTCAGCCCGGAACGTTGGGCGATGGAAATTCGTTGATCACGGTACTGGGCGGAATGTCGGGCGTTATATACGGCTTGTTCGGCTTCATCTGGATGAAGTCGATTTACGATCGCAAGTCAGGAATGCGAATCTCCGATGGCGTGATCCTGTGGATGATCATCTGGCTGTTTTTCTGCATGATTCCGCCACGGCTGTTTGCCCAAGTGCTGCCCTTTACGCTCCCTTCGGTGGGTAACTGGGCGCACGGAGTCGGATTACTGATTGGGATGGCAATCGGCTATGGAACGTCGATCTTGCGGAACAAGTAGCCAAGTAGGAAATGGAAATACTGTTTACTGTTCAACAAAGAGTTTACTAATTGGTAGCGTCATGAATTGACGGGTGCCATGTTTACGCAAAAGCGTGACGAACACTAGTAACTGGATTGGCCACAATTCGGTCGCCACACTATTTGGCGTCTCAACTCTGCCGAACCAGCAACATTCACTCCCATTGAACCGCATTGCGTTTAGCGGCGAGTCGCACCTTGCTGTTGTTGCGGTTGTCGTGTTTGCTGCTGCTGAGTGTTTTGCGGCAGAGCGGCTTGACTGCTGTTTTGCGTCGCTCGATTGACCCGTTCCCAACCTCTTGGCAATCGCGGATTCACAAACGCCTTGAAGAAGTCGGCGATCCTGGCGCCGGCACCGTTTACCTGACGATTTTCAAATCTGAAGTACTGGCTGTCTTCATTTCCTTTAGCTGGATCGTACTGCGGCAAATACAAATGCATGGCTTTGGGCAGAAAGTCTTCACGAGCGATTGTGATTTCGATCTTTTTGTAATTGCGTGCGTCTTCAATTCGCTTTGGGAACATCTCTAACCAATACTCGTTGGTAATATTGTTTGGTGTCGGGATTGAACGCACCCAATAACGACTAAGCAATTCGGTTTTGCTTACTCCAAACAGAAACGGCAACGGACTCTCGGCTACGTTACCCTGAAGATGCTTTGGAATTTCGTCGTCATAGAGGATCTTGTTGGCGAAATCGAATTCATAGATCCTTTTTCCATCGGTGATCCAACGCTCAAGATCTTCTTCACTTTTAGATTCTTTGTAAGCCGCTTCCGCGCCAGGTTTAGCAGGTGGTTTGGCGAACATTGAGATCTTGGTCGTTTCATAGCGAGCTCGATCAGGTGAGGCAAAACGAATTTCGCCAAAGGCTACCGTTTGAGCAGCCAAGCGATTGGTTGCTGGATCACGATAGCCAACATCAGCGTCGTAGTTGAAACGCATAAACTGACATTTGTACTGTGTTACTTTCTTGCTGTTGGTTTCCCAAAAATCAAGAAGTTTGCCAACGTACTCGGCTTCCTCTTTGACAAGCGGAAATCCCTTGGGCATGTTGAGCGCTTTGGGTGGCATTTTTTGAGCGGCTTGCTGTGCTTCCCAAGCCGCATATTCGTTGGCTTTTCTTTGAAGTTCTTGAGCCGATACCTGACCTCTTTGGGCTGCAGCTTTTTGTTGGGCCGCGAGCTGCTGGGGGGTTAGCTTTGGCTGCTGTTGAGCGCTTTGTTGATATTGCTGATTGGCTTGGGTTTGGTAACCCTGGCGTTGGTACCCTTGGCCTTGATTGGTTTGACCTTGGTTGGCTTGGCCTTGGTTGGCTTGGCCCTGGTATTGCTGACCAGCTTGATTGGCTGGTTGCCGATATTGCTGCTGCGAGTTGCCTTGGTTTGCGGGCTGTCGATTTTGACTTTGAGCCGCTGCAGTATTTGGAAAAGACACTGCGCAAGCAATAATGCAGGAGCAGGCTGTGGCACTAACCAACAACGAATTGACAATAGAACGAGACAAAGGACCGTTGAGCATCTGATCTTCCTTGATTCATAGCTTTTCGTGCGAAACGATATGTACGCGTGGAGAAGTCTATCAGTTCAAAGTTTTACCACAAAGATGAAAACGTTTTGCTAGCGGATGACAGTACGCTAAAATTTTG
>CAYZGP010000046.1:33811-42077 GCA_964478065.1 uncultured Pirellulaceae bacterium
GTTCTAAGCTCAAATGGCCAAAGTCGTGGAGGACAGAAGAAAAATGATTGATTGGCTAGCCAGAATGACTAAATGGGCAGAGCAAGCGAAACCAGGTGATGAGTTCGACCTGTTCATGCCTTGCCTCTCAAAATCTGATGAGAGTATTTGACCATGCATGTTCATGAAGAAAGGAAGTTAGTGGGCAGCGCCGAGCTATCGTTCACTTGCCCAAGCTGCAAGGCGACCAATCAAACCGACGCGTTACAGTTTGAAACGGTAGACAAATATCTTGGTTTGATAACACTTTGGAAAACCAAAGAAACGGCGGTGAAGTGCCCGGCTTGCGAGGCAACTTGTCGAACAAGCATTGGGCTGGAAAAATTGACCACGATGTCGACTGGTGAACTGGCGAGCCAATTTCGAATTCGGATTGGGCTGGTTGAAAAATTCCTTGTGATTGCCGCGTGGGTTTTGTTTATCGCTCTACCTCTTAGCCTCCCAATGTTCATCATCGCGTGGTTTATCATCCCCAAAGCCGCTTCTGGCTGGCGGTTGGCGGCAAAGATTGGCATGATCGCCAGCGGGTTGCTGCTGCTGTTTTTCGTTGTGCTGATGCTTTTTTCATAGCAATCGCTTTTTTCATAGCAATCGCTTAACGCCGATAACGTTGATTGCGGGATCGCTCGCTTTTTAGTTCGATTGGATCGCGTTGACAACGATGGATCTTAAATGTGGCGCTGCGACACCGGCTGCGTCGATGACTTCCTGACCAGAGGTGGCTTCCAACACATCGGGTTTAGCAACGTTGGTGATGATCGACATACCGAGGACTCGCATTCCGTAACGGCCAGCGACGGCGACTTCTGGAACGGTGGACATGCCTACGACATCAGCCCCGATTCGCTTTAGGAATCGGTATTCGGCTCGCGTTTCGTAGTTGGGGCCCAACATCGCAGCGTAAACGCCTCGGTGAACCTGAAACCCACCCGCGCGGGCGTTTTGGGCTGCTTGATCGATCAGTGGTTGATCATACGCGTCACTAAGCAGGGTAGGGCGGTCCCTGGAAACAGGAGCGATCATTTGTGGCGTTGAACGATACATGAAATCAATGTGGCTATCGATCAACATGATTTCACCGCTTGCGAATTTCGGATTGATGCCACCCGATGCGTTACTGACAAACAAAACTTCGACGCCCAACCGATGCATGACGTGGATTGGAAGGGTTGCCTGGTCGACGGGATAGCCTTCGTACAAATGAAATCGCCCCTCCATGGCAATCACATTTTTGCCGGCCAGTTTTCCAAGTACGAATTGACCTTTGTGGCCCAGTGCGGTGCTTTTGGGGAAATGTGGAACGTCGCCGTATGAGACGGTTTGTTCGGTCTCGATGGACTCAGCAAGTTTGCCCGCGCCCGTTCCGAGGATGATGCCAAATCGGGGTGACTCCGGCCAAAGTTGTTTTAAGAAATCGACGGCGTCCTGAATCTTGGACGCAAACTCTTTTGATTCCATTTTTCGAATCGCGTTTCAATTTCAATGGGACGGTTGGTTTGCGTCAGTGCAGACCGTTGGGAACTTATTCGACTTCGGCGGGGCCGAACAAGCGATCATTTTTTGTGTCGACATGGCACTTCATACACGAAACGATCTTTCCAGCGGCGATGACATCTTTTGTTTCTGGATCAATGACACCATAAACCCAGCCTTCATCCGTCTCGGGTGTGTCGGCGGCAAGTTTCTTCATTACGAACAACGCCTTGCGCTCTGCGATTTGCAAAGTCTTGTTGCCAACTTTGGCTCGAGGATTGATTCGATTGGCCGAAGCGTGATTTCGCGTGTTGCGTGCGTCAGGGTTGGCTTCGACTGAGGTCCAGGATTCCTTGACAAGCGTTTGGCCAACTGAACTTGGCGTTCCGTCTTGCGTTAGATAGTGACCAATGTCTTTGGCAAAAAGGAAATAGAGTTTCTTACCGTGGGACGCATCATGATCGCTTTGGCTGAAACTTGGCGCTGGGTCGGACTCGATAGGAGCCCGACAGTCTTCGGGCGCGATGGTGACTTGCGGGGTGACCAAGCCAAAGGTTAGATAGTTATCGACTGCCTCTGACAGCGTTTGGTGAAAATCAACGTTGTTGATCATTGGCTCTTCGATTTCAGGCTCGACAACCTTTGGTTTAGCAACTTCCGATTCTTTGACCGGTCGCTTGCTGGACACTGCGATTGCTTTGGATTTGTCGACCGATTTTGGGGAAGACGAAGCGGTTCCTTCAGTGGCAGAGGAGCTTGACTTGGACGATTCCCCCCTGGAATCACTCACTTTCTCTTCGCCGCCACAGCCAACAGAAAGGCAGATTCCAGCAATGAAAATCAAGGCGATAGTCCAACTAAATTGCATTGATTGAGTCGATGAAATGTGCACTGTTTGTCTCCGTAAAGGCATCAATGAATCACGCGAGAAGGAAATGGTTTGGGTTAAGTATCTGGTGATTTTGCGTAATGTCAAAATCGAGCGAGAACATTTCGCCAAGCGCCCGCTCAAACCGACTCCAAAACCGACCGCCAGCGGTTTAGCTTTCTTCTGCCAGAACGCCCATGACTAGTTTGGACAGTCTCGGTTCTGCTTCGTTGGCGACTTTGACGATCTCATGAGCGTCGGCTGGCTCAAGCGCGTCAGCCAAACACATATCGGTGACCACGGAGAATCCGACGACTCGCATTCCCGAGTGGACCGCAACAATGACTTCTGGAATGGTCGACATGCCAACAACATCGGATCCGATAAGGCGAAGGAATCGATACTCGGCTCGGGTTTCGAGATTTGGCCCGGCCACCGCGACAAGTACGCCTTTGTGTGCCACGATGTTTTCGGCTCGGGCGATTCGCAAAGCCCGCTCGATCAATTTGTGACAATAGGGTTCGCACATGTCTGGAAAGCGTGGCCCCAAGCGATCATCGTTGACGCCGATCAATGGATTGTCTCCCATCAAATTGATCTGGTCTTCGATCAACATGATGTCACCTTTTTTGTAGTAAGGATTAAGCCCACCGACAGCGTTTGAGCAGACAAGCAACTCGGCTCCCATGGCTTTCATCACTCGAATCGGCAAAGTGATTTCCTTGAGTGGATAGCCTTCGTACATGTGAAGCCGGCCTTCCATCGCGACAACAGGAAGTCCATTGAGCGTTCCGCAAACCAAGCGGCCTTTGTGGGACAGCGCCGTTGATTTAGGAAAGTTCGGAATGTCGCCGTAGTCAATCGAGGCAGCGACGTCGATCTTTTCGACAAGAGGCCCAAGCCCGGTGCCAAGAATGATTCCTGCCTTGGGCGTTTCGGACCATTGCGATTTAATGAACTGAATGGATTCCTGAATCTTGTCAAAGAGATCTAGCATTTTTCCGGCATGGTTTAGTGGTGATTAAAACTTTGCCCACCAAAGTAACGATTTGGGGGTGAAAACAAAATGGGATGCGCCCAGTTTGAGTCAATCATGAAGCAAACGTGTAGTAAATTGGCTAACAAAAAAACTCACCGATCGGGCAAACGCCTTGGTCGGTGAGCTTTTGGTTGAAGCGTACTATATTGTTATAGGGATTAAAACCTGGCTGAAAACTAATCAGACATGTGTCAAAGTTGCTTGAACTTGGATGCCGAATTAACGTTTACGCGAGCTTGTCGTAGCAGGTTTTTGCGATTGGCGTTGGGCAGCGGCCTTACGATCGGGCATTGCCTTAAATGCAAATTCGTTTACCAACTGCTCGGCGATAGGCTTAACCTTTCCGGCAACTTCTTCGGCCAGCGTAAACACGAAAGTGACTTGGCGACCATCTTTCGCTGAAACATGAAAGTAGAGCCAGTTGACGGCTAGTTCGTCTTCTTCACCTGCGACGACAACCTGAAGTGCCCGCAGTCCAGTTTCGGTTTTGGTTTCATTCGCTCTAACCAAGCGGGCGTTTTTATCCGCTTTGACGATCTTTCCGACTTCGAGTTTGTAGGAATTGAGAGAAAGCGGTGCATCTGGTGAACGCGAAGGCAGTTGAACGATATTGCATTGAGTAAGCAAATCCCGCTTGTCGATGTATCGCAAAATCGCGGCATCACCTTCGGCAGCAATCATTTTCCAATGCGGATCATAAGTCAGCAAAAGGTGGCTGACTTCGGGAGACCATTTCAAACGCTGGCGAATTTTGCGTGATTTTGTGAATTTCGCCAGAGACGCATTGGACAAGTTTGGCGAAGATTCGCCGGGCATGATTTGCATATCAATTTTCGTTTTGCCATTAAAGCCTGGGGCAATCTGTCCGGGCTCACGTTGTTCTCGAATACCGATCTTGAAAGCGTTAACCCACTGCTTCTTCAAATCGACAATCGCAACTCCGCTGACCTCCAACTGAGTCTCGACATCGTCCACCTCGGCACTGACTGAGCCCATGATGTAAACGCGGGCCGTGGCTTTGTCTGCTTTTTTCAAGAACAACTGGACGTCTGATTCGTTGATCGTATGGACATTGAGAAGCTTGGCGAGATCGGCGTCCTTGGGATCCCACTTGTCACCGACTTTCGCGCCAGACTTCGTAAGGATGTTTGCCAAGGTCAAAGGGTCAGCAGGATTTTGGATCAACTCCAATTCGGCTTGCTCAAGAGTGCCGACAATCGATGCCAATTCAACATTGCCACCTTGTTTGCCTTTGAGGCGAGCAACGATTAAGCGATTGTCTTCGGCCAGCTTAGGGTTGGTTTTCCCTTTGTCCAAAGTGATTTTGGCTTCCGCATTTTCAAAATAGCGAATCGCTTGCTCCGCTCCAGTAACGCGTTGGTAGAAAGAGAGCTTTCCCTCAACGGATAGGGGAAGCTGTTGCAATTCGGCTTTGGGATCATCAGGGACGACAATCACACTTCCCGTATGTTCGTAAGTAGCACTAATTTTGCACTGCTGTTTTTTTGAAAAATTGACTTTGAGATCAATTTTGTCTTGGGCGTTGGCTGTCGCAGAAATAAACATTGCGAACAAAACGAAAAAACAAGCTGGTGATCGAAATTGAATTTGCATGTTTGTTAACCAAGAAACGTTAGATTAAGACGAATCAGGAGAAAGGGCTCTGAGCAGTTTTCCTGCATTTGGTCAGGAATCGACCATCTGTCGTCTCAAATCGAACAATCCCGTCTCAATCCGCATTTCTTGCCATGTCAAACTGATAGCGCTTGCAAATGAGAATAAAAGCGAAATCACGGTGAAAAGTCGCGGAATTGGGGATTTTGACGCTTTTTGGCGAACTTGGAACGCCCTTTGCAGTACTAAATAAGTAGTAGAAGATCCCGCACGGTTGCGGTTACATAAAAGAGCGAGAACGACAGCACTCTCAATTTCGTACAGAATAGAGAGATTGTCGTAACCACGAATACGCATTGTTGATTTGTGAACATTTGTTCACCAAAACCGTATTCACAAACCGCTTGGGCATGATGTCGATGGATTTATTGATCAGGAAGATCTTCGAGTTACGGACGTCGAAAGAACATACAATTAGTAAATAAGATGTCAGTGCTGTCATTTTGACGGCTAATAACATCAACTGATTGGATGCCAACTTCGACGAAGGAGAGGTTAAAAATGCATACCAGTTATAAATGTGACGCCATTCGCGAGTTGAGAGATCAGCAGGTCCGTTTTGCGCCGCGAGACAAGAAAATGGAACAAGTGGACTGCGCGGAGAAATTGCTTCGCGATATCCAGCTTGACCGTGACTATAACTTTGAATTTGTTTGCTTTCGAATCACAGGATTCCGCCCAGAAAACGCACCGATCGTAAAGATCAAAGGTGAAAACCTACGTCGCGACCTCCATGCATTCATCGAAGACCTTTCAGATTCCGCCAACGTAAGCGCCCAGGAGTTTGGGCAACCAGTTCATACTGTTGAAGATCTAAGCAAGATGTTCAAAGTATCCACCAAAACAATCTCACGCTGGCGTCAGCAAGGCCTAGTCAGCCGAAAGTTCATTTTCGATGGTGGCCGCAAACGAGTTGGGTTTCTGCACTCCAGCGTTGATCACTTTGTGAAGCGTAATCGTGACAAAGTAAAACGTGGCGAGCGATTCAGCCAACTTACAAAAGCCGACAAAGAAGAAATCATCGAACGAGCTCGACGACTGGCCAAAGCGGGCGGTTGCCCGGCAGACGTCACTCGCCGAATTGCCAAACACATGCAGCGAAGTGTCGAAACGATCCGCTACACGATCAAGCAATTTGACAGCGCCAATGCCGCAATCGCGGTTTTCCCAGATCAAAACGGGCCGCTCAACCTGGAAATGAAAGAGCGTATCTACGCCGACTTTGTAGCTGGAAAATCAGCCGAGACCATTGCGAAGCGTTATTGCCGAACGAAAACAACCGTTTACCGAGTGATTAACGAAGTCCGTGCAAACTTGATTCTGGATTTGCCACTGGACTTCATGGACAACGAAGAATTCCATCGCAAAGCTGCAGACAAGCGAATTGTTGACGCAGACATGCCAGTACCGGAAAAAGCAACTCGTCGCACCAAGCCACCAGCTGGTCTACCGCGTTACCTCGCGTCGCTTTACGAAGTCCAGCTTTTGACACGTGAGCAAGAGCAATACATCTTCCGCAAGTACAACTACTTGAAGTTCAAAGCCAATCGGTTGCGTGAAAAACTGGACCCTGCGAAAGCTCGGTCTTCCGAAATGGACGAAATCGAAAAATTGTACAACGAAGCGGTGAAAATCAAAAACCGCATCGTCCAAGCCAACCTTCGATTGGTCGTTTCGATTGCCAAACGTCACGTTTCGCTAAACGAAGACTTCTTCCAGCTAGTTAGCGATGGAAACATGTCGCTGATCCGAGCCGTTGAGAAATTCGATTACTCACGCGGCAACAAGTTCAGCACTTACGCAAGCTGGGCCATCATGAAGAACTTCGCCCGTACGATTCCTGGCGAGTTCAAGCAACGTGATCGCTTCCGTCCAACATCAGAGGAAGTCTTCCTGGCTCATGCCGATGAACGAACCGACCGCTTGATGCTTGAATCAGCTCAACAGCAACGTAAGAAGCAAATTGGCCATATCCTTGAATCGCTTGATGACCGCGAGCAGCGGATTATCATCAGCCGATTTGGATTGGACTACAGCCAAGAGCCGCAGACCTTGAAAGAAGTTGGCGAGCAGCTGGGCGTAACCAAAGAGCGAATTCGCCAGATTGAGGCGCGAGCCCTTAATAAACTGAGAATCGCAGCCAAAGAAGACAATATTGACTTGCCAGAAGGCATGTTTGAGTCGGAGCTTTAATCCAAAGAAATTCTTGAGATTCAAGGTTTTGACAAATACGATACTTCGCTGAACTTGGCGAAAAAAATAAAACAAGCCAACGGGTGCACGCCTGTTGGCTTTTTTTGTGAAAACTTGCGTCTTAATTTAGAGTTTTTTCAAGCCATGCTTATCAAATTACCGAGATTGATATTTCTGACATCATGTGCACAAACCCCGTCTCAAGCTAAGAACATTTAACGTGAACCAACAGCTTGGGTTTTCTGTCAATTTCGTATTGCGGGGTATTGGGATTTCGATATATTTATCCCTCCAACTCTGTGCCGGCGTAGCTCAGTTGGCAGAGCAGCTGTTTTGTAAACAGCAGGTCGTGGGTTCAAGTCCCTCCGCCGGCTTTTTTTAGATGCACAGATTGAACTTGGTTCGTCAAACCATGATTTGGACTGTGGATTGGGAGCTCAGGGTGTTTTGGAAACAAGACACTCAAAATGGACTTCTTTTCCCAAGTTTGACTTGCGCGACGAACCGCCTGTTCAGCAAGAGTTTGGGGGGGTACCGAAGCGGTCAAACGGGGCAGACTGTAAATCTGCTGGCTTAGCCTTCGCAGGTTCGAATCCTGCTCCCCCCACTTTTCTCTTCTGATCCAGTCGAACCAAGGCATTTTGAGCTTTTTTTAGGTTCGATTTGCGATTTTTGCATTTGAAATTGGCAGAGCTGTGGAAATGGTCCTGAATTTAGTTTTTTGCCCATTGGGGTTTTCGCCCAAGTTGTTACATTAATGGGTCAGTTAGTTGAAGTATCGGGTTCGCGTTGCGTATTTTGATACTTGAGAATAGCGGGTGTAGCTCAATGGCAGAGCTCCAGCCTTCCAAGCTGATTGTGAGGGTTCGATTCCCTTCACCCGCTCATTTGGATTTTTGATTGGATTTGAGTTTGACTTGTTTGTTTGCTGCTGTAGCTCAGTGGTAGAGCGCGTCCTTGGTAAGGACGAGGTCATGGGT
>CAYZGP010000047.1:0-15831 GCA_964478065.1 uncultured Pirellulaceae bacterium
AAAGTGTTGTTTTGTTTCAACACTGATGTTCGGTTTTACATCATCTCAATCGCAATGATGCAATTGGGAAACACTGGGGATCGAAATGCTGGTGAAAACCCATGGAAACCGAGTTTGGCACGGCTTGTGCGATATCTGTTGTTAACCCAATCCAACAGGAGCTTTCACCGATGAAGAATTTTTTGACAAGCGAAGACGCGGCAACCACGGCTGAGTATGCAGTTCTATTAGCATTGATTGCCGGAGCTTTACTTTTCTCAATTCTGGCAGTTGGTGGCGAAGCGAATGTGTTTTGGGGAAGAAGCTCAACCGAACTAAACGCTGCATTCAATTAAACGCTGCATTCAAATACATCACTACCCCCGACGGTATGACACAAGATCGCCTCGTTTTAGATGAGAAAAACGTGGCGTTATTGTGTGCGCTTCTGGATGGTCAGGCGGGCGAGAGACGACGCACAAACGGCCAACTCGAAAACCTTGGCTCGTTTCATCCCGACTACTGTGCAATCTCTTCGGGGCTGATCCAACCCATCGCGCCAAATCCGGCAACGAAATAGACGTCAACAATCTCCATTCGGTAAAACTGAAAGTCGCCGAATGACGCCCACTGGTTGGCTTCGGGGTTGGCTTGCAAATACGCTGCACGAACTCGCTCGATGTTCTCTTTTCCTTCAACTGGAACAACCGTTCCCATCACCGTCACGCGGCCGTTGGCCAATTCACCTCCGGCCGTCGAAGCGTCGTTGGTCACCAATAAAGCCGCTTTTGAATTGGCGCGAATGTTTTTTGAGTGAGTCGCCATTGAACTGAAAAAGAAAATCGGCTCGTTGTCTGATGTGATACAATAACTGGCTACAGACGCAAACGGGAACTCTGTGTGTTTCACTGAAAACGTCGATAGTGATCCACTGGTGTTTTGTTTAAGAAGTTGAGTTGCCGCAGCGGCAAGCTTTTTTGAATCGTCTGACATGGATCTTTTTACGAAGGAAAGTTTTCGGCGATAAATTTGTTAATGGTGGCTGCTAAAACTCTTTGTTGATGCGAGTTTTGGCTAGAGTATCGGCAGCCATTTATTAAATTGACGCATCAACGATACGCTTTTGATTGCGAAAAAGAAAATCCGCGCTCCAAAACACTTGAAAAGCTGAAATCGCGAAGGAGACAATGTTGGCGGACCCTTCATTTCAAGGCCCTCAAGACAATCCGTTCCAATCGCCTCAGAACATGCCGTCCAAGCATGATGCAAAGTTCAAGCCGGGGGTGGGGCGTGGGTACGTCAATCAAGTTCCAATCATTGCGACGCTATTGCTGGTACAAGGCGCGTTGATGTTTTTGATGGCGCTCATTTTTGCAATGAACAGCGTGATGTTCACGCAGTTTGATATGTTTGCGATGGAAACGCTTGGAGGGCCACAGCCTGATCCTGAAGCTCAAAAGGAAATCGCGCAGATGAGTCGCATCGTTTTTTGGGCGACGGGGATTTTGGGGGCCGTAGTCTGTTTACTGGGAATTCTGCACATTGTTGCCGGAATACTCGCGTTTCAATATCGGGGTCGACGTCTCACAATCGTAACCTTGGTGCTTGGCTTGAGCGGGATAGTGACGTGTTATTGTGCGCCAACTTCGATTGGGTTGTTGGTCTACGGTTTGATCATCTATATGCATCCGGCGGTTAAGCGAGCGTTTGTGATGAAGAAATCGGGATTGTCCAATAGTGATATTCAATCGCTTTTTTTCCATTGAGTGTTTTTGTAGGCGTCGTTCGTGGCCGCACGTGCGATGACTACATAAAAAAATCCCTGCCGGGCTTTAATCGGCAGGGACCTGTTTTTCGACGTTTTTATAAAAGACTCATTTCAACGTTTGAATAAAAGCCTTGAAGTCACTTGCCAACGATAATTGGTTTGTGAATCCAGAACATGCACCGCATTTCCGTCAGGAGGAAAACTTGTTCTGCTTCTTCAATCGGTTTTCAAATCAGCATCTACGAAAACCTGACTCTGCTTCTAAATGTCTCTTTGAATCCTAGTTTTAAGTGCGTTGGGAGTTTGGTTGGGCCTTACTTAGCCGCGGCACTTTTCGTTTGTTGCATCTTGGAAAAGTAAAGTAAATCAAAATGCAACGTCTTAATGTCATGTGCGTCAGTGGCACTGGAACGAAATTCTGTATGATTCGATTTGGTTACTCAAATCTAACTGGCCAATTCCTAAACCAATTATTTTCTTGCTTCCAAATTTGTTTCGTACAGGGGTTATCAATTCAAATGTTACTTCGACACATTGGTGTTGTGCTCGCTCATCCAAGCACTTTGAGCGTACGCTAAGGAGTTACGCGCTTTTCGTTTCCGGCATTGAAAACGTTTGGGGATCAATGCCCCGGCTTACGATTTTTTCGTCGATCACGATCTTGGAACCTTTCGGCTTGTCGGGAAGATCGTACATGATGTCAAGCATCACTTGTTCAAGGATCGAGCGAAGTCCACGTGCTCCGGTGCCTTTTTCCATTGCTTTCGCAGCGACTCTTTGAAGTGCTTTATCGGTGAAATCAAGCTCGCAGTTTTCCATTTGGAAAAGTGATTCGAATTGACGCACAAGTGCGTTTTTCGGCTCTGTAAGAACTCGAATAAGTCCTTCTTCTCCTAGTGGTGCAAGTGCCGTGGTAACGGGTAGACGACCAACCAGTTCCGGGATCAGCCCGAATTCCAGAATGTCGTCACTGGTGACCTGAGGCAAAATTTCTGCCATGTCGGCTTCCTCGCGGAAACCGGATCCGGACCCAAATCCGATGGTGCGTTCTCCAAGCCGTTTGCGAATGATGTCGTCAATGCCGACAAAAGTACCACCACAGATAAACAGAATGTCGCTGGTGTCAATCTGAATGTACTGTTGCTCTGGGTGTTTACGTCCGCCTTGCGGTGGAACGTTCGCAACGGTGCCTTCCAACATTTTCAGAAGGGCTTGCTGAACTCCTTCGCCTGAAACATCACGGGTAATCGAAACGTTGTTGCTCGTCTTGCCAATCTTGTCGATTTCATCGAGATAAATCACCCCACGTTGGGCTGCTTCAACATCGAAGTCCGCTGCGTGTAGCAGTTTCAGTAAAAGATTTTCCACGTCTTCGCCAACATAACCTGCTTCGGTCAATGTTGTGGCGTCACCAATCGCAAAAGGAACGTTCAAGATTCTCGCTAGAGTGCGAGCCAACAACGTTTTGCCCGATCCAGTTGGACCGACCAGCATGATGTTGGATTTATCAATCTCGACATCGTTTCCTTCCCATCCAAGCGACAGTCGCTTGTAATGGTTATGCACAGCAACGCCTAACACTTTCTTGGCAGCGTGTTGGCCGATGACATATTCGTCCATGCGTTCGACGATTTCGCGCGGTGTCAGAATCTTGTTGAATAATTGTTTTGACGGACCACGTCGACGTTGCTCCTGTTCCAGAATTGACTGGCACAGTTCAATGCAATCTCCACAAATGTAGACATCGCCTGGCCCTTCAACTAAGGGTCCAACATCTCGGTAGTTTTTTCGACAAAACGAACAATGCGCGTTTTTCTTTGAAGCACCACTAGTGCGGCGGCTTCCAGTATCGTTGCCTGCGGGCATCATCACTCCTTAAAGCTTTCTTAGTCCAACCGTAGTTGACGTTCGAACATTGACTGGTGACTACACCTCATCAGTCAACGGTGCTTCCTTGCCCGCGAACTTCGAACTCTATGTTCTTCAGCAATCGTGCTGTCATTTCTTAACTGTATGACAGCACAATGGTTCAATCCGTCCAGTTGTTATTAGTGGTCCATTCGAGACAACTTTCGGGAGTATGTTTTCAGTACCTGTTAGGATAAGCCTATCATTCAGATTTTTTTGACTCGTCACCGGGGTCGTCCGGTTTAAAAACTAATTCTGAGACGTCACCCTCCTTGGGAATCGCTTCGGTCAATCTTGCGTACTCTTCATCATCGACTTTTCCCTCATCACGCAACCTTTGAAAGTCACTTATGTAACTCACCGGTTCGCGAGCCGCGCCCAATGCCATGTCGCGAAACAATTTCACGATGTAATAGGCAATAATGGACACGATAACCAATCCAGCAATCGCAATGATCCACCGAGCTTCAGGGATCTCCATCGTTTCGGACCAGAATTTTTCTATTGCTTCCATCAGTAATAGGCTGTTGAGAATCGCAGGAAATGGCGGCCAAATGACCCTCTCCGATTATATCCATTGTGAAGTTCAGAGTTTAGCTCAAATTTTGAGATCAAACTCGTTCCCATGGCTCCATTTCAAGTCATCTTTCCTATTGCACCGGTGATACGGCTGTTAATTTGAAATGGTTCAATCCTTCTAACCAAAATTTATAGACCAATGCGTTGCTTGGAAATTCGCCCGTTCAGCGGTGAACCCAACCTACCAATGGTGAAAAACCGTCAATAAACGCTGGCTTCTCCCGCCTCTCCAATTGACAACGACCCTTAAAACCGAGACACGCCGCGGGATCATGCTGGCGACTCACCTATTGGTTGTGACGGGACTTACGGTCGATCTCTTCTTTATATAGGGAACATCCACGCGTTTGGACGCGATTGGGAACGGCATGCGCGAAGATCTTTGAATTGGATTCGCGCCAGTAGACATTTTGAATGTCTCATTGTAAGGATGGAAAGTTGAAGACACGAAAACCGATCGGCCACAAAGCATTTATTCTGGCCGCACTGACGGTTCTATTAAGCTCCGTTTCCGTACAAGCTCAATTCGTCCGCGTTCAGAATCGGCACTTTGATCCCAACGCACCAAGCAATTCGGTGCGGGTCGCACAGGGACATTCACAACACCCTTTCGCGAACAAAACTGCATTCAGCAATGTTAAAACGGTTGCAACCAATCTTCGTGGTTTTGGCGTTCCGTTTAAAATCAGTGCAGACAACGAAGCATTTATCGAAGTTCAACTCTATCTTTCGCGCGACATGGGACAGACTTGGTCATTCGAAGCACGTCAGTCAACAGACAAAGAAGAATTTCCGTTCCAAGCCGATGGCGACGGTGAATATTGGTTTGCACTCAAAACTCTTAACCGCGATCGGAAACTTCTTCCCGAAGGCGACCCCACACCTGAACTGAAGATCGTTGTCGATTCCGTCCAACCAAAGCTTGACTTTCGAGTCAAAACCGATGCAGCCGGTCGGGTCGTTTGTCGGTGGAGAGCCCAAGACAAAAATCTCAGTCCAGAATCGTTGCAGATTTTTTACCAAGCCATCAACGCGATGGGCCCCAAGCCTTGGCAAAAAGTTCCCGTCAACCTTAACGGCACCGCTCGGAGTGGCGTTTACGCAGATCAGCTTGCCTGGTGGCCAGATACAACCGACCAATCGATCAAAGTCGCAGTTCAAATTGCTGACATCGCAGGCAACAAAATTCAATTGGAACGCCAAGTCGTTGTGCCCAGATCCAATTGGCGATCGCGGCCACAATCGACAGCTCAGATTCCGTCAGGCAATCGGAGCAACCAAAAGAGCGGAGCTTTCGAAGCCGGTTCAGGAGGCGCTTGGCCCCAGCCAGATCAAATCAGAGTCCAGCCCGAAGCGATGCCGAATCAGCAACCTGAAAATTCATTCAATGAGAAAACGGCCGGCCATCCCCCAGGCCACAAGTTGGAATGCAAAGACGGTGTTTGTACCCTGGTTCCGTTGCCAGATGTTGCCGGGCCGGGAGTCACAGTCAATCGAATCCCCAAAACCAAACCGGAAACTCAAAGCAAGGCACCGTCAAACAAACCGCAGCCTCGCATGGCCACCCATCAGCCGTTTTCCAACCAATCGCTGGCCAATCCGCCAATGCAGTTGATTGGATCTGAGATCGAATATGCCGCACCACCCGTTCCCAACGGCTATGTAGCACCTGTAATCGCAGAAAATCAACCGCCTAAGCCAACGGGAAATCGTGGAGTGCTTTGGGAAAGCCAAACCGAAAAATGGGTGCCGAAAAATCAAACGAGTTTTTCATCGACTGTCCGTTCTGACCCTTCGATCACACCGATCCCTTATCCTGAAAAACCGGCGCCCCGTCGAGTAACCGACGTTCCTTCGAATCCATCCAAGATGAGTGTTGTCGGAAATCAGGTCGTTGGCGAGTCGTCAACGATGGGCGCGACCAATCAATATCGCGGACTAAACACGCAAGGCAACCGTCCGATCCCAAGTCCAACGCTGTTGCCAAACGTTGGGGCAGGACAGGCCGAAGTCACTGGCGAATTCGTCGGGGAGATTCAACAGCCTAACAATCAAGCGAAAACAAACGGCGGTGTTTGGAATACGACAAAACCGCCATCCGGTTTCCAATCAAACACTCAAAACCCAATGATGTCGTCCGGATTCGCTAATCGCCAAATGGCTCCGATTGATCGTCGGCAGTCGCCTCAAAATCATGCGTTGCAAAATCAGCAAACGCGAACGCCACGTGCTTCGGCACAGCGCGTTTCAACCGGCGCGTCCACTGGCCAGGGCCGAATCACCAAAGCTCCAACGCAAATTATCGGCAGCAAGCGATTCCGGTTAAGCTACGGTATCGATTCGATTGATCCTTCGGGCGTGGCCCGTGTTGATCTTTGGATGACACGAGACGAAGGGCGAACTTGGAATTCCTGGGGTAGCGATCCTGACAACAGCAGTCCGTTTCCAGTGGAAGTTCAAGAAGAAGGCCACTACGGTTTTCGAATCGTCGTTCATTCCAAAGACGGTTTGACGGGGCAGGGGCCTTCGAGTGGCGACGACGCCGACATGTGGGTTCTGATCGATACTCAGGCACCGCTTACTCGCATCACTTCGGTACCTTATGGCCGAGGGGAAGAAGCGGGAAGGCTGGTGATCAATTATTCGGTATCGGACAAGCACATAACGCTTCGGCCAATCACGCTTTCTTTCAGTGCCAATCCAGATGGGCCATGGACGCCAATTGAAACGGGAGTTCGCAATGAATCACGTTTTGTTTGGAAAGTCAAAACCGACGTGCCCGATCGAATTTTTCTTCGTATCGAAGCGGTCGATAAAGCGGGCAACCTCGGTGTGCATGTTCTCTCACAAGCCATCGACGTTTCCGGCCTGGTTCCCAGAGGAACAATTCACGCCGTTTCACCCGTGGGTATAAAGCGAAATTAGAAGCCGGCAATTATCGGGGGCCATATTCACGCTTGCGTGAGCATGTTCACGGTTGGCTTTTAAGTGTCCTATTGCTGGCAAATGCTTCGCGCGGCCAAGACGCCAATCTCTTATACTATTGGCGAAACTCGTACCCAAACCTCCTCATCGTCGGTATCTGAAACGCCTTGGATCATGTCGCTATCCGATTTGGTATTTTGGATGTAAGAATTCGTTCATCTCAAAGAACTTGAGAATCATAACAAATCGAAAGTCACAAGAATGTTAACCCATGTTTGGCAAGCCACCTGCGCAATTTCGATTTGTGTTGGCCTGGTCATAAATTCGGCGTCAGCAACTGCTCAGGATGCCAAAGGCAAGAAACAGCCCAGTGCCCAACAAGCGACCGACTCCAGCAAAGTGATCGATTCCAACAAAGCGTCCGATCAAAAAACAGCTCAAGCCAAGGACCCAACTCTCCAGACTTTTGATCCGACGTCAGCTTTAGTCGTTGCCAAAACGGATTTAAAGAAAGCAAAATTTCAGGTCATCGATATCCACACGCATTTTGGGGGCCGTCTTAGAGGTGACGAAATTGCGCTGGAAAAATATGTAAGGTTGATGGACGCCAACAACATCGCAGTGTCCACGAGTTTGGACGCGAAACTGGGAAGCGAATCACGGCATTTGAAATTCATCGGCCGATACGAAAAAAGAGTAGCTTGGTTTGTCCATCTGGATTTCATTGGCGGTGGGAATCGAGGCGACCCGAAAACGTGGGCGTCCAGCAAGCAGGGTTTTGTCCGCATGTGCGTCGAGCAGCTCAAGGTCGCGAAAGAAAAAGGCGCTTCGGGGGTCAAGTTCTTCAAGTCATTTGGGCTGCGCGATAAAAACGCGGATGGTAGTTTGATGAAAATTGACGACCCGCGTTGGGATCCGATTTGGAAAACGTGTGGCGAGCTTGGTTTGCCCGTGATCATGCATGTCGCCGATCCTGTGGCATTCTTTCAGCCGATTGACGAAAAAAACGAACGATGGGAAGAGCTTAATCGGCATCCGGAATGGAGTTTCTATGGAGACAAATTTCCCAGCCGTGAAGAACTGTTGGCTGCTCGCAATCGTGTGATCAAACGTCACCGCGGTACGACTTTTATTGGCGCGCATTTTGCCAACAACAGTGAGGATTTAGCCGTTGTGGCCAAGTGGTTGGATGAGTATCCAAATCTCGTGATCGAACTTGCTTCACGCATTAGTGAACTTGGCCGTCAGCCATACACAGCGAGGAAGTTTTTCATCAAGTACCAAGATCGAATTCTGTTTGGAACCGACGGGCCGTGGCCTGATGTTCGCCTCAAGTATTACTGGCGATTTTTGGAAACGTATGATGAGTATTTTCCGTACAGCGAAAAATCTCCTGCGCCCCAAGGCATGTGGCGAATCTATGGAATCGGATTGCCAGATGACGTCTTAAAAAAGATCTATTCAGAAAACGCGATGCGTTTGATTCCAGGGTTGCGTGTGACGTTTGAGCGGGCAACGGGAAAGCGGGACTACAGCAAGTAGGAACGAAACTTTGACAAAATCACTTCGAAAATTGCAATCGATGACCGAATTGATTTGCCGTGCAAACCTTGATGCAAAATTAACGAAAATCTGACAACCAAACTCAGGTTGGATGCACGCGATTCTTGTGCTGGATAGAATAGGTTGATGCAATACGTTTCCGCTCCTTTTATTGATGGCGAATCCAGCAACCAGTCAGTTTCGACTGCCGTGTTGCGAGATGATGGATCGGTCTATGTAAAAATTGACGGGAAGCTAAATCGTGCTTCAGATGCACCGGCAAAGGTAAAACAGATTGCTTTGTGTTTGACGGGCGTGTGGGCAATTGATCGCCGCGGGGTCTTGTTTCGGTGGAATGGCGACCTGACCGATAGTCAATGGGATCGTGTTGAAGCTCAAAAACTAAAAGAGATCTTTGGATTGGACGACGGACGATTGTGTGTTGTGACTCGGGCTGGAAAGCCGTTGATCTACAACGATCATGAAAACGATAAAGCAACTGTCGACACAGCCAGCACCCCGACGAACCGATGGTTGCCCGATCCCGAAGTGACCGATTGGATGAACCCGCGGCCTGCAAAGCGGACGTCGTATTTAAGTTTTGGCCTGCGTTCGATGCTGTTCTCGGTTTTGGTTTTGTCGTTGGCTCTAGGCCCATGGACGCTCATTCAAAGAGGGCGTGAACGTGAGGAAGCTGTCAAGCTACTGACACTTCAAGGCGCTGACATTCACTACGCCTACGAGTATGACGCTGCGGGGACGTTCATCCCCGATGCAGTTGAGCCGGGGGCATCATGGCTTAAGTCGTTGTTTGGGCGACAAATGTTTGTAACGCCCGTCAAATTGAGTGCCAACAAAGCGTCGTTAGATCTGAGCTTGATCGCTCGTCTGACACAACTGAAGCGTATCAATTTGGGTACGTGGAGGGAATTGGTTGACATTTCACCGCTGCGGCCGTTGAGACAGGTGGAAGAATTTCGAGTGGTCCGCTCGAGGATTTCTGATATTTCTGCGCTCTCAGGAATGCGGAATTTGCAGAAGCTTGATCTGACTGGCGCAAGGGTCAGTGATATTTCACCGATTGCTGAGTTGCAAAAAATAAAAAACCTGGATCTATCAGAAACCTCGGTCAAAGACATTTCGCCGTTGAGAGATTTAACCGCTCTTGAAATTTTGGATTTGGACGGTTGTAAGATACAAAGCATTCAGCCGATCACGAATCTAACGAACCTCCGCGAGCTAACCTACGAATCATGGCAACGCAGAAGCTTACATCCTTACCAACTGAACAAACTTACGAAATTGAAAACGCTGCGAATTGGAAATTTGGATACTGTAAAGTCAGCAGATTGGTCGCGAGAAATGATCGCACTGACTAAAACCTCACCGTCGAATTGGTATTACGGCCTTAAAAAAGATCGACCTCAAGAATCATATCTAAGCTTAACAGAGGATCCGACGGACAGCATGCCAATCGGGCCTGAGGCTCTCATTGCCATCAATCTTAGTCATTCATTGTTTGAGGATTTGGCGGCTGTCAAAGACCTTATTCCAAAAGCAAAACACATTTCGATTGCGAACACCGTCATCAAAGATCTTTCGCCACTCGCAGATCATGCTTCAAAATTCGAAACGATTACGCTGGATGGCTCTCGTGTCGCCGATCTATCTGTCTTTAAAAACTCCAAAGTACTGACCCGAGTCAACGTGGCCAATACGCCCGTTTCGGATCTTAGTCCATTGGCTCTATCCGAAAAACTGCGCGTTTTTGACGCTTCGAATTCGAGGGTAACTGACATCTCGCCGCTGTCCGAATTGGAAAGGGTTGCGTTTGTCAATCTCAGCGGAACGGACGTAAGTGACATTAGTGCTTTGTCAAATTTGAAAGCAAGTTTGTACCTAAAGGATACAAAGGTTGAAGATCTAAAACCGCTTGCGAATTTCGAAGGTGGTAGATTAAATCTTGAGGGAAGTTTGGTGCGGTCACTTGAACCGCTGCGAACTGCAAAATTTACTTCTAGCCAACCCGAATTGAATATTTCCAATACTCAAGTCTCCGATTTGTCGCCCTTGGCCGCACAAAAAACACTTTTTAGTCTATCGGCGGAAAACACTCCAGTTCAGGACATTAGCAGTCTCAGCAAAATGAAATCGCTTCAGAGGTTGAGCCTTTCCGGCACTCGTGTTGCCGATCTTTCTCCGCTACGAAACCTGCGCTATCTGACCGAGCTGCGTCTCAATGGAACTGACATTGACGATCTCTCTCATCTTGCCGGTCTCTTTCGTTTAAAAACTATTGACGTCTCCAACACGTCGATCGATAAGATTCCGAATATGAAAAAATTGGCCGGTCTTCGAGATATTGATTTTTCAGATACGAATATCAAAGATCTGTCACCATTTTCAACGATGAAATTCCGGATTCTTCCCCAAACAAATGGACCATCAGTCAATTTGGCCAGAACGAAAGTCACTGACCTTACACCACTTCAAAGGTTCAAACTAATTCCAAAACTGAATTTGGATGGAACAAATGTTACCGACTTGAGTACATTGCCGATGGTCGAAAATTTATCGCTTTCCAAAACCAAGATCACGAGCCTCGTCGGGCTTACGTTCAAAATTGATGGTCGTCATAAACCAGCCCATTTGGAGTCACTGAATCTGTCGCATTCCAAAATCGTAGACGTGACGGAATTGGCGAATTATGTGGAACTGCGAAGAATCAATCTTGCAGGCACCAAAGTGACGGATTTTTCGGCGCTTGCCAATCTTAAGAACCTTGAAAACGTCGACGTTTCTGGCACATCATTTTCGGATCCAAGTTTCCTTCATGCTTCGAAAAATTTTGTCGAGTGGCTTGATCTTTCCAACACACCGTTGGCGGATTTGGATGGCTTAGTTCCGATGACGCAATTGGGAACGTTGAACCTTTCTGGCACAAAAGTCGTGGATCTCAAACCGATTGAGCGATTTTTGCCTTATGGCTTGGACGATTTGAACCTGACTGGATGTGCGATTTCTGATATCCGACCGTTAAGTCAACTTCCAGGATTGTTGCATTTGAAATTGGATTGCCAGAAAGTTGAAGACTTGGCGCCGCTGAAATCTATGCGAATTTTGGAATCGCTTCGGTTGGAAAATATCTCGCCAAAATTAGATTTGAGTCCGCTTGGGAAATTGGAATTCGTCACAGAATTATGGATCACTGGCGAGGTGGGTGACTTGGCTCCGCTGGCTCGAATGATTCGATTGGAACAACTTCATTTAACCTCTGGCGCAAAAGTGCCCAATGGCTTTGTTGATTCGGTTCCAAGATTGAAAAAGCTGTTTGTCGGTGACGAAGAAGTCTATTCGTACCCCTGATTTTCTCAACTTCAACTTTGGTTTAGTCCGAAGGTCAAAATCGAAGTCGCTTCAACCGTAGTGGATTGCCGACGATGACAATATCAGATGCGACCATTGCGAAAGCAGCAGTGATCGGGTGAAGTTCCCGAAGCCAAACTGGAAGGCAAGGGAAGATTGCGAGTACAAGAAGGTAGAGAAGTGGATTTTCTTGGGCGGTGTGTTTTGAATCCGCCGGCATCGGAGAATTGTCAGGGAGGCCGAGCACTAACTCTTACGGGTACTGAGATGATGTACTCCGATCCGGCAGTTGGCATGTTTGTCGTGGGGGATTCGTTATTCAAAACGCCAGCGAAAAATAAACCAGAGAATAAGTGTACGCCCAAAGTCGTACGGCAAACGCCAATTGAGTAGACGCGGCTACGCCCCAAGGGTTCGCGCAGAAATTAAAATGCCCATCCCGATCAAGTACTAAAAACGGCCTGTAGTTTATAGCTTTGAACGGGCGCCGTTGTTTACTGTTATTTCGCTGTATCCAATTTGTAATTTCCAAGTAGGAAAACAACTCGGACGGATGCATTGATTTCGATGACGCCCGTCGCGATGCTGGTTGGCGCGGAAGCGAAGGCGGGTGTTAGACTGTTTTGAAAGCTTGAGTGACGAGGACTGCCTTCTTCGGAAATCGTTTGCACGGAGGCAAGCGTTGCGCCAAGCTCGCCAGCCATTGCCGTTGCTTTTTCTTTTGCGGCGCGGACTGCCTTGAGTCTGGCTTCGTCGCGGTGTTTCCGAAGCTCGGTCGTGCGAAATTCAATACCTGATACCGAGTTCACACCACGTTCGATCAAGCCACGGTAGACGTTTTCGAATGAATTAAGATCGGTGATGGTGACCGAAAGCTGGCGGCTGGCTGTGTAGCCGATTGGTTTAAGAGGAGATTTTTTCTTTTCGTCGCGGGTGACTGGGCGAGCGATAGGCGCGGCGTTGGACTGTGGTATTGCATAGCTCTGTTTAAAATTGCTGTACGCTTTTGGGCCTTCAAAAATGGGGCGAATACTGATGACTTGTGTGCGAATGTTTTTTGGGGCGACTTTAGATGACTTCAAAAAATCAGTGACCGCTTTGATCTTTGCATCATTGTCCTTCACGGTTTGATTAAGCTCGGTTTCACGCGACTCGATTGAAAAAGTTAAAACAGCTTCGTCAGGCGCGACACGAATTTCAGCCGAACCTGATACGGTTATCGTAGGCGACGGGTCTTTTGAGTCGTCTGCCAAGCCTGCTGTTTGAGCAAAACAAACCAACAAGATTGTCAAAGTGATTTGGGCTGGAGCTTTTAATTTTAAACGCATGATGATGGTCCTGAATTTAAGTTGGTTGCCGTGAGTAGTTCGCCGTTTTCGTTTTCGATGGCGGTTCCATATTTTTTTTGGACAATGGCGGGCTAACTCGTTTCTACCCGACAGTTAGCAAGCTTAACCAGGTGGCCATTTCAGCGGCCGGCCGGCAAGAATGTGTAGATGCAAATGATCAACTGATTGACCGCCGTCTTTGCCGCAGTTCATGACAACGCGGTAGCCGCTCTCTTCGATTCCAAGCTCTCTTGCGACTTTACCAGCGGACAACATAAGGTGCCCGGCCAACGCAGCGTCTTCCTGCTTCAAATCGGCGACGTTGATGACTTCCTTTTTTGGGATCAGCAAAACGTGCGTTGGGGCTTGGGGAGAGACATCATGAAATGCCAGACAAAGATCGTCTTCGTAAACTTTGTTGGCAGGGATCTCTCCGTCGATGATTTTTTTGAAAATCGTTTTTTCTTCGGCCACGTCAAATATCCAGTTATTGTTTCAATGGAATTGCTTGGTCGGCGATCAAGATAATAATGCCGCCTCGAACGGGCAGTATTAACGACTGGTCTTCGTTGACAAACCCGGATTCCAGTTTTTCTGAGACGGCTTGGCCAATTTGATTGACCAAATTGCCACTGGAAATTTTCGCGTTCAGCTCAGAAATCAAACTGTCCTCGGCTTGGGTCAAAGCCGATTTTGTGTGAGGACAGCGGATGAGTTGGGTGAAAGCGGGAGCAAAAACCGCGTTGGAATTAGTGGGCATTTTTGTCTTCAATGGTCGAAGGCTGACGGAAACTGGCAAGATGATAGCATCTTTGGTCGTTGGAATCTTCGTTGGGCAAACTTGGAGAGGTCGTATTCACTCGGGTTTGGCACAGTTTGATGAAGGATTCGTTGTTGTGTTCTGTTGAGCGACCGCCGACACAGTTCCAAAACGGACCTTTGGAGGGGGCGAATTGCGGTTCAGGGAAATGTGTTCAGATTCGTATTGTTTGAAAATGTCTGCTGGGTTATCAAATTAGTTATTCCGGTTTACGGTGCCGGAATTGCGGGGAAGATTCTCGCATGAATCCCGCACGTTTCGATGTACTGAAGGAGTCAGTCATGGCACGGATTATTCTTGGTGGTGTAGTTGTCGTTCTGTTTTCGCTCGTCGGTTCGCCTTTGGTTGGGCAATCGAATTTGAATTTGCCAAATCAGCCCGATTATATGCCTAGTGCGATTCCCAAATTGGATTTACCAACCAGTGGCCAGCCGTTTTTCTCTTTAATCGAAGACGCAATCGTCAAGCAACCGGCCGACTACTCAGTGGCGATTGAGCTTCCAGTTGAATTGGTCATTGATTCCGATTCTCAAGTTCGCATGTGCAATCTCAACGCACCTTGCAAAGGGTCGTGTCAGACGAAATGCAACGGAAGCTGTCGATCAAGCTGCGGCGTCGTTTGCTCAGAAGAAGAATGCGAAGAGGCTTGCAAGGCCGTCGACGAAACGGTTGCCAGTATTTCTTCAAGCGATCAGTATTGCGAGCAAATGGCGGGTCTTCTGGCCA
Organism: uncultured Pirellulaceae bacterium; assembly: GCA_964478065.1. Classification (GTDB taxonomy): domain Bacteria; phylum Planctomycetota; class Planctomycetia; order Pirellulales; family Pirellulaceae; genus Mariniblastus. Next base: position 14,942 of record CAYZGP010000047.1, read on the forward strand.
ACGCGCTCGGCGGTAGCGAGATGTCACCGGCAAAAATTCGAGCCATCGAAGAAGCAATGAAGATGGTTGCCACCAAGGCACGTGAAAACGCCGCCCGGGAAATGGACCATGTTGTATTCAACTATGAAGAAACGATTGAGCAATTGAAAAGCCGAATGAATCACATGTCGATCGTGAGTAATTCGGGCGATGACTTTAAGGCATGGCTTCATCCGATTTACACTAACCAAACCAAGACGTTTGAACAGCTTCGATCGTTGGCACAAAGCAAAGTGATGATCAACCGACGACTTGAGCAGATTGAATCACGAATCTCGATGGCACTTGGTTCAACGAATCCTCAAAAACTAATAGGCCAGTATGCTCCACGGACGCATGATTTGAGTTCGAGCCGACCTGGCAACGAACCTTTGGCGTTTCAGAAATCTACGATTATCGAAGGCGAAAAATTACGCAAAGAATTGCAACAGTTGCAGGCACGGCTGGACCAACTTCAGCCGCAACGCTCAACACCAGTTCGCAAAGCCAGCTATCTTCAGCCGATTTACTCGTCAGAGCAAAGTCGCCAGATGGAAAACGAAAGCGATTTTCGTTTGAGAAGCGCGCGTTTGAGAAATGAGCGACTTAAAAAAGAGCGAGCAGAAAAAGAGCGACTAGAAAATGAGCGATTGAAAAGTTCCCGCTTGGAGCCGATTCAAGATCCCAGTCAATCTTCATTTCGTTTTGTGCCGCGGTTGCCAAATCGAAAGCGTTAAATTTCGCTTCCATTGAAATTCGGGGTGTTGAAATTCGAGGTGTTGAATTTCGATTCGCCCCAACCGCGAGTCGCGAGTCGCGATTTACTTTGCTGACTCGGTTTGAGCCGTTTTAGTTTGAGTCGTTTCAGTTTG
>CAYZGP010000047.1:15931-41763 GCA_964478065.1 uncultured Pirellulaceae bacterium
CGATTTACTTTGCTGACTCGGTTTGAGCCGTTTTAGTTTGAGTCGTTTCAGTTTGAGTCGTTTCAGTTTGAGTCGTTTCAGTTTGGCAATCGTATTTTTTCTTGGCGACGGCCATCCAATCGACCGTGTCGTCAAACGCTTCTCCATCGTACCGAAGCCGTGTCAACACAGGAGACATCGCGCGCGAAGCCACTTGCTCCCGGTTGGAGTCCATGCTCACATCGCCGTCAAACATGCGGGAGTCATTAAGAATCAACCCGGCGACCGGAATGCCATCGCGGAAGCAGGCAGCTGCGATCAATGCCGAAAGTGATTGGTTGATTACACCGATCGCATTAGGGGCGACCACGATTACAGGATAGCCAAGATCGTATGCAAGGTCGGCGAAATATTCGTCGTCGCTTATGGGTGACATCAATCCACCAGCGCCTTCGACGACAACGATGTCACATTCATCAGCCCAAACGGAAATCCCGGATCGAACCAATTGCGGATCCAGTTCACGGCCTTCATTACGAGCCGAAAGGTGCGGCGCGAGTGGGGCTTGGAAACGTTGAGGGCAAACGGCATCCAAGCTGAGCGGCCTGCCTGCGGCCTCCCAAAGTGCGACAGCGTCTTCGGAAACGAGCTGTCGTCCATCGGAGACACAATCACTTGCGACTGGCTTGTAAACACCGACGCGATGGCCAGCGGCGACCAATTGCTTCACAATCAATGAAGCAATATACGTCTTGCCGACTTCAGTATCTGTTCCGGCAACAAACAGGCCGAAAGGTGGTTTCTTAAACATGCCGTAAGATTACCATTTTGCGAATATCGTCCATAGTGGTGCCAGAAATCGTGACCAGCTGATGGATGGGAATTGAATTTGAAACGACTCTAGCAAAAGGATTGCAGGGAACAACTCAAAGACCATAAATTGGATCAGAATTTGCGTACAATTTTAATTGCCAAGGCAGCTTCCCGTAGATTTTGGCCAAAGAATTTTCCAAACCCAAACGCGACTTTTGTTAGACACTGAATTTTGCAACCAAATATGACCGATTCAAAAACAACTTCTGTGGCTGCCATTCAGCTATCGTGCGGCGACGATGTTCAGGCGAACTTGGTAAAAACGGTTGCACAAATCGAAGCCGCGGCCCAATCGGGTGCCCAGCTCATTTGCCTTCAAGAGCTTTTTGCAAGCACATATTTTTGCCAGTCCGAAGACCACGAAAAATTCAAATTGGCCGAAACGATTCCTGGGCCGACTACAAACGCATTAAGCGATGTTGCCAAACGGTTGGGTGTCGTAATCGTTGGTGGCTTGTTTGAACGCCGGGCAGCAGGTGTGTTTCATAACTCGGCGGTCGTGATTGAATCCGATGGAAGCATCTTGGGTGTCTACCGAAAAATGCACATTCCTGACGACCCATATTTTTACGAAAAGTTTTTCTTTACGCCCGGTGACTTGGGATTCAAGAATTTTGAAACGTCGGTTGGCAATGTTGGGGTTTGTATTTGTTGGGATCAATGGTTTCCTGAAGCGGCGCGATTGACGGCCATGCAAGGCGCAGAGATCTTGGTTTACCCAACCGCGATTGGCTGGCAGGCGCCCGAGAAAGCTGAATTCGGCGAGAGTCAACGGAACGCTTGGCAAACGATGATGCGTTCACATGCCATTGCTAACGGCGTGTTTTTAGTCGCGCCCAACCGTGTTGGCGTGGAAGACAATATCGAATTTTGGGGTTCGTCGTTTATCAGTGATCCGTATGGTAACCTCATCAAAGTCGCCAGTGATGCCAATGCGGAAACGTTAGTCGTCGATTGCGATTTGTCGTTGGTTCAAACGGCGCGCACGCATTGGCCATTCTTCCGCGACCGGCGGATCGATGCGTATGGTGGATTAACGGAACGATGGGGTAAGTGATGCCGTTTCGAATGCCTGCCGAGTGGGAGAAGCAATCTTCGATCTGGTTGAGTTGGCCGCACAATACCGAGACGTGGCCAAAAAATCTTGAGGCGGCTCAAATCGAATTCCGACAATTGGTTGAGGCCATCGCAGAATCTCAGCCAGTGAACATTCTGGTCGGTTCGGAGCAACTTGCTGCAGCGAAGGCAAGCCTTGCGTTAGAGAATGTCTATTTTATTGAGATCCCGACCAACGATGCTTGGGCGCGTGATTATGCCCCAACGTTTGTGAAGAATTTCGTGGACGGAGCTGAGCCCGAATTGGTTGCCATCGATTGGCACTATAACGCTTGGGGTGGCAAGTATCCGCCGTTTGACGAAGACCAAAAAGTCGCTCGGCGAGTGGCGGAGCATTTAGAGATTCAAAGCGTTTCTCCCAGGCTCTGTTTTGAAGGCGGTGCGATTGAAATCAACGAGTCAGGCGTTTTGCTTTCCACAAAATCATGTGCATTGGATCCCAATCGAAATCCCGATGTAGGCACTGAGCAAGTCGAACAAATATTTGGCGAGTTTCTCGGGGCAAAAGCTGTGATATGGCTTAGCGGTGACGCGATCGAAGGCGATGATACCGATGGCCATATCGATCAGCTGGCTCGATTCACCGACGATTCAACGATCGTTTACGCTTGGACGGATGATAAACAGGATGAGCAGTACAACGGGCTGGCTCAGAATTTGAAAGATCTCAAAAATGGCTTGGGCAAATACGGTTTGGAATATCGGTTAGTTCCGCTGCCGATCCCGGCTGCGATGGAGTTTTGTGACCGACGAATTCCCGCAAGCTACTGCAACTTTTTAATCACCAATAACGCGGTGCTCGTCCCGAGATTCGATGTGCCCGAGGACGAAATCGCTTTGGGAATTCTACAACCACTTTTTCCAAATCGAACCGTCGTTGCATTGCCGTCGAAGAACTTGTCAGTCGGGCTCGGTTCGTTTCACTGCCTTTCGCAGCAGCAACCTTATTGAAATGAGGAATGAGGAATAGCACGCGTGGCAATCGCTTGCGCGGTTTCGCATTCGGCGGTTCCCTAAACAACCAATCTCGTTTTCCGTTCGCCCATCCTTCTTGCTTTAACCCGAATGTAAGGCGCTACAAACTGGCAGCGGTGGGCAAAACTGTTGGCTTCGGCGTCTGGTTTGGCGTGCATGGGCTCGGTCATGTCTTCGATCGCCAGTCCAGCCCGACACATCGCGCCTAGTAATTCTTCCCAGCGGTGAACGTACTCTAATGTGCCTTCTTCACGAATGAGGTTGGGTTTTTCGGAAGGCGGGAGAGGATCTTTTTTGTAATACGGATGAACGATTTGAAAGCCACCGGCTTGGGCATCCAATGTCGTTTGCAAACTGGTCGGCTGCTTGTGTTGGCTGATGTAGATTCCACCAGCGCACAACACTCGGGCGACTTCGAGGTAAACGGGAACCACGTCGGGAACATAACAAGTGCTTACGGGGTGGATGACGATGTCGAATGAATCGTCACTAAGCGACGAGAGATTATCCATGGAGGCTTCGACAGTGCGAAGTTGAATGTTTCTTTCTGCGGCCACGACCCGATCGAGTTCCAGCATCGCGGGGCTAATGTCGACCACGGTCACAATCGCACCGGCAGCGGCATAGATCGGGCCTTGGCGACCACCCCCTGCTGCCAAGCATAAAACACGTTTGCCGTTGATGTTTCCACCTAGCCATCCCGGCCCGTCAACCGATTTCAGTGGGTCGGCAAAATCAACGTCACGTGCGGGTTTGGCCAGCCGATCCTGTTTTTTTGCCAAGCGATCCCAAGCTGCCCGGTTGTGCCAATGGTCGTCTGACGGTTTCATAGATAATTCTGCATTCCTGAACGAAGGCTTCTAAATGTTCAAAGGAACTTTGGTTTGCGTTTGTAGAATGTTGAACAGATTAATTGAAAATTTTCCAGCGAACTGAATCATTGACCCATTCACAACCTATCTCCAGTTTCGAATTTGAACGCGAAGTCCGTTTTGTTGATACGGACGTTAGCGGGTTCGCCCATTGTGGGGCTTACATTCGGATGATGGAAGAGACTGAGTACGCATTTTTGCGCAGTCGTGGGCTTTCGGTTGTTTCTCAAGACGAACTTGGGACGTTTGGGTTTCCGCGACTCACTAGCAGTTTGGAAATCCACGAGCCGTTGGCTTTCGAGCAAAAAGTGGTCGTGACAATTGATTTGACAGAAATTGACGGCAAGCAAATAACTTATCAATTTAAGATTTTCGCTTTGCCAAAAAACGTGGGAGAGAATCCTGCGATTGAAGGCAAATTCGTGGTTGCCTGCTGCAGATTTCCAGCCGACAAACCACCTTACGCGATTCTGACCCCGGACCATATCATTGATGCGTTAACAGCCGAGCGAGTAAGTTCCTGAAAAACTCGAAACTCAATACGCGAAACTTAAACCATAAAACAAATACTTTTTCACTTTAAAAAATACATGTCTGAAAACAAATACGACGCACTTCTAATCGTTTCCTTCGGCGGCCCGGAAAGCCAAGATGACGTGATGCCGTTTCTTGAAAACGTCTTGCGAGGAAAAAACGTTCCGCACGAACGGATGTTGGAAGTCGCCGAGCATTACAAACACTTTGGTGGCGTTAGCCCGATCAATCAACAGAATCGTGATTTGATTGCCGCGATCAAGAAAGATTTTGCCGAGCACGATCTCGATATGCCAATTTATTGGGGCAACCGTAACTGGCATCCGATGCTGCCTGACGCACTTAAAGAAATGAAAGACGATGGAGTCAAATGTGCTTTGGCATTTTTTACTTCGATCTACAGTTGTTACTCGGGGTGCCGTCAGTATCGCGAAAACATCGCCGACGCTCAGGCATCACTTGGCGAGGGCGCTCCCGAAGTCCACAAGGTTCGGATGGCTTTCAATCAACCGTCTTATATTCAGGCCTCCGCAAGCCGCGTTCAGGATGCGTTTGATGAGATCCCGGAAGAACGTCGAAGTGAAACGCAATTCGTGTTTACGGCGCACAGCATTCCCATGTCGATGGCTGACAATTGCAAGTACTCCACGCAGTTGAACGAAGCGTGTCGTTTGATCATGGAAGTGGTGGGAGAATATTCGTGGAAGCTCGTTTATCAAAGCCGTTCCGGGCCACCGACTCAACCATGGCTTGAGCCCGATGTTTGCGATTATATTGAAGAGCTGCACTCTGAGACCGGCGTGAAAGACATCGTTGTGATGCCCGTCGGATTCGTTTCCGATCACATGGAAGTTATGTTCGATCTCGACACGGAGGCCAAAGAAGCCTGCGACAAACTTGGAATCAATATGGCCCGCGCGAAATCAGTCGGGATCCACCCAAGCTTTGTGTCCATGGTTCGTGAGCTCGTGTTGGAGCGGACGTCTGGAACGGAAAAAAAAGCGATTGGGAATATGCCGGCGAACTGGGATGTTTGTCCTCAGGATTGTTGCACGTATGATCCACCCAAGAGACCCACGCGGCCTGTTTGAGTGTGAAGCGTTCTTAGTTGGCTCGTTAGTTTGTAGCGGAACTCGTCAAGAGTTCTGTTTATTGAGCAAGACGATTGCCCAAACTCAGTGCCCAAAACTCTTGACGAGTTCTGATACGGCTGGGCGAGCTGCAGCGGTGAATAGCCAACCAACTTGATCGCTTGGCGTAAGCAGCCGAAGCACAGTCCTTTTGCAATCTTGGAGAAAGAGATGACGCGGACGATTGTTGACGAAATCAATGACCTTAATATTGAGAATGGGCTTGAGCTACTCAAAGGGCTTTCCGATACGGAAGTGGAATCCGCGTTTCAAGGCTATGCATTTGATACGCGAGACATTCGTGCTTACACATTTGTGACGGAGTTGATTCGACGCGAAGAAAAGTGGCAATGGCAGTACTTGGCGTCGTTGATAATGTGTACGGGGTTATGCCAGTTCGAAGGGGCGTATTTTACTGCGTACTTTCATGCTCTTGAGGCTATCAAACTAGCCCCGGATGATGAATCGTTGCGCGAGTATGTTCTCTTCTTTCACAATATCCCTGACAGGGTCATGTCAAAAAAAGAAGCCATGGAACAAGTCAAAGTGCTTTTGTCGATGAATCCTGACAACGTTACCGGTCTTCACGTGTTGGCAGACCTTCAGAAGTGAAATTGGCAGTAGCAATTTTCGAATCTGAAGAAAAGAAACTGAGCCAGCCAGGAAGAGAGTCGGGCATTCGAACGGTCGAGTTCAGAGTTGAGCTGGATTTCAACGCTAGTCGAAATTCAATGTGAACCGCGATTCGGATTTGATCACGGCGCTGGTGTCCGGGAAAGTATGAAAGCTGCGGACAAGGACGTGACTGCTGAATGACTGAACGTTGATGTAGCTCAACGCGCCAAATGCAAGTCGTCCGTTGGAATGAAAGCGGTGAACCAATCCTTCACATTCTGCTTTGCCATCCAATTGCTGTTGGATGGCGACGAAGACTTTGGGATCAACGGCTTCGAGTTGAACTTTTGACTGGTATCCAATCACATTTTCATGCGTTGCTTCATCGTGGCAGACGCCTTCGATTGGATGTGACAACAGGATCCGTTTCCTGGGTAACGGGTGGTGAGCACTTGCACTGACTTCGGTCAGGATCAAGCCATCGTGATGAAATGAAATCAAATGCCCATCGGTTGTGATGTTCAGGTCAAGCCGATAGTTGTCGCGTTCCCAAATTCGACTGGCGCACACTTCAAACAACTCTGGATGGATATTCCGAGCGAAGAGGTGAAAGTTCAGGTCGGTGATTTTTGGCCGAACGGATAACAACGAATTACTTTCAGATTTGAAATGGAAAAGGGAGAATGAAAACGAACAACACAATTGCTGCTTCTATTGTAAGAACGGTACTCACAAAAGTCTCGGATCTCTACTCTAATTTCGACGTCTTATAGATAAAAGGTAAGTCAAATTACTTGACAATTTTTTGGATTAATTGTTGACAAACTTGAATACGTTTTTTGAAACGAATGTCAAAAAATCCTTGCACTAGTGTCGAGTTATCGGGGACGAAAAAGTTAATGAAATTATTGTTCGCGTTTAAGCGATCTAAAACTACATCAAAGCTGCATTAGCACGTCGTATGCCACATGGGCGCCAACGGCGATTCCGAACCCGCGGAACAAAAATAAAACACAGAAAACGATACTGGCAGCAAATCGAAAAACAAAACTTGATAGCTCGAATTGATTGCCAGCAGGATTGAAAAAATTGTAATGGACAGCCGCAAATAACAAGCTCACAAGCACGATACCAATCACCGTCGCTATTTTCCACTTTGAATCGGTGCGTGCTTTTGCTGACTCTTGGGGGACGATGTGCGGCATTGTTTTGCCAAAGATCTCGCCGTTTTTCGGCGCTCCCAGCAGACTGCCGATCCAGTGAATGATCGGTACCAAGAGTAAAACACGAAAGATAACTTCTTCATAAATGCCACTGCCGACATACGCGACGATGGTAGAAAGTAAAGCTGATCCGGATGCAATTTCAGATCCGAATCGAGCGCCGATGTTGGCGGATTCATGCCCCAGTAAATCGGTTGCACTGGCTGCCCAAAATAGAATCAATCCCAGCCCAATTGCTTCGCCCAACATACCAAGGATGCAACGTGGATTGATCTTCCAGTGGTCGTTGATTCGGTGGTGCCAGTAGACCATTAGCCCGATGGTCAGAATGGGTAGAACGACGAGTTGGCCAATCCCAAGTTGGCTGAGAATTTGGTGGATCCATTGATCGATTCCGCTTCTAAGCGATTCGCGACCCAGGAAGATGGATCCGATTTCATAGAAAATTACCAACGGCAAAACGAATAACAAGCACACGATCGGTCTGCGTGATTCTGTTGAATAAGTTTCGAGTTTTTGTGGTTGCTTTAGTTTGGACTTGGATTTCGAGGAAAGGATCGCCTCGATGGCTTGAGTGCGGCAAGGGGCTTTTTTGGTCGTTGCTTTGTTTGTTGCGGTTTGATTGGATGCTGATTCACTCGTTGCCGATTCGTTGGTCGCGGTTGGGTCGGCTGCTGGTTCGCTTGTTGTTATTGCTGCGGTCAGTGTTCCAGTATTCAGTTGCTTGGTTGGCCAATCTGAGTTGTGTGTTTTTCGATCGGCAATGCGACTTGGAACGCTCAGTTCTTCACGTTCGCGCGCAGGTACATTTTGATTTGAATCAAGTTTTGAATTTTGGACTTCGAATTCCATCAATGGTCGCAAGATCCAGAGTGAGTTTGGGGTGTTGCTGCGAGGGGTGAATCGTAGTGGTTTTGGGACGACGCACCAATGTGAATAATTCTTTGTATTCACTTCGAAAAACTGATGTTGACTTGAGAAAAATCGTGAAAGTTTTTGTCGGCGTGACCGATTTCCACTTGTCTGATTTCGTTTAGTCACGTTTCGGCATTGCCAAGCTATGAAAACCTGCAAGACATTTGCCTTCTTCCTTTGGCAAATTCTGAGGCAGCGACTGGCCAACAAACTGAGCGAGTAGATTACTACTGAGCGATTCTGCCCCAATCGATTGTGTTGCGCTCCAAAGATTTCAACGCTTCGTTGACTTGGGAAAACGGTTTGCTGCCAAAGAAACCTCGATGCGCTGACAACGGAGATGGGTGAGGAGAAATGATGACTTTGTGGCGATCTTGATCGATTAGCTTTGTTTTCTTCTCCGCCGGTTTGCCCCACAGCAAGAACACGATCCCGGCGGGATGTTCGTCCAGTTTTCGAATGACTTCGTCGGTGAAACGCTCCCAGCCTTTTTTCTTGTGCGAGTTGGCTTGTCCATCGCGTACGGTCAAAACAGTATTGAGTAAGAACACGCCTTGCTCGGCCCAAGGGGTCAAATTGCCCGTTGCAGGTGGTTGGATTCCCAGGTCGCTTTCCATTTCTTTATAGATATTTCGCAGGGAAGGCGGCAGCTTCATTTCTCCTTCAACAGAAAAACTCAAACCGTGTGCCTGATTCGGGCCGTGATAAGGGTCTTGGCCCAGAATTACCAATTTCGTATCCGCATACGGCGTCAATCGAAACGCCGTAAAAACATTTTCTGGAGTCGGATAAATCGTTTCGCTGGCTCGTTCGGTTTCAACAAATTCACAAAGTTGTTGAAAGTCATCTGTCTGGAAATGAGGTTCGAGCTTTTCTGTCCAGCCTGCGTCAGTTGGCCAGCCCGGAGGATAGAATTTTGTCATGCGGAAGCCACTGAAGATTTGCTGAGGCGAAAGTCAATGAGTTGAAGTTCCACATTTCTACGACCGCGGAACTCGTTGATTACTGGTCGAAAGGCAAAATCGTAAAGGCCGTTTTCATCTGCCAGTTCTGGTACCCAACTGCCCTTACCGAATGCAACGGCACGAATGACTGAGTCGTGTTGTTTCAGGCGTAAGTCAAGATGCGTTCCATCGGCTCCCATCGTTTTGGCGGGCACGGCAAGCTGGACTCCAACCGCACACAGTACTGGTGTCGGATTGTCCTGGCCAAAGGGTGCGAGTTTTTCGAACTCGTTCATCATGTTAAGTGTAATGTGCCCGATTAAGACTTCCGCATCGATATCGAGATCCGGAACCAAGTCTTCAACACTGACCTGAGATGAGACTTGCTCACAAAAATCTTCTCGAAACGCGTCAATATTTTTGGGGTCAATGGTTAGGCCGGCTGCCGCTTCGTGACCGCCGAATTTAATGAGATGATGTTTGCAGCCTTCGAGCGCGTCATACAAATTGACGCCACACGAGCTACGGCAAGAACCAACGGCTGGTCGTTCGCCATTGGGATCAATCGAAATCATGATCGTCGGACGATGATGAGTTTCCGCGATTCGGCCCGCCGCGATTCCGATGACTCCCATGTGCCAATCTGCTTCGGCAAGCACCAATGCGGCTTCGAATTCCGGATCGTGATTTGCCTTGATGAGTTTGTTGGCAGAGGAAATAATTTTCCGATCAAGCGTCTGTCTTTGTTTGTTCAAATGGTCAAAGTACTCGGCCAGCTCTTTGGCTCGGTCTTCGGAATCGCAAGACAACAATTCAACGCCAAGCTGTGCCTGTGACAATCTTCCGGCTGCATTAAGACGCGGGCCGATGTAAAAACCAATGTCTTCGGAAGTCAATTTTGGTTTGTCGATGCATTTGGCCATTGTTAAAAGATGCGACATCCCTGCGTTGGCAAATTGTCGCATGCAATTTAGGCCGTGATGAACGATGATGCGATTTTCATCAAGCAACGGGACGACATCGCAAACGGTTCCAATCGCGGCCAGCGAAATCGCGGCAAACAAAAAGTTGCGATACTTTTCGGGTAGCTTTGGAGAGCCGTGGTCGCACGTGCACAATGCCCAAGCGAGTTTGAATGCCACACCTGCACCACAAAGTCCTTCGAATGGATACGGATTTCCAGGCAGGGCAGGGTGTACGATTGCGTCGGCGTCAGGAAGCGGGCCGCCGATATGGTGGTGGTCGGTAACCACGATTTGCATGCCCAGTTGTTTTGCAAATGCGACTTCTTCGACGCTGGCGATGCCGCAGTCGACGGTGACAATCATATTCGCGCCGCGCTTGTGAAGGTTCTCAAGCGTTTTCTTGCTTAGTCCATAACCATCATCCAGCCGTTCGGGAATGAAGTAGGAAACGTCAGCGTTGAGAAGTTTCAGGCAGCGATACAGGATAGCGGTTGATGTCATCCCGTCTGCGTCGTAGTCGCCGTAAACGAAAATTTTTCGTTTGTCAGTGATTGCCGAATAGATAACAGCGACTGCTTCGGTGACGCCCGGAAGTTCTTCGGGAAGTCTGAGCCCTGTCATTCGCAGGTCAAGAAAAGACTTGATTTGATCGGGACGCGTGATTTCACGGAGCGCTAAAATCTGTGCGACTACCGGCGAGACGTTGGATTCACGCTCAATGGACTGAACCAGATCCGCGTCATGTGCACGCAATGTCCATCGCAATCCCATTTGAGCTTCCTTTACAATTGTTGAACGTCCAGTTGATAAGGCCACTTTATGTAAGTGGCTTGATCTAACTTTGATTGTTCGTTCCGTTTCCAAAAGTGAGATTGGAGAGCTGAACTTTGGCAGTGTGATGGAAGGCCGGGGTTAGCTTGATCTCACATCTCTATCGTATCGGATTCGAAAAACGGGGCAATATACTGGCCGTTGATCGGCAACCTAAAATGCGATTGACCGATGAGCAATCGACCTCGCGGTTTCACCTTGAAAACGTTTTTCTTGCGTTCGAGCAGGCCACTCCGCCTACAGTGCAGTGGTCAGTGGTTGACTCAACAACAGGTCGGTGGCGCACAAAAATAGCCACGCATTTGCGTGGCTACAGATGGATTCTCGATTGATCTTTTTTCTCAGACCTATTTTTTCTTTTCGTTGTGCACTGTGTGTTTGCGCAAGCGTGGCGAGTACTTTTTCAGCTTCAGTTTTTCACCGCCGCCTTTTTTGCGAATCGTGTAGTTGTAGTCACCTGATTCTTCGCAAACGAGGTGGACGATTTCGAGTTTTTTCTTGCTTTTGCCTGCCATGGGAACCTCGGGTGGTCAGTTGATGCGACCGGTTGTTGATAATTGAATTTCGAGCCACGAAGTATACCAGAACGGTTATTCGTGCGTAAGGGATAATTGGGCGGAAATTTGCCTCAAAAAGCACGAAAAAAGCCCCAGAAACCTGAGGCTTATTCACAACATCTATCGGTCAATCCGGGAGCCAACTTTAACCAGTTCAGACCGGCTTGGTTTTTGCTTTCGAATCAATTCGCTTAAACAGTTCCTGAATCGGTATCTGTCGACCCGTTTTCATCAGTGGTGTACTTTGTGATCGGCGAAGGGCGACCGTAGTAGAAACCTTGTCCAAGTTGGAATCCCATCTGGACCAGAATATCGTGGCACTCGCGGGTTTCAACGCCTTCGGCAAGGGTTTGAATTCCGAGGTTGTTGACCAGGTTTGCGAACAACGCAACCAGCTCTTGTCGTTTGGTGGGAGCGTGCTCAATGTTCTTGGTCAGTTTCATATCGAACTTGAGGAAGTCTGGTCGGACTTCGCCCAACTCTACCAGGCGAGCACGGCCTACGCCGAAATCGTCAAAGGCAAGCATGATATCGAGATCACTGAGGACTGCACAAAGCTCCCGCATCATGGTCATGTTAGTTGAAGCACCTTCATGAATTTCCAAAGTGATTTTTTGATCTGGAGCTGCGGTGCGAACTTCTCGTAGCGAATCGTAAAATTCTGGTCGGTCCAGTTCTTTGGGGTGTGTGTTAACAAAGAGGTTGGAATCCGAACCAAATGCCGTTCCGATTTCGATTCCCCGTAAACGAAACGCTTCGCTCAATTGGGCTTCAAGATTCAACTGTGAAGCAGCAGCGAACATCTCGTGTGGAGATTGAAGTCCGAACAAACGGCTGCGGCCCAGAACTTCGTATCCGATTCGTGATTGGTCGTCCAAACGAACAAGCGGTTGAAAGTGTGGGTAGAGTCCGCCGTCACTGATTAGCCGTTCAAACTGGATCATGGCCAACGCTTGATCGCAAACGTCTTCCTGGATCGTATGGTGTTGAGTTTTGCTCTCAGTTTCGTGCTTTACATTGATTCGAAAAACGATGGCGGCGAAATGGATGAGGTCGTTTTCTTTAAGTTCGATCTCACCTTTCAACTGTTCACCATTGATAAACGTTCCATTGGTACTGCCCAGTTCACGAAGAATCAAACCGCCTGTTGGCGATGCGACAATTTCAGCATGGTTCTTGGAAATGCAACCCGCTGGTAGAGAAAGGGAAGCGTCGGATCGTCGACCAATTGTGAACGGCAGTGTATGAATTGAGAATTGACGGTTGGGTTCCGTTTCATCAATTTGCCCAGACAGGAACCATTGGCCCTTAAATTGGTCAGTAATTGCTTGTGAATTGAGTTCACTCATGGTTGTAGTCGTTAGTAAAAACGATCCGCTGTTTGAAATTTTCTATTAACGGCAAAATCTGCCACAAATTTGTAGCTTTTGAATTGGACTCCGGAGGCAAGAAACTCAATTAATTTTGTGTTAGTCCGTTAGTCTTCGGAATTCCGATGCGACTAAAAGGATTTGGGGTTGGGTCGTAACGGTTATGCGTGTTGGTCGTGTTGCTGTCCGAAAATTCGCTTATCGGGCAATCATGCAAAACCTCTCCAATCCGTGTAGGAAAACCATGACAAACTTTTAGCTGTAAAGGACAAAGATCCAGCCGATGTTTAGAAAATAGATCATTGCCAATTTAATTCTTCGTCGCTTGCCAACCATTCAGTAGCCATGTCCACGCAATCAGCCCCACTTTCTTTAAGCAGCGGTCTTCTGGCGACCATTATGGCTGACGAGTCGTTTCGACCGTCAGAGCCGACGTCAATTCAGGAAACTGGATTGCCGCTTTCGATGATCGAATCGCTGTTGATTAAACGGCTGGCGGTGGTGGGAATGAGCAGCGGTCGGCAGCTCGCTAATGATTTGTGCATTCCGTTCGCATCTCTCGAAAAGCTGTTTCAACACCTTCGCGCACGGCAAATGATCGTTCACAAAGGTTCGGCCCCGTTAAACGATTATTCCTATGCGTTGACGGAAAACGGACGAGATCGCGCGGATGTCGCCAATCAAGCCTGCTCGTATGTTGGTCCGGCTCCTGTTCCATTGATTGACTATGTGCTGAGTGCCGAAGCCCAGACGATTCGGGCCGAGTCTCCCAAACGAGCCGATTTACGCGCCGCATTCAAAGACATTTCAATCAATGAGTCGTTATTTGAAAGTCTGGGGCCAGCGATCAATTCAGGTGCCGGATTGTTCCTCTATGGCGAACCGGGAAACGGCAAGTCAACGTTGGCACAGCGGATTACTCAATGTTTTGGACATGAAATCTGGGTTCCACATGCGATTTTCGAAGACGGCCAGATTATCAAGTTCTATGACGCGGCCTACCATATCAAAACACAAGACGACTCCGATTCGTTGATTCACGAAGCGGCGTATGACAAGCGTTGGGTCAAAATTCGTCGTCCTACCGTTGTCGTTGGTGGTGAGTTGACGATGGACTCACTGGAGATTCGACACGACCCGCAAAGTAACGTAAGCGAGGCGTCGTTGCAGATGAAGAGCAATTGCGGTTGCTTGCTCGTGGACGATTTTGGCCGGCAAAGAATCGAGCCGACCGAATTGTTGAACCGCTGGATTGTGCCTTTGGAAAGCAGGATAGACTTTCTTCAACTTGCATCTGGAAAGAAAATTCAGGTTCCCTTTGAACAACTGATTATTTTTTCAACCAATCTCGAGCCCTCTGATCTGGTTGACGACGCTTTCCTGAGAAGGATTCCTTACAAGATCGAAATCGGGGATCCATCTCCCAAAGAGTTTCACGTTCTGTTCCAGATCTACTGCGAGAAATTCGACTGTGAATACTTGCCCGATGTCGTGGACTACCTGATCAATACGCACTTTATTCAAGCCAAACGTCGGATGCGACGTTGTCACCCGAGAGATTTGCTAAGTCAAATTCGCAACTTTTGTGTATACAACGAATTGCCGATGGAGATTCGAAACGAGTATTTTGATCGAGTTGTGAAGAGTTATTTCACAATTGCATTAAACGGAAATCCTAATGGCCCGAGGACATTGGCAAAGGCATAACGTGAATCCTCAAATCAATTGACTATTAAGTATCAATACCAAATGGACAGGGCTTACTTTCGGTAAGCAAAAAAGAGGCTGTTAGCAAAAGTAACGAAAATTAGATCTCTATTCCAAAACAAGATAAACATCAAAGACACCGGCTTGCCCTTAGGAGGGCAGACTCTTGACTCAACCACTTGAAGCAAAAAAAGAAATTCTCGGCTACACGCTCAAAGAACGCATCGGATCCGGTGGTTTTGGTGAGGTGTGGTCGGCGATTGCCCCTGGCGGCTTGATGAAGGCATTGAAAATCGTCTACGGTTTTCATGATGAGAAACGGGCGCTTGCAGAGATGAAGGCGCTTGATCGCGTCAAGCAGCTTCGTCATCCATTTTTGCTTTCGCTTGAACGCATCGAGATTTACGAAAAGCAATTGGTTGTCGTCACTGAATTGGCGGACAACAGTCTCGCAGATGTATTCAATGATTTCACAGCGCGTGGCGAGCCAGGCATTCCTCGTGATGACCTGCTTAAATATATTCGCTGTGCCGCGGATGCGTTGGATTATTTGAGCGATGAGCACCAGCTTCAGCACCTTGATATCAAACCGGAAAACCTGCTGATGGTCAGCGGCCATGTTAAAGTGGCTGACTTTGGATTGATTAAAGATCTTCAGAATGCCTCACAGTCGTTGATGTCGGGAATGACTCCGGCCTATGCGGCACCTGAATTGTTCGATGGCCGACCGGGAACTCGAAGTGACCAATATTCGTTGGCGATCGTTTATCAGGAAATGTTAACTGGCGTTCGGCCGTTTCCAGGCAATACTCCCGCTCAGTTAGCCGCGCAGCACATGCACGGTAAACCGAATCTGAGGCCGCTACCCAAGAGCGATCAGGACGTGATCGCTAAAGCGCTTTCCAAAGATGCCTCCGTTCGATTTAACTCTTGCCGTGATATGGCAGAAGAGCTTTCGAATAAAAAACGCAGTGTCAAGAAAGCCGTACGCCGGACTCCACCAACGCGCATTGTCAATGATACCGAATCGGGCACGATCGCGTTTCAAGATGTCAATGATGCTCGTGACGTAACTGCTTTGTTGTCGGGCGCGTTGCCATTCAAAGCGGCGGAAGTCACCGCGATTGATCCGCCTGAGTGTGATGTTAAAAACGCTCGACTTCAACCAGCACTGATTATCGGAGTTGGCTCGACGGGTAGTCGAATTGTCGAAAAAGTGAAAAAGCGATTGTTCTCTCGGCACGGTAGCCTCGAGTCCATACCAGCGATTCGATTGCTCTGTATCGATTCAGATCGGCAAGCTCTCAGTAAAATGCAAACGAGCACTGCTCAAGGTTCTCTCAATAGCCACGAGATCGTTGAAACATGCCTGCGAAAGCCAGAAAGATACCGCGAAAAAAGCAAAAATCATCTCTCTTGGCTAAGCCGTCGCTGGATCTACAACGTTCCTCGATCTTTGCAAACCGAAGGGCTGCGACCGCTTGGACGACTATGTTTTGCGGATCACTTCGATACGATTTGCGAACAGATTCAAAGTGCGCTCAAAGAAATCGCAACCCCCGAAAGCTTGGCAAAGTCAGCTGATATCCTGGATATGGATCCGGGCAAACTGCAGCCTCGCGTATTTATTGTTACTTCAATAAGCGGCGGAATCGGCAGCGGCATGGCACTGGATTTGGCCTATGCCGTCAAGCTTTTGATGAATGAATGTGGCATGCCCTCCGAACTTGTTTCAGGAATTTTGCTTCATTCAACCTATCAACGAAATCGCGAAGCCGGGCTTTCAGCTGCTAACGCATTCGCTTTCCTGACTGAAATGAGGCATTTTGTCGAGAACGGATTTCCAGGGGATGCAACCATTGGAGTTCCAGAGTTTGAAGACGAACCGCCTTTCGATTTCACTTACTTTAATGACCTGGGCAACGACCTTCGCCTGTCCGAATTTGAAACGAAGCTCGACAAAATCGCTGAGTATATTTGTCTGTCAACGGCCACGAAATGCTCAGAATTTTTTGACCAATGCCGCGAACTCGAAAAAGACCTGGAGCATTTCTCATTGCGAACATTCGGGCTTTCCACATGCGGTCCCGATGTCGAATTGACTGAACGTGGAGTTAATCAAATCGGACGAGGCTTGGTTCGTCGCTGGATTGGTGGCGTTGCCGATGACAATTTTGATGCCAATGCTGCAGTCGAAAAAGAATTTCAAAAGGTTGGCCTGACTCAAGAATTAGTGATCGAAAAGATTCGTAATTGCGCCCATGCCATGATTGATGATCGGATGCAATCGATCACTGATGCTGCCCGCGCGGTTGCGTTAAAGCCATCACGTGAACGGCTTATGAATCTTTCGGCATTTATGGATGGAATGTTCGGTTGCCAGACGTCGCAGCGGGATGGAATGCAAGTTGATCCCGAAATCTGTTTGGAGCTGCGTGATTTAGCTGGTAATACGGCAGTCGGCGTGGGTGATCAGTTGGCCACGATGTTGATTGAGATGATTAGCGGAAACGAATTGAACCTCCATCGCTGCAAGCAAATGGCTGATGGATGTATGACCGAAGTAAAGGAACTTCGCGCGCAACTGGAAAGAACAATACCTCAGCGCGAAGCCATGATTACCCAAGCCATGTTGGCAATGAATGAAATTTCGATCGACGAAATGAATTCCAAGAGCGAAGAGATGGCAAAATTTGAAGGCTGTTTCAGTGCGTATTGCGAAAATCGCGTTCAAGAATTCGTTATGCGGCATGTGAAAGTCTACTATCAAGTGATTGCCAATTCTTTGGAAGACGTGCAGGGCAAAGTCCAGACGATGATTCGGCAAATCAAGTTCGTTTCCGAAGGCTTCGAAGACGCAAGCGACTTTCTTGATGACGGGCTTCAGGAAGGGTTTGATATGACCCAGTTGTTGAGCGACAGTATCGAACAAGAGATGAATCAACACATTCGCCAAACCGAAATCCAAATTTATGAATCGCTCATTAAAGAGCGCGGTGGTTATGTCCAAGCGTTATCAGACTCGTCAAATTTAAAGTCAATTTTGACGCGGCAAATTCGGCTGGCTGCACAAAATGTTTTAGCCGACGCCTACAAAAAAATCTCGTTGGAAAAAGTCATTGCTGAAAACAACATCACGCCTGAACAAGTTACGATGTGGCTTGGGGAACGCATCCGCGATGCACAACCTCAGGTTGACAGTTGCGGCGGGGCAGCTCGCTTCTTTATTGGTGAACCTGAATTTTCAGATACAACATTGTTGACGGAAGAGATGAGCCAAAAGTTCGAAGTGACGGCATGCTCGATCAAAGGCACACGTGGAAATTTCGTATTGTGTTTCGAGACCGAGAATGTGACTTTGGCAAATGTGGCTTTTCGGCTGCTTGAAGCCCGTCCCGATGCCATTGAACTGGTAAAACGCATTCACACTCGCAGTGACGTCCAATGGACAACGCTTGACGATCTTCTCTAGATCGAATTTTTCACGCGGTGGATCCGCCGAGCGCACACGCGAAAGGCGCATCTTTGGCGTGCCGCAGGTTAGAGTGCAAGCAAATGGGGCGCTCAAGGCGAAAAGTTAATCGCCCATCACATAGGCGAAAATCAGCGGCGCAATAATCGCCGCGTCTGAATTGATCATGAACTTGGGCGTGTCTGCTGCGAGTTTGCACCAAGTGATTTTTTCGTTTGGGACGGCTCCGGAATAAGAACCATACGAAGTGGTTGAATCGGATATTTGAGCAAAATATTGCCACAGCCGAATGTCTTTTTTCAGGTCTTGAATGATGGTTGGCACTGCGCAAATCGCAAAATCACCAGCGATCCCGCCTGCGATTTGAAAGAAACCGATAGGCGAATGTGCATCGGTATCCAGGTACCAATTGACCAAGTGCTCCATCTGTTCGGTGCCAGATCGAAGCGCACGGTGCGATGCTATTTTTTTCTCGATCACGCGGGCGGCAAAAATGTTGCCTAACGTTGAATCCTCCCAGCCGGGTGAATAAACAGGAATGCCTTTTTCATAAGCGGCCAGCATCCACGAATGTTCTGGTGGGATTTGAAAATGGGGTTCTAGCACTTTGGTTTCAAAAAGCCGGAAGAACACTTCGAACGGAAACATTGATTCGCCACTGTCTGCCAACTCTTTGCAGACGTTCATAAAATTGTCTTCGATATGCCGCATCACTGTTTCGGGAATGCAAGTGTCAGTGACCCGGTTAAATCCTTCTTCCAACAGTTTCGTCTCGTCCTCTGGCGAAAGGTCTCGATAGTTGGGGACGAATTTGTATTCGTTATTCGCAACGAGATTAAAAACGTCTTCTTCGAGGTTGGCACCGGTACAGGAAATGGCATGGACTTTGTCTTCGCGAATCATCCGCGCCAGCGAGATTCCTAATTCCGCCGTGCTCATCGCACCCGCCATGCTGAGCAGCATTTTCCCGCCCGATTCCAAATGTGTTCGATAGGCCTTGGCGGCGTCGAGCGTTTCCCTTGCATTGAAATGCAGAAACTGTTGTTCCATGAACTGAGAAATGGGAGATGTCGTCATCAGTTTTTCGTTTCCAGAATGATCGTTAACGAGGCAAAAACGAAACTAGGCGTTGCTTGAATTCCCCACGTTGCAAAAAAGCAACACTGTAAATCCCCGGAAATCTTACAAAAACAGCCCAATTCAACAATGGGTTCGATAACTTGGGGTGTTTGCGGGCGAATGGCATCCAGTTTGCAAATAGAGATTTGATCTAATCAAATGATTGGTCAATTTCAAATCTACGTCGAAAGAAACAATGCACCCTAGTCAACTGGCAGAACTTGGAAGTTGGGTCGCAACCCATTCAGGAAACTTGGTCTACGGTGAGCAGGACCAACCCATTTTGGTGGCGACTTCATACTGGACGGCTTCAAAGCTTCGGATTCAGCGTTGGGTGACGGCCCTCAAAATGTTCGAAAAGGATTTCGAAGATGCCAATAAAGGCCACGATCCTTGGCCGGCTTTGGAGATCGTGATCCAGGAAATTTTGGTATCGGAACTACTCACACGAGTCTTTTCCGCAGCCGTTTTGACTCACGATTGGTACCACGAAAAAGACGAAATGCACGGGTTGGCTCACTCAATTCACGTCAGCCATATCGAAGCCAAAAACCGAGCAATTCGAATCATGCTTAACGGCCAAGTCGCCAACGAAAAAGCATTTGATCGCGTTAACGCATTGCGACGACGAATCGAGCGTTGGACAGATCTGTTTTTGGGACAATTGCCTGAGGGTAACAAAGCAGCAATGTTTGGTTTTGATCGCAGCCGCGTTCGAGACTTTAATCGGGAGCAACGTGAATCCACAGGACCTGATTTTGTGATGCGACAAAAGATTTTATACGCTTCATTCAATACAGATCTATTGCGTAACCAAATCAAGTACTCGGCCAACCCGGATCTCAATCGTGAAATCGCCAGCGGAGTGTTGGCTTGCTTTCCCTCCGACCGCTTTGATTCACACGGCTTGCCCAAATCAGCCCGCATGATTTGGCTTGAGAAATCTCAGCAAGAGACGCAAATGCTTGTCGATCATTTGGTCGAATTTGAGAACGAAGCCGATTTCGGAAATGACGCCACCAACATCCGAGTTTGAAAAATTCAGATTTCTCTAGGGTGCTGAAAAAAGCGCAAGAGCTGGGTTACGCAGAGGCTCTAATGTTTAGGCCTGAGCCAGAATCAGGCCCCAGTAAAATGGACTTGTCGGCAAATGGGCAAATTGAATTTGATCAAAGCCAGCTTCTTTTAATTCTGCTTCCAAAACGCGAGGGTCGTGCAAGCGGCCTTCTGACGTGCGCAGGCCAAGTTCCAATTCAAAAATCGCTCGATGTAAGACGCCTTCTTCCTGGCCTTCAAACACGTCGATCAGCACTAGTTCGTTGTTGACATCCATCACGTCGTGAAGTTGTTTGATCAGCGCCTTGCATTGTTCAAGCGATTTGCGATGAAGATGCCCGGCCACGATCACCAAATTGAACGTTTGATTTTTTAGCTGGGCGATCTGCGAAAGGTCACTGTCGGTATCCGTTTGGATATAAGTCACGCGATCTTCAAGGCCGACACTCGTCACGGTTGTTTTTGCGCGTTGCAATTCAAATTCATTGTCCACCAAAGTGATGGTCGAAGACGGATCGGAGTGGGCTAACGCGGCACCGAACACGGCCGAGCCACAATTCACTTCCAGAATGTTAAGTCCTTTGCGCGAGTTGCCAATGTCTAACGCTTGGATCGCTGTCAGCGCCGCAGGGGTCAGCGTCCATTCTTCGCTGGCTTTGTTAAGTGAATAATCGGTGTCTGTCAAAGCGATCCCGTCCCGCTTGGGCAGTGGGGTGCCCGTTCGCACATGAGCTGTTAGGTGCTTCCAATGCTCGTCGCCGAAATCGTAGAAGCGTGTCGGAATTAGCCGTGCCACCGTCGAAAGCGCATAATCGTCTCCATACTTTTCGATCAACTCAGTCGTCACCACCACATTGAGCAAACGCTGTAATTCAATGGGCTGAACGTCCAGTTGACTGGCCAATTGTTCAGCCGATTTCTGG
Source organism: uncultured Pirellulaceae bacterium (assembly GCA_964478065.1). Lineage (GTDB taxonomy): Bacteria > Planctomycetota > Planctomycetia > Pirellulales > Pirellulaceae > Mariniblastus. The sequence goes on from CAYZGP010000047.1 coordinate 37,108, forward strand.
CCCTCACGCAAAGCGTCGATGACCCCCAGCTCAACCGTGGCCCTGATCGCGTGAGAAATTGCATTGCGATTTTGGAGTTGAATGAAATCTTCAAGCGTTTTTTGCTGCGCGGTGGACATCGTTTCCTTTCTAATTCAAACTGTTAGCAGCTATTCCAAACGTTTTGTAGTTCAACTTCAATGGCTGTCAGGTCAAAACTCATGAATACTCGCTTCCTTTTTTGTCTCGCTGTTTTGGCTTCCCTTATTCCACCGGTCATGCTTGCGCCCCAACCGTTGTTCGCCCAGGCAGGAGCAGCTGACAAATTTAAGCTACCAGCAGGGTTTTCGGCCGAGCTGTTGTACAGCGTTCCCAAGGAACAAGGCTCATGGGTCTCGATTACGACCGACCCCCAAGGCCGTCTGATCACCTCCGATCAGTACGGAAAACTGTATCGCGTCACGCCCAGCGGCGGAGAAGTCACGGTTGAATCGATCAACCTGAACATTGGCCAGGCACAAGGATTACTTTGTGCGTTTGACAGTTTGTATGTCGTCTCAACCGGCGGCAACAAACAGGAAAAACGAGCTGCAGGGCTTTATCGAATACGCGATACCAACGGCGATGACACTTATGACTCGGTGGAAAAGCTTCGTGAGTTTAGCGGACAAAGAAGCGAACACGGGCCTCATGCTGTAATCCTGAGCCCAGACAAGAAATCAATTTACGTCTGCGCCGGCAATCACACAAACATTCCCAACCCCGAAAAATCGCGAGTACCCAGAAACTGGCAAGAAGACCAGCTCATCACGCGGCTTCCTGATGCCAATGGTCACGCCGTTGGCAAAATGGCTCCTGGTGGTTGGATTTGTAAAACGGATCCCGACGGCAAAACATTTGAAATGATCTCAAGCGGATATCGAAATCAGTACGATATCGCATTTGATCCCAACGGCGAGTTGTTCACTTATGACGCCGACATGGAATACGATGTCGGATTGCCTTGGTATCGTCCAACTCGCGTTTGCCATGCGGTTAGTGGAAGCGAATTTGGCTGGCGACACGGTTCCGGGAAGTGGCCCGAATACTATCCCGACAACGTTGCCCCAGTGATCAACATCGGCCCAGGAAGTCCAACGGGAATTGTGTTTGGAACCGGCGCTAAATTTCCCGCTAAGTATCAAAACGCTTTGTTCATTTCCGACTGGAGTTACGGCATGATCTATGCCGTTCACATGCAACCCGACGGTGCAACTTTCAAAGCAACCAAAGAGAAATTTTGTTCTGCACCAGCACTGCCCGTGACCGATCTCATCATCAACTCGACCGATGGCAAAATGTATTTTTTGATCGGCGGCCGACGTTCGCAATCTGGCCTGTACCGAGTCAGCTACACTGGCGCAGAATCAACGGCTTCAGCGTCTTATCCGCCAGCCCTTCCAGAAGTCGCTGTTCGAAAAAAACTTGAGTCCATGCATCAACCGGATGCCGAAATTGATTTGGACTACGTTTGGGGAAAACTGGCTGACAAAGATCGCACGATTCGTTACGCCGCTAGAATTGCACTTGAGCATCAACCGATTGATACTTGGGCACCTCGCGTTTTTTCAGAATCCGATCCGCAGCGAATCCTCGAAGGCATCACCGCCGTGGTTCGCAATGGAAAGCCTGAACATCAACCTGCCGTTGCCGCGACTTTGGCAAAACTTGACTGGACGACGCTTAGCCAATACCAACGTTTACATTTGATTCGCAACTACGGATTGGTTCACTGCCGATTGGGCGGGACTTCGGATGAAACCAAAGCCCAAGTTGTTGCCCTCGACTCGCATTTTCCCACCGGCGACCAGTTTACTGACAAAGAACTTGCGAGACTTTTGGCAGCCAATCAAGTCGCTTCAGCCACGCCAAAGATTGTTAAAGAATTGGTTCGTCCTGCCACCCAGGAGGTTCAGATCAACTACGCTTTGGCGTTGGGCGACGCCAAGACTGGATGGACACAAGAGTTGCGCGAGACGTACTTTCAGTGGTTTCTTGATTCGCAGAAAACGAGAGGTGGCCGTTCGCTCAATGGTTACGTACAGAATATTCGCAAGAACTCAATTGCGAGTTTGACTGAATCCGAAAAATCATCGTTGGCAGCAATCTTGGCGAAGAAAGCTGAAACGGTTGATCCTTATGCTGATCTTAAAGCTCGCCCATTTGTGAAGAAGTGGACGCTCGACAATTTATTGCCAATGGAAGACGACGAATTGAAAGGCCGTGACATCGAAAACGGCAAAAAGATCTTTGCGATTGCAACCTGCTATAAGTGTCACCGTATCTCCGGCCAGGGTGGAATCGTCGGCCCTGATCTTACTCCCGCTGGTCACCGATTCAGTACCAAGGATCTTTTGGAAACGATTGTCGATCCGAACAAAGAGATTTCTGATCAATACGGCGCGACGATATTTGTACTGGCAAACGGCAAATCCATTACGGGGCGTGTTGCCAATCTTACTGGCAACCAGTACATGGTCCAGCAAGACATGATCGATCCAGGGAATTTTACGCGGATCAAAGTCTCTGACATTGATGAGATGCGACCCTCGAAAGTTTCGATGATGCCTTCAGGATTGTTCGATAATCTGACTCGCGACGAAATTTTGGACTTGGTTGCGTATCTAAAATCGACGGTTAAAGAGTAATTGGAGAGAGGAGCAACAGCGCCAAATTTCCAGCCGTGATCGCATCAAAGCGTTTTTTTGTTTTGTTTGCAAATCTCAATTGAGCGGTATTGGACGAAAGCGGGTACTTCAAACTGGTCAACTCTGATAGGCCACTAGTGACTTCTGAGAAACCAAAAGATGGAAATTGAATTCCTCCGCCTGCTTAAAGGCAAATTGCCAGAGAACATCGATGCCTGGATGATCTATATCGATTGGCTCGAAGAACGTGAACCAGACAAAGCCGACTTTCTAAGAATGGTACTTGCAGTAAGGTCGATCGCTCCCGACCATGCCGCCAGAAACAAGCTTGAACGACGGTACTCGGAACTCAAAGCTCGCTTGCCTCAAGAATGGACCTCACAAGTCGATCCGCCACAAACTGACAGCTATCCCAACCGAATTGCCTGTAAATGTTTCTCCCAATCCAACACCTCAATTGGTAACGAAGTCTACTTTCATGCCGATCCCCAGAATACCCAATGCGATGCTTGGAAAGAATTAGAAGATTCGATTGAAGCAATCGCAGATTCTCAGGCGGAGGAATTTTCCCCTTTTCAAGGTTGGTCAATTGAGAAACGGAAATCTATCAAGCGTCTACCTCGAACGATTGGAAAATTAAAAAACCTCAAAACGCTGAATCTTTATGGAAGTGACTTACAGCAGATTCCCATTGAGATCGGTTTATTGACTGAGCTGCAAACATTTACACCCTACACGTCTTATCGACTCCACTGGTTGCCGTTCGAGTTAACTTATTGCAAAAAAATGGTCGACTCTACGGTCAGCACCAGGGCGCTTTACGGCAACTTCAAGCGTCGTCCGCCCTTTCCTCGTCTGACTCGCTGGCAGGATGCTTTTGGCGGGCGAACAGATGTTGTTGAATTGTTGAAAGCCGATTGGCAATTGGAAGTTGAACGAAACTGCAGTGTTTGCCAACAAGTTTATATTGACAATCAAGAGCATCGCGTTTGGATTTCGCTTAGCGTTGGCACACAGTCGAGGTCCCCGGTTCGATATAACGATGTTTGGCCTCTGTTGGTCAATGCTTGTTCCACCAACTGCCTAACGCGACTTCCTGAAGCTCCGGATAACTATGTTCGAAATCCTCATTTGGGAGGGCTGGGTGTCGAACAACCTGACCCCAGGTAGCTCAGCGCTTATAACTGATCAAAGCCCAGAGTTTATACGGCGTAGTTTTTTCAACTCCGCTTGATCGGGCTGGCCAAGTTTATTGGCCATTAGGAAATGCAGGAATCGAAATGCATCGACTGGATGTCGACGATGTCCGATCGGCCAATCGTTGGTGGCGTAGTATCGAAACACTTCCTCGGCTTGTTCATTGAGCATCGCAATAGTTTTCGGCGCCAATCGGCAGACTTCATGCCAGCGCTTATTCAGCAGCGTTTCCGATTGCCGGTTCAATTTGCTCAACACTCAAGCCAACAAACGCACGCCGTTCTTCAGCTGCGATGCACAATTGGTCAGCGACGTTTTCTGGTGAAAGCTCAAACTGCTCACGCAATTCGCAGCTGCTTAACAACTGTGCGATGGCTTCCGCTAAACAAATGGTTCCCGGCGTCTTTGATTTTACAGAAGTCTGTTGGGTGCCAGGTTGGGATTTTCGAGCCTGTTTTATTGTGGGAAACATCCAGTTATCCAGTCGTTTCAATCCAATTTGATTTCGTCCAAGGCGTCCAGCCGGACCATCTCTCATATGAAGCTGCATGATATTGGATAGCTCGTTTGCAGCAAGTCATTTTCTTGGATCATGCGCATGATTTTTTAAGTTGGCAATCAAGTTAGTCAAATCCAACACACATCTCGTCCGCGCACAATTGGTGTGTCCGATGATCTTAGAATCGTCCCTAGAGATGATCATTTGTATCGAAAGCAACTTACGAGATGGTCATTTATCATTCCAACTGCCTGCATATAAGCGTACATGATTGTGCTGCCGACAAATTTGAAC
>CAYZGP010000048.1:0-17213 GCA_964478065.1 uncultured Pirellulaceae bacterium
AGACATGCAACTGTTGTCGAAGCTCACGTCGATCATCGATTTGAACCTTAACTGCCAACCCATCCATGACGATGGCATAAACCATATTCGAAACTTGAGCAAACTTCGTAACCTGGGCGTTGTCAAAGCTGAGTTGACTGACAAAGCAATGCCCACCTTGGCTACCCTAGCCGAACTGCAACGGCTTCACTTGGCCGACAATTCAAACATCACTGACGAAGGGATCAAGCATCTCTCAACACTTGCCAATCTCAAGGAACTGTCGGTAGTTGGAACCGGCATAACGGACAAGGGGATGAAATCTATCGGGAAACTTGAGAATCTTGAAGCGCTCTTTCTTGAAAATACCAAGATCACAGACGAAGGCCTCAAGCATATTTCGAATTTGAAAAAAATCTCAACCATCACGTTGATAGACACGGAGATAACGGATGAAGGAATGAGAGTCCTGGCTGAACTTCCGGAACTTCGCCTACTATTTCTCGACGGCACCAAGATTACGAGCGACGGAATGAAGCACCTCGTGAATTTGAAGGAGCTCAACTCGGTTTACCTGGATCGAACGAAAGTTGATAAAACCGCGCTGGACGTACTTTCAAAATGCGAATCGCTGACTCACATCAGCGTCAAAGAAACCAACGTTTCCCAACAGGCCGCCAAAGCATTCAAAGAAGCCAACCCTACCATTCGACTGACTCCGTTTGAACAGAAATACAAACTCTGGTCACACGATCAAGACGACGGCTTTTACGAGATGTTCGTGCCAAACGAATTTCCACTGGGATACGACGACCCAACCCTTGTGCAATACTGTGAGATTTCCAAGGAACAACTGGCCAAGCTACATGCGATCTCACAACAATGGGACGACGAATACCAACGGCTCCGCCAACAATCCTCCAACGAAAACAACGACGCATCCCAAAGATCCGACCGCAGAACTATCGCTTCTGCATTTTCAAAGTTTCAAAAAAGATGTGACGACCTGCTTAAAGAGGACCAGCTGGAATTGCGTTGGCGATTCAACATTCTTACCACGTGGGGCTTGGAAGAATTGCAATTGATGGATCGAATGATTTTGATGTCTGACCCAATCCTCCAAGGCAATCAACGTGATGAGTTCTACGCACTTAAAAAAGAATGGATCGAACTAGCCGACGCAGCCATACCACCGTCTGAAGAAATAGACAAAGCAACGTTTTTTAAGAATGGCGTTCCCGGCATGGCGAAACTCAAGCAAGAACACCAGGACGATTTTCGCAAACGGCTGTTCAATATCCTCGACGACAAACAAGCCAAACGCTTTAGCCAAATCGAATGGCAACGTTTCGCCACTCTAAATGCGGTTGATACTTTCAAACAAAAAGCAGTCCAGGAAGAGCTGAATCTTTCGCAAGAACAAATTGCAAAACTCGACAAAATCTTGAAGAAAATCGAAGACGCGCCCGACCGCTTTTCATCCGTGAGGCTGAAACTCGATAACTACAAGATATTTTTTGATTCGCTCACTGATCCCCAAAAATCAAAATGGAGAAAGTTTCTAGGTGAGCCATTCAAGGTAACAACCAACCTCAATTGGCTGACCACAGTTATGAATGAAGACAAAGCCTCCCTTAAGAATGGAACCAGTCCAGAACGCTAACTACCTGCAGCCCACCCGATCGTCTCCAAAATCTAATCGAAAAATAACGCTTAAACCGAAACAAACCCCAGCATCTTTTCCTGAGCAACCTTTTCGCGAATGGTTTCAATGGCTTCTGGAGCATAGGGCGTCAAAGGTTGCTTGCCCCAAATCGGGCCGGGCCAGGCCGCATCATTTGAAAACCTGACAATGTGATGAACGTGCAACTGCGGTGTTACATTGCCCAACGCGGCGATGTTTAATTTCTCAGCATTGAAAATCTTCTTGATCGCAATACTGAACGTTCGCGACTCCGACGAAAGAGCTTCGTAGTCTGCGGCCGACAAGTCGATTGCATCACGAATGTTTTCGCGTTTGGGGACGAGCACAAACCACGGGTAGGCGCTGTCGTTGATGAGCAAGACGTGACAAAGCGGGAATGCTCCAATTGGAATTCCGTCTCGCGCGAGGTCAGGGTGAAGTTCAAATGCCATCTTATTTTCCTTAGGGTTCAGCGCCAACGAATTATCGAATCAGACTTTTCATTCATCGCAACTCGCGATTTCGAAACGGTTCAGCTTTGGGAGCGCTACGATCAGAGTTGCCTTCTCGCAAAACAGGGACGAATAACAAACGAGTCTCCGGCCCTCTGCTCGTAATGCGGAGATAAATAAAACTCACGAAAACAAGCCTCACACAAAGGCGCGAAGGCGCAAAAAAATTAATCAGTCGCACAAGATCTTTGCGCCTCTGCGCCTTTGCGTGTGGTTGTTAGTAAATGCCATTTGCAGATCGCCATAATCGAAAACTGATCGGTGGCAAGGAACTCCTCTTTGATCGAGTTGGGTTAATATTTCTTGCTGATCCTATTTTCCAATCTCGCAGATACACGCACAACCCAACTCGAGTGTTCTTCCAAAAACAAAAGCCGCCGCGAATTAATGGACTACGTCTTTCTGAATCCCCTTTTTTCTTTTCAAGCATTTTTAGTTGCAGACAAATTCAATTCTTGTGCTATAGTGTTCGCTTGTCGATTTGGTGATCATTCACGTGTTTTGTGAATGGTTAAAGGGAATCCAGTGCAACTCTGGAACGGCCCCGCCGCTGTAACTGGCGCAAAATCACCCTAATCTTTTTGCCATTGTTCGCTGGAAGCTTGAACTGTTGAAGCTTCCAAAGGATGAGAAGGCGGGGTTGTTTGCCAGGAGTCAGAATACCTGCCAATTCGAAACATTTGATTGTGTTCTGCGAGGGACGAACACATCGAAAGAACCGACGAATGTTCATTTTAAATCCAACGAAAAATTTGCGCGACCGGCGTGCGCGCTGCAAGGCGTTTACACTGGTTGAATTGCTCGTTGTCATCGCAATCATCGGCGTACTGGTTGCTTTGCTTTTGCCAGCGGTGCAAATGGTTCGCGAAGCAGCCAGACGCACTTCGTGCTCAAACAATCTCCACCAGATTGGACTGGCACTGCACAACTATCACGCTGCCCATCAGGAATTTCCGATCGGTGCAATTGAATGGAGGTTAGGTAGCGACGCAACCAAACGACAACTTGCGTGGAGCACATTTTTGCTTCCATTTCTCGATCAGCAAAACGTACACAATCAACTCGACCTTTCAACGCCTTTTGACAGCGTAGAAAACGAAGCCGGCGCCGCAACAATCATTCCCGTTTTCGTTTGCCCAAGCAGCCAACGTGGCGCGACGCTGGTGAACGGCCGTGGGCCTTGCGACTACGGCGGCATATTTGGCGAACGGATTTCCAGCCCAAACAATCCTCCCAAAGGAACCATGCTTAACGACGTTGCCATCGCGCTGCGCGACGTGACAGATGGCTCCTCAAACACATTGATTGTCGCAGAAGATTCCGGCTGGCGTGATGGGCAATGGATCAATGGGCGAAACATTTTTGATCAGGCATTTCCAATCAACCAAGCTCCTTTTTTTGAAAACGACATCCGCAGCGAACACCCCCAAGGCGCCAACGCCGTTTGGTGCGATGGCAGCGTTCGGTTTTTATCCGAATCAACAAGCCTCGAAACACTGGCCGCGATCTGCACTCGGGCAGGCGGCGAAATTGAACAATGATTTCCAACTAACGAATTATTAACCCTTAAGTCCCACTAAAGAATTCATACCGATCTACTGAACAACTCCATGAATATCCAACGCCAACCTAGAACAATTATTACTTTGATCGTTTTGTCAATTTTGTGTCATACCTGTCACAATGTTTCCGCCCAAACCACTCTGACGTTTGAGTCATTGCCTGTTCCCACAGCTGGATTCTTTAACGGTGATACCAATGGTGGGAGTCCGTTTCGAGACAATTTTACGATCACTGGTACGCGCGACAATTTTGGAGAAACGGAATTCCTTCAACTCTGGGAAGAGGAGGGCGTCGAATTCTTCAACGGTTACACTCCTGCATTCGGATCATGGAATGGGTTTGCGTGGTCAAACGTCGTAGACACAACCACTCCAGGGTTCGGCAACCAATACGCTTCGTTTGCCGGGGGCGGAAGCGACGGTGCAGGTGGAGCAGTCGCAGGTGAAAATTACGCAGTCGCATTCTCCGATTCGAGCTATTTCAACTTGCCCGACCAACAGGATTTGGTTTCGATTGATCTGACCAATACAACTTTCGCGGGAATTGCGATCCGCGATGGGGATGAATTTTCGAATCAGTTTGGCGGCGAGACGGGAGACGACGAAGATTTCTTCAGCGTCGTGTTTACCGGCTACGACGATGTAGACCGGGGCGGAAATGAAATAGGATCCGTTGAGTTCTTTCTGGCTGACTTCCGATTTGCAGACAACACTCTGGACTTCATTATTGACCAATGGACCACGGTCGATTTGAGCAGTATCCAAAACGCACGCTCTGTTGGTCTAACGTTTACCACCACCGATATTGGAGAATTTGGTCCCAACACACCGACCTATGTAGCGATTGACAATTTATCATTTGCAACATCGGTTCCGGAACCAAACAGCCTCTTGTTGCTTTTACTCGCCTCCACAACAATCCTGCAACGCCGCAAAAGTCACCGCAAATCAAGCTGAATACCGTTGAAAGAATTTGGGTTAAGATGTTCGCTACGCAAAATAAACTTTGTTCAGGAACACTCCATGCCCCAATTCACGAAAACGATTTCGTTTTTGCTACTTTTTTTGAGTGCAAACCTGTTCGTGACAAGTGATTCGTCGGCTCAACAAACGGCAACCGAGGAAGCAACCAACAAGACCACGCAAGTTTACAAAACGGTAGGCGAACGCAAGCTTCGAATTCACATTTCAAAGCCTGTAGATTGGAAAGCAACTGACTCGCGACCGGCGGTGCTCTTTTTTCATGGTGGTGGTTGGACGGGTGGCAAACCGGGGCAGTTCGACCCGCATTGTGTTCACCTGACAAGTCGCGGAATGGTTTGTTTCCAAGTCGAGTATCGTTTACTGAAAAAAAAGAAGACCGCGAATTCCGACTCGACGCCAACCATCTGCATTCGTGATGCAAAATCGGCAATGCGGTGGGTGCGCTCGCGAGCCAAGGAGCTTGGCATCGATGCGGATCGTATCGGCTCGGGTGGCGGTTCAGCTGGCGGTCATCTCGCTGCGTTTCTTGGCACGACCGACGGTACGGATGACCCCAAAGACGACACAAGCGTATCGGCTCGCTCAAACTTGATGTTGCTTTTCAATCCTGTTTACAACAACGGACCTGGCGAATGGGGAGCGTCGCGTGTGGGCAATCGTTATCAGGAATTTTCTCCTGCACACAACATTTCCAGTGACGACGCGCCATCGATTGTGTTTTTGGGTAGCGAAGATAAACTAATTCCCATCTCGGTTGGCCAAGCATTCCAAAACGAGATGAAAGCGAAGGGCGTTCGCAGTGACCTACGACTTTACGGCGGAGCGGGACACGGATTCTTTAACCAAGACAAAGAAGGCGGAAAATGGTTTGCAATGACCATCGAAGAAATGGACGAGTTTTTGGTTTCGCATGGCTGGCTTGAGTAACGAATTTCCAATCGTTGACGTAGGAAATAAATTATGACAGACGATAAAGAAACTCGCTTGAGTGCTCTTCATGCTGCTCAAAATCGACTCGCCACAATCGTTGGTGACCGATTTGGTCAGACGGTCAGCTTCGATTCTCGCTCGACGACGAAGACAAAAGAGTTTGTTCATTTCGAAGCAAAATTCCCGGATGCTCCAATAGAACTTTTGGATTGGCTGACCATTGGAAGCGGCCTTAAGCACGACCTTGTGCCGCCGTTTCGATTCTTTGATGCGAATGAAGTCTGCAGTTTTTACGATGCTCAAATCAAATTTTATGAGAAGTCGAAAAACCTATGGGGCTCCGCCAGTGTCGAATGGGATGACGCAATTCCCAATGGCGATAAAGATCCAAAGCTGTGCAAACGAAACTCAACATGGCATGAGGGCTGGATACCCATCGCAGATATTGAAATGGATGTTTTGCTTGTCGATATCAAGCCAGAACAAAACGGAACATTGGGCCAAGTCGTTTACGCATACGCCAGCGATTACAGCCTTGCCGTTCATGGTAAATCGATAACTCATTGGCTGGAGCGAATAGCCGAAAGGTATGAGTCCAAGGTGTTTGAAGAATTCAACATCACTCCACAAGATCTTGAGATGCAAACCGACGAGTATCTTTGAATCTTCGATCACGTACGAGTTGAAGGCGATTGAAAACCAGCATGAGATCTCGTGGCGAACTACTTCACCACCTGAGCTTTTTTATACATCCAAAGGATTGCGCCACCCGCGATCGCAATCGGAATTCCTTCGCCAGCGATCCAGTAAATCGGCATAGGCGAAGTCAAATCAATGCCGAACATCGTCAGCCCGATTGCAACGTGCAACCACCCAAACACAGGTACGAGCGGCCAGTATCGTTTTAAATCCATCGAGACAAACAACATCATCGCGCCGTGAACTGCATACAACATTGAAGTCGAACGCGCGAGGTAGATGGTGATCGGAGCATCTGGAAATTCGCCCAACCCAAGCCAGCCATGAACTGTCGCCATCAATTTAACGGGCAAGAAAACTGCGACCGTCGCGACGAGCAAGCCACATCCCACGATCGCCAAAAACCACTTCAACCAAAGGACGTATTTTGGATTTAGCTGCTCAAATTCAGTCACGCTAAATTAACTTTCTCTGAACTTTCAAAACTGTTTTACCGGCCAACTTTTATTCTTACGAAAGCTCGTCCACTTTCCCAGTATTGGCAACGAAACACTCCAGCGCATATCCATGTTTGGTATATTCAAACACAGATAGCCTGTTGCGTCGTCAAAAAAGCCACCATTCTCTGGCTCTACCCCTTTTTGCCCCACGACTTTTTCGGCTCGGCTTTCGCTGAAAGTTGCTTTCGGTCGATCAACATTTCAACCGATGTCTTGCCCAACAATTCGGTCAAACGCTTGGTTAGCTGATCGTTGATGTCGACTTTCTTGTTGGAGTTCATCTCAACTCGCATTCCGTTTTCCAAAACGACTTCGATTTTCAATTCACGGTTACCAGGATAACCACGCAAGATTTCATAAGCGTTTTTTAAAACATCGGCGCCGTGATGTTGCTCGTCGATCATGATCTTCACGCCATGGGTCAAGTTCTGATCCAGTTTCTCGATGGGAATGACTTTGTCAACGATCATGTTGGCTTCATCACCGCCTCGATAGTCAAGCCTTCCCTGCAAAACAACAACAGCATCGGAGACAACGAACTCACCCATTTTGGCGTAATCTTGGGGCCAAAGAATACATCGGATCGCACCGTCGACGTCTTCCAGGTCGAACATCGCGTACTTGGTCGGCGAATTGGCATCGCGTGGATTCTTGACGTGCGATTGCTTCACCGACGAAATCATTCCGCCCAAGCTAACACGATCCCGGTCCTTGGTTCCTTGGAGCCCCGACGTCTTGTGAGAACAATAACGCGCCAGTTGAGCTTCAAATTGAGCCAGCGGGTGACTGGTCAGGTAGTAGCCAAGCACTTCTTTTTCTGCGTTGAGCAACAAACGCTCTTCCCACTCTTCCATCTCAGGAAGCACGACAGCGATTTCTTCTTCGTCCTCATCGAGATCATCGCCACCAAATAAATTCTTCTGACCACTTTTCTTGTCGGCCAACATCGCGGCACCAGCCTGCAATGCTCGATCAGCAACGGCTGACAGTTGAGAGCGTTTTGCGCCGAAGCAATCCATCGCACCGGCTTTGATCAATGTTTCGATAGATGAGCGACTACATTTCTGGCCTTCCACTCGTTCGCAAAAATCGAAAAGGTCTTTAAAAGGGCCGTCTGCTTCGCGGGCTTCGACAATCGAGGCAGCCGTTGAACCGCCGCAGCCTTTGATGGCCGACAAAGCAAAATGGATTTTTCCATCGGCAACGGTGAATTGGACGCCGGAAGAATTAACACACGGCGCGACCACCTCGACTTCCATCTTGTCGCAGTCTTCCATGTGCTCGACCAGCGAATCCTTACTGGTAAAGTTTCGTCCGGGAATGTCGCCCGTCAGCAACGCCGCCATGAACTCGACAGGATAATGGGATTTCAAATAAGCCGTTTGCCACGCGATCGCAGCGTAAGCCGTTGAGTGACTTTTGTTAAAACCATAGCCGGCAAACTTCAAGATCATGTCCCACATGTCTTGGGCGTCTTTTTTCGAAAGCCCCTGTTCAACGGCTCCTTTCATGTAGTCAGCGTGGTTGGCCGCGATTACTTTTTCTTTCTTTTTACTGATCGCTTTAATACATGTGTACGCTGAAGCGAGCGGAATCTGGCCAAGCCGATTGAGAATCTGCATGACTTGTTCCTGGTAAACCATGACGCCATTGGTCTCTTCAAGGATCTCCTTGAGGACGTCCAGTTTATATTCTGCAGCGCGGCGGCCATGTTTCACATCGATGTACTGCTGAACCATGCCGCCTTCCAAAGGCCCCGGCCGGTAAAGCGCGTTGGTCGCGATGATGTCGCGGAAATGGTCCGGCTTCATCTTCTGCAAGAGGTCACGAATGCCGCCACTCTCAAGCTGGAACACGCCTTTGGTGTCACCGCTTTGAAGCAAGGCAAATGTCTTTGGGTCGTCCAACGGGAAATCGAGTGGGTCAACGTCTTTGCCGGTCGTTTGCTTAATGAGTTTGACCGCGTTACTCAAAATCGTCAGCGTTCGCAGACCAAGAAAGTCCATCTTGAGTAGGCCGGCGTCTTCGACATCGTTCATCGACCACTGCGTAATGACATCTTCTTTGCCTGCGACACGACCAAGTGGAACATAATCGGTGAGCGGGCCATCGCTAATCACAACCGCCGCGGCGTGTGTTCCTATATTCCGCGCCAGGCCTTCGAGCTTCAACGCAAAATCAATCATCTCAGTGATTTCAGGATCGCCTTCATAGACGCCGCGAAGTTCTTCACTGGCGTCGAGCGCTCCTTGGAGTGAGATCCCCAACTGATCTGGAACCATACTGGTGATTTGGTTCACCCGAGCCAGCGGAATGCCCAATACCCGGCCAACGTCTTTGAGCGCGGCGCGAGCTTTCATCGTTCCAAACGTACCGATTTGGGCAACGCTGTCGTGCCCGTATTTTTCTTTCACATATTGAATGATCTCGCCCCGACGTTCTTTGCAAAAGTCGATGTCGATATCGGGGGCTTCCAAGCGGTTTTCGTCGAGAAAACGCTCAAAAAGCAGGCTGTATTTGATCGGACAAACGTGGCTGAGATAAAGGGCATAACAAACAATTGCACCCACGCCACTTCCCCTCGCAGTCGAAGGAATATCGCGCTGGCGAGCTTGTTCAACAAAGTCCCAACAAATCAAGAAATAGTTGGCAAAACCAAGCTTATTGATCACGCCCAATTCACGGTCGAGGCGATCTTTAACAACCTGTGCGAACTCCCCGTTGGAATACATTTCCGGGTTATTTTTGTATCGGTCTCGCAACCCGTCTTCGCAAAGTTGTCGTAGCTCGTCTTCGGGTGAACGCTCTGGTGGCAAATCAAAAACAGGAAAATAACGTTCGCCGAGTTCAAGTTGAATATCGACGGTATCGGCAATTTGCTGCGACCGCGCGACTGCGTCTTCGAGGCCAGGAAAATTTCGGTACATCTCTTCAGGCGGGCGAAGATAGAACTCGTTGCCTTCCATTTTCATCCGTCCAGCGTCTGTACGGAATTTGCCCATGTTGATGCACAGCATCACATCCTGGGCTTCGGCGTCTTCTTTGTCGACGTAGTGGCAGTCGCTGGTAGCAACCAAAGGTAGACCGACTTCTTTTGCGATCTGAACAGCGCCTTCCAGTTGCGGCTGTTGGATGCTGACATTGTTATTCATGATTTCGAGAAAGTATCGATCACCGAACAAATTGCTAAACCACTCTGCCACGCCTTTGGCTTCGTCAAGACTTTCTTCAGCGCCGTTTCCATTGCCGCGCAAAATCGCTCGGCTGAATTCACTGGAGACACAACCGCTTAAGCAAATAATACCTTCGTTGTATTCCTCCAAGAGATCTTTATCGATTCGTGGCTTGAAATAGAAACCGTCCAGACTCGCGTGCGAAGCCATCTTTACAAGGTTCTTGAATCCAGTTGCGTTTTGGCAAAGCAATGTCAGGTGGTAGCTGGAGTCTTTTCCTCGGCCGCCAGATTTGTTCGTGCGACTGCCTGGGGCGATATAGGCTTCGTAACCAATGATCGGATTGATGTCTTTGGATTTGCAAGCGCGATAGAACTCGAGCGCACCGTGCATATTTCCGTGATCCGTCAAAGCAAGCGCGTTCATGCCGTGGTCGGCGGTACGTTGAACGAGTTTGGGAATCGAGCTTGCCCCGTCCAAGAGGCTGTAGTGGCTGTGGCAGTGCAAGTGAACGAACGGTCGTTCTGACATGGAAAATCCTTTTATCTGCAAAAACTGGCGCACCAGTTTGGGTTTCAAACAATTTTGTTTCGCGAGAGGCGATTCTAAGCAACCACTTTCGTCCTGGCTATCGACGATGCTAACGATCGAAGGGTTTGTATCAATTTTACGCTGGTATTGGCCGGTTTCGCAGGAAGAAATCGGCCCGAGGATTGAATCCAAAAAATAGCCGCTTGCGCCTAACAGGAACCTATGTTTCAGGGGCAGCTAATTAGATTTCTCTGCCTTAACGAATAACACCCGCCTCGCCACATCGGCCCAATCACCACATTGTAATGGCTAAATCCAACAACAAATCTTCAACGTCTACCAAGCCAAACAAGGCAGCTGGGCAAGATTCTTCGAACAAGAAAGCTGCGAACAAGAAGGATTCTACGCGCAAGTCAAGCCAAACGGCCCAGATTCTTGAGCGTATCGATTTGCTGATGGCAATGTATGAGGATGGGCCCAGCTCATTCTCGCAGAATGAAAAAGTCACTCAGAATAAAAACGGCGGCGTTACAGAAAAAGCGATTTCCGAACTGCTCAAGAAACAAAGTAGTGAAATCGACGCGACTTTCGAATTGTTAGTTGAACAAATTGCCGAAATTGATTCCAAATTCGACGAGCGTTTCAAGTCAATCGACGAGCGATTTGACCAAGATTCCAAACGCCCTGAAACCGAGGGAACACCGTCCGACGCTATTGAAACATTCAAATCAGAGTTTGAAGAACAATTTAAATCGCTTGGCGCTCGTCTCACCAAAGTCACAGATGAAATTAAGCGTCAGGGTAAATCGTTCGCCGACGCTCAAAAGAAAGCCCAAGGGTCCAACCGCAAGCAATCGAACTCCAAGGCAAACTCGGATTCCACAGAGCTTGCGAAACAGGTCAAGCAACTCAAAACTGACTTGGAAGAACATCTTGAGTTGGCAACGCTTCAACTGGAAGAGAAAACAAAAGGCTTTGCCGATTCGGTCGCTGCAAAATTTGAGGCAAAAGGCGGATTTCAAAGTGAAGACGCCCAGTCGCTTTCCAAGGATTTCCAAGCAGAGCTTGAACAACAAATAGGCCAACAGCTTGAGTCTAAGCTCCAGGAACATCTCGAACTGACAACGCTTCAGCTTGAAGAGAAAACGAAGAGCCTCACCGACTCGATCGATAAGAAGCTTGAATCACAAGACGGAACCAATAAAACTTCTCAGGCGATTCCGGAAGACTTCCGAACAGAGCTTGAAACGCAATTGGACCAACAGTTCGAATCCAAACTTGGAAAACATCTGGAATCACGTTTTGCTGAACTTGATAGCCAAATATCGAAAATCACAGAAGCCGTAACCTCGCAACAGATGCTGATCGAGGCGAATCAGGGCTCTGGCATGTCCAAGCAACTCGAAGAGAAGATCGAAAGCATCCAAGCTTGCCTGACACAGATCACTGGTCAAGAAATCACCATCGATTCAGACTCTGACCAGGAAACGGAACCCGAAGCAGACAGTTCTGAGATTGGCAAACACTGGCATGAGCAAAAGAAGGCGATGCTTTCCAAGTACGGGATCGATCCCGACTACCGTCCAGCAATCGACTCGCCAACAAAAGAAACTGACTCAACAAGCGTTCCAATCTTGCGTGACGACAACCAAGAAAAGCTTGAAGATTTCCAGGATTCAATCGAAAACATGTCCGAAGCCGATGCAGAGAGCATCAACAATCTTAAAGAAGAGCTCACTTCGAAGCTTCGTGATGCTGAAATTGAACTTTCAATCAACCGTGCCAAGCTCAGCCAGTTCAAGGCACAGCTGGAAGAAAAACAGGTTGAACTAGACCGCCGTTCGGCTGCCTTGGAAAGCAAACTTTCGAACAAGAAATCCGATGTGAAAATAAGTTTCACTTCTCGGATCAAAAATCTCTTTAAGCAGCAGCCTGACGACCGCCGTTAATACCTCGGCTCGCTTAAATCGCTAGCAATCAGCCTTAATAGGTCAAAGCATCAATCGGATTATTCCGGTTTTGCATTGATTTCAAGTTGTGAATCAAACCCTACCTCGCTGATTCTCATGGTTCGACGTCCCTGCGTCCGATTACAACTGGTATTGTCTCGACAGGGGGCATTTTGGTATTCATCACTTACAAAATACCGCGCAAGGATTGCGCAATCTATCCTGGATTCGCTTCACCTGCGACACAACAACACAATAACGGCATGGATGCTGTAGAGTGATTCACTTTCTTGTTCAAAAGAACAAGTTGCTCTCGGTTCATGCGACATGTTTCCTTAATGGTAAAACGTCATGTCCGAAATCGAAATTGATACAGAGTACGAACTTGAAAACGACGACTACGGTCCACGATTTTCAAAAGCGCTTTTTGGCCGCATTCTTGCCGTTGGCTTATTCGTCGTGCTTGGCACCTTGGTCATCATTCTTTCGATGAAGAACAAGCCCAAACCTCAAGCAGACGGTGCCGATCCAGCGAACGCAAATCTCGTGGCAGGGAACGACTCAAATAAAATCACTTCGAAGAATTCGCTGTCGACCGCGGGTTCAATTGGAACAACGTCGGGAACGCAGGAAACGGAAAACGTTCTCTTAGCCGCCGCCAGACTCGGCAGCGCGAAAATCATCCCTTCGCCTTATGCAGGCAAACCAAAACTTACTCAAACAAAACCTGCACCATTCAAATCCAAGCCCAAGCCAAGTTTTGAGCCAAATGGTTTTGGGGCCAATAAAACCCCCGTTGCAAAATCGGCTTCGACATTTAAAGCATCAAAACCAGTGGTTCCCAAAATTCAACCCACTCGATTTGCCCAAGGCCCAGGAGGCGTGCCTCTAACCAACAGCCAGGGTGGATTCAGAGCAGGTGCGCCAGTTGTTGACGCCACCGGATTCAAAACGAACGTTTCGACCACGGTCACCCAAGCCAAGGACGTCGCTCAGAATTTGAAAAACCAAGCAGGAAATGTTGCGGCCAATGCGCAATCGAAATTGGCCGACGGAGCTGCTGCACTCAAATCGGGCGTTCAAAAAGGCTTGGGCGTTTTTGACAAGAAACCGAATCTTGGTGCCGTTCCAAGAAAATTCGAGCCTCCATCCATCCCAAACAGCTTTGGACCAGCTGCTTCAGCAAAAAGCGGTAGCAATTTCAAATCAGATCTTCCAGCTATCAACCCAGGCCGCGCCCCCAATGCATCCTTTAATGCAAATGGTCCGTTAGTTCGGCCGAAAGCTCCCGCAAACAACACCGCCGCCAAAGCCAACCCGTTTGACAATCCCCCAGCTCGCAACCCGTTGCCGCCAATTCGCAAAGTAACGCCGCCCGCACAAAACGGATTCGGTGGGCAAAAATCTGCCGCATCAGTTGCACCCTTCAACAGCCAAGCCACATCACGAGCGAAGATTCCAGCCGCTCAAGGCTCAACCGCTCGCCCAGCTCCAGTCAACAATTTCGCAAATCGGCAAAACACTAACTCAAACCGATCGAATACGATCGCACCAAAAAGCCTGCTTGGTTCGGCTGCTCCAACAGCCATGCCAGCCCCTGCCACGATGCTGACTCGCAACGTACCCGGCGAGCGAGGTCTTGAAGGCATTCAGGCTCCAGCACTTACGGTCCAAAAACTTTCTCCACGCGAGATTCAAGTCAACTCAACGGCTGATTTTGAAATCGTAATCAAAAACGTCGGTCGTGTTGCTGCTGAAAACGTACGCGTATTTGACCAAGTCCCAGACGGAGCTCAGTTTATCAGCTCCAATCCAGAGCCATCCAGATCAGCCCGCAGCAGGGACATTCAATGGGACCTTGGTTCGATGGCACCGGGACAAGAAAAACGAATCAAACTCCAACTTAAACCAACCCGCCCAGGCGAAATGGGAAGCGTCGCCCATGTGACGTTTGCTACCCAAGCCTCCATGCGAACGCTGGTCACAAGGCCCGAATTGGAAATCATCCATCAGTCTGAGCCCAGACACTTGATCGGCGACGAAGTAATTCTCGACGTCGTAGTCAAAAACAAAGGCGATGGCCCTGCGAAAAATGTTTTAATTCAAGAAGACGTTCCTGTTCAGCTTAACTCGCCGATCGGTCGCGAAATTGAATACGAAGTCGGCACCTTGATGCCAGGCAAATCTCGTCGCGTACGATTGGCACTAAAAGCCGCCCAAGTTGGCCGCATCAAAAACGTAATGTTCGCCTCCGCCGAAGGTGGACTGCGAGCAGAACACAAAATCGACCTCGAAGTCGTTGCGCCGAACCTGACAACCAAAGCCGACGGGCCGACCATTCGGTACTTGAAGCGAAATGTTAGCCACACATTCTCTGTTGCCAATAACGGAACTGCTCCGGCCACCAACGTTGAACTGATCGCACGACTGCCAAGCGGACTACGATATATCAGCGCCAACAACCAAGGCACCTACGCTCCAGCATCTCATTCCGTTTTCTGGAGTCTGGCGGAGCTATCGGAGGACGTGGAAGCCAAAGTCGAACTCAAAACGACACCCATCGAAGTCGGTAGCCAACCAATCAAATTCGAAGCCCTGGCCGACCTCAACATTAAATCCGAAGCCAACCAACCGCTTAACGTAGAGCACTTGGTCGATGTATTTTTCGACATCGACGATGTGGTTGATCCGATCGAAATTGGAAGCGGAACGAGCTATAAAGTTCGTGTCGTTAACCAGGGAACCAAAGCCGCAACGAACGTTCAATTGCAAGTCGACTTCCCACCGGGTTTGACACCCACCTCAATCGACGGATCGCTTCGTCACACCATCAGAGGCCAGCAAATCGCATTCGAGCCGATTGCCAGCATGACTCCCGGCGATGAAATTAATTTCATCATCAACGCCACCGGACGAGGCAAAGGCGATCACCGAGTCGTTGTGAACATGCGAACCGATGGTCGACAAACGCCAGTTTCCAAAGAAGAAACAACTCGAGTTTATTCGGATCGGTAAACCAAGCCGAACGAAGAAAAGACATCGAGCAAAGGCCTTTTTCATCGTAGCCTGGGACATCGTCCCAAGAGCCAAGCCAGAAAAACCCGTTTTGGCTGAAGGCCAAATTCACCACCCGTCACGGATGGGCGTCACCGTGCGACGGGGCAACAAGATTCTCACGTCGCTGGCTAAAACGTGATGCACAGGCATGACCTTCGCTAGTGTGTCCTCACACAAAGGGCGATCTTTAATCGTCTGGCTCGTTGTCATTTTGGTTGCCAACGACTGCCTCGTACCCCAGAAACGACCCGTTAGATCGGTTAATGGCAAACACGGCTTAATCAGCTCAAATCTCTGGCAAATTCCGGCAAAAGTTCAAATAACAGCCGTTAAATAAACGAGCCTCATTTGGTAGGATGGCCAATTCGAATTTTGCGTGAACCACCCCCTATTTTGATCTGTCTTGGAGTTGCCGTGAGACGTCCATTGATTGCTGGTAATTGGAAAATGAACTTGAATCGCGCACAAGCCGTTGAACTTGCTCACGGACTCATCGCGGCTAAAACTGGATCGGACTGCGACATCCTGGTTTGCCCACCTAACGTCTACCTCGACTCGGTTGGTTCGGCACTTTCGGATTCTGGAATTTCACTTGGTGGGCAAGACGTTTACTTTGAAGCAAGCGGCGCGTTCACTGGCCAAACCAGCACGTCAATGCTCAGCGACATTGGATGCACGTATGTGATCTTGGGTCATAGCGAGCGGCGTCATGTGATGAGCGAATGCGACGAATTAATCAACAAAAAAGTCCTTGCCGCGTTGGAGGCGGGCCTGACTCCAGTCCTGTGCGTTGGTGAGCTACTTGAGGAGCGAGAATCTGGTGACACCAAAAAAGTAGTCCAATCGCAATTCGATGGATCTCTGGCTGGATTGAGCGAAGAGCAGATGCTCAAAACCGTCATCGCCTATGAGCCGGTTTGGGCCATCGGAACAGGCAAAACAGCCTCGCCTGAGCAAGCCCAGGAAGTCCACGCTGACCTTCGCAAAATGCTGGCTGATCGTTATAATTCTGAGACTTCGGAATCCGTCCGAATCCTTTACGGTGGAAGTGTAAAACCAGCTAACGCAGCCGAATTGATGTCGCAAACCGATATTGATGGTGCCTTAGTCGGTGGAGCGTCTTTGAAAGCAGATAGCTTTGCCGCGATCATCAACGCTGCCGGTGTTAACGCTGTCTGAAATTAAACGCTGCTCAACTTTCAATTCTGCTTAATTTTCGAATAACACATTCACCCAACAAAACAATTTGTCGCTCGACTTGATCGAGAAAAAAAATGAATATTGAACTCTTAGCCGAAATCAAAATGGGACTTCTAGTGATGGAAGTTCTCTTGTTCTGCACATCACTTTTCTTGATGCTTTTGGTGCTTGTCCAGCGCGGAAAAGGCGGCGGTCTAACGGGTGCGTTGGGCGGCATGGGCGGCCAAAGTGCATTCGGCTCAAAAGCCGGTGACGCGTTCACAAAAATCACGATCATCACGGCTGCCATTTGGATCGGTCTTTGCATGGTCACGATCGCTTGGTTTAACGCTCCGCCACCACCAAAAGTGGCCGGCGATCAAGACGTAATGATTGCCGGTCCTGATGAATCGGCTGATGAAGACAAAATGACTGGCGATTCAATGACTGGCGATTCAATGGATGGCGATACAA